>CAJTXU010000005.1:59583-90942 GCA_910584125.1 uncultured Muribaculaceae bacterium | reverse complement strand
GTCGGTGAACCAGCGGGAATACATCAGGTAGTTGCGGGCTATCTTGATGTTCATCTCCTTAGCCTTCTCGGGCTCGACCATCTTGATGAACTTGGCCGGAGCCCCGGCCCACATCTCGTGGGGGCCGATCTTGGTGCGGCTCAGCACCACCGAACCGGCGGCGACGAGCGCGCCCTCGCCGACCTCGGCGTCGTCCATCACGATGGCGCCCATGCCGATGAGCGCGTAGTCGTGGATCTTGGCGCCGTGTATCACCACGTTGTGGCCGATCGAGACGTCATTGCCGATCTCGATGACCGATTTCTGGTAGAGCGTGTGCAGCACCGATCCGTCCTGGATGTTGACGCGGTCGCCGATGGTGATCGTGTTGACGTCTCCGCGGAGCACGGTGCCGAACCAAACGCTGCACTCGTCGCCCATGGTGACGTCGCCGATGATGGCCGCGTTGTCGGCGATGTAGCAGTCGCGGCCCATTTTGGGCGTGAAGCCTCTTACTGTCTTGAGTATCATGCTTGTTTATGCTTTTTTATTTGTTTGCGCTCCCTTCGGGTCGCGCCACGGTATGCGCTCCCTTCGGTCGTGCCACGATTAGGCCAGGGGCTCCGTCTTGGCGGCGAGCCAGGCGGCTTCGTCGGCGGTGAGCAGGGGGGTGAGGCGCTCGCGGACGAGGCGGTGGTAGTCGTCGACCCACTTGATCTCTTCGGGAGTCATGATCTCCAGCTCGAAGAGCGAGCGGTCGAAGGGGAAGAGCGTCATCGGGTGGAAGTGCAGGAACTCGCCGAAGTCGGTGGTCTCGTAATGCTCGGTGACAATCAGGTTCTCGCAGCGGATGCCGTAGCGGCCTTCGAGGTAGAGGCCCGGTTCGTTGCTGGTGATCATGCCCGGTTCGAGCGGGGTGGGGTTGATGTTGAGGCGGATGTTCTGCGGACCCTCGTGGCAGTTGATGAAGTAGCCGACGCCGTGGCCCGTGCCGTGATAGTATGCCTTGCCTTCCTTCCAGAGGAACTGGCGGGCGAGCACGTCGAGCTGGTGGCCCGTGGTGCCGGCGGGGAAGATGGCGTTCGACAGGGCGATGTGGCCCTTCATCACCAGCGTGAAGTCATGGCGCTGTTCGGCGGTGGGGACTCCGAGCGCGACGGTGCGCGTGATGTCGGTGGTGCCGAACGTATACTGGCCGCCCGAGTCGACAAGCAGCAGGCCGTCGCCCTCGATGGCCACGTCGCTCTCCTCGGTGGCCTCGTAGTGTACGATGGCTCCGTGGGCGTTCCAGCCCAGGATCGGGGCGAAGCTCTCGTCGACGCAGCTCGGGTCGGAGAGACGCAGCTCGCGCAGGCGTCTGCCCAGCTCCACCTCGGTGAGGCGGCCGGTGGGATACTCCTTCTCGACCATCATGAAGAAACGTGTGAGCGCCACGCCGTCTTTCTCCATGGCCGTGGCGAGGTTGGCGATCATCGTGTCGTTCTTGATGCTCTTGAGTTTGGCGACTCCGTCGCCGCCGAACACCGTGGCGCAGCCGATATGGTCGTAGACGCCGCGCGCCGTCTTGGCGGGGTCGATGAGCAGGCGCGTCTCCTTGGGTAGGGTCTCGACAAACTCCTTGACGCTGTCGTAGGGACGGGTCTCGATGTTGTACTTGGCGAGGTGAGCGCGGACGTCGTCGGTGAGTTTGTCGTCGTCGACGAAGAGCACCCTCGCGTCGTCGCTCAGGAACAGGAAGCCGACATACATCGGCGAATAATTGATGTCGCCGGCGGCGCGGAGGTTGGTGGTCCATGCCAGGTCGTCGAGCGCCGAAATGAGGATTGCGTTCGCGAGCTCGGCGCGAGTCTCGGCAAGGACGGCCTCGATCTTCGAGTCGACGGTCTGGCCCACGATCTTCTCGTCATGGATGAAGAGCTTGTTGAGCGGGCGCGACGGGCGTTCGGGCCATATCGTGTCGAACATCGGGAAGTCCGTGTCGAGTCTGACGCCGTTGTCGTTGAGCTCCTGCTCGAGGCGCTGGGCGTAGGCCACCGAGAAAGTCATGCCGTCGATGCCGACCTTCTGTCCGGCCGAGGTGTGCTCGGTGAGCCAGTCGACGAGGTCGACGGCGTCGGGGCCGTCTTCCTTCATCATGCGGAAGCCGGTGTCGCGCAGCTGGTCCTCGGCCTGGATGAAATATCTTGAGTCCGTCCAGCAGAGGGCGTCGTCGGCGGTGACGACTGCCGTGCCGTTGGTGCCGTTCTCCGACTCGAAGCCCGTGAGCCACTCGCGGCCGCGCCAGTGACGGGGCGGCAGTTCGCTCTGATGGGGGTCGGTGCCCGAGATGACGCAAGCGTCGATTCCCCTGCTTGCCATCGCCTCGCGAAGGCGGCCGAGATATTCGAAATTCTTTTTCATAGTGTTTCAGTTTTATTGGTGTTGCAAAGTTATCAAATACGACAGAGAAAACAAATTTTTCGGGCTCTTTTTTCGGTCGGAGCATCAGACGGGCGAATCAAGACGGCCGTGGAGCGGCTCGGACGGATGCGGGGCAATATATGGCATATTTGTCCTGATAGGCACGTTTTGGGGCGGTTTTCGATAAGAGCGTGTCAAATTCCTGGTTGTATTGGAATATAATTGGCCAGATTGACGCATCGGGTAAAAAATTTCTCATCGGGAGTGAGCGTAGAATTGAAAAATTTATTAATTTTGTAATCGAAATGAGCCGGAGAGATTCCGGTACGAATAAGATGGCAAGTCAAAAATCTTTTAGTAATAGTGATATATAATTGTAAGTTAGTGGTTGAGTAAGATCCCCGACCGGTTTGTGAAAACAGGCGAATTCTAAAAAATCACAGCGCGGCGCCCAATTGTGAAATTGAGTGTCGCGCTTGCAGTTTATATGGGGGCGGCGGGGCGGAGCGCTCCCTTCGGGGCCTGAGCGCTCCCCTCGGGGCGGAGCGCTCCCTTCGGTCGCGCCACAGTGGCTGCGCGGGATGGGGCTGCGCGGGATGGGGCTTTTTAAAGATTTATTTGCTTGTTTGGGCGCAAAGAGTTATATTTGCAGACGAAACAAAATCTAAAGCCTACACCAACAAAACCCAAAAGCCTATACCAACCATGAAGATAGTGCTGTTCGACACGCTCGAGAATTACCGTAATCTCCTGCCTTTGTCATATACCAGGCCGGTCGGTGCGTTCCGCGTCGGCATAGTGACGGTCCGCGAGAAATGGGAACATTTCCTGCCGGGCGAGTATTCGTTCTATCCTATCCAGTATCTGCGCGAGAAGTTTCCGCTCGACTGCGGCGAGGACGAGGAGGCGTTGTTCGTGGCGGGCAACAAGCTTCCCGACAAGGCCACGGCCCTTGAGGCGTCGATGCTCCGCGCCGGGGAGGCCCTGCGCGACAGCGAGGGCATCTGGGCCTACCGAGGGGTGAGGCGCGATTTCGAGGCGCTCGATCCCGCTTTCGGACGCGAGAGCGCCAACGACACGCGGCGGCTGCGCTACGTGTTCGACATCTTCCTGATGAACGCCGAGGAGATATACAACGACTTCGTATGGCTGACGCGCGGGCGCGCCGGCATCGCCCCCGACCCGTCGGTGAGGGTGCTCGGTCCCGCCAAACTGCGCAACCGCCAGCCGGCGCTCTTCATCGAGAAGGGGGCCGTGGTCGAAGGCGTGACGCTCAATCTCAAGGACGGCCCTATATATATAGGTAAGAACGCGCAGATCATGGAGGGGTCGTGCCTGCGCGGACCGTTGGCCGTCTGCGCTGAGGCAAAGGTCAGGATGGGGGCGAAGATCTACGGCGGCTCGACGTTCGGGCCCTTCTGCAAGGTGGGCGGCGAGGTCGACAACGCCGTGATGTTCGGCTACAGCAACAAGTCGCACGACGGCTATCTGGGCAATGCCGTGGTGGGGGAGTGGTGCAACATCGGTGCCGGCACCAACGCCAGCAACCTCAAGAACGACTATTCCAAGATACGCATCTGGAACTACGCCCAGCAGCGGTTCATGCGGACCGACCTTCAGTTCTGCGGCCTCATCATGGGCGACCACTCGAAGGCCGGCATCAACTGCATGTTCAACACGGCGACGGTGGTGGGCGTCGGCGTCAACTTCCACGGCGCCGGTTTTCCGCGCCAGTTCATCCCCAGCTTCCGCAACGGCAGTCCCGAGGGTGGATTCAGCGCGATCAGCATCGACACGTTCATGCAGACGGCGTCGCGCGTGATGGGGCGTCGAGGGCTCGAGCTCACCGACACCGACAGGCACATATTCGAATACATTCACGCCTACGCGTCGCAGTTCAAATAGCATAATGACACACCGCCGGCCCCGAGGGCCGCGACGCAGACCCCGTGTGCTTACGGCGCGCGGGGTCTGTAGTTGTTTGCGGTGTCGCAATGACGTGTTTTCGGTGAAAAATGTTTAAAATTGGCGGTCAAAACTGAATGAAGGTGAAAAACTGAGGCTTTTGGAGGGCGAATATTAAACAAAGATTTAAAATAAATTCATTTTCGGGAAAATTTTCGAGGAAATGTTTCAAATTGTAAAGATTTTTAAAAATTTTCTCATCAAAAATTTGCACGCCCCAATTTTAAGAACTATATTTGCAAAACAAAAATAGGGAAAGCGGTAACACGGGTGTGATGATTCCATATTTTAACGCACGCTGAACTATATTATGATTTTGACACCCCGCGTCGGCCGCAGTCTTCCGGAGCATCCCAGGATGCTACAGGCCGGGAGGCAGAAGAATCAAAATCGTTTAATCTCGGATAAAACCAGAGAGAGTATGAGAAAACACTTTCTACAGATCGGACTCATTACGGTAGCGGCCGCATGTGGACTGCAGCTGATCGCCAAGCCGGCGAAGCGGGGAGTCCTGACCGTCGAGACAGCCGACGGCACCGAGCTACGCGTCCGGCTCACGGGCGACGAGTCCTTCCACCAGTATTTCACCGAAGACGGCTATCCTCTGCTTGAGAAGGATGGCAACTTCTATTATTGCGACATCGCGGCCAACGGCGACGTGATCGACTCGGGCATCAAGGCCGGTCATGCGGAAGCGCGTGGCGCGGCCGCCCGCACGTTCCTGGCCAAGGTCGACAAGGCGACGCTCGGGACGCGTGTGAACGCCCGCGCGGCTCGTGCGGTGAAGCGCACGTCGGGAGCCGTGGCCCCCGGTCTGATGAAGTCTCCCGCCCTCGCTGCCGACGGCAACGACGGCCCTCCCTATGAGAAAGGCTACGGCCTCTTCCCCTCGAGCCGCGGCTCGCAGTTCCCCGCATACGGCGACCAGCGCGCCATCGTGATTCTCGTCGAATACACCGACGTCAAGTTCCACACCGCGGCCGACGGCTATAAGACCGACGCCAAGGATTACTTCACCCGGATGCTCAACGAAGACGGTTTCAACGACTTCGGAGGCACCGGCGGCGCTGCCGAGTTCTACCGCTTCAACTCGCAGGGCGCGTTCCGGCCCGTGTTCGACGTCTTCGGCCCGGTGACACTGTCGCACGACATGGCATATTACGGGGGCAACGACAGCTGGTGGAACGGCAACGACCTGCGCCCCGAGCAGATGGTGATCGAGGCCTGCGACATGCTCGACGACGAGATTGACTTCTCACAATATGACCGCGACGGCGACGGATATGTAGACAACATCTTCATCTTCTACGCCGGACGCGGCGAGGCTTCCGGCGGATCAAGCGACACCGTATGGCCCCACGCCTGGAATCTGGCTTCGGCCGGATACAGCAACGAAGTGCACGACGGCGTCATCGTAGACCGTTATGGCTGCTCGAACGAATGGGAGAGCGGACGCCCCGACGGCGTCGGCACGTTCGTGCACGAGTTCAGCCACGTGATGGGGCTCCCCGACCTGTACGCCACAAGTTATACGGGCGCGTTCACGCCCGGCGCATGGTCGTGCATGGACTACGGCCCCTACAACAACGACGGCATGACGCCTCCCAACTACGGTGCGTTCGAGCGCTACGCCTTGGGATGGCTGAAACCCCGTGAGGTCACCGAGGCCCTCTCGGCGACGCTCCAGCCCGTGTCGGAAAACGTGTGCGGCGTGATCCGCACCGCCAAGGACACGGAGTTCTTCCTGCTCGAGAACCGTCAGCAGGAAGGCTGGGACACGTATATTCCCGGTCACGGCATGCTGATATGGCATGTGGATTATAACGAGAGTGTCTGGAACCGCAACCAGGTCAACAACACTCCCAGCCATCAGTATGTCGACATCGAGGAGGCCGACGGCTCGCAGAGCGACTATTCGCGCGACGGAGACTCGTTCCCGGGCACGGCCCACAAGACATCGTTCACAGCGTCGACCAATCCTGCCATGAAGACATGGGGCGGCTCGGCCGTGAACTTCCCGATTACCAATATCGCCGAGAACGACGGACTGATCACGTTCGACGTGCTTGGCGGCGCCGAGGCTCCCGAGATTCCGGTCGTGACGGTGGCTCCGGCCGAGGACATCACCACCGAGTCGTTCACGGCGCGCTGGGTGAAGGCTGACGGCTTCGACCATCTCCTGTCGGTATATTACTATGACGAAAGCGACCAGGGCGCGGCTCTCCGCGCGGCCGGCGAAGACGCCAAGGTCTATCTCAACGGCTTCAAGTCGCGCAACGTCGGCGACACCGACACGTATCCAGTGAGCGGTCTCGAGCCCGGCAAGGTATACTTCTACACCGTGACGACATCCACCGGATGGTACAACGGCGCGGAATCGGATGAGGTGCCCGTCACCACCGGACGTCTCACGCTCGACTACTACACCGTCAAGGCGACCGAGGCCACCGAAATCGGTGACAACAGCTTCACCGCCAACTGGGAGGCTCTCGAGGACGCCACCGACTACATCCTGAACGTATTCATTAAGGTTCCGGGCGAGCCCTATGCCGATATCAACGGCTTCGACAACGGCGTGACGGCCATCGGCGACTGGCATTCCAACAGCGCGGCTTCATACGGCAACGCCGCATACAGCGGAGAGGCCGTTCCGGCGTTGCGTCTCGCAAGCTCGCAGTATCTCGAGACTCCCGTCTATGCCGACAAGATCAGCGGCATCTCTTTCTGGCACCGAGGCAACAACACCACCACGGGCGACCAGATCTACATCTACGCCTACAATGCCGACGGCGCCGAGACCCTCGTCTCGAAGGTCGACGTCGACAAGAAGGTGGGCGGCGTGGAGACGACAGTCGACGGCTTCCCCGCCGACGCGGTCAAGGCGCGCATCGTCTTCGTACGCACAGGCAACAAGGGCTATCTCGCCCTCGACGACGTAACGGCGTTCCACGGCAGCAAGATGGTTCCCGCTCCCGTAGAGGGTTACACCGACCTGCATGTCGGCAACGTCACTTCCGAGGCAGTCAGTGGCCTGAACCCCGCCACCGATTACTTCTACACCGTGCAGGCCACCGACGGCACGCACATGTCGAAGGTATCGGGGGAGATCTCGGTGCACACCGGCAACACCGGCGTATGCGGCATCTCGGCCGACGGATTCGCGGTCAGCGTCAGCGGCCTCGTCGTGACATGCGACAGCGACGACACGATCATCGTGTCCGACTACACCGGCGCGCTCGTAGCCCGCGGCGCCCACAAGGTGACCCTGCCCCGCGCAGGACTCTATGTAGTGACAGTGCCCGCAAAGAACTATGCGGCCAAGATTATAGTGAAATAAAGAATCGGTCCGGCCGACGCGTCGCAAGACGCCGTCGGTCGGACCGAACCATATTAATCTGCGACCCCCGTCGGCGGAAGGCCCCGGCCGGCGGAACAGGGTCAAATCCGAGGGCCAAAAGAGATAATTATGAAAAAAATTCTATCCCGGATTTTTTCAGTTGCTCTGATTGCGGCTACGGTAGCCAGTCCGTCGCTCGCGCAGACCGCGAAGAAGGCGACACGCGCCTCCTCGTCGCAGGCCAAGGCAACAGTAACAATGAAGGCTCAGAACAAGCCTGAGAGAACAAAAGGCGCGAAGGGCCTGAACGTCCTTCAGCACAAGCAGGCAGCCGGACCATTCCGCGAGGCCAACATGAAGAAGATGGCAGGCCGTAAGGCCGCAGGCATCAAGAAGGCTGCCTCTTTTGAGGCTGCCAACATCCCGACGCTATATGGCGGCGTTGTCTATCAGGAAGGGTGGACCGAGGAGAATGCCCCCTGCGGAATTTACAATGTGACATCGTCGCAGACCGAGGTCGTGGTGGAAGGACCCAACGCAGGTTGTGGCGGCGTGTGTGTTGACGGCGTCTACTATGCGGTCGACGGTTTCTCTTTCTGGGGAATGGTTTTCGTCACCGTCTACGCCTACGATGTGGAGAGCGGCGAAGAAATCGGCTCGTATGCCGGCGCGGTCGATAACATGACTTACGGCGGCATGACCTACGACGCAACGACCGGCAATGTATACGGTATCGGTTTGACTGCCGACGGATCCGCAATGCAGCTTGCCAAGTATGAGTTCAGCGAAACCGCGTGCACAGTGACCGCCATCGCTGCGCTCGAAGGCAACTGGAACAGCATCGCCTGCGATTCGCAGGGTCAGCTCTATGCCATCTCCTACGCTGGAGTTGGTTCAGGAGACAGCTTTGAGGTGACTGAGTCGCATCTTAACAAGATCGACAAGACGACCGGTGCGGTGACCTTGATAGGAGAAACGGGCGCGCTTCCTCAGTATCTCTCAAGCGCTGCAATCGACACGAAGACCGACCGGATGTTCTGGAACGTCTGCGCGCCGGACGAAACCTCTTGTCTCTATGAGGTAGACCTGACAACAGGCGCGGCCACCGAGCTGTTCCAATATGCTCTTGGCGACGAGATCATGGGCATGTATGTCCCCGTTCCCGCAGCGGAAGCCGGCGCTCCGGCTGAGTGCCAGAATGTCAGCGTTAACTTCCCCGAGGACAATCTCGCAGGTACGGTCACGCTTACGACTCCCTCGACCAACTTCGACGGCAGCGCGGGCTCGGGCGAGCTCATCGTAATCGTCATGGCCAACGGAGAGCAGGTAGGTTATGCCGAGACCACCTACGGCAAAGCGGTAACTGTAGATGTCGATCTTACGCTTATGGGCGCAGGCATGTACGACTTCACTATCTTCGCATCGAACGAGGTTGGCGAAGGCCCGAAGACAAAGGTTAAGAAAGTCTGGGTCGGCGCCGACACCCCCGAGGCTACAACCGCAACCCTGACATATGCCAACGGCAACATGGAGGTAAGCTGGCTGCCAGTCACCGCATCGGTCAACGGCGGATATTTCGACGCCGCCAACCTGACTTACACAGTGAAACGTGCGGATGGCTCTGTTGCGGCAGAAGACCTCACCACGACTACCTTCACAGAGGCAGTTGCTGAACCCGCTACGCTCACTTCCTATTATTATGTAGTCGAGGCTGTATGCGGCGAACTCGTATCGGCCCCCGCACAGACGAACACGGTCGTTCTCGGCGCGATTGTTCCTCCTTACAGCTGCGACTTCGAGTCCGGCATCGACGGATGGACCATTCTCGACGCCAATGGCGACGGCAAGACTTGGATGGAAACCCAGGGCGCAATTCGCGTTTCGTACAACAGCAGTCTGGATATGGACGACTGGTTGATCACGCCTCCTCTGAAGCTTGAGGCAGGCAAGGCATACAACGTCTCCTTCCAGGCCAAGAGCAACGGCACATCGTTCCCCGAGCGCATCGAGGTTAAGTATGGAAAGGCCAATACCGCAGAGGGAATGACCGAGACATTGGTTCCCGCGACCGACCTGACCACAGGCGAATGGGTTGACTTCGCCCAGATGCTTGCCCCCGAAGAGGACGGCACATACTATATCGGTTTCCACGGAATCTCCGACGCCGATATGTTCTATCTCTGGCTTGACAACTTCCAGATCGAGGCCGGTGTATCCGCACTCGCTCCGGGTCTTGCGACCAACCTGACGGCTACCCCCGACGCAAGCGGTGCCCTGAAGTGCACAGTTGCTTTCAACGCTCCCGACAAGACAATGAACGGCCAGACGCTCTCGAACCTCACCAAGGTAGAGCTTCTCCGTGGCGACGAGGTAATCAAGACATTCGACGCTCCGGCAGTCGGTGCACCCCTTTCTTATGAGGATACGGCAGCTCCGCAGGGCAACGTGACCTACACCGTAATCGGTTACAATGATGAAGGCGCCGGTCTCAAGGCTTCTGTCACGACTTTCGTCGGATTCGATCTTCCCTCTCCCGTGGAGAGCGCGACTATCCAGAGAACTGACACAGAGGGTCAGGTAATCGTATCCTGGACACCCGTGACCACCGACATCAAAGGCCATGCGCTTCCCGCCGGCGAGGTTACATACAAACTCGTCAAGGCCGAGGGCAACGCCCTCGTCACCATCGCTGAGAACCTTACAGGCGAGTCCTATACATACCAGGCTGTCGCAGCCGGCGAGCAGGACTTCGTACAGGTAGGCGTACTGGCCGTCACATCGGCAGGTGAAGGCGATCTCGCCGCTACCGACATGATTCCTGTCGGAACTCCCTACAACGGACTCAGTGAGTCCTTCCCCGGTGGAAGCCTCAACTATATCTGGGGTCTCAGTTCGATCGATGGCGGTACGGTAAATCTTCTTGGAGATGCCGACCTTGAGGGCATAACTTCACAGGATGCTGATGACGGATTCATCGCAATCCAAGGCCAGTATATCGACACGGGCGCTGACTTCTTCTCGGGTCTTATATCGCTCGATGGCATTGAGAATCCGGGCCTCGTATTCTACACCTACAATATTGTAGGTGAGAACGGAGACGCCGACATCAATGAGATTACCGTCTCGGTCAAGGAACTCGGTCAGGAAGAGTGGACTCCGGTTATGGGTCCGAAGACTGTCGATGAGCTCTGCGGCGGTGTGCCGGATGAATGGGGTCGTGTACAGGTTTCGCTCGGTGCGTATGCCAACAAGACAATCCAGTTCCAGATCACCGGAATCGTAAAGAAATATGCATATATGTTCTTCGACAAGTTCTCGATTGGCTCGATACTCGCGCATGATGTGGCGGCTACAGGCATCACGGCTCCCGGCAAGGTAAAGGCCGGTGAGAACTACAATGTTGACGTGAATGTAGCCAACGTGGGCGCCCAGGCCGCCGAGGGTGTCAGCGTAGAGCTTTACGCCGATGAGGAACTCGTGGAGACTAAGGAAGTGGCCACCATCGAAACCGGCAAGTCCGCAAGCGTATCGTTCGAGCGCACTATGTCGGCGCTCGCCGAGGAGCCTGTCTCCTACTATGCGAAGGTGGTTTACGCCGCCGATGAGAACGCCGAGAACAACCAGACATCTTCGATCGAGGTTGTGCCCGTTGTTTCGAACCTCCCCGTGGCGACCGACCTTCAGGCTTCGAACGTAGAGGCCGGTATCAAGCTGACATGGAACGAGCCCAACCTTGAGGGCGGGGTGGCCGAGCAGGTTACCGACGACTTCGAGGACGGCGACGCTTTCGCCGCACAGTATGGCGACTGGACGTTCGCAGACCTTGACGGTTCTCCCGTAGGAGGTTTCCAGAATATGGAGATTCCGGGCATCACATCGTTCGAGACCACAGGATCATTCTGGATCTGGGATCAGTCGCAGCTTGGCAATGAAACGTTTGCAGCGCATAGCGGCTCGAAGTATCTCTTCGCGTTGTTCAACGCGGACGGAACGGGCAATCCTCCTGTCCAGAACAATGACTGGGCAATCTCGCCCGAACTGACGGGCGACGCACAGACCATCTCGTTCTACGCGCGCAGCTACGACACATCGGGTCAGTACCCTGAGAATGTAGCCGTATACTACTCGACCGGCAGCAAGGAGGCATCAGACTTCATCAAGATTGAGGGCGCGGGTTCGAATGCCGTTCCGAGCGAATGGACAGAGTTCACGGCCGACCTCCCCGCGGGCGCGAAGTATTTCGCAATCGTATGTGAATCGAATGACAAGTTCATGCTGATGGTAGACGACGTCACTTACACTCCGGCCGGTCTGACGGCCAACCTCGAGATCGCAGGTTACAACGTATACCGTGACGGCGTGAAGATCAACGAAGCCCCCGTGGCCGACTGCGAGTATGTAGACTCGAACGTAGTGGAAGGCACGCAGTACACATATGTAGTGACTGTGGTCTACACAGACAAGGGCGAGTCGAAGGGCTCTGACGAGGTTGTCATCACACGCGAGGATGTTTCTGTCGACGGTATCGGTGACGGTGCCGTAAGCATCAAGGCCGAGAACGGCAAGGTAGTCGTTCTGAATGCCGAGGGTCTGGACGTAGTGGTTGCCGCCGCCAACGGCGCGGTAGTCTACAGCGGCGCAGGCGAGCTCAAGACGGAGGTAGCCGTAGCCAACGGCGTATACGTCGTGACCGCAGGCAAGACCGTACGCAAGGTTATCGTAAGATAACGGATGAACTGAAAATTCCGCCGGCCACGGCCGGCACGATATCTACCCCGGGGGGCGCCACACGGCGTCCCCCTTTTTTCAAAATATTCTTAAAAAGTTTGGATAAGACGTTGATTTTTTGTATCTTTGCATCGCCTTTCGGTGTGCGGACGCACGTGGGCGCAGGCTAAACGATTGGATTTCAATCGCTTGGCGTGCGTTATGTGTGTGATTCGGGCGCCGTGGCAACATCCGAAACAACTCAAAAACCAAATAACAAAACAGACAAAGAATGCCTACAATTCAGCAATTAGTAAGAAAAGGGCGTAACGTTCTGAAAGACAAGAGCAAGTCGCCGGCTTTGGACTCATGTCCGCAGCGCCGCGGCGTGTGCGTGCGTGTCTACACCACAACCCCCAAGAAGCCTAACTCGGCTATGCGTAAGGTGGCCCGTGTCCGTCTCACCAACGGCAAGGAGGTCAACAGCTACATACCGGGCGAGGGCCACAACCTGCAGGAGCACTCGATCGTCATGGTGCGCGGAGGCCGTGTGAAGGACCTTCCCGGTGTTCGCTACCACATCGTTCGCGGCACGCTCGACACGGCAGGTGTACAGGGCCGCACACAGCGTCGCTCGAAGTATGGAGCGAAGCGTCCCAAGGCAGCCAAGAAATAACAGGCGCCCTATTCTTACAAACAGTCAAATTCAACAACGTTTTTGATTTATTGGATGGCTAATGGCTGAGTAAACCCGGCAAGAGAGCCGAGTTGAAGATTGCGAAAGCAGCCGAAATCAAAACATTAAACATCTACACTCTAAAATGAGAAAAGCAAAACCTAAGAAAAGGGTGATCCTGCCGGATCCCGTTTTCCACGACGTGAAGGTTTCGAAATTCGTCAACCATCTGATGTACGATGGCAAGAAGAACACGTCATACACCATCTTCTACACCGCATTGGAGACCGTGAAGGCCAAGATGCCCAACGAGGAGAAGAGCGCGCTTGAGATCTGGAAGAAGGCTCTCGACAACGTCACTCCGCAGGTGGAGGTGAAGTCACGCCGCGTGGGCGGCGCCACCTTCCAGGTGCCTACAGAAATCCGTGCTGACCGCAAGGAGTCGATATCAATGAAAAATCTCATCAACTACGCACGCAAGCGCGGCGGAAAGACGATGGCCGACAAGCTGGCGGCCGAGATCGTCGACGCGTTCAACGAGCAGGGCGGCGCATTCAAGCGCAAGGAAGACATGCACCGCATGGCCGAGGCCAACCGTGCGTTCGCTCATTTCAGATTTTAATATCGATAGACGAAAATGGCTAAACACGAAGATCTCAAACTTACACGCAACATCGGCATCATGGCGCACATCGATGCCGGCAAAACCACCACTTCGGAGCGTATCCTGTTCTATACCGGCAAGACCCACCGCATAGGCGAGGTGCATGACGGCGCCGCCACGATGGACTGGATGGAGCAGGAGCAGGAGCGTGGCATCACCATCACATCGGCCGCCACCACCGCGTTCTGGACTTACAACGGCGACAAATACAAGATCAACCTCATCGACACCCCGGGACACGTCGACTTCACGGTCGAGGTGGAACGCTCGCTGCGCGTCCTCGACGGCGCCGTGGCTACGTTCTGCGCCGTGGGCGGTGTCGAGCCACAGTCGGAGACGGTATGGCGTCAGGCCGACAAATACAACGTGCCCCGCATCGGCTACGTCAACAAGATGGACCGTTCGGGCGCAAACTTCTTCGAGGTCGTCCGCCAGCTGCGCGACGTGCTCGGCGCCAACCCGCTCCCCATCCAGATTCCTATCGGAGCCGAGGAGACGTTCAAGGGCGTCGTTGACCTCATCCAGATGAAGGCCATCTTCTGGCACGACGAGACGATGGGCGCGGAGTACACCGTCGAGGAAATCCCCGCCAGCCTCCGCGACGAGGCCGAGGAATACCGCGACAAGATGCTCGAGACGCTCGCCGAGCTCGACGAGGCCTTGATGGAGAAATATTTCGACGACCCCTCGACGATTACCGAAGATGAGATCCGCGCCGCCATCCGCAAGGGCACGCTCTCGATGGCGATCAACCCGATGCTGTGCGGATCGTCGTTCAAGAACAAGGGTGTCCAGACGCTGCTTGACGCCGTGTGCGCCTACCTGCCCTCTCCCGAGGACGCAGGCGCCGTGGAGGGCCACGCCCTCGGCGACCCCGACACGATCGAGACCCGCGAGCCGAGCAGCGAGGCGCCTATGTCGGCGCTGGCGTTCAAGATCGCTACCGACCCCTACGTGGGCCGTCTCTGCTTCTTCCGCGTATACTCGGGCGACATCGACGCCGGCAGCTACGTGCTCAACACCCGTTCGGGCAAGAAGGAGCGCGTGTCGCGCCTCTTCCAGATGCACTCCAACAAGCAGAACCCGATGGAGAAGATCGGCTGCGGCGACATAGGCGCCGGCGTCGGCTTCAAGGATATCCGCACGGGCGACACGCTCTGCGACGAGAACCATCCCATCGTGCTCGAGGCCATGGAGTTCCCCGATCCCGTGATCGGTATCGCAGTGGAGCCCAAGACGCAGAAAGACCTCGACAAGCTCGGCGTGGGCCTTCAGAAGCTCGCCGAGGAGGACCCGACGTTCCGCGTAGAGACCAACGAGGAGACAGGCCAGACCGTGATCAGCGGTATGGGTGAGCTTCACCTCGACATCATCATCGACCGTCTGCGCCGCGAGTTCAAGGTTGAGTGCAACCAGGGCCGTCCGCAGGTAACGTACAAAGAGGCCATCACCAAGCCCGTCGAGCTTCGCGAGGTATTCAAGAAGCAGACCGGTGGCCGCGGTAAGTTCGCCGACATCATCGTGCGCATCGAGCCCGCCGACGAGGACTTCGAGGGCAGCCTCCAGTTTGTCGACGAGGTCAAGGGCGGCAACGTGCCCAAGGAGTACATCCCCTCGGTACAGAAGGGATTCCAGACCGCTATGAAGAACGGCGTGCTTGCCGGCTATCCCGTGGAGCGTCTGAAAGTGACTCTGCTCGACGGTTCGTTCCACCCCGTGGACTCCGACCAGCTCTCGTTCGAGCTCGCCGCCATCCAGGCGTTCAAGCATGGCTCGGAGAAGGCGGGTCCCGTCCTGATGGAGCCCATCATGAAGATCGAGGTGGTGACACCCGAGGAGTCGATGGGCGACGTGATCGGCGACCTCAACAAGCGCCGCGGCCAGGTAGAGGGCATGGAGAACAGCCGTTCGGGCGCCCGCATCGTCAAGGCGAAGGCACCTCTGGCCGAGATGTTCGGCTACGTCACCGCGCTGCGTACGATCACGTCGGGCCGCGCGACCTCGACCATGTCGTTCAGCCACTACGCCGAGGTTAGCAACTCGATCGCCAAGAACGTCCTGACAGAGTGCCAGGGCCGCGTAGACCTCCTGAAGTAACACAATCCGGAGCCCGGGGCCGCAAGGCTCCGGGCTGCGGAGCTTAACATGCCAGTAAGTCAAAATTAAAATATGAGCCAGAAAATCAGAATCAAACTCAAATCTTACGATCACAACCTCGTCGACAAGTCGGCCGAGAAGATCGTGAAGACTGTGAAGTCGACAGGCGCTGTGGTAAGCGGTCCGATACCCCTGCCCACGCACAAGCGCATCTTCACGGTGAACCGTTCCACCTTCGTCAACAAGAAAGCCCGCGAACAGTTCCAGCTCTCATCGTTCCAGCGTCTGATCGACATCTACAGCAGCACGGCCAAGACCGTCGACGCGCTGATGAAGCTCGAGCTTCCCTCGGGAGTCGACGTCTCGATCAAGGTGTGATCGAAGTAAAACAAAAGAACAGACAGCAAACCACAAACAAAATAAAGAAATGCCAGGATTATTAGGAAAGAAAATCGGAATGACATCCGTTTTCAGTGCCGACGGAAAGAACGTTCCGTGCACTGTTATCGAAGTAGGTCCTTGTGTGGTTACCCAGATCAAAACGCTTGAGAAAGACGGCTACGAGGCCGTGCAGGTAGGCTTCCAGGAGGCAAAGGAGAAGCACACCACGCGTCCTCTGCAGGGCCACTTCAAGAAGGCGGGGGTAGCACCGCATCGCCACTTGGCCGAGTTCAAGTCGTTCGAGACGATGCCGTCTCTGGGCGACACGCTGACAGTAGACCTCTTCCAGGAGGGTGGATTCGTCGACGTGGTCGGCACCTCCAAGGGTAAGGGCTTCCAGGGCGTCGTGAAGCGTCACGGTTTCGGCGGCGTAGGCCAGAAGACGCATGGTCAGCACAACCGTCTGCGCGCACCCGGTTCGATCGGTGCCTGCTCGTATCCCGCCAAGGTGTTCAAGGGCCTGCGCATGGCCGGCCAGATGGGCAACGAGCGCGTCACAGTGCAGAATCTGCAGGTGATCAAGGTGCTCCCGGAGCACAATTTGTTGATGATTAAGGGTTCCGTTCCCGGCCCCAAAGGTTCAATCGTTATAGTTGAGAAATAATGGAAGTAGCAGTATATAACATCAAAGGCGAAGATACAGGCCGCAAGGTCAACCTGAACGACGAGGTGTTCGCGCTCGACCTGGAGAAGGGCAATGCCGAGCATACCCTCTATCTCGACATCAAGCAGTACCTGGGCAACCAGCGTCAGGGAACCCACAAGAGCAAGGAACGCAGCGAGGTGTCGTACTCGACACGCAAGATCGGCCGTCAGAAAGGCGGCGGCGGCGCCCGCCGCGGCGACCTGAACTCGCCGGTGCTCTACCACGGCGGCCGTGTGTTCGGTCCCCGTCCGCGCGACTACCGTTCGAAGATCAACAAGAAGATGAAGGCCCTGGCTCGCAGGATCGCCCTGACGTCGCGTCTGAACGACAAGAAGGTCATCGTGATCGAGAACTTCACGTTCGACAAGCCGCGCACGAAATCCTACATGGAGATCGCCCGCAACTTCAAGCTCCAGGACAAGAAGGTCCTGCTCGTTTTCGCCGCCCCCGACGACAACGTGCTCCTCTCGGTGCGCAACGTGCCCAACGCGCTGCTCGCCCAGGCCAAGGACCTCAACGCGTTCACAGTGCTCAACAATGACGCGGTGCTTCTGACCGAGGCCAGCGTCGGCGTCATCAACGAATACAAATAAGGAGATATAGAAAGATGGACATTCAAATCAAACCGATCGTGACTGAGAAGGCCACGGCCTACAGCGAGAAGCAGAACTGCTACACCTTCGCCGTATCTCCCGACGCCAACAAGTTTCAGATCAAGGACATCGTGGAGAAGCTCTACAACGTCCGCGTCGAGAAAGTGAACATAGCCAACTATGCCGGCAAGCGCAAGCAGCGCTACACGAAGGGCGGACTGATCCGCGGCCAGCGCGCCGCGTTCAAGAAGGCCTACGTCACAGTGGCAGAAGGACAGAAGATAGACTACTACAGCAACATCTAAAGATAAAATGGCAGTAAGAAAATTCAAGCCCACTACGCCTGGGCAAAGACACAAGGTTATTGGTGTGTTCAAAGGACAAATCACTGCTACCACACCAGAAAAGTCTCTTACCGTCGGCAAGCGCTCGACGGGCGGCCGCAACTCATCGGGCCACCTGTCGACCCGCTATCGCGGCGGCGGCCACAAGAGAAAATTGCGTCTTATCGACTTCAAGAGGACGAACGACAACGTTCCGGCAGTCGTGAAGAGCATCGAGTACGATCCGAACCGCTCGGCGCGCATCGCGCTGCTCTACTACACCGACGGCTACAAGGCCTACATGATCGCCCCCAACGGGCTTCAGGTGGGACAGACCGTGATGAGCGGCGCCGATGTGGCCCCCGAGGTAGGCAACTGCCTCCCCCTCGCGAAGATACCCGTAGGTACGCTAATCCATTGTATAGAGCTTCGTCCGGGACAGGGCGCCTCGATGGCGCGCTCGGCCGGCACGTTCGCTCAGCTCACCTCGCGTGAAGGTGATTACGCGATCATCAAATTACCTTCAGGAGAAACCCGCAAGGTGCTTCTCACATGCCGCGCCACCGTGGGCGTAGTCGGCAACTCCGACCACGCGCTGGAGAGCAGCGGCAAGGCAGGACGCTCACGCTGGCAGGGCCGCCGCCCGCACAACCGTGGTGTCGTCATGAACCCTGTCGACCACCCGATGGGTGGTGGCGAGGGCCGTCAGTCCGGTGGACATCCGCGCTCGCGCACGGGTCTCTACGCAAAGGGCCTGAAGACTCGCTCGCCCAAGAAGCACTCTTCGAAGTACATCATTGAAAGAAGGAAAAAGTAATTTGATTAATTCAGACAAATATGAGTCGTTCGCTTAAAAAAGGACCCTTCATTTCCGTAAAGCTGGAGAAAAAGGTGGCCGCTATGGAAGAAAGCGGCAAGAAAAGCGTGATCAAGACCTGGAGCCGCGCCTCCATGATCTCGCCCGACTTCGTCGGCCACACTTTCGCCGTGCACAACGGCAACAAGTTCATCCCGGTCTACGTGACGGAGAACATGGTTGGCCACAAGCTCGGCGAGTTCGCTCCGACGCGCACTTTCCGCGGCCACGCCGGCAACAAGAAGAAATAAGGCCCCGAAACATTCACGAAATAAACAGAACAACATACAATGGGTTTAAGAAAAAGACAAGCTGCCGAGGCTATCAAGGCCGCGCGTAAGAACGAGTACTGCGCCCGTCTGCGCAACGTGCCCTCGTCGCCGCGCAAGATGCGCCTCGTCGTCGACATGATACGCGGTGTCGAGGCTTTCAAGGCCCTCGGCATCCTGAAGTTCTCCAACAAGGAGGCTTCGCGCAAGGTGGAGAAACTGCTCCGTTCCGCCATCGCCAACTGGGAGCAGAAGAACGAGCGCAAGGCAGAGGCCGGCGAGCTCTACGTCAAGACAGTCTTCGTAGACGCCGCCCCGATGCTGAAGCGCATGCGTCCCGCGCCGCAGGGCCGCGGATACCGCATCCGCAAGCGCTCCAACCACGTCACGATCTGTGTCGACACGTATAACAAATCAAACGACTAAGCAAGATGGGACAGAAAGTTAATCCGATCAGCAACCGCCTCGGCGTGATCCGTGGCTGGGACTCGAACTGGTATGGCGGCAAGAAGTATGGCGACACACTGCTCGAGGACTCCAAGATCCGCAAGTATCTTCAGACTCGTCTTGCCAACGCAAGCGTGTCGAGAATCATCATCGAGCGTACGCTCAAGATGGCTACAGTGACCATAGCGACTTCGCGCCCCGGCGTCATCATCGGCAGCAAGGGCAAGGAGGTCGACACCCTCAAGGAGGAACTCAAGAAGCTCACCGACAAGGAGATCCAGATCAATATCCACGAGATCAAGCGTCCTGAGCTCGACGCCGAGATCGTGGCGGCCAACATCGCCCGCCAGATCGAGAACAAGGTGGCCTACCGCCGCGCCGTCAAGATGGCTATCGCCAGCACGATGCGCATGGGCGCCGAGGGCATCAAGATCCAGGTGAGCGGACGTCTGAACGGCGCCGAGATGGCTCGCTCGGAGATGTTCAAGGAGGGCCGCACGCCGCTGCACACGCTGCGCGCCGACATCGACTACGCACTGGTCGAGGCCCACACCAAGGTGGGTGTCGTCGGAGTCAAGGTCTGGATCTGCCGCGGCGAGGTCTACGGCAAGAAGGAACTCACGCCTGCATACGTCTCCGGCCAGAAGGAGCCGGGCCGCGCGCCCCGCGAGGGCCGCAAGGGCGGATTCCGCAACAAAAAGAACAACAACCGTTAACAAGTAAAGAATCTTAGATAATGTTACAGCCTAAGAAAACAAGATACCGCCGTTCGCAAAAGGGCCGCATGAAAGGTGAGGCCCAGAGGGGCAATCAGCTGGCTTTCGGCTCGTTCGGCATCAAGACTCTCGACTCGAAGTGGATCACCGGCCGCCAGATCGAGGCCGCCCGTGTCGCTGTGACGCGTTACATGCAGCGTCAGGGTCAGATCTGGATCCGCATCTTCCCCGACAAGCCCATCACCAAAAAGCCCGCCGAGGTGCGAATGGGTAAAGGTAAGGGTAACCCCGAGGGCTTCGTGGCGCCCGTGACGCCGGGCCGCATCCTCATCGAGGTTGACGGAGTACCCTACGACATCGCCAAGGAGGCCCTGCGCCTCGCAGCCCAGAAGCTGCCGGTGCTGACGAAGTTCGTCGTTCGCCGCGACTACGACCCCTCGCAGAACGTTTAAACCGTAAAAACGAGAGAAAAAAATAGTGACAAGCAGATTTTTCTGTCATACCACACAATAATCAGGGAATATTTCGGTTCAACATTCGGGGAGCATGTGAACGCATGCTTCCCCGAATTGGGCCGGAATGGGCCCTAAATGTGTATGTATGGCGGTCAGACCGGCCGTCACCCAACAAAGAACAAACAATGAAAAAGGAAGAAATCAAGGAATTAAGCATTCAGGAGTTGCAGGCCCGCATAGAGGTCGCAGAGAAGGCTTATCGTGAATTGAAAGTAGCGCACGCGATATCTCCCTCGGACAATCCCGCCAAGATCACGAAAGACCGCCGTGAGATCGCCCGTCTGAAGACAGTGTTGCGCCAGAAGGAGATTGCCGCCGCGCAGGAGGCAGCCGCCAAGTAATTAACCCGGTGAAACTATTTTAAAAATGGAAGAGAACAAAAGACATTTGAGAAAAGAGAGAATCGGGGTCGTTTCGAGCAACAAGTGCGACAAGACCATCACGGTGGAGATCAAATGGAAAGAGAAACACCCGATTTACGGAAAGTTTGTCAACAAGACGAAGAAATATCATGCTCACGACGAAAAGAATGAGTGCTCCGTAGGCGACACCGTGCGTCTGATGGAGACCCGCCCCCTGAGCAAGACCAAGAGATGGAGACTCGTTGAAATCATCGAAAAAGTGAAGTAACCATGATACAGACAGAATCACGTTTAACAGTAGCCGACAACTCGGGCGCGAAAGAGGTGCTCTGCATCCATGTGCTCGGAGGCACGGGACGCCGCTACGCCGGCGTCGGTGATATCATCGTAGTCACAGTGAAGAGCACGATCCCCTCGTCGGACGTCAAGAAAGGCACCGTATCGAAGGCCGTAGTGGTCCGCACGAAGAAGGAAATCCGCCGTCCGGACGGCAGCTACATCCGTTTCGACGACAACGCATGCGTGCTGCTCAACAACGCAGGCGAGATCCGCGGCACGCGTATCTTCGGCCCCGTGGCCCGCGAGCTTCGCGCCACGAACATGAAGATCGTCTCGCTCGCACCCGAGGTGCTCTAACAATTCATCAACCGTCTTAGACAAAATTTCAGAAAATGGCAAAATTGCATATAAAGAAAGGAGACACCGTCTTTGTCAACGCCGGCGACGACAAGGGCAAGACGGGCCGCGTCCTCGAGGTGCTGGTGAAGAAGAACCGCGCCGTCGTGGAGGGCATCAACATCGTCTCCAAAAGCACAAAGCCGAGCGCCAAGCACCCTCAGGGAGGCATCGTGAAGATCGAGGCGCCGGTGCATATTTCGAACCTTAACGTGGTTGACCCCAAGACGGGCAAGCCCACCCGTATCGGACGCCGCCGCAACGAGGACGGCAAACTGGTGCGTTACGCTAAAAAATCAGGAGAGGAGATAAAGTAATGGCAGAGACTACACTTTCAAAGCAGTACAAGGAGAAAATCGTGCCCGAGCTCACCGAGGAGTTCAAGTACACCACTCCCATGCAGGTTCCCCGCCTGGAGAAGATCGTGATCAACCAGGGTCTGGGCGCGGCCACACAGGACAAGAAAATCATCGAGACGGCAATCAGCGAGCTGACGGCCATCACGGGCCAGAAGGCTGTCCCCACGCTTTCGCGCAAGGACATCTCGAACTTCAAGCTGCGTAAGAAGATGCCCATCGGCGCGATGGTGACACTGCGCCGCGAGAGGATGTATGAGTTCCTGGAGCGTCTGGTGCGCGTGGCTCTGCCCCGTATCCGCGACTTCAAGGGCATCAACTCGAAGCTCGACGGCCGCGGCAACTACACGCTGGGCATCACCGAGCAGATCATCTTCCCCGAGATCAACATCGACAACGTGCCCAAGCTGCAGGGTATGAACATCACGTTCGTCACCTCGGCCAACACCGACGAGGAGGGCTTCGCGTTGCTTAAGAAATTCGGATTACCGTTCAAACACGAAAAATAAAGCTATGGCAAAAGAATCAATGAAGGCCCGCGAGGTGAAGCGTCAGCGCATGGTGGCCAGATATGCCGCCAAGAAGGCAGCCCTCAAGAAGGCAGCCCTGGCGGATGCGGAAGGCAACATCGACTATGACGCCCTGACCAAGCTCCAGAAGCTTCCGAAGAACGCGTCGCGCGTGCGTCTGCACAACCGCTGCGAGATCACGGGCCGTCCCAAAGGCTACATGCGTCAGTTCGGCATCTCGCGCATCCAGTTCCGCGAGATGGCGTCGGCCGGCCTGATTCCGGGCGTTAAGAAGGCAAGCTGGTGACGAATGTCACCGGCGGCCTCCGCTGCCGCCCCGGCATACTCTCGAATATACTGTGAGTTTTAAATATTGTTCAGTGCATCTGAATCAATTTAACCAACAAAAAAATGACTGATCCAATTGCAGATTATCTGACAAGAGTCCGGAACGCCATCATGGCAGGACACCGCGTGGTGGAAGTTCCGACCTCAAAGATGAAAAGGGAGATAACCAAGATCCTTTTCGACCAGGGCTACATCCTGAACTACAAGTTCATCGAGGACGGCCCGAAGGGCACCATCAAGATCGCCCTCAAATACGATCCGGCCGACAAGGTGTGCGCGATCAAGAACCTTCACCGCGTCTCGCGTCCGGGTCTTCGCCAGTACACCGGCTACAAAGACATGCCCCGCGTGCTCAACGGACTGGGCATCGCTATCCTCTCGACATCGCAGGGCGTGATGACCAACAAGGAAGCCAAAGAGCGCAAGATCGGCGGCGAAGTATTGTGTTACGTTTATTAAAAAGGAGGTATTATGTCAAGAATAGGTAAATCACCGATTGCGATACCCGCGGGCGTAACCGTACAGGTAAAAGGAAACGAAGTGACCGTAAAGGGTCCGAAGGGAGAGCTAGTACAGGAAGTGAATCCCGATATCGAGGTAAAGGTCGAGGACGGCCACGTAGTTCTGACGCGTCCCGACGACGAGCGTGAGCACCGCGCCATGCACGGTCTCTACCGCGCGCTGATCCACAACATGGTGGTCGGAGTGTCGGAAGGCTACAAGAAGGAGATGGAGCTCGTGGGCGTGGGTTACCGCGCGACGGCTAACGGCCAGATCCTGGAGCTTTCGCTCGGCTACTCGCACGCTATCTACATCAAACTGCCCAAGGAGATCAAGGTCGAGGCCAAGACCGAGCGCAACAAGAACCCGCTCATCATCCTGGAGAGCAGCGACAAGCAGCTTCTCGGCCAGGTATGCGCCAAGATCCGCTCGCTGCGCAAGCCCGAACCCTACAAGGGCAAAGGTATCAAGTTTGTCGGCGAGATAATCCGCCGCAAGTCAGGCAAGTCGGCTAACGCCAAATAAAAAGTAAGCAGTTATGGTATCCAAGATAGCAAGAAGAAATAAGATCAAGACTCGTATCCGCGGCAAAATCTCCGGCACCGCCGAGCGTCCGCGCATGAGTGTGTTCCGTTCGAACAAGGCCATCTATGTCCAGGTGATCGACGACCTGGCGGGCGCAACGCTCGTATCGGCGTCGTCCAAGGGACTCGAGGGAGGCACGAAAACAGAGATCGCCGCCAAGGTCGGCGAGGAGATCGCAAAGAAAGCCGGCGAGAAAGGTATCACGGAGGTCGTGTTCGACCGCAACGGCTACCTGTATCACGGCCGAGTAAAATCACTGGCAGACGCAGCCCGCAAGGGTGGCCTTAAATTTTAAGAGAAGACATGGCAAAGAACAATAAGGTAAAGACCACAAACGACCTTGAGCTTCAGGATCGCCTGGTTGCGATCAACCGTGTGACGAAGGTCACCAAGGGCGGACGCGCGTTCAGCTTCGCGGCGATCGTCGTAGTCGGCAACGGCGACGGCGTGATCGGCTGGGGCCTGGGCAAAGCCAACGAGGTGCAGGCGGCCATCGCCAAGGGCGTGGAGACTGCCAAGAAGAATCTGATCAAGGTGCCCGTGCACAAGGGCACGATTCCTCACGAGGTCGCCGCTAAGTTCGGCGGCTCGCGCATCTTCCTCAAGCCCGCATCCGAGGGTACGGGAGTGAAGGCCGGAGGCGCCATGCGTGCCGTGCTCGAGAGCGTCGGCATCACCGACGTGCTGGCCAAGTCGAAGGGATCGTCCAACCCTCACAACCTTGTGAAGGCTACAATCGCGGCGCTCGACGAGCTCCGCAGCCCGGCGCAGGTTGCCCAGAACCGCGGCATCAGCGTCGAGAAAGTGTTTAACGGCAAATAATCTCAGACATGGCCCAGATAAAGATAACACAGACCAAGAGCCGTATCAACGCTCCCAAGGTTCAGAAGGAGACGCTCGACGCGCTCGGACTTCACAAGATGAACCATAGCGTCGTGAAGGAAGACACACCTTCGGTGATGGGTATGGTAAAGAGGGTTCACCATCTGGTGACAGTTACTAAACTCTAAAACTGACAAGAGGAAATGGAATTACATAATCTACAGCCTGCCGTGGGCAGCAACAAGAAATGCAAGAGAATAGGCCGTGGCACGGGATCGGGCTACGGCGGCACCTCGACACGCGGACACAAGGGCGCCAAGTCGCGCTCTGGCTACAAGCACAAGGTCGGTTTCGAAGGTGGTCAGATGCCTCTGCAGCGTCGCGTGCCCAAATTCGGCTTCAAGAACATCAACCGTGTGGAGTACAAGGCCATCAATCTCGACGCCATCGAGCAGCTCGCTGCGGCGGGCGCCACGAAGGTGACGGTCGAAGACCTCCGCAACGCAGGACTGGCCCCGAAGAACGCACCGGTCAAGATCCTCGGCAACGGCTCTCTGAGCCACGCCGTGCAGGTCGAGGCCGACGCCTTCTCGAAGTCGGCCGAGGCAGCCATCACGGCCGCCGGCGGTTCTGTCGTTAAAAAATAATTCACTACACAATGGGATTTACAAAGACAATAAAAAATATCTGGAGCGTCGAGGATCTCCGCAAGCGCATCGGCATCACGCTGCTGCTTGTGATCATCTACCGTTTCGGATGCTACGTGGTCTTGCCGGGAATCAATCCCGACGAGCTGCTGGCACTCAAGAATTTCACTGCCGACGGGTTGATGCAGCTGCTCGATATGTTCTCGGGCGGCGCCTTCTCGCAGGCCTCTATCTTCGCCCTGGGTATCATGCCTTATATCACGGCGTCGATCGTGATACAGCTGCTCGGCATGGTGCTGCCCGCATTCCAGAAGATGCAGCGCGAGGGTGAGAGCGGCCGGATGAAGCTCAACCAGTACACCCGCTATCTGACAGTGCTTATTCTCGTGCTGCAGGGTCCGGCTTATCTTATGAATCTCAAGTACCAGGTTCAGGCAGCCGGCGGCCACGTTGAATTAGGTTTCTGGACCATAGTGTTTATGACGATCGTCCTCGCGGCGGGCTCCATGTTCATCATGTGGCTCGGCGAGCGCATCGACCAGAAGGGCGTGGGCAACGGCATCTCGTTCATCATTCTGATCGGTATCATCGCGCGCCTGCCGGAGGCCTTCATCCAGGAATTCACCGGACGACTCATGAACTCGCAGGGCGGCGGCCTCGTGCTCTTCCTCGTCGAGATCGTGATTCTTCTTGCCGTGATCGCCGGCGCCGTGCTGCTCGTTCAGGGCACGCGCAACGTGCCCGTGCAGTACGCCAAGAAGGTGGTCGGCAACAAGCAGTATGGCGGCGCGCGCCAGTTCATCCCTCTGAAGGTGAACGCGGCCGGCGTCATGCCCATCATCTTTGCGCAGGCCATCATGTTCATCCCCATCACGCTGATCGGCTTCAGCAAGACGCAGACAGGCTTCTTCGGCGCGATGACCGACATGTACGGTTTCTGGTACAACCTGGTATACTTCATCATGATCGTGGCGTTCACCTACTTCTACACGGCGATCACGGTGCGTCCGGCCCAGATGGCCGAGGACATGAAGCGCAACAACGGCTTCATCCCCGGCATCAAGCCCGGCAAGCCGACGGTAGACTATCTCGACTCCATCATGTCGAGGATCACGTTGCCCGGATCGATCTTCCTGGGCATCGTGGCCATCCTGCCGGCCATAGCGCACGTGTGCGGCCTGAACCGCAGCTTCGCCTCCTTCTTCGGCGGCACGTCGCTGCTGATTCTGGTGGGTGTCGTTCTCGACACGCTCCGCATCGTGGAGGGCCACCTGATCATGCACAGGTATGACGGCCTGATGAAGCATGGCCGCATCAAGGGACGCGCGTCCGGCAACAGCGCATTTTAACCTGAGCTGAGACTGAGAAAATGATATTCATCAAGACTCCTGAAGAGATTGAGAAGATGCGGGCGGCCTGCGATCTGGTGAGCCGCACGCTCGGCGAGGTGGCGAAATGGGTAAAGCCCGGCGTCACCACGCTCAAGCTCGACACCATAGCAAGAGAGTTTATCCTCGACAACGGGGGTAAACCCGCTTGCCTTGGCTATCACGGATTCCCCGGCACGCTGTGCATCGAGGTCAACGAGACCGTGGTGCATGGCTTTCCGTCGAACTACGCCCTCCGCGAGGGGGATATCGTGGGCACGGACTGCGTGGCCGAGCTCGACGGTTGGAACGGCGACAGCTGCTATACGTTCGCTGTCGGCGAGATCGACGAGAAGAAGCAGGCGCTTCTGACGGTGACTCGCGAGTCGCTCTACCGCGGCATTCAGGCCGCGACGGCCGGCAAGCGCATCGGCGACATCTCGAACGCTGTGCAGACATACTGCGAGCGTCACGGCTACAGCGTCGTGCGCGAGATGTGCGGCCACGGCATCGGCAAGAGCATGCACGAGGACCCCGAGGTGCCCAACTACGGACGCCGAGGCATCGGCCCCGTGCTGAAGCCCGGGATGCTGATCTGCGTCGAGCCCATGATCAACATGGGCAGCAAGAACATCGTGATAGAGCGCAACGGGTGGGAGTGCCGCACGCGCGACCGCAAGCCCTCGGCGCATTTCGAGCACACGATCCTCATCACCGACGGCGAGCCCGAGATACTGACGACGTTCGACCACATCGAGCGCGCGCTGCCCGGAGGCGCCGGCGAGGACAAGCAGGAGATCACAATCAACGAAGGTTAGACATGGCTAAACAGGCTGCAATAGAACAGGACGGTGTGATTCTCGAGGCGTTGTCGAACGCCATGTTCAAGGTCGAACTCGAGAACGGGCACGTGATCACGGCCCACATCTCGGGCAAGATGAGAATGCACTACATCAAGATTCTTCCCGGCGACAAGGTTAAAGTGGAGATGAGTCCCTACGACCTGAGCAAGGGAAGGATATCTTTCAGGTACAAATAAAAACGACAACTCGATATGAAAGTTAGAGCATCAGTAAAAAAGCGCACTCCCGACAGCAAGATCGTACGCCGGAAGGGTAGACTGTACGTAATCAACAAGAAAAATCCAAAATTTAAACAGCGTCAAGGATAATTTTATTACCTTTGCAGAAAATACCGTAAACAAGCAATATGGCAGTAAGAATTGTCGGCGTAGATTTGCCGCAGAACAAAAGAGGAGAGATAGCGTTGACCTACATCTTCGGCATCGGACGCAGCGCAGCCAAGACGATACTCGACAAGGCCGGCGTGAACCGAGACATCAAGGTGCAGGACTGGACCGACGCACAGGCAGCGGCCGTGCGTGAGGTGATACAGCGCGAATACAAGGTGGAGGGCGACCTCCGCACGGAAATCCAGCTCAACATCAAGCGACTGATGGACATAGGCTGCTACCGCGGCATCCGTCACCGTCTTGGTCTTCCGGTGCGCGGACAGAGCACGAAGAACAATGCCCGCACGCGCAAGGGACGCAAGAAAACAGTCGCCAACAAGAAGAAAGCTACAAAATAATCACAACACAATATGGCAAAAAAGACAGTCGCAGCAAAGAAGAGGAATGTCAAGGTTGGCGCAAGCGGCCAGCTTCACGTGCATAGCTCCTTCAACAACATCATCGTGTGTCTGGCCAACGACGAGGGCCAGGTCATTTCCTGGTCGTCGGCGGGCAAGATGGGCTTCAGAGGCTCGAAGAAGAACACTCCCTACGCAGCCCAGATGGCGGCGCAGGACTGCGCGAAGGTCGCATTCGACCTTGGCCTCCGCAAGGTGAAGGCTTACGTCAAGGGCCCGGGCAACGGCCGTGAGGCCGCTATCCGCTTCGTGCACCAGAGCGGCATCGAGGTCACAGAGATCATCGACGTCACCCCGCTTCCGCACAACGGATGCCGTCCCCCCAAGAGAAGAAGAGTCTGATAAGAGCGTTCGCAAACAAAGAAATTCTGAACCTATCCGCCAAGCCATGCCCTGAATGCGAATTGACCTTCACCATCACTTTCTCTCGAAGGTCGCGGCTGCGCTAAGGGGCATTGCCCAGGGATGAGCAAAAAAGATAAAAATAATGGCAAGATACACAGGACCAAAAACAAAGATCGCGCGCAAGTTCGGCGAGCCCATTTTCGGCGAGGACAAGGTTTTTGCAAAGAGAAACTACCCCCCGGGCCAGCACGGACAGAACCGTCGCAAGAAGACGTCTGAGTACGGCACTCAGCTGCGCGAGAAACAGAAAGCGAAATACACATACGGTGTGCTGGAGCGTCAGTTCCGCAACCTGTTCGAGAAGGCGGCCCGCACCAAGGGCATCACGGGCGAGGTGCTGCTGCAGCTGCTCGAGAGCCGTCTCGACAACGTGGTCTACCGTCTCGGCCTCGCTCCGAGCCGTCCGGCCGCGCGCCAGCTCGTGCTCCACAAGCACATCAACGTAAACGGCAAGAACGTGAACATACCTTCGTATCGCGTCATGCCGGGCGATGTAGTCACAGTCCGCGAGAAGTCGAAGTCGCTCGAGGTGATCGCCGACTCCGTGTCAGGATTCAACCACAGCAAGTATCCTTGGATTGAGTGGGACAACTCGATCATGGGCGGCAAGTTCCTCCACGTGCCCGCACGCGAGGACATCCCCGAGACCATCAAGGAGCAGCTGATCGTCGAGCTCTATTCTAAATAATAAACACTAAGAACCCATGCCAATTTTAGCATTTCAGAAACCCGAAAAGGTCATCATGCTTGAGGCCGACAATTCGTTTGGCAAATTCGAATTCCGTCCGCTCGAGCCGGGTTACGGCCAGACCATCGGCAACGCGCTGCGACGCATTCTGTTGTCGTCGCTCGGCGGTTTCGCCATCAACTCCATCCGCATCAGCGGCGTGGCACATGAGCTGGACACGATACCCGGCGTGAAGGAGGATGTGACCAACATCATCCTCAATCTGAAGCAGATCAGGTTCAAGCAGGTAACCGAGGACCACAACGCCGAGACCGCCACGGTCAAGGTGTCGGGAACGGATGTGTTTACGGCTGGCGACTTAGGAAAGGTGCTCTCCGGCTTCGAGGTCCTCAACCCCGACCTCGTGATCTGCCATCTCGACCCCGACTACGGCTTCGACATGGAATATTCGATCAACAAGGGCCGCGGCTGGGTGCCTGCTGACGAGAACCGCGAGATGCTGGCCGGCTCAAGCGCCGACACGATCGCCATCGACTCCATCTACACTCCGATCAAGAACGTGAAGTATGAGGTCGACAACTTCCGTGTCGAGCAGAAGACCGACTACGAGAAGCTCATAATCGAAGTCACCACCGACGGATCCATTCTGCCGAAGGACGCCCTCAAGGAGGCCGCCAAGATCCTCATCCAGCATTTCATGATGTTCAGCGATGAGAAGATCACGCTCGAGACCCCCCAGGACGACGCTCCCGAGGAGTTCGACGAGGAGGTGCTGCACATGCGTCAGCTGCTGAAGACCAAGCTGGTCGACATGGATCTTTCGGTCCGCGCGCTCAACTGCCTCAAGAGCGCCGAGGTGGAGACTCTCGGCGAGCTCGTGCAGTACAGCAGAAACGACCTGCTCAAATTCAGAAACTTCGGAAAGAAGTCGCTGTCGGAACTCGACGACCTTCTCGACAAGCACAACCTTTCCTTCGGAATGGACATTTCTAAATATAAATTAGACAAAGACTAAATCGCACAATGAGACATAATAAAAAATTCAATCACCTGAGCCGCAAGAAGGGCCATCGCGACGCCCTGCTGGCCAATCTGGCGATTGCACTTATCGAGCATAAGCGCATCTACACCACGCTGGCAAAGGCCAAGGCATTGCGCGTCTATGCCGAGCCGCTGATCACGCGCTCGAAGAACGATGAGACGCAGAACCGCCGCATCGTGTTCAGCTATCTCCAGAACAAGGAGGCAGTCAAGGAGCTCTTCGGAACGATCTCCGAGAAGGTCGCCGACCGTCCGGGCGGCTACCTGCGTATCCTCAAGACGGGCCACCGTCTTGGCGACAATGCGGAGATGGCGATGATCGAGTTCGTAGACTTCAACGAGGCTGCCCTCGAGGCCACCAAGGAGAAGAAGACACGCACGCGCCGCTCGCGTTCGAAGAAGGCCGCAGCCCCCGCAGCAGCCCCCGCAGCCGAAGAGGCTCCGAAGGCTGAGGAGGCCCCCGAGGCATAAGACTCCGAACAAGTCACAATACAAACGCCGGGACGATTCGCAAGAATCGCCCCGGCAATGTTTTTAAGTAAAAAGTATTAAGTAATAAGTAATACGGGCAACGAGAACAGATATTGAGTCTACAGGATTGGGGAGACCAGACGCACCACAGATTCGAGCGATCGCTGCAGGATCGGGCGCTTGTGCCACTGGCTGTAGGTCAGCTTCGAGCAATGCGACATGTCGGCGAAGAATATCTCGCGCTTAAAGTAATAAGTAATACGGGCAACGAGAACAGATATTGAGTCTACAGGATTGGGGA
>CAJTXU010000005.1:30907-59483 GCA_910584125.1 uncultured Muribaculaceae bacterium | reverse complement strand
CTGGCTGTAGGTCAGCTTCGAGCAATGCGACATGTCGGCGAAGAATATCTCGCGCATACGGGCGTTGACGTCGCGGTCGTAGATGAAGAGATTGCACTCGAAATTGTTCTCGAAGCTGCGGAAATCGAAGTTTGTCGAGCCGGCCGTGACGAGGTTGTCGTCGATGATCATCGCCTTGGCGTGGAGCATTCCCGGGTTGTAGAGATAGACCTTGATGCCGGCCTTGAGGCACTGCGTGACGTAAGAGAACGAGGCGTACTGCAGCATCCGCGAGTCGCTGCGGCGCGGAATCATGATGCGCACGTCTATCTTGGCCAGCGCAGCGGCCTCCAAGGCGTGCCTCAGGGCGTCCGTAGGGAGGAAGTAAGGGGTCTGGATATAGATGCACCGTGTGGCCGACGTGATGGCCCTCAGAAAGCACAGGGCGAGGTTGTCCCACTGTGACACCGGGCCGGAGCCGACAAGCTGCATGCCGACGTCGTTGCGGATCTGCACCGGAAGCACCTTGGGATAGCGCATCGGGTGCTCCTGGTTGCGGAAGTTCCAGTCGACCACGAACGAGAAGAGCATCGACTCCACGATGTCGCCCCGGACGCGGAAATGCGTGTCACGCCAGCCCCAGCCGCGGCCGGTGTTCTTCACGTAGCGGTCGGCGATGTTCATGCCTCCGATGTAGCCCGTGGTCTCGTCGATGATGACGAGCTTGCGGTGGTTGCGCCAGTTGACGCGGTTGGCAAACTGCGGGAAGGTCACCTTGAAGAACGGGTGCGTCTCGATGCCGGCCTCGTTCATCATCTTGAAGAACCGGTTTCGCGCCGAGAAACTGCCCACGTTGTCATACATCACCTTGACCTCGACGCCTTCGGCCGCCTTGCGCATCAGAATCTCCGCGATCTCATGGCCGAGCGTGTCGTCGAGGAAGATGTAATACTGCAGATAGATCGACCTCGTGGCGCCGAGCAGATCGGCCTTGAGGGCCGTGAACTTGTCCTCGCCCGTGGTGAATATGTCGATCTCGTTGTTGACCGTGTAGAACGACGACGACAGGTTGCGGGCAAGCTTGACGAGCGTGCGGTCGGCGCGAGAGAGGTTCTGCGAGTCCAGATTGACGTGGCGCGGGGCCATGGAGGTAATGATCTTGCGCTTGTTCATGCGCGAGATCATATGCTGGCCGCGCAGGCTGCGCCCGAAGAAGAGGTAGAACACGAGCCCCACGAAGGGGAGGAATATCAGCGCGATCACCCACGACAGCGAGCGGATCGGGTTGCGGTTCTCCTTGAGGATCACGATGACGCAGCTGATCACCATCACCGCGTAGGCGGTGAGCGCGATCGCCGTCATCCACCAGTTTACCTGTGCCATAGGCTTCAATCGTTTTTCTTCTGTTTGAGATACTCTCTGGCCGTCAGCTCAAGCTCGTCATACCATTCCTTGCCGAAGCGTGCCGTCAGCGGCCCCTTGAGGAACTCGTAAGCCCGGACTCCGAGCTTACGGCCCAGCGTCTCGGCCGGGCGGCATATCTTCCAATGGTGCATGTTGACGGCCGTGAAGCCGTCGTATTCCTTGAGCCTGACGGGATATAGGCGGCACGACATCGGCTTGACGTCGGGGATGCGCCCCTCGCGGAAGGCCTTCTCGAGGGCGCAGAGGCATTTGCCGCCGGGAGCGTAGCACGTGAAGGCGCAGTCGCGGCCGTCGACAATCTGTGTAACGAGGTCGCCGTCCGGGTCGGTGTACGAGACGCCCTCCCCTTCCACCGCCTCGACGGCGCGGGGGGCCATCTCGCCGCGAATCTCCGGGTAAACCCCGGCGATGCGGTCGGACTCCCGCTGTGTCAGCGGCGCGCCGGCGTCGCCCTCGATGCAGCAGGCGCCCAGACAGGCGCCGAGGTCGCAGACGAAATACTTCTCGATGAGGTCGAGAGAAACGAGCGTATGTTGTATCTGAATCATCTTGTGAATGTTAAGGGTTTACGGTACGAACACGGCCGACGACACGAGCCTGTCGGCGCGCGCGCCCGGCGGACGGTACCAGACCATCACGTCATATTCGTTCTCGGTCTCGTACTTGTCGCCCTCGATCGGCGCGGGCGACGGCGGAGCCGAGTCGCCCCGGCGGCGCAACACATACTGATAGTTGTAGGCCCCCTGCTTGAGCGGAATCGCGGCGGTGTAGGCTCCGAGCCCGCGGTCGTAGGTCATTAGGTTGGAGGCGTCGTAATGCCCGTGGGCGAACTCGCCGTCGACATAGACCTCGGCGTCGGGAAATTCCGGGCTGTCGAGCAGGAAATGCACCGTGATGTAGTCGGCCCCGATGTCGGGGTCGGTGGCGTTGTATTCATGCACCTTGAAGCGGCCATGCTGCGTGCGGTCGAAACTGTATTCGGCCGATGCGCGCTCGAAGTCGGTCTTGAGCCAGACATGATAGTTCGAGCCCATATAGCGGAGCGAGTCGACGTGCATGCCGGGGAAATTGTTGCTCACCGACTCGAAGCGGCGGTATTCGTTCGAGGCAGGGAACACGAGGTCGGGCAGATGCTCATAGATGGCGCGCGAACCGTCCACACGCAGCGGCGAACGCAGCGTGCGGCGCGTGCCTGGACGCATGTTCTGCGAGACCTCCACCGTGATGTCCTGATAGGGATTGACCGCGCCGACGCCCTCGCAGTCGACCATCAGGTCGAGCTGCTGCCAGCGCGTGTTGTGGCCCATGTCGGTGCGCGACGTCACGCCGCCCGAGGTGAAGGCCGAGCCCTCCGAGACGCTGAACCGCGCCTGCAGCAGCGTCGTCTCCGGATCGTCCGGGTCGTGGACCTGCAGCAGGTAGTTGCCCGAATGCAGTATGCGCATGTCGTCGTTTGGCAGAGTGATGAGATAGTTGACGTAATGCACGAACGTCGATGACGAGAACGCGAAGTCCTCGATGCGCTGCGAATTGAAGCCCGAGACGTATTCGCTCTCGATCAGCCTCGACGGCTGCCAGTCGGCGTTGCAGTGTATCAGCCTGTATTCCAGATATGAATTGTCCTCACCGATCTCGTCGAACTTGATGGTGATGCGGTCGTCGGTGCCCATGCGGATCACAGGCGGAGCCATGAAATTGTCGGCCGTCTCCACCTTGAGCGTGCGGAAGCGGCGGTCGAATATCCGCTCGGACGTATCGGTAGCGGCGCCGACGGCCGTCAAGGCGCAGAGCGCGAGGGCGAGAGAAGCGAGAAGTCTTACCATACGATAGGGGTCTTGCCGTGGGCCGCGAGATACTCGTTGGCCCGGGTGAAATGATGGTTGCCGAAGAATCCGCGGCTCGCCGAGAGAGGGGAGGGGTGGGGCGAGGTCAGCACGAGGTGTCGCGAACGGTCGATGAAGGCCCCCTTGCGGATGGCGTCGGCGCCCCAGAGGATGAAGACAAGGTTGTCGCGCCGCTCGGCAAGACTATGCACGGCCGCGTCGGTGAGGCGCTCCCAGCCGATGCCCGAATGCGACTTCGGCGCATGTTCGCGCACGGTGAGCGACGAGTTGAGCAGCAGCACGCCCTGACGCGCCCAGCGCGACAAGTCGCCGTCGGCCGGAATCGGCGCGCACGTGTCATCGTGGACCTCGCGGAAGATATTGCGCAGCGAGGGCGGGATGTCCACGCCCGGATTGACCGAGAAACAGAGGCCGTTGGCCTGCCCCGGACCATGATATGGGTCTTGGCCGATAATCACCACCTTCGTCTCGTCGAACGGCGAGGCGTCGAACGCCGCGAAGATATCGCGCGCCGGAGGGTACACCCGCACCGACGCGTCGGCGTAATCGGCACGCACACGATCGGTGAGCTGCCTGAAATAATCCTTCTCGAACTCGGCCGCGAGGGCCTCCTTCCATCCCTTTTCGATTCTTACATCCATAGAAAAAAGCGTCCGGCACGTCGCCGACAGGTTCGTGACATGCCTTGCGAGTAAAATTTTTTCCAAAGATAACGATAATTTATGAAAAAAGCATTATCTTTGCAGTCTAAAAGCGTGCGAAGCCTAAGTCTTGGCCTAAAAACGCCCGGCTGAAAGCCTCGCCACCGGAAAAGTTCCCATAGTTCAATGGATAGAATATCGGATTCCGGTTCCGACGATTGGGGTTCGACTCCCCATGGGAACACTGTTTTTGTTGAATTGTTTACCTCTGGCAATGTGGATGCGCTCTTGCCGGAGGTTTTTTGTTGTCCGGGAGCGTGGTGTCCGGGCGGCGGTTTAAACTTTTTAACGGGTATTATTTGTTTTTTTTAAGGTATAGATGTAAATTTGCAGATTGAATAGAAAGCCTTATAATGAAATTATGAAAAAACCAGACCGTCTTCTTGCAGACAAGTTGCTTGAAATCAGCGCCGTGAAGTTGCAGCCCGAGATGCCCTTCGTCTGGGGCTCAGGCTGGAATTCTCCCATATACAATGACAACCGCCGCATATTGTCGTATATCGACGTGCGGAATTTCGTGAAGGTGGAGATGTCGAGGTTGATACTCGAGAAATATCCCGACGCGGAGGTCGTGGCGGCGGTCTCGACGTCCGCGATTCCGTTCGGGACGCTCGCGGCCGACGCCTTGGGGCTGCCGTTCATCTACGTGCGCTCGACGCCCAAGGACCATGGTCTGGAGAACCTGATCGAGGGCGACCTGCAGCTCGGCAAGAAGGTCGTGATGGTGGAGGACATAGTGGCCACGGGCAACGGCTCGCTCAAGGCCGCCGAGACGATACGCTTCAGCGCCTGCGACGTGCTGGGCGGAGTCTGCGTGCTCAACTACGAGTTTCCCGTCGCGGTCAAGCGCCTGCGCGACGCCGACGTCAACGTCGAGTCGCTCTGCACCTACGACACTCTGGTCGAGGCGGCGATCGACATCAAATATATCGACCCGTCGCAGGAAAAGACGCTCAAGGAGTGGCGCCGCGACCCGGCCAACTGGGTGGCGGAGTGACAACTCCCCGTAAATATAACCAAACCTAAAATACACAGACAATTGGCAACATACACAAGCGAAAAGGTGGGAATGGCCTATCCGGCCTCCACGGTGTTTGAGAAATATTCCGACCTCGAGGGGCTCGGCGAGCTGCTGAAGAACGTGCCAGAGGGCTATGCGTCGGCCGACCAGATGCAGATGCTCAGCAAGATACGCGTCACGTCCGACACGATTGTGATTCCCGGCGGTCCGGTGGGCGAGATCACGCTCCGCGTCGTCGAGAGGCAGGCCCCGACGCTGATACGCCTTGAGGGCGTTGGCACGCCCGTGCCCCTGGGCATGTCGCTGCACATCGTGCCGCTGACTCCCGAGACGTGCGAGACCTACGTGCAGATCGACCTCCAGATCCCGGCCATCATGAAGCCGATGGTCAACGGCCCCATGCAGAAGATGGTCGACCAGTTCGGCCAGATGATGCGTCAGATGCCGATGCAATGAGCGTGCTGCGCTCATTGGCATACGCCTTCACAGCCGCGGTGTGCTTCATCGCGTCGCTCGCCTTGGGCGGCTGCAAATCGGTCAACAACGACGTCACCCCATCGGTGCCGGTGAACCTCAACCTCGGTTCGCCCGACCTGTGGAACACATACGGTGTCGAGGGATTCGGCAACTACCGCGTCTTCATCAAGTCGCTGCGGGTGCCCGCCGACTTCCCCTACAGCGCCAACTCGGCCACGGGCTACGGCGGCGTGCTGCTGATCAACGGCGTCAATCCGTTCACCTCCGAGGCCGGCGTGCCCATGGCCTACGACCTGTCGTGTCCGGTAGAGAACTCGCCCGACATCCGCGTGAGCATGCAGGCCGACGGGCTCGTGCCTGTGGCGGTGTGTCCCGACTGCGGCTCGCACTACGACGTCGTGGAGCGCGGCGGAAGCCCGGCCTCCGGTCCCGCGCTGGCTGAAAAGCGCGGCCTGCGGCGTTTCGAATGCCGCCCCGGCCCCTACGGGGGCTATCTGATAGTCAACTTCTGATATTGTACCTCCGCCACCGACGGCGGCTCTCCCCTCTGACAGCGTATGGGAATACTCGAAGGCATACTCTATATGATATGGCGCGGCATAGCCATCGGCGTCATCATCTCCGCGCCTATGGGCCCGGTGGGTATCCTGTGCGTGCAGCGCACGCTCGAGAAGGGGAGGCGCACCGGGTTCTACACCGGACTCGGTGCCGCGATCTCCGACCTGTTCTATTGTCTGCTCACAGGCTTCGGCCTCTCGTTCATCGAGGATTTCCTGAAGGCCAACCAGAACACGATTCAGATCGTCGGCAGCCTCGTGCTCGTCGTCTTCGGCGTTTACCTCTTCCGCTCCAACCCGGCCCGGACGCTCAAGAAGCCCGACAAGGGCCGCGAGTCGCCGGGCCGCGATGTGCTGAGCGGCTTTCTGTTCACATTCTCCAATCCTCTGATTATCTTCCTGATAATCGGACTGTTCGCGCGGTTCAACTTCCTGTTGCCCGAAATCGCCATCGGCCATTACGCCGTCGGCTTCCTGTTCATCTTCGCCGGCGCGCTGATGTGGTGGTGGATGGTGACGTATTTCGTCGACAAGGTGCGCAGCCATTTCAACCTGCGCTCGATGTGGCTCATCAACAAGATCACCGGCGGCATCATCATGATATTCGCCGTGGTGGGCATCGTGACCGCCATCACCGGCATGGCCTCGGCCTCCACGCGCGCGCCGCGCTGCTATAACTCGACTCGCGGATTCGGCCCCCTGGGCGCCGACAGCGTGCCCGGGCGGCCGCTCGCGCTTGTGGCCGACGGCCCCGACACGGCGTTTATTGTCCTGCCGATTGACAGCCGCGACTTCACGCTCACGCTGCGAGTGGCCGACATCTCGGCCGGACATCCGTCGAAAAGCCGCTACACCGACCGCGACGGCAAGACCCGGACCGCGGACCGCACCACCTGGGGAATCAAGGCCGGGGACGTCAGTTTCACGCTCGCCCCGCTCCACGACCCCCACGACGACCTCACCATATCGCGCATCGACATCACCGCGATCCGGGACGGCGAGACCTCCCGGACCGAGGTGCGCGACGGCGTCGATTTCGCAGACGGCGTCAACACCTGCCGTCTTCGATGCGCCGGCGACATGATGACGCTCTCGCTCGGCAACCGGCGTCTCGAGGCCGCCATGACCGTCGCGGCCCCCGCGTGCGACACCGTGGCGATATTCGCCCTGCCCGGCTGCCGGCTGGAGATCGACTGCATCACGCTGCAGCCCGAAGGCGCCGACCTCGGCCGGATGCGCTCGCGGCATTCGCATTTCGGCATCCCCGACGTGAGGCAGACATACTTCATGCGCTCCACCGACGATATGGAAGGCATCTGGGAGATTTTCGACCGCCAGCTTGAAGACGACGCCCTGCGCCTCGGCGGCAACTACCGTCTGGCGATGGTCGGCGACGGCAACGACCGTGGTTACGAACTCATATATATAGACGGCGCAGTCAAGAACGCCGACATCTGGGAGGCCGGCATGACCAAATGCCGGCTGCGGGCCACGTCGTTCGGCGGCGTCTACGACGTCGAATGGCTCGACCCCTCCGGCGAACCGTTGCCTGGCGAGATAAAGGCGCAGGTCACCGGCGCCGGGATGATAACACTTCAGTTCCCGGATCACGGAGGCTCGACGCTGAGACTGAAGAAAGTGAAAGACGAATCCCGATGAATCGGGATAAATCGGGATGAATCGGGATAAATCGGGAGGAACCGGGATAAATCTTGATAAATCGGGATAAATCCCGGCAATAATCCCAATTAAATCACAAAAAGCTTATGGACTGGTCAAGACTGATTTGCGACAAGCGGCTCGGCATGGAGGAATACCATGACGACCGGCGGCACACGCGCTCCGACTTCCAGCGCGACTACGACCGCCTGATATTCTCGTCGCCCTTCCGCCGGCTGCAGAACAAGACCCAGGTGTTCCCCCTGCCGGGCAGCATCTTCGTCCACAACCGCCTGACGCACTCGCTCGAAGTCTCGTCGGTGGGCCGCTCGCTCGCCCACGAGGTGGCCATCAGGCTCAGGGATAAATACACCGACCCGGCGCTGGGCCGTAAATTCGACGACATCCGCGACATTGTGGCAGCCGCCTGCCTCTGCCACGACCTCGGCAATCCCCCTTTCGGCCACTCGGGCGAGAAGACTATCTCCACATTCTTCAGCGAGGGTCCGGGCCAGCGTCTGCGCGGAGAGTTCACCGACCGGCAGTGGGCCGACTTCGTCAACTTCGAAGGCAACGCCAACTCGTTCCGTCTGCTCACTCATCAGTTCAAGGGTCGCCGGCACGGAGGCATGGCGATGACCTACTCCACGCTGGCCTCGATTGTAAAATATCCCCACACCTCCGAGCACGCCGGGCCCAAAGGCAAGTTCGGCTTCTTCGCCAGCGAGGAGGAGATCTACCGCTGCGTGGCCGCCCAGCTCGGCATCCCCGAACTGTCGCCCGGCCGCTTCGCGCGGCATCCGCTCGTCTATATCATGGAGGCGGCCGACGACATCTGCTACCAGATCATGGATATCGAGGACGCCCACAAGCTCGGGCTCCTCTCCACTGCCGAGGTCAAGGGGCTCTTCCTCGGTTTTTTCGAGCCGTCGCGCCACGCCCGCATCCACAAGGTGATGGACGGCCTCTCTGACCCCAACGAGCAGATAGCCTATCTGCGCTCGGGAGTCGTCGGCGCGCTGGTCGAGAACTGCGCCGAGGCCTTCATGGCCCATGAGCCCGAGATGCTGCAGGGAGCGTTCGACGGCAACCTGATCGCATGTCTCCCCCCGCTGCTCCACAACGCCTACGAGGCATGCTCGTCAACGGCCTGGAACCGAATCTACTGCGCCCCGATGGTGGTCGACATCGAGCTGGCCGGCAACCGCATCATCTCGTTCCTGATGAACACGCTGGTCGACGCCGTCACCAATCCCGCGAAAAACTACTCGCGGCTCCTCTTCAACGTCATCCCCCAGCAGTATGACGTCACCTCCGAGTTCCCCTACGAGCGCATCCAGGGCGTGCTCGACCACGTCTCGGGCATGACCGACGTCTACGCCCTCGACCTCTACCGCAAGCTCAACGGGCACAGTCTGCCCGCCGTATAATCACAGAAATTATGAAGAGACTCATATACGTATTGCTGGCGTTGCTGCTCATGCCGCTCATGGCGCGGGCCGTCTCGCCCGACGACATCGAGGCCCTCGGCCCCGACGGCCGTCTTCAGCTCGTCATCGACCCCTCCGGCCTGCTCGACCCCGCAGTCAAGTCGCGCGTCGAGAGCAGGCTCACCGACCTGCGGCTCAACACCACGACCGAAGTCGTCGTCGTCATCCCCGAGGATATCGGCGACATGGAGCCCGCACAGTGGTGCGAGCGCCTGTTCACGCGCTGGAAGATAGGAAAGGAAGACAAAGACAACGGCGTGCTCGTCATGATATCCCCCGGATCGCGCAAGGCATTCATAATGACCGGCTACGGCATGGAAGGCGTCCTGCCCGACATCGCCTGCAGAAAGATAATCGACCGCGCCGTCATCCCCGCCATGAAAGAAGACGACCTCGGCGCCGCCGTCGAGAACTCCGTCGGACTCGTGGCGCAGGCCGTCAGCGACCCGGCCGTGGCCGAGGAGCTGCGATCGGGGAAGGCCGAGAACATGGGCGGCGACGCCGACGCGCTCGACTCCGGCGTGATTCTCAGATTCCTCGGCTGGATCGCGGCGATAGCCTTTCTGGTTTCGGCCGTCGTGTTCGTGCTCGCCTGGCGCGACGCGCGCCGCTGCAAGACACACTACACCAAGTCGATAGTGTGGCGCGGGCGGATGCCGCTGCTCTTCTGGCTCTCGATCGTCTCGGCCGGCGCGGGTCTCGTGTTCTTCCTGCTGGCATGGCTCAGCTATCGCCGGTGGAGAATGCGGAGCCTGAAATGCCCCACGTGCGGGGCGAAGATGCACCGCCTGCCCGAAGACAAGGACAACGAGCAGCTCAACGCCGCCCAGGACCTTGAGGAGCGGCTCGACACCGTCGACTGGGACGTCTGGAAATGCGACCGCTGCGGCACCGTCGAGCGCTTCCCCTACCGCACCGACCAGAAGAGATACACCGAATGTCCGCGCTGTCACACCGTGGCCTACGGACTTGTCGGCGACACTGTCGTGCGGCCTGCCACGACCCGCGCCGAGGGCGAGGGCGTGCGCACCTACGAATGCCTCTACTGTCACTACCGCACCGACCGGCGCTACCGCATCCCGCGCAAGGCCGACGCCGACGCCGCCCTCGTGGCCGGCGCCGTGATCGGCAGCGCCATAGGCCGCGGAGGCCGTGGAGGCGGCGGGGGAGGAGGCGGCGGTTTCGGCGGTTTCGGCGGATTCGGCGGCGGCGCGACCGGCGGAGGCGGCGCCGGAGGCTCATGGTGAAAAGTGCAAAAAGTTCTTAATGGTCAAATATTGGAGGGAGTGTATGCGTTAACTCAATAATGACTTTCAGAACGAGAAAAATAGGATTTGGGAAAACCGCAGCCGTCGTGACTCTTGTGGTCGCGGCGCTCTGCGGTCTTTTTGCAACCCCCGCGCAGGCCCGGCCCAAGGACAAGCTCGAGAACCGTCCCTACGCCGACCTCAAGCGCTGGCATCTCGGTTTCTCGATAGGCATGTGCATGCAGGACCTCAAGTTCACCCACAACGGCTACGTCACCCCCGAGGGCCAGCAGTGGTTCACCGAGATTCCCTCGTGGAATCCCGGCATCAACGTGCAGGTGCTCGCCGACCTGAGGCTCCACAAGTATCTCAACCTGCGCTTCTCGCCCGGCATGTCGTTCAGCTTCAAGACGGCCGAGATGCGCGACCACGTCTCGGGCGACACCCGCCGCCAGGACATGAAGAGCGTCTACGTCATCGCCCCGCTCGACCTCAAGATTTCGGGCGACCGCCTGCGCAACTCGCGCCCCTACGTCACGCTCGGCGCCATGGGTGCCTTCGACGTCAGCAAGAAGCGGACGGAATACCTGCAGTTCAACACCTTCGACGCCTATCTCACCGTAGGCCTCGGCTGCGATTTCTACCTGCCCTTCTTCAAGTTCAACCCCGAGATAAAATTCTGTTTCGGCCTCACCGACATCCTGCGTCACGACCGTCCCGACCTTGAGGACGACCCCGAGATGTTCAAGATCACGCAGTCGCTGTCGAAAGTGAAGTCGAAGATGTTCATGATAACCTTCTATTTCGAATGACGTTCACGACCCGAATCAGAAACGTGCTCGCCGCGACGCTCGTCGCGCTCGCGGCGGTGGTGGCGCCCCCGGCCGGCGTCCGCGCGCAGGGTGACGCGATGTTCACCCAGTACTGGGCCGTACCGACATACTACAACCCCGCGGCCACGGGCACCGTCGACTTCATCCGCATCCGCGGAGGCGCCAAGCTGCAGTGGATCGGCATAGACAACGCCCCCCGCACGTTCATGGGCGCGGCCGACATGCCCGTCAAGCTCGGCAAGAAGCAGCGCATCGGCGTCGGCGTGCTCTTCAACCAGGAGAGCATCGGCCTCTACCGCAACATGGGCATCAACGCCCAGCTCAGCTACAAGTTCCGGTTCCTCAAAGGCGTGTGGAGCGTCGGCGTGCAGCCCGGATTCTACAACACCAAGTTCAAGGGCTCGGACGTCTACATTCCAGAGGGCGACGACTTCCACCAGCCCGACGACCCCGAGCTCCCCACCACCGACGTGTCGGGCAACGCCTTCGACATCTCGGCCGGACTGCTCTACACCCACAAGTACTTCTCGGTCGGAGTCTCCGTGCTCCACATCACCGAGCCGCAGGTCACGATGGACAGCGGCGAGGGGGGCAACGACGCCGAGGGCATCGAGTTCCAGGCCGTCCTGCCGCGTCAGGCCTATTTCACCGCCGAAGGCAATATACCGCTCCGCAACTCGTTATTCTCATTGCAGCCCTCCCTGTTGTTACGCACTGATTTCAACACGTTCACGCCCGAGGCGACGATGCGTGCGACATACAACAGATTCCTGTCGTTCGGCGTCGGATACCGTTACAAGGAGGCCATCAGCGCCATGGTAGCCGTGGAGTTCAAGAACTTCTTCCTCGGATACGCCTACGACTATCCGCTTTCGGCAATCAACAAGGCGTCGTCGGGAAGCCACGAGATCGTGGCGGGCTATATGGTGAAGCTCAACTTCGGCGAGAAAAACAAGAACAAACACCGTTCCATTAGAATAATGTAGCGACAATGATAAAGATGAAAAGACTCAAGACGTCATATTACCGCACCCGGGGCGCACGCCGCCTCGCGGCTCTCGGCGCCACGTTCGCCGTGCTGGCGGTGCTGTTCGCATCGTGTGCCGGCGCCCGCCGCAGCAGCGCTGGCGGCGAGGTGGTCGGTGTCGGAGGCGCATCGTTCGCCGAGCCGACTCCCTACGGCATGGTGCTAATCGACCGAGGCTCCATAGCCATGGGCCCCGCCGCCGACGACTCCGTGGCCGGAATCCGCAAGAACGCCCGCGGAGTCTCGATCGACTCCTTCTGGATGGACGAGACCGAGATCACCAACTCCAAATACAAGCAGTTCGTCTTCTGGGTGCGCGACTCCATCATCCGCGAGCGCCTCGCCGACCCCGCATACGGCGGCAACGAGGCCTTCAAGATTGAGGAAGACCGCGACGGAAACCCCATCAAGCCTTACCTCAACTGGAACAAGGCCATACCCTGGCGCAACCCCAACGAAGACGAGGAGCGTGCCATCCAGAGCGTCTACCGCACCAACCCCATCACCGGCCAGCGCGAGCTCGACCCCACGCAGATGAACTACCGGTATGAGATCTACAACCATACCGAGGCCGCGCGCCGCCGCAACCGCGTCGACGCCGAGCGCCGCGAGTACAACACCGACCTCCCGACGCCCACCGACCTCCCCATCATCTCCAAAGACACCGCCTACCTCACCGAGGAGGGCCGCATAGTCCGCGAGACAGTCACCCGCCCCCTTACCGGCGACTACGACTTCCTCAACACATATATAGTGAACGTCTATCCCGACACGACGGCCTGGATCAACGACTTCGAGAACGCATACAACGAGCCCTATACCCGCATGTATTTCTCACACGCCGGTTATAACGAGTATCCCGTCGTCGGCGTCAGCTGGGAGCAGGCTAACGCCTTCGCCAACTGGCGCACCGACTATCTGCGCCGCTCGCTCGGCAAGGAGGGGATTTATGTCGAGCCATACCGCCTCCCCACCGAGGCCGAATGGGAATATGCCGCCCGCGCCGGAAACTCCGAGAGCGCCTTCCCCTGGGAGGAGACGCTGCCCATGGACGAGCGCGGTTGCTTCTACGCCAACTTCAAGCCGCGCGACGGAGACTTCGTCCGCGACGGACACGTCATCACCTCGCAGGTCGGGACATTCAAGCCCAACGACTTCGGTCTCTACGACATGGCCGGAAACGTATCCGAGTGGACCTCTACCGCGTATGCCGAGAGCGTCGACCGCCTCACGTCTGACCTCAACCCCGAATACCGCTACGACGCCGCCAAGGAAGACCCCTACAAGATGAAGCGCAAGATCGTGCGCGGAGGCTCGTGGAAGGACGCCGCGCAGAACATACGTTCCGACCTCCGCCAGTGGGAGTATCAGAACGAACAGCGCTCGTACATAGGCTTCCGCTGCGTCCGCTCGCAGATCGGATTCGCGAGGGGTAACAAGAAGAAAGCCAAATAATCACCATCAAGCAGGTCGCCGGGTGTAAGCCAGCGGCATCGACAACCCTACAAACCAACCGAAAATGGTAAAAATTCGTAAATACGCCAACGGCATAGAGCGCTTCCTCCACGGAGAGAAAGGGCAGCGCTTCTTCAACTTCGCATACTCGATCGGTGCGGCTATCGTCATCTGGGGCGCGCTGTTCAAGATCCTCCACCTGCCCGGCGGCAGCACGCTGCTCTGCATCGGCATGGGCACCGAGATCGCCATGTTCATCCTCACGGCCTTCGACCGCCCGCCGCGCGAATATGCGTGGGAGGACGTCTTCCCCGTGCTCGACAGCAAGAACCCCGACGACCGCCCCGACTTCACCGGCGGCGGGGAAGTGGTGGTCAACGGCGTCCCCGTCGAGGCCGACGGCGAGCCTTACGCCCTTCAGGCCGGTGTGACCCCGCCCGTGGTGGCCGCCGGTGTCGTGGCCGACCCCTCGGCCCAGCTCTCAGCCACGGCCGACCTCGCCGACGCTTCCGCCTCATATCTCGAGCAGATGCAGGGCATCGCCGAACAGATGGCCCGCCTCAACGAGACCACCGAGGCCCTCAACAACGTCACCCGCACGCTGCTCGGCTCTTATCAGGCAATCACCGAGAACTCCGAGACCGTCTCGGCCAACTCGCAGGGATACGTCTCGCAGATGGAGAGCCTCAACCGTAACATCGCCGGCCTCAATACCATCTACGAGATCCAGCTCAAGAGCATCAGCTCGCAGCTTGAGTCGATCGACCGCGTCAACCGCGGCCTCAAGGACATACGCGACATGTACGACAAGGCTGCCAACGAGTCCTCGCGCTACTGCGAGGAGACCGAGAAGATGGCACGCTACATGAAGCAGCTCAACTCCGTCTACGAGAAGATGATCACCGCCATGACCATCAACATGGCCAACCCGATGATGGGCGCGGCGGCCGCAGGCGCCGCCCAGACGGTCAATCCTTTCGACGAGTCGGTTAACACCCAGAATTCATAGGCATGGCAGGTGGTGGCAACAATGTGGCGCGCATGTCGCCGCGCCAGAGGATGATCAACCTCATGTATATCGTCCTCACCGCTATGCTCGCCCTCAACGTCTCGAGCGACGTGCTCAACGGCTTCAGCCAGGTGCAGGACGGAATCCAGCGCACCAACCGCAACATGTCGGCCCGCAACGAGGTGCAGTTCCGATATCTCGAGGATATCTACAACCGCAACCCCGAGAAGGCGGCCGAATGGTACGCCCGGGGCAAGGAGCTCCGCGGCAAGTCGGAGGCTATATATAATGAGATAGAGACGCTCAAGACGGCCATAGCCCGCGCGGCCGACGGCGAGAAGGGCGATTATCGCGACATCCGAAACAACGACGACCTCGAGGCCGCTTCGGTCACGATGCTCAACCCCGCCACCCAGCGGGGCAAGAAGCTGCGCGGCGACCTCGACGCCTTCCGCTCTTATGTCACGACGCTCATCTCCGACTCAACCAAGAAGGCCTCGGTGCTGGAGATGCTGTCGACCAAGGTGACCGCCGCCCGCGGCACCGTCGGCCCCGTCACCTGGGAGCAGAAGATGTTCGAGAACATGCCGGCCGTCGCTGCCGTGACCCTGCTCACGAAGCTGCAGAACGACATCCGTCAGGCCGAGTCTGAGGCGCTGTCGAACCTCATCACCAATGTCGATATCGGCGATGTGCGCGTCAACGAGCTCAACGCCTACGTCATACCCAACTCCAACATGATAATCCGCGGCGGCAAGTATTCGGCCAACATCGTGCTGGCAGCCATCGACACCACCCAGCGCCCGGCGATATACATCAACGGCGCCCGCCTGTCGAATCCCCGCGGTCTCTACGAGTTCGTGCCCGGATCGGTCGGCACCCACGACTTCTCCGGCTACATAGAGGTGGCACGCGGCGACGGTTCGCTGGCTCGCCATCCGTTCAAGTCGTCATACACCGTGATCGAGCCTATGGCGACAATCTCGCCGACAATGATGAACGTCCTATACGCCGGCATCGCCAACCCGATCAGCATCTCCGTGCCCGGAGTGCCGATGAACGCCGTGCAGGCCACGATGACCAACGGTACGCTGACCCGCAACGGCGACCTTTGGGTGGCGCATCCCGGCAAGGTCGGCTCTGAGGCCGTGATCTCTGTCACCGCCCAGCTCGAGGGCCGCTCGATGAGCGTCGGCTCCATGACCTTCCGAGTGCGTAAGCTCCCCGATCCGACGGTCTACCTCCCCGTCAAGGACGGAGCCGGAAACACCGTTCACTACAAAGGCGCCCCCAAGCGGATCTCCAAGGCAGCCCTCATGGCCGCCGACGGGCTCGGAGCCGCCATCGACGACGATATCCTCAACGTATCCTATCAGGTGGTGTCGTTCTCGACCGTCTTCTACGACCAGATGGGCAACGCCATCCCCGAGATATCCGACGGCGCACGTTTCTCGGCCCGCCAGCGCGAGCAGTTCAAACGCCTCAAGCCGGGCCGGAACTTCTTCATATCAAACGTCAAGGCCAAAGGCCCAGACGGCATCACCCGCGACATATCCCCGATGGAGGTCGCCCTGAACTAAACACGTATGAAATTCTATCGCAAAATATTATTGCTTGCCGCTGCGGCCGGAATCGCAGCGGCCGGTGTGGCACAGGTCGAGAATGCGGGCGGTGTCCGCAAGCGCACCGACCGCGACAAGAAGGCGAAGAACGCGTCGGAGACCGGCGTCACCGACCGTATGCAGGGTTTCTTCACCCAGAAGGAGCCCCACGACGCCGATCTGTCGTATATGCGCGAGATTTACCGGCAGCTCGACCTCACCAAGCCCGAGAACACTCCCCTCTATTATCCGGAGGATGTGGTCGACGGCCAGAAGAACCTGTTCCGCATCATACTCGGCCTCGTTGTCGACGGCAAGCTCCCGGCCTATGAATATCTAGACGGCCGCGAGGTCTTCACCGACGAGTACAAGGTCAACGTCGCCGAGATGCTCGACCGCTTCGGCATCTACTACCAGCAGGGCAAGGGGAGCACCGAGCGCAATCCCAAATATGTCATCGAGGAGGCCGACGTCCCCACGGGCCAGGTGCTCAACTACTACATCCTTGAGAAATGGGAGTTCGACCGCCGCTCCAACCGCATGAAGACGCGAGTCGTGGCCATCTGCCCCGTGCTGAACCGTTCGAGCGATTTCGGCGGCGAGGCGAAATACCCGATGTTCTGGGTCAAATACGACCAGATCCGCCCGCACCTCGCCCAGCAGTACGTCTTCCTTTCCGACGACAACAACCTGGCGCAGTATTCGATCGACGACTACTTCAACCTCGGCATGTACAAGGGCGACATCTACAAGACGCGCAACCTTCGCAACCTGTCGATGATGCAGATGTATCCCGACCCTGACGACCTGGCCCGCGCCCAGGACAGCATCGACAACCGTCTGCGCAACTACGGCAAGGACATGTGGGTGCCGACTCGCGAGGAATACCTTGAGCAGAAAGAGCGCGAGGAGGCCATCGCCAAGGCCATAGCCGAGGGCGACACCATCCCCGACCGCACAGTTGTGAGCGACAAGGTCACCGAGACCAAGAAGTCCAAGGCCCGCAAGAGCACGCGCAAGCGCGCCAACCGCAAGCCCAAGGTCTCGTCGGGCGGAGGCAATTCGTCGGGCCCGAACAGCAACGCCGCTAAATCCGTGCGCCGCCGAAAAAAATAATTTGACAGCCACGCGGCCCGGACACCCGCAAATATTGATATTTAGAAAACCACTTTGTTACGGTAAAGTGGTTTTTCTTTTCATATTATAACCCATACGTGCAAACTTTTGCCAGGACACCGCGGAATGTCGAAAAATAAAATCGAAAATTTGTTTGTTAAAAATCACTCCAAGATTTGGATATTATGTTATAAAATTTTAAATTTGCATTTAGTTAAAACAATTGCAGACTTTTTAACAGACGCGGCGGCGCGCTCGAAGGCGTCGGCAGGACGGTTGAATCGTCGGTTTCCAATTGAAGACTAAAGGTTGAATCTCTCGATAAAACAGAAAACATTAATAACTTATCTAACTTATTAAGGTATGAGAAAACTCTTTTTAATCTTGATGACGCTTTGTGCGGTCAGCTGGAGTCTTTCGGCCCAGACCCGGACATATAGCGGATCAGTAGTCGACGCCGGCAACAACGAGCCGCTGATCGGCGCCACAGTCATGCCTATCGGCGGCGGACAGGGAACTGCCACCGACGTTGACGGCAACTTTACCATCACCGTTCCGGCAGGCGTGAAGTCTGTCAAGGTGAGCTACGTGGGCTACAAGGAGCAGACAGTCGCTCTCCACGACAAGATGGTGGTCAACCTCGCCTCATCATCGACCAACCTTGACGACGTCGTTGTCGTCGCCTACGGTACGGCCAACAAAGAGTCTCTGACCGGTTCGGTGGCAGTCGTCGGCGCCAAGGAAATCGAGGACCGCCCCGTGACCAACGTCATGACAGCCCTCGAGGGTAGCGCCCCCGGTGTGAGCGTGAACAGCTCGACAGGCTATCCCGGCTCGTCGCCCCAGATCCGCATCCGCGGTTTCAACTCGTTCAATCGAAACGCACAGGAGCCTCTCTACGTTGTCGACGGTCTTGTCTATAACGGAGACATCGCCGACATCAACCCCGCCGACGTTGAGTCTATGTCGGTCCTCAAGGACGCCGCTTCCTGCGCCCTCTACGGTAGCCGTGGTGCCAACGGCGTAGTCCTGATTACTACCAAGCGTGCCAAGGGCCAGGGTAGAGTGGATGTCAATGTCCAGATGAACTGGGGCGCATATGGCCTTGCTCTTCCTCTGTACGACCGTCTTGGCGCGGACAAATGGATGGAAGCTTCTCTTATGGGATTCGCTAACGGTACGGTTTATAATGACAAAATTCCGTATGCAGATGCTATCGCTTCCCATAGAGGGTCCATCATGTCTACTCCTTATATGCTGAACACCAACATATACGGAATTCAGAACGCAGAAGGACTCTGGGAACCGGTAAGCGCACAGGGAATCTTTGACGAGAACGGTCACATCGCCCCTGGAGTTGCAGTGCTCCCCGGCTACAATGACCTGGATTGGTGGGATGCTGTGACACGCACAGGTTTCCGTCAGGAATACAACCTGAACGCTTCGGGTGCCACTGAGAAATTCGACGTCTTCGCGTCGATGGGCTATCTTGACCAGAGCGGTTATGTGATTGAGACGGACTTCAAGCGTTTTACAGGCCGTTTGACCGCGAATTTCCGTCCGGTAAGCTATTTCAAAGCCGGAATGAACCTCTCTGGTGCATATTCTAAGGGTTCTATCGCAAACGTTAGCGCAAGCCAACTCGACGCTGTTGTCAATCCCTTCATGACAATGTTCTTCGCTCCTATTCGTCCGATTTACGCTCACGACGAGAACGGAGAGATTGAATACAATGCGGATGGCACCAAGATTTACGGCAGCACGGGTATGAACTCGGGCAGCAACCTTATTCAGGGTACATATCTGAACAAGAGGGAAAATACTTCGGTTACTTTGGATGGCAGCATCTATGGTACAGCCATTCTTCCTTACGGGTTTGAGTTTACTCTGCGCGGTGGAATGTACCGAGGCCGTTCTTCATTGAATGAATATTCGAATAATCAGGAAGGCTCGCAGAAAGGCGTAGGAGGTCTTGATCAGGAATACGACAAGTACTACAACTATACCTTTGCTCAGGCTTTGAACTGGAGCCATGAATATGGCGCGCACCATGTGGACGTGCTTCTCAACCACGAGAATTACAAGAACGAGGTGGGTTATGCTTTCTACCGTGCGGCCGGCCAGAAGCTTTCCGGCAATTATACTGTTGGAAACTTTGACGAGGTCACTGCATTCGTTGAGGGTATAAACTGTTACACTACCGAGTCGTATCTCGGACGTGCCCGTTACAACTATGGCCAGAAATATTTTGCGGAATTCTCCATCAACCGCGACGGTACATCTCAGTTCGCAAAAGACAACCGCTGGGGTACGTTCTGGTCGGTCGGCGCAAGCTGGATTATCTCAAAGGAGAAATTCATGGCCGCTACCGAAAACTGGCTGAACTACCTGAAACTCCGTGCCGCCTATGGTACAGTAGGTAACAATCAGGCTTGTTCCTATGTAAACTATCTGACGTTGTTCCAGATGTCATCGACCGGTAATCTTCGTCTCGATCAGCTCGCTGCCCCCGATCTTAAATGGGAGTCGACCAACTCGTTTGACGTCGCCCTCGAGGGTTCTCTCTTCAACGACCGCTTCAACTTCAGCATCGGTTTCTTTGACAAACGCAATGCCGACCTCATCTATAGCCTCGTAAAGCCGTGGTCTGGTGGAACTCCGAACAATTCCGGAGCCAATCCCTCCATCCTCACCAACATCGGTGAGATGCAGAACTACGGTTGGGAGCTCCAGTTCGGTGTCGACATCATCCGCAACGCAAACGTGACCTGGGATTTCAATCTTGATGCGTCGTTCGTTACCAATAAGATCAAGCGCCTTCCTTTCGACAAGGATCTTCCCAGTTCGAAACTTTTCCAGGGTAAGAGCATGTTCGAGCAGTATCTTCCTGAGTTCGTCGGTGTTGACCAGATGAATGGCCGCGCGCTTTACGCTATGAATCCCGATTCTCCCGACTTCTACAGTTATCAAAACGGCGGTGGCCGCAAATATAATGAAGAACTTTGGGAGTCACAGCTGCAGGCTGCAAAAGACGAAGGATCATATGTCGAGATAGATGGCGTGCCCTATACGTATAATGCCTCGTATGCAGGTAGAAAGCTGAAAGGTTCTTCTCTTCCGGTCGTTTACGGATCATTCGGAACGAATGTCGCTTGGAAGGGACTTAAGTTCGGTGTCCTCTTCACCTACAGCCTCGGCGGTAAGACCTATGATACCAACTACGCCCAACTGATGGGATTCTCATCGCAGTCGGCCTCCGCGCTTCACAAGGACGTATTGAAAGGTTGGTCCGGTGTTCCTGAAGGAATGACCGAAGACAGCCCCAACCGCATCGACAAAGGTGGTATTCCTCAGCTCAACTCACAGACGAGCACCATGAGTACGGCTTATTCGTCACAGTATCTTGTGAGCGCAAGCTTCCTTACGTTGAAGAACATTAACCTTGCGTACGACCTGCCCTCCAAGTGGACAGACGCACTCAAGCTCAAAGGCATCAGTGTCGGATTCCAGATGGAGAATGCGTTCATCGCAACTGCTCGAAAGGGTCTCAACGTTCAATCTTCGATCGACAATGCAATCGGTTCGGGCGGCGCATTCTATCAGCCCGCACGCACTTATACATTCCAGCTCAACGTTAAGTTCTAACCACTTACATAACTCAAACTGATAGAACAATGAAAAAAAGATCAATATATATAGCCATGTCGGCAATAGCCGCCGCAGGACTTCTTGCCTCCTGCTCGAGCGACTACCTCGATGTGAAGCCGAAAACCGACATCAGCGAAGCGCAGCTTACGGATCCTTCCGCTGCCAAGTCGCTCATCGGAGGTATATACGAGGCAATGAATTGCCAGTATGCCAAACTGGAAGTGAACCAGAACGTGGGCGAAGCCCAGGTGAATATCTGCTGTGGAGAAGCGGCGGGATCCGACCTGAACTGCGGTCTCTGGACCGCGCTCCCGGGTCTGCGTACCTGGTCGTATATTACCGACCCCGGTAGCTATATGACCGTCCTCCCGTGGATGTACTACTACAATCTGATCAACCTCTCGAACTACATGATCAAGTCGATTCCCGCGTCTTCGGAAGACCATGCCGGCCTTGAAGGCGAGTTGTTACTCTACAAGGCGGAGGCCCTGACAATGCGTGCGCATGCATACACGCGTCTCCTTGGTTACTACGGTAACCGTTGGGAGGACTCAGACAACGGCGAGACGTACTGTATCGTCATCCGCACTGAGCCGGGAACAGACCCGACGCCTCTCCGAAAGATGAATGAGGTGCTCAATCTGATCTACAGCGACCTCGAAGAGGCATGCAAGCTCTATGACGCTTCGGGTATGGACAGGTCGGCGAAATATGAGGCCAACAAGAGTGTGGCTCTCGGCATCTGGGCTCGTGCCGCAATGATCAAACATGACTGGCAGACTGCTGCCGACAAGGCTGCTGAAGCGCGCAAGGGATACTCGATTATGAACGAGTCTGACCTCTTCGCAGGTTTCTTCACTGACAACAGCGAAATCATGTGGAGCATGGATCCCACCGAACTCACGACATACTACTGGTCTTGGGGCTCGCATTACGCATGCAACGGTGCGTATGTCAACAACTGGCAGATCGGCGCAGGAGCCATCAACATCGACCTCTACAATGAAGCTAAGAAAATTTCCGGCAATGACCTTCGCCTGAAGTTCTTCTGGACACCCGACAAGCTCGCGGAAATTCCCCGCTCGTTCAACCCCGGCAAAATCAAGGAGTCTGACTTCTGGAATCCCAAGATGGTGGATAAGAACAATATCCTCAATATGGCCGGGACAGACGTTTATGATCGCACCGGTAAGGATACTCTCGGATATGGTATGCTCAACTGCCTCGGATGGTGGCTCAACAACTATAGGGAGAATGTCTTCACGGGCAAAGCTGCTGACATCGCGAATGATGACAATCAATACAACTCGTTCATTCTCGACTACACCGGCAAGGACGTAAAGAAGGCAGTCAGACTCGGTCGCGACGCCAACGGAAACAATATGTACGCCATGGTGCTGACAACTCCTTTCGGAGTGCAGAACAAGTTCTGGTCATACCAGCCTTATGGAAATATGGCTATGCCATGGATGCGCGCTTCGGAGATGGCGCTTACCGAGGCAGAGGCATACTACATGCTTGGTGACCAAGGCAAGGCTCGCACAGCCCTCAACGAGGTTCAGTCGAAACGTATACCTGGATATACAAGCACCAGGTCGGGCGAATCGCTTCTTGACGAGATCAGGGTTTCCCGCCGTATCGAGCTCTGGGGCGAGGGATTCAACTTCCTCGATCTGAAGAGATGGAATGTTGAGCGTGTACGCCGCATCTGGAAGGCAAACGACACTACTTCCGGCAACTGTGTTCCTGACGAGCAGGCAGGTATGTCTGAGGCAGACGTAGCCCGCATACAGTCTGTCAAGTACTGCAACGGCTGGCGCTTCGCACTCCCGTCTCGTGAATATAACTACAACGATTCTGTGAACGTCGGTCTGCTCAAGAAAATACCCAATCAGTAAGTAGAAGTGTCTGAATGACGTAATCATAAAAAGAAACTCCGGCAAAAGATTTTGTCGGAGTTTTTTTTGCTTTTTTAATCGATTTTTGCTTAATTTGTAGCGTGAACGCATTGTTGAATCAAATCAAACGCGATATGACTCCTCATCAGGCTCTATTGCGGATGTAAATCCATATTTGTGTAACCTAAATTAATCAATCATATGAGTAAGAAACTAATCATGCTCGCCGCGGCTTCGATGATCGCAGCCGGGACTTCGGCAGCCCCCTTGACTCCCGAGCAGGCGTTGCAACGCGCCGTTGCTTCGGGTCCGGCTAAGGCCGTGTCGATGGGTGCGGACGGCCTTCGTCTCGCCCATACTCAGGTAATGAGTAACGGAAATGCTTCGGCCTACATCTTCAACAGGCAGGATGGCCGCGGCTTCGCCATTCTCAGTGCTGACGACTGTCTGGCACCTGTGCTTGGATATTCCCATTCGGGTTCTGTCGACGCGTCTAATCTTCCGCCTTCTCTAAAATGGTGGCTCGACGAATACGGCCGAAAGGCGGAATGGCTTTCGTCGAAGGGCATGGGTTCTGGCGAGGTTCAGGTTTATGCTCCTGCAGGGTGGTCAGCTGTCGCGCCGCTGATGACCACAACGTGGAATCAGGACGCCCCATACAACAACGACTGCCCGATGGTCGGAGGCTATAAGGCTCCCACGGGATGCGTCGCCACCTCGTTCGCTCAGGTGATGAATTATTTCGAATACCCCCAGCGAGGCAGAGGGACCATCAGATATACCGACAACGGTGTCTCCAGATCGTTGCGTCTCAACAAGGACTTCGACTGGGCCAATATGGATGACACCTATTCACCCGGCAGCTACACCGACAAGCAGGCAGAGGCCGTGGCATTTCTCATGCAGGCGTGTGGATACGCCGTTGAAATGGGATACGGAAGCGAGATGTCAGGAGCCCAGAGCTACAAGCTCGTGAATGGAATGGTGACATACTTCAAGTATTCGCCTGATGCGATTTACCGCGAGCGCGAGTTGTTCTCCACAGCTCAGTGGACAGAGATGGTGTATAACAACATTAAGAATGTTGGCCCGGTCATATATGACGGACGCTCAATCGACGGAGGACACTCCTTCGTGTGTGACGGATACGACGGCAACGGCTATTTCCACTTCAACTGGGGCTGGGGCGGTATGTCCGATGGATACTATCTGCTTGACTCGCTCAATCCCGAGACCCAGGGCATCGGTGGCGCGGAAGGCGGATTCAACTACAGTCAGGGGGCGGTGTTCAACATGCGGAAACCCGATGGAGTGGTCACCCCCGACTACGACAATCTGAAGATAATGGGTACTGCCACGGCATCTCTGTCGGGCCGGGACATTACTTTCCGTGCAAGCAATCCGGGTGCTACCGCGGGCTGGGCCAACGGCAGCTGGCGCTCGATATCTTGCGAGATAGGAGCAATCATCGAGAAGGAAGACGGAACGAAAGTCGACGAGGTGCTTGGTAAATGGTCCGGTCGCTCATATAGCGATGTGACATTGAATGTGTATTCCTATTATTCAACCGAAAGCACGAATCCAGTCATCACGATTCCGGAAGGCCTTGCGGATGGCCGATATCGCGTCGTAATTGCTGCTCGTCAGAGTGGTCTGCTTGATGTCGAACAGGAACTGTATTATCCATGGCAGCCGATTGTATGCAACTGGGGTGATGCCAACTACTGTATGTTGACCGTAAGCGGTGGCCAACTTTCTGTTCAGACGGCTGCGGCAGCCCGACTGTCGTTCGAAGGCGAGGGTTTGAGCTCTCCATTATACTTCGGACGTAATGCCCGTCTTGACCTGTCGGTGAAGAATGATAGCGGCATGGAGCTTAGCTCATGTTTCTATCCGGCTCTGTATCGTAACGGGGAAATGCAGTATCGCGGTGACTACATGCTGGTTACGGTGCCCGCTGGTCAGACCGTCCACAAGCAGGCCCTCGCTCAGTTCTTCCAGGTTCAGGGCGCGACGGCTACCGGAACCGGCGAATATGACCTTAAGGTAATGGATGCCGCTACAAACTCAGTGATCGCAAGTTACGGCAAGTATGAAATGAGTAGTGTAGCCAGCGGATTTGTGCTGACTCTCGACGACCTTTCTGTGACAAATTCGACTGTCAAGGACCTCGTGAGTGGCAACCGCACTTTCAAAGACGCCTTTGAGATCACCGACGCCTCGAATTTTGATATCAAGCTTGATTATACGGTTAAGAGCGGATATTTTGATTCGAGTATAAGGGTAATCATGGCGCAGTATAACCCGGAGACCAACAAGTTCGTTTCTACGGGCGAGAATTATTATTACGACACCCCGTTCATCGGTCAGGGCGAATCCGAAAATGTCGTGATACCCATGAATATGAGCTCGTTTGATTCGTCTGCAATATATCGTATTACAGCGGCATACGTTCAGAACGGCAGAAACAGTTCCCTCGGGAACATATATATAGGATTCAAGGATAGCGGCATTGATGGCGTGGCAATTGATGAAGCAAATGGCCAGGTTGAATATTATGACCTTCAGGGAATGCCCGTTGACAATCCAAGTAAAGGTAGTGTCGTCATCCGCAGACAGGGCGGAAAGTCTTCGCTAATTGTCTACTGAGTCAGAGCTTGAGGCTAACTGCTGCCTGACTTATATCCGAGTTCCGGTCGTTTAACAAACGACCGGAACTCGTGATTTTTTTCTCGAATATGTGCGGTAGGATAATTTTAGATAAAATTATTAAAAATTATTTTGGAGGTTTAAAAATTTTAATTAACTTTGTGGTGTCGGAACTCAGACGGGTTATTATGTTTGATAATCCTTATGAGGATTTTATGCGAAAATGTGTTAAATAATATAATTAATAACTGTAAATTTAATTTCAAGAGTATGAAGAAAATTTACGCATCGTTGGCAGTAGCCGCTACAGTATCTGCGCAGGCTTTCGCCGGGGTGAATTCTCAGAAGACAGAGATTTTCACTCGCGCTACTGACTACGTGATGACAGAGAAGCTCGCCACTGGTGAGAAAATCAACGGCCCGATGAAGGCACCGGCTGCAAAACCGAATGACAACGCTGCCTACGCGTATGACTGCATCAATTCGAAAGAAGGAGGCGGTCCTGAGTCAAGTGCTCTGTATCTGGAGTTCAACGGTGAGGACGTCACCATCTATGGAATGTTCGAGCTCGCTCCGATTAAGGGCAAGTACAATGCCACAGCCGGCACAATCCGCGTAGAGTCCCAGCCTATATTCTATAAGTATCAGAACGAGTCCATCTATCTTTACCCGAAGCATCTCGAATTTGACGAGCAGGGTAAAGTCACATCGGACACCTACGTGCCTTACATCGAATTCACGTATATGCCTCAGGGTGTGCAACTCCAGAACGGCAGTGTGATATGCGTAGGCGGATGGTTCGCCAATGACGGTGATGAGATCGAGTTCACTGTTCCCAGCCTTAAGGGCGCGGGTAGCGGTTTCGGATGGTACTATATGAACCGCCTCAAAACCATTGAAGAAACATATGGTTTCCCGTACTTCCAGTACGACGCAGCCGAGTGGACAGACTGCGATGATGCCTCTCTTGAGGATGGCTGGTTCAAGGCCCTCGATGGCGTCGGCTATCCCGCTTACAACGTGAAGTGCCAGAAAAACAAAGCAAACGAAAAGGAAATCCTTCTCGTGAATCCTTACGGACCGAACTCTCCGTATGCTCAGGTCAATGCATCTTCAAACAAAGATGGTTACATTCTTCTGAATATCGAAGATCCTGACTGTGTTCTCGTTCGTCCTTACGTGAACGCTAATTTCGACCTGAGCAGATTGTATCAGGTCAGCGAGCTCGCGAACCCCATTTTCGCATGCAACAAGGAAGGTTACCTGAATTACGTAGAGGGATGGACATACGATGAGATCAAGGAGGATGCCGAGGCATTTGATGATCCCATGTCGACAATGACTGCTGATGGCGTGGTTACTATCCCCAACGCACGCATACAGGGTGACATGGGCGCTTATCTGCTCGCAACTCAGTGGGAGGCCGAAGGTGGAATTCCTATCGAGATGATCTCGACAATCAAGCTGCCTGCAAACGCTCTCGCCGTAAAGGGTATCATCAACGACGCTGAGAATGTTCCCGCACGCTACTTCAACCTCCAGGGTGTTGAGATCGCCAACCCCGAGGCTGGTCAGGTTGTAATCGTGAAGAAAGGCAACGAGGCCTTCAAGACTATCGCGAAGTAATCGACTTCCAGAGAAACCAACAACTTTAATAAGAAGCGGACGCCCCCATCAGGGCGCCCGCTTTTCATAAATTTTTACTCACCTTCAAATCGAAATGCCTATGGCTGCCCCGATTATGCCGGGCCGCTGTCGGACATCAAGCACCGCAACACGCGCCGGATGAAGGATCATGACTATCGAGGCTCTTGCATCTACATGTTCACTATCAAGAAGAGTCCCGATGCGCCGGTCTTTTCCCATGTCAAGGGGAATCCTTTTGTCCAGGGACCGGTCAGATTCCGCCCGGGCTGCGAGCCGCCTGAGTCGCAGATGCCGCCATACGTCGAGAAGACGGAGATAGGCATGATCCTCGACGTCGAAATCCGAAAACTTGAGGAATACAGGCCCGAATATATCGAGATCTACAAGTATGTCGTCATGCCCGACCATTGCCATGTCTTGCTTCGGGTGAAGCAGCGGCTGAAGTGCAGTGTACTCAAGTATGTGTCGGCCACTGAGTCGGCGGCGACTTCCGATTGCCGCCGTCGCGGCATCATACCTCGAGACGCCTCCCTGTTCGATCTGGAGGGCATCAACGACAGGATTGTCTATGGGAATGGGCAGCTGAAGATACTCCGGGAGTATATCTACGACAACCCGCGGCGGTTGCTGATAAAGAGGCTTTACCCCGATTTGTTCAGACGGACGCTGGGCCTGCAGGTCGGCGACTACAGTCTCGACTGTGTGGGCAACATCTTCCTGCTCAGAAAGCCGATGCTGGAGGTGCATGTGCGTCGCCGTTGGAATGAGGCTGAGTGCGCGGAGTATGTGGAGAAATGCGTGGCTGCGGCGCGGGCCGGGATGGTGCTCGTCTCGCCGGCCATCAACAGGGTGGAGAAAGAGATAATGAACAAGGCGATAGAAGAGGGAGGCTCGGTGGTCAGGCTTTCGGACCGCGGCTTCGGCGAGCGCTGGAAACCGGCGGGCAAGGACTTCGACCTCTGCGCCGAGGGGCGTCTGCTGGTGCTTGTCGAGAGCGGCGCGGCGACCGGCAGGCAGACGATGACCTACGACAAGGCGACGCGCCTCAACCGCATCGCCGAGTATCTGGCCGCCAGCGAAGCCGGCAGCCACCGCGTCACCACAGGCCTTAAGGCCGCAGGCCGGGGATGAAAGCCGGGGAATGAAGGCCGCAGGCCTTCACCACGCGACCTAAGCCCCCCCTAAGTTCACCCTAAGCTCGCCAGCGCCTCGCCCTGGCCCTCTGGCTCTTCTTCTTATGGCTCTTCTTCTTATGGCTCTTCTTCTTATGGCTCTTCTTCTTATGGCTCTTCT
>CAJTXU010000005.1:0-30807 GCA_910584125.1 uncultured Muribaculaceae bacterium | reverse complement strand
TCCTCGGCTCTTCGCTTGGGGGCGCGGGCTTCGGTTTTCGGAGGTTTGTGAGGGTTAGGTTGCGTGGGGCGAGCCTGCGGCTCGCCTCGGGGCGTGCTAAAATTTGTGAATTATCGCGGCAGGCGGGCGGCTCTTTGCGATTTTTTTTGTATATTTGCATTTTAAGGCAGGGTGCGCTATGTCGGCGCTTCCACTTTGTTTGTATCATGGACGATAACCTTTTCAACGACAATTATATAGATATCCAAGCCGAAAGCGAAATCTCAGCCTCGGCCACAGGTTCAGCCTCGGCCGCAGGTTCAGCTTCAGCCTCGGCCGCTGGCTCCTCCTCGGCCGAGGGCTTAGCTTCGGCCGCGGGTTCAGCTTCGCAGGAAGGCTCGGCTTCGCAGGAGGCGCAGGCTTCCGTCGGCTCGTCGCCGGCCGGGACATATACAGACGAGTCAATCCAGACGCTGAGCTGGAACGAGCATATCCGCCGGCGCCCCGGCATGTATATCGGTAAACTCGGCGACGGCTCGCACGCCGACGACGGCATCTACATCCTGGTCAAGGAGGTCGTGGACAACTCCATCGACGAGTTCAACATGGGCATGGGCTCGCGCATCGACATCACTCTCTCCGAAGATGGCGAGGTCACCGTGCGCGACTATGGCCGCGGCATCCCTCTTGGCAAGGTTAAGAACGTCGCCTCCGAGATCAACACCGGCGGCAAGTTCGACGACAAGAATTTCAAGAAGTCGGTCGGCCTCAACGGCGTCGGCCTCAAGGCCGTCAACGCCCTCTCCGAACGCTGCACCGTGGCGTCCGTGCGCGACGGCAAGAAAGTCACCGTAGAGTTTGAGAAGGGTGAGTTCATCTCGCAGACCGAACCAATAGACACCACTGAGCAGAATGGCACCTTCGTGCGCTTCCTGCCCGACAGCTCCCTCTTCCAGAACTTCCGATTCAACGCCGAGACCGTGGAGACGATGGTGGAGCATTACACATATCTCAACACAGGTCTGCAGGTATTCTACAACGGCAGGAAATACCTGTCGCGCCACGGTCTGCTCGACCTGCTGAAAGACAACCTGACCTCGACGCCGCTCTATCCGATCATCCATCTGAAAGGGGAGGACATAGAGGTGGTGCTGACCCACACCGACCAGAACGGCGAGGAATATTACTCGTTCGTCAACGGTCAGCACACCACGCAGGGAGGCACGCATCTCACGGCGTTCCGCGAGCACGTGACGCGAACCATCAAGGAGTTTTCGGGCAAGGGATACGAGTTTTCCGACATACGCAATGGCATGGTGGCCGCGGTGAGCGTCCGTATCCAGGAACCGGTGTTCGAGTCGCAGACCAAGACAAAACTCGGCAGCAAGGAGGTGGCGCCCGGCAGCACGCTGACCGTCAACAAGTTCATCGGCGACTTCATCAAGAAGGAGCTCGACGACTACCTGCACAAGCACACAGACGTGGCCGAGGCCATGCTCGCCAAGATTTCAGCCTCCGAGAAGGAGCGCAAGTCCATGGCCGGCGTGGCCAAGATAGCCCGCGAGAAGGCCAAGAAGGTCAGCCTGCACAACCGCAAGCTGCGCGACTGCCGCATACACTACAACGACGCTCTCAAGCTCAAGAAGACCAAGGACGGCGACATCGAGGCCGATCCGCGCGAGGAGTCGGCCATCTTCATCACCGAGGGAGACTCCGCGTCGGGAACGATCACCAAGGTGCGCAACGCCGAGACGCAGGCCGTGTTCTCGCTGCGGGGCAAGCCGCTCAATTCCTACGGCATGACCCAGGAGGTGGTCTACAAGAACGACGAGTTCAACCTGCTGCAGGCCGCGCTCAACATCGAGGACGGCATAGAGGGCCTGCGCTACAACAAGGTGATCATCGCCACCGATGCCGATGTCGACGGCATGCATATCCGCCTGCTGGTGATAACGTTCTTCCTGATGTTCTTCCCCGACCTGGTGAAGAAAGGGCACGTCTACATCCTGCAGACGCCCCTCTTCCGTGTGCGCGACCGCAACTCCGTGCGCCGCTCGGGCCGCGGTAGGAAGAAAGGCGACGACAAGGGCGAGAAAGACACCTACTACTGCTATACCGACGAGGAGCGGGAGAGGGCGATAGCGAAATTCGGCAAGAACGCCGAGATAACGCGATTCAAAGGTCTCGGCGAGATCAACGACGCCGAGTTCGCCGAGTTCATCGGTCCCGACATGCGTCTCGACCAGGTGAAGCTCCGCAAGGAAGACGCCCCCGAGTCGCTGCTTGAATTCTATATGGGCAAGAACACGATGGAGCGTCAGAACTTCATCATAGACAACCTCGTGATCGAAGATGACTCCGAAATATAGGACGGCGCTCTTCGCCGGCAGCTTCAACCCGTTCACCACGGGCCACAAATCGATAGTCGACCGCACGCTGCGCGTCTGCGACCGGGTCGTGGTGGGTTTCGGCAGCAATCCCGCGAAACCCGACGCCGGTCTCGCCGGGCGCATGGAAAGCGTCAGGCGTGTATTCGCCGACGAGCCCCGCGTGGAAGTGGCGAGCTACAGCGGACTGACCGTCGACTTCGCGCGCGAATGCGGGGCGGACTTCATGGTGCGCGGTGTGCGCGGAGTGTCCGACTACGAATACGAGCGAAACCTCGCCGAGGTCAACTTGCGCATCTCCGGCATCGAGACCCTGCTCATGCCCTCGCTGCCCGAATTGGGATTCGTCTCGTCGAGCATGGTGCGCGAGCTTGCCGCCAACGGCCGCGACGTCTCGGAATTCCTGCCCTGAAAAGTATTTGAAATCAGAAGAAAGACCCTGTTATGAAAAAACTGTTGTATATGGCGCTTGCCGCCGCCCTTGCGACCGGACTCTTCGCCCAGTCGCGTGTGCTGACCCCCGACCAGAAGCTGCGCATGGCCGAGGTGGTCGTCGCCGACTATTATGTCGACACAGTCAACGAAGACAAACTCGTGGAGAGCGCCATCCGCAGCATGCTCGAGGAGCTCGACCCGCATTCGGCCTACAGCACCGCCGAGGAGACCAAGGAACTCAACGAGCCGCTGCAGGGCAACTTCAGCGGTATCGGCATCACGTTCAACATGAACAAGGACACGCTCTACGTGATCCAGACCGTATCTGGTGGGCCGTCCGAGCGCGTCGGCATCCTGGCCGGCGACCGCATCATCGCCGTCAACGACACCGCCATCGCCGGAGTCAAGATGAAGAACTCCGACATCATGAAGCGTCTGCGCGGCCCGAAGGGCACCGACGTCGACGTCACCGTGCTGCGCCGCAACGCCGGACAGACCGACACCGTCGACTTCCGCATCACGCGCGCCGACATACCTATCTACAGCATCGACGCCGCCTACATGGCCGACCCGCGCACCGGCTACATCCGCGTCAACCGCTTCGCGGCCGAGACCGCCAACGAGTTCGAGAAGGCCGTCCGCGACCTCCGCAAGCAGGGGATGCAGCAACTGATCCTCGACCTGGTCGACAACGGCGGCGGATACCTCAACGCGGCCGTCGAACTGCTCGGCGAAATCCTCAGTCCGGGCGAGATGGCCGTCTATACCGAAGGCCGCAATGCCCCGCGCTACAATTACACCGCCCACCCCAAGGGCCGCCAGCCCCTCTTGGGCGACAGCCGCGTGGTCGTGATGGTGAACCAATACAGCGCCTCAGCCTCCGAGATTACCTCGGGCGCAATCCAGGACTGGGACCGCGGCGTGATCGTAGGCCGCCGCACGTTCGGCAAGGGCCTCGTGCAGCGTCCGTTCCCCTTCCCCGACGGCTCCATGATGCGTCTCACCGTGGCCCATTACTACACGCCCACGGGCCGCGACATTCAGAAGCCATACCGCAAGGGCGAGGGCGACGAATACCGCAAGGACATCATCGACCGCTTTAACAGCGGCGAACTCATGCACGCCGACTCAATCAAATATATCGATTCGCTCAAAGTCAGCACGCTGCGTTCCGGACGCACCATCTACGGCGGGGGAGGAATCTCGCCCGACGTCTTCGTGCCGCTCGACACGACCGAGTTCACCAAATACTACCGCAACGTCATGGCCAAGGGCGTGCTCAATCAGTACACCATCAAATACGTGGACCGCAACCGCAAGGCCCTGCTCAAGCAATACCGCAACGACAGCGAGTATGTCGACCGCTTCGAGGTCACGCCAGAGATGCTCAAGGAGATGTACGACCTCGCCACCAAGGAGGAAGTGGAATATGACGCCGAGCAGGCCGCCCAGAGCGGGCCGCTGTTCAAGATGATCATCAAGGCCCTCATAGGGCGCGACCTCTACGACCAGGCTACATATTTCAAGGTCTACAACCGTCATGACCCGATATTCAAGGAGGCCCTGAGAGTGATCAATTCAGACGAATACGACAAGTTGCTCGACTGACCCGGATAGACATGAGAACACGCATAGCCGTCATATTGACGATCCCGACGATATTGACGACATTGGCCGCAGGCGCGCAGACGCAACCAGCCGGCGCCGACGAGCTCACGCGCCCTGACCTGAACGGAGTGATATCGGTCAATCCTGTCAACAAGCTTTTCGTGCCGCGCATCCTCAGGGGCTACCGCCATGTGCCCCCGCGCAGGTTCGGCACGCAGTTTCCCGACCCCCGGATATGGCGAGAGGTAATGGACGAGCAGGCGCGCCTGAAAGCCGACACCATCGCCGACGGCATCGCCGACAGCGACGCCGAAGGTCCGATTCTCATCGGTGCGCCCGACTCGACTGTCATTCTGACGCCTGCCCCCGACCTCGAGCCCGCCATCCGCATACCCGAACGCGAGGACCTGCCCGTTGCCTTCGGTTCGGCCACGCCCGACTGGCTGCGCCGCTCGCGAGACACGTATCGTCTGGAAGAGGATTTCATCTACCGCCTCATGGTGGAGAATCCATATTACATCGACTACGCCTACTGGAAACTGCCCAAGGCGCCGAAGCTGCCCGAAGAGGACTTCTCGTTCCGTGGATACCTGAAGCGGCTGAATCTCCCCGAGGTGAAGGCCGACCGGCCACTGGAGGTGCATCCCGACGGCGAGCGCATCAACTGGCTCCACGTCTGCAACGTCGGTCTGCAGCTCTCGCAGGCCTACGTGTCGTCCAACTGGTATCAGGGCGGAACGAGCCATCTCGCCGTGCTCGCCAACTTCCTGTGGGACGTCCAGCTCAACAACGTCTATTATCCCAAGCTGATATTCCAGAGCACGGTGAGCTACAAGCTCTCGGTCAACTCCACGCCCGACGACCAGTATCACGAATACTCCGTTTCGCAGGACCTCTTCCAATATAACCTGAAGCTCGGCTACAAGGCCGTCAAACACTGGTATTACTCGTTTGCCGCGCAGTTCAAGACGCAGTTCTTCAACAGCTATCCGGCCAACTCCGAGACGCGCTCGGCGTCGTTTCTCTCGCCCGGCGAGCTCAATCTCGGTCTCGGTATGACGTACACGAAAGAGAACGAGGCCAAGACTCTGAAATTCTCGGCCACCGTGTCGCCGGCGTCCTACAACCTGAAGACCTGCATCGACCCGAAGGTCGACCCGGTGCAGTTCGGCATCCGAGCCGGCCGCAAGTGGCTCAACGAGGTCGGTAGCAACGCCGAAGTGAACTTCATGGCCAAGCTGTGGGGCAACACCACCTACACGACGCGCCTCTTCCTCTTCAGCGACTACAAGACCTTCCAGGGCGACTGGGAGAACACGCTCAACTTCCAGTTCTCGCGGCTCTTCTCGACCCAGATCTACGCGCACCTGCGCTATGACTCGTCGGCCGACTCGTCCGTCTCGCGCCGCTGGCGCAAGCTGATGCTCAAGGAGATACTCAGCGTCGGCATATCCTATACGTTCTCGACGAAATGAAAGTTCAACTCCTGCTCCTCCTTCTGACGCTTGTCACGACGGCCTTCTCGGGCCGTGGCGAGACGATATGCGACATGCAGGCGGCACGCGACTGGTGCGACCGCACGATGCTTCACCGCGTCGAGGGGGTGTGGAGATATCCCGACGACCAGACGACGGTGCTCGTGAGGCGTTCGGCGGCGGGCGACGGCCGTTATGACATCGTGGTGGTCGAGTCGCCCGACACGCGGCTTCAGCCCGGCGAGACCATCGGTTATCTTGAGGCCACGCCGGTCGGCACTAAGTTCGAGATGGGGGTCTACCGCACCAAGACGGGCGGCGTGCTGCGCGAATTGGGACGCTGCGCGGCCGAGCTAAACGACAAGGAGGACGCGCTGCTCGTCAAGGGGCGCAAGCTGAAGTTCTCGCTGGGCTCGCGCTGGCTCCTGCCGTCGTTCTGGAGGCTGATACGGATCACGCTCAAGGACCCGCTGGAGTCGCTGCCCAAGGGTCTCGTCAGGGTCTACCCGCCGGGAGCACGGCGACAGCCGGACTATCTTTAGCTCTTCCCGCTGAAGCGGGAAGCCAGGACAAAAAGGCTACGCGCTGAGGCTCCGCGTAAGGGCTGACGCAAACATTTAAATTGAAAGGGACATGAATAAGATGAAAGCACTGGCTCTGGCTGCCGTCGCGCTGGCGGTGCTGACAGTCTTGCCGGGGGCCGAGGCTAAGAAGAAAGGCTATCGGCTTGACGTCGGCACGCAGAGTCGCGCCCAGACAGAGACCGAGCGCATGGCCAAGGGGAGCTTCATGGTGGCCTCGCAGTGCCTGGACTGCAACAACGGCTATCAGATTGGCCAGATAGCGTTCAGCGGTTACGACAAACCGCGAAACAGTTCAGTAGAGACCTTCTTCATCACCAACAACACCGACCGCACCATGAGCGGCGTCACGATGTATGTGGAATATCTGATGCCCGACGGCCGACAGCTGCACAAGCGGTTCGTCAGACTCGTGTGCGTCATTCCGCCCGGCGAGACGCGTATGGCCGAACTGCAGTCGTGGGATAAGCAGAAGAGCTTCTATTACGAGGGAAGCGAGGCTCCCCGGCGCGGTGGCACGCCCTATAAGGTGGTGTTCGATCCTATTTCCTACTATCTTCGTTTTTGACGGCAGGTCGCGTCGTCGCCTCTTTCCGCTTAGGGGCGGGCTCCTCGATCCTGACCTTGAGCGAAGGCGTGTCGCGCCTCTGCAGCAGGGCCATGAGGTCGTCGTGGCCCGCCTCGGCATACCATGACCTCGGGGTGATGATCTTGACTGTGGCGTATGATGCCGCCACCGCGATCAGATAGGGGAAGAGGAAGCCGAAGGTGTTGGTTGTCTCGATGCAGAGGAAAATGGCCATAAGAGGGGCGTGAATCGTCCCGGCCATAACCGCGCCCATGCCGATGAGGGCGAAATACCATGGGGGCAGATGCGCGCCGAGCAGGTCGTTGCACAGCAGCGCGAACAGATAGCCGGCGAGCGCGCCGGCGAAGAACGTCGGCACAAAGTCGCCGGCGACCCCGCCGTTGGAATATGACGCGGCTACAAGGACGCCCTTCAGCAGCAGGATGCACGCTATGGCCGCGTAGAGCCACAGCCTCCCATTATGCCCGGCGAAGAGTCCTGAGGCGGTGAACGACACCGACTCGCCGTTGACAAGCTCGGTGATCAGGTCGAATCCCTCGCCGAAGAGGGCCGGAAACAGGAACGCCCCCAGCGAGAGCGATAGACCGGTGGCCACGGCCCCTATCCAGGGGTTGCGTATCGACGAGAAGAGCGTGGTGGCGTGGATTTTCGAATAGTTGTAATAGATGCTGTAAAGGCCGCAGAACACGCCGAGCACCGCGACCCAGCCGAGTGTGTGCGGGTCCATGGCCGTGTCGCGGATGAAGAAGATGTCGAACGTGAAGTCGCTGAGCAGATATGACGTGCAGGCGGCGAAGAGACAGGCGATGAAAAGGGCCAGGATCGAGAGTGACGTCAGCTGCATCTGCAGCACCTCGAGCGTGAAGAGCACGCCGCCGATCGGCGACTTGAAGATCGCGGCGATGCCGGCCGCGGCCCCGATGCCTACGAGCAGCCTGAGCCACGCATCGGAGAGCCCGAACCACCGGCCGACGTTGCTGCCTATCGCAGCACCGCTGAGGGCCGTCGGTCCCTCGGTGCCTCCGGTGGCCCCGAGGCCCATGGTGAGCGAGCATCCCAACACCGGGTTGAAGATCGTGTAGGGGCTGAGACGGTAATGCCCGCTGTCGAGGTCGCGGCGGATGATGCGCGTGCCCCGCGACACGTCGCAGCGCGCCACATAACGCTGGAAGACGCTCGTGGCCAGAATCCCCACAAAGGGCCAGATCAGAAACCTGATTTCCGGGCTCGCGAGCTTCACGTCGATCCATACCAGCTCGTTGAGCATCTTGACCAGGCGCTTGAGCACGGCGGCCGATACGCCCGTGAAAACGCCGAGCACGAGCGCAATGAGAATCAGCACCACGCTTTGCGGCAGATGCGTGTTCTGCCAGCGCAGGTAGCCTATCCTCATGGCGCGCGTGCGTCGCGATAGTTTTCTTGAGAGTTTACTGGGCCTTTCCGTCATTACCAATTCTGGAGAATCATCACCTCGCGTGGCGCGAAGGTCATCTTCTCACTAATGGTAACATCGGAGTCGGTCAGGATGTTCCGCAGGCGGGTGCCGTAAGGCAGAATTTCGAGCGTGCGCTCCATGGTGAGTTCCTGCGGGATGTCGCGTCCGTTGAGCAGCACGGTTACCTCCTTGTCGCCGAGCTTGCGCTGATAGACGTAGAGACCGTTCTGGGGCATGAAATGCTTGAGTCTGCCCTTGGCCATGACCTCGCGGGCCTCGCCGCGGCGCCAGTTGAGCACCTTGGAGAGGAAGTCCCAGGCTTCGTTCTGGATGTCGGTGCGCCCCTCGCGTGTGAAGGCGTCGGTGGTGTCGCCGGGGAATCCGCCCGGCATGTCTCGGCGCACGTATCCGTCGCTGCCCTCTTTCGATCCGTTCATCAGCAGCTCCGTGCCGTAGTAGAGCTGCGGGATGCCGCGCGACGTGAGCAGGAAGGCGATGGCCTGCTTCCAGGCGCCGAGCGAGTCGGGCTCCTCGGCCAGGAAGCGGTCGGTGTCATGGTTGTCGAGGAATGTGAGGATTTTCTGCGGGTCGGGGAAAAGGAAGTCGTTCGAGAGGTGGTCGTAGACCGCGTTGAGGCCTCCCCAGGGGGTGGTGTCGTCGCCGAAGGCCTTGCGGCCGTTGAGGATGTAGAAGAAGTCCATCACGCTCGGCAGGTGCGTGTCGATGGGGTTGAGCTTGTTGCCGCTCTGCCAGAATGCAGAGCCGGCCTCGTTGGCATACCAGCACTCGCCCACGATGTTGAAATTGGGGTATTCGCGGAGCACGTCGGCGGCCCACCGCGACATTCCCTTCATGTCGGCATAGGGATAGGTGTCCATGCGGATGCCGTCGATCTTCGACGACTCTATCCACCATATCGAGTTCTGGGTGAGATACTTCATCAGATGCGGGTTGCGCTGGTTGAGGTCGGGCATGGCGGGCACGAACCAGGCGTCGACCGTATGCTCGAGGTCATAGTCGGAGACGTAGGGGTCGTGGACGGTGGTGAGGCGGTAGTTGGTCATCGCGTCGCCCTCGGGATGGTTGAACCAGTCGGCCGACGGGGCGTCCTTCATCCAGGGGTGGTTGGAGCCGGAATGATTGAAGATCATGTCCATCACCACCTTCAGACCCCGCTTGTGGGCGTCCTCGATCAGGGTGTTCCACTCCTGGTTGGAGCCGAAGCGGGGGTCGATGTTGTAATAGTCGGTGGTGGCGTATCCGTGATAGCTTCCGCCCGGCATGTCGTTCTCAAGCACGGGGCAGACCCATATGGCCGTGACGCCGAGTGAGTCGATATAGTCGAGTTTGTTGCGGATGCCGCGCATGTCGCCTCCGTGGCGGCCGTTGGGGTCGTTGCGGTCGGCGGTGACGGGATAGTCGAGGCCCTTGAGGTCGATGTCCTTGTCGTCGAGGCCCTTGGCGAAGCGGTCGGGCATGAGCAGGTAGAGCACGTCGCCGGCGTCGAATCCGCGGTAGTCCTCGGGCGCGCGGTCGCGGGCCTTGAGTTCATAGTCGAACGAGCGCTTACGGCCGTCGAGGGTGTAGCCGATCTTCACCTTGCCGGGTTTGGTCTGCGGCGCGACGGTGAGATAGAGGAACTTGTAGTTTTTCGAATCGAGGGTGACCTGGCTGTCGAGCTTGACGCCGGGGTAGTCGAGTTCGAAGCGGGCGTCGGCGATGCCGGGGGCATTGACGGCGAGCTGGAGTGTGTCGTTGGCCATACCGACCCACCAGAACGGGGGTTCGACCGAGATGGCTTTCTTCTCGGCGGCGTTCGCGCCGAAAATCGAGGAGACTCCGGCGGCGAGCGAGAGGGCTAATGATGCGAGACTTTTCATGACTGTTAATATTGAGGTTATATTATTAATAATATCGGTGTTGCTTCTGACGTCGGGGTTGCCTCCGCACAGGGAGCGGGCAAAGCCCTTGTAAACAAAACAGCCGACTGCTGAAGCAATCGGCTGTCGTCAATCTCAGTCGGGGTGACAAGATTCGAACTTGCGACCACACGCCCCCCAGACGCGTACTCTAAACCGGGCTGAGCTACACCCCGAGATTGTTGGGTTGCCTTGTGAAGTATTACCTTCCCGAAAGCGAGTGCAAAGTTAATGCCTTTTTTTGAATCTTCCAAATTTTAGGCAAAAAAATTATAAAAAAATCTGTTTTTTCTTGGTTTCGGCCCGGTTTCGGGCCCGGGGAGGCGCGTTTCACGCCGATTTTTATTAATTTTGCAGTCTGAACTGAAATTCTTATCAAGCACAGTGCTGAAATTCACATCTAACAATATTTCGGAGCATGAACGACAGACGATTTGTGGCGCGCGGCATATTGGCCGGAGCGTGCATCAGCCTCGGCGGCTGCATATTCCTTAAGGTCGGAGGCGTGACGGGGGCGATCCTGTTCGCGTTCGGACTGATAGCGGTGATCTCGATGCAGCTCAATCTCTTCACGGGCAAGGCGCAGTTTGTGTGGAATCCCGCCAGTGCGCGTCAGACCGAGCAGGGAGGCTATCTCTGGCTCGCGGCTATCCTGGCCCTGAACATCCTTGGCTGCGTGGCCATGGCGCTTCTCTTCTCCAACCCCGAGATGCAGGAGGCCGCCATGACGATAATCGACAAGAGGCTGGCGTCGTCGCCGCTGAAGAACGCCCTGCTGGCCGTGGGGTGCGGATTCATCATGACGCTGGCGGTGCAGAACGCCGCCAAGGGCCGCTGGCTGCCGCTGCTGTTCGGCATACCGGCCTTCATCCTATGCGGGCTTCCCCACTGCGTGGCCGACGCGTTCTATCTGGCGTCGGTGACACCGGAATACATGACCGAGCGTCTGGCCGACATCGCGGTGTTCTACATCGCCATCGTGGCGGGCAATTTCGCGGGCTGCAACGCCTATAGACTCGTAAGGCCAGACGCAGCTCCCGCCCAGGCATCCGCATCGACAGAAACCGTGCAAGCTGAAAAATGAGAAGGGGATTCGTGCATAAATGGTGGCCCACGGTCGTGACATTGGCGGCCGTGCTGTGGCTCACGCTCGCCCCCGACCCGGTGCCCGACACGGGCATACCGTTGTTTCCGGGCGCCGACAAGGTGGTGCATGCCCTGATGATGGGCGGCCTGACGTCGGTGATTCTGTTCGACCTCAAGCGCCTGAGGAGGCATGAGCGGCTGTCGCGTCGCAATGTCGTCTGGACGGCCGTCTCGATGGTCGCCTTCTCGGCTCTCGACGAGTGGGCGCAAGGGGCCATGGCGATGGGACGTTCAACCGACATACTCGACTTCGCGGCCGACTGCACCGGCATCCTGCTGGCGTCGCTCGCGGTGCCTCCGCTGCTCGAGCGCGTGGTGCGTCCTAAAAAAAGCAGCCGGGAAAAGTGATTTCCGGCTGCATGAAGTCTCTTAAAGATAGGGCAGGTGGCGCCGTCATTCGGCTGTTGAGCCGTCGGTCTCCGGCGCCTTGTCGATCAGATCCATGAACTGGTCGAGGTTCGGGGTGATGATGATCTGCGTGCGGCGGTTCTTGGCGCGGCCTTCCTCGGAGTCGTTGGAGGCCACGGGATTGTACTCGCCGCGGCCGCCGGCCGTGAGGCGCGAGGGGTTGATGCCGAAATCATTCTGCAGTGCCTGCACAACCGACGATGCGCGCAGGGCCGAGAGGTCCCAGTTGTTGCGGATGTTGGTGCGGTTGATGGGAACGTTGTCGGTGTTGCCCTCCACCAGCACGTCATAGTCCTTGTAGTCCTTGATGATCTTGGCGATCTTGCTGAGGATATCCATGGCCGCGGGGCTGATCTCGTAGCTGCCCGACTTGTAGAGCATGTTGTCGTTGAGCGAGATGTAGACCACGCCCTTGAGCACCTTGACATCGACGTCGCGGAGCTCGCTCGTGCTGAGCGAGCGCGTCAGGTTGTTGGTGAGCACGAGATTGAGCGAGTCCGACTTCGACTTTGCGGCAACGAGCTCCTTGATGTACTTGTTGGAGGCGTTGATTTCGTCGACGAGCTTCGAGATGTTGATGTTGCCCTGCGCGCTGTTGTTCATGGCCTGGTCGAGGGTCTCCTTGAGCGCGCCCATGCCTTTCTTGAGCTCGGCGTTCTGCTGCTTGAGGTCCTTGATCATAGCCTCCATGCTCTTGCCGTTGGCGTTGCACTCGATGAGGTCTTCCTTGGTGGTCTGGTAGTTGCCTTCGAGTTCGGCGTATTTCTTGTTGGATACGCAGCTCGTCATGGCCAGCATGGCCAGGACGCCCATAGCGATGAGTGATTTGATTTTCATAGCCTTCAATGTTTTGATTCTTTCTTAATAATGATAAAACGCGGGGGTTAGTTCATTATTATGGGAGGGGTAGCGCGCGAGGTCGTCGGCAACATTTATTTTCATATGTCGGGAAAAAGTGTTAGATTTGCATTCGAAACCCTAAGATAGACACCGAAAATGAAGAAACTGATATACATGGCGGCCGCTGGCGCCATGCTCGCCTCCTGCTCGCCCAAGTCGGGGCAGACCACGACGACCACCACCACGACGACCACCACGACGACTGCGACAACGGCTCCGCAGCCTCAGCCGCAGCCCGGCGACGCGCCTCTGACCATGATCCCCAAGGCGACGGCCTTCAGGATGAGCGGCGACTATTCGCGCAACGTGGCCGTCACCTTAGGCCCTGACGGAAACCTGCTGTATTATCCCGCGCCCACCGACCTGACCGCCGGCTCGGCCCCGGTCGAGATCGGCGACGGCTGGTGGCTCAACCGCCAGGGCCTCGGCCCGGGCTCGGTGTTCACGCGCTGGACGTTCGATGAATACCGCGCCCTGAAGAAGGCCCCGACCCCCGAACAGATCAAGGCGGCCATAATCCCCGGCGCGTCAGTCACCGACTTCCGCCGCCTTCCGGTCGATGCCTCCAAGGCCGCGGGAATGCCCGCCTCCGAACTCATGAAATATCTCGAATGATGGCACCGGAATTCTCGCAGACGTTCTTCCTGTCGGCCGGTGAGGTCAACGCCGAGGGGGAGATGTCGCTCACGTTGCTCGTCTCGAAGATCATCGACATAGCGACGGCGCACGCCAACGCGCTCGGCATCGGCAACCCCTCGATGGAGGGACTCGGCCTGGGGTGGGTGCTGTCGCGTATAGCCGTCGAGATGGAGCGCTATCCGCGTGTCAACGAGACTTACTCGCTGACTACCTGGATCGTAGACTGGAACCGCCACTTCTCCGTGCGCGACTTCAAGGTGGCCGACGCGTCGGGACGCGCCCTCGGCCACGCCACGTCGGTGTGGATGGTGCTCGACACGCGCACGCGCGAGAACGCCGGCCTGTCGCACCTCTCGCTGGCCCCCGAACTCGTGACAGGCCGCCCCTCTCCTGCGCGCCGGCCGGGACGTCACGCCCAGATTCTCGAGCCCGATTATGATGGCGAGATGCCGAAGGGGGTCCTGAGGGCCACCGCTCCGGCATCGGAATACACTTTCAGATACGGAGACCTCGACTTCTACCGTCATGTCAACACGGTGAGATATGTCTCCATGCTTCTCAACCAGTTCTCGCTCGACGAGATGGACGCCACGCAGGCGCGTCGTCTGGAGATGGCGTTCATGCGCGAGGGGAGGTATGGCGAGACCGTCCGCCTGCTGAGGGCCGACGATGGCCTTCACACCTCGTTCGCGCTCTCGGACGCGGCGGGCGGCGGGATGCTGCTGTCGGCAGCCTTGTCGCGGTGTCCGCGCTCGTGAATGCGCTGCATCACGACCCAGAAGGCCGGGACGCATGTCGTGCCGATGATGGCGTTGACAATCATGCCGAACACCACCGCCGTGCCCAGCTCGATGCGTGAGTTCGCGCCCGCGCCAGTCGAGAACAGCATCGGCAGCACGCCGAAGATGAACGCCAGGGCCGTCATCATGATGGGGCGGAACCTGACGACGCCCGCGTCGTGGGCTGACTGCACGATAGGTATGCCCGTCCTGCGGTAGTCCATGGCGTACTCCACGATGAGAATCGCGTTCTTGGCAGACATGCCGAGCACGAGGATGAGACCGATCTGCGTGTAGATGCTGATGCTCTGGCTCATGAGCATAGTGCCCAACAGCGTGCCGAGCACGGCGATTGGCATCGCGAGCACAACGGCTATCGGGTCGGTCCAGCTCTCGTATTGGGCGGCGAGCACGAGCAGGGTGATGATGATGGCGAATATGAAGACCGCCGCGACGGTGGTGCCCGACTGCGTCTCCTGATAGGCCATGCCGGTCCAGGCATACGAGTAGTTCTGCCCCAGAGTGCCGGAGACTATTTCCTCCATTGCCTTTATGCCGTCTGACGAGCTCACGCCCTTGGCCGGAGTGGCCGTGACAGAGGCCGTCGTATACATGTTGTAGCGGTTCACTATGGGCTCGCCCATGGTCTCCCTGACCGTCGCGAACGACGAGAACGGCACCATGTCGCCGCGCGAATTGCGGACGCTGAGCTTCAGGACGTCGTCGGGATTGGCCCGCGACGCTCCGTCGGCCTGCATCGTGACCTGGAACGTCCGGTCGAAATCCACGAAGTCATTGACATAGCTCGCCCCCATGTACTGCCCGAGCACGGCATAAATGTCGGATACCGACGCGCCCTGCATCTCGGCGCGGTCGCGGTCTATGTCGATCTCATACTGCGGGACGGTGCCCTGGTAGAGCGACGACACCGACGCGATGCGCGGGTCTTTGGCGGCCGCCTCGCGGATGTCGGCGATGGCCTTCATCATCTGGCCGGCGCCGAGATTGTCGATGTCGAGCAGCTGCATCTGCAGGCCCGACGTCATGCCCAGGCCCATGATGGCCGGCGGATTGAGGCAGAACGTCACCGCCTCCTGCTGCCGTGCGGCTATCCGCTCGACGCGCGCCATGATGTCGTTGATATTACCCGCCCGGCCCCGGCGTTCCTTCCACGGCACGAGCATCACGTTGACCGACGCCATGTTCGACGACTGTCCGCCGCCCATCATCGAGAATCCGGCGATTGTCATGACGTCCCTAACCTCGGGAATCTCCTTGAGGATGTCGGCCGAGATGGCGTCGACCACCTTCTCGGTGCGCTCGATCGAGGCTCCCGTGGGCAGCTGGACGGAGGCCATGAAATAGCCCATGTCCTCCTCGGGGATATAGCTTGTGGGGCGGTAGACGAACCATACCAGCGCCGCGGCGGCAATGGACGAGTAGACGGCGAGAGTGGCGCCAGGATGGCGCAGGAGCCGCGAGATGGTGTTCCCGTAGAGGCCGAGCGTCCATTGGAAGCCGCGGTTGAACCCACGGTAGATGATGTTGCGCGCAGGGCGGCGGGGCTTGAGCATCAAGGCGCAGAGCGCGGGTGTCAGCGTCAGGGCGTTGAAGCCCGAGAACGCGGTAGAGACCGCGATGGTGAGCGCGAACTGTTTGTATAGCTGCCCGGTTATGCCCGACACGAACGCCGTGGGAATGAAGACGGCCATAAGCACAAGCACCTCGCCCACGACGGGACCCGTGAGCTCGCCCATGGCTTTCACGGCCGCCTGACGTGATGTGAGCACTCCTTTGTCGACAAGTCGCGAGCAGTCCTCGACCACCACGATGGCGTCGTCGACCACAATTGCGATTGCAAGCACGAGCCCGAAGAGGGTCAGCGTGTTGAGGGTGAACCCCATCAGTTTCATGACAGCGAAAGTGGCGATGAGCGAGACGGGTATCGTGATCATCGGGATGATGACTGCCCTCCAGTTCTGCAGGAAGAGGAGTATGACCACCATCACGATGAGCGTGGTGAGCAGGAACGTGGTGACCACGTCGCTCAGAGACTCGCGCACGAAGTCGGTGGTGTTCTCCACCACGCGGTAACGGACACCCTCGGGGAAGTAGGCGCTGAGGCGGTCGAGTTCCTTGATCGCGCCGTCGGCCACGTCGAGCGCGTTGGCGCCTGGCAGCTGCTGGACGCCGAGCAGGGCCACTTCCTTGCCGTTGACGCGCGAGACCACGTCGTAGCTCTCGCTGCCCAGCTCCACGCGCGCCACGTCGCGTAGGCGCAGGATGCCGGTGCGGTCGGTGCGGATTATTATGTCGCCGAACTGCTCGGCCGAGACGAGCTGTCCCTGCGAGGTGAGCGTGAACTCGAATTCCGAATCGCTGTCGCCCGGCGGGTTGCCCACGGATCCGGCCGAGACCTCCATATTCTGCGAGCGGATGGCGGCGGCCACGTCGGCCGGAGTCAGGCCTCGGGCCCTCATGGCCTCAGGGTCGAGCCAGACGCGCATGCTGTACTGCCCGGCGCCGAACGCCTGCACGCCTCCCACGCCCTCCACGCGCGAGAGCGGGTCGACCAGGTTGAGCTGTGCGTAGTTGGCCAGATAGAGGGCGTCGTAGCGCTCCGGGTCGTCGCTCTCGAGCGTGCAGAACAGCACCTGGTTGGTCGACTCCTTGCGGACGCTGACACCCTGCTGGGTCACGGCCTCTGGCAGGGTGGAGGTGACCTGCGACATGCGGTTCTGCACGTCGATGGCCGCCTGGTCGAGGTCGGTGCCGTTGCGGAAGGTGATGGTGAGAGAATATTGGCCGTCGGAACTCGACGAACTCATATAGAGCATGTTTTCGACGCCGTTGACCTGCGCCTCGATCGGGACGCCGACGGCCTGCGCCACCGTGCGCGCGTTCGCGCCCGGATAGACCGCCGAGACCGAAACCGTCGGAGGCGTGATGTCGGGATACTGGGCTATGGGAAGCGTGAACACGCAGAGCGCGCCCCCTATGACCATCAGCACCGCCAGCACCGTGGCGAATATCGGCCTGTTTATGAAGAATCTTGAGAACATCGTGTGGCTGGATTTGGGTTGTTGGGTTTCAGGCTCATTGACGCACCACGGGGCGCACCTTCATGCCGTTGCGCACGGTGAGCAGCGCCTGGGTCACGTATCTGTCGCCGTGGCGGATGCCCTTCTCGATGACGCGCAGCGAGTCATGGTAGAGCTCGCCGACGGTGACCGGGGTGTAGACCACCTTGTCGGAGTCGTTGACAACGTATAGATACTTGCCGAGCTGGTCGGTCGAGAGGGCGGCGTCCTTGACGAGCACGGCGTGAGGCTCGATGCCGCAGGGCAGCGAGACCTTGACATACATGCCGTCCTTAAGCTCGTTGTCGATGTTCCTGACCGTGCCCGAAAGCAGCAGCGACCCCGTTGAACTGTCGACCGCCGGCGAGATGTAGTAGAGGTCGGCCGTGTAGGCGTGAGGCATGGGCGTGGAGAAAATGAGCGGCATGTCGCGATAGACGGCCTCGCCCGTGCCTCCGCCGTCGCCGATGAGCGAGCGGTAGCGGTCGTCCTCGATCGAGAAGCGGGCGTCGAACAGCGAATTGTCGTAGATCGTGGCGAGCTTCTGGGGCGCGGCCTCGCCGTTGACGTAGTTGCCGGTCGAGATTTCGTTGAGGGTGATGTAGCCCGAGATCGGGGCGCGCACCGTGCACTTGGCGAGCATCGTGCGGGCGTTGTCGAGCTGCGCGGCGGCCGTGTGGATCGAGGCCTCGGCCTGACGGAGCGACGACTGCGACTGCAGGAGCTCCATCTTCGACACGGCCTGCTGCTCGTAGGCCTTCTGCATCGCCGCGCTCTGAGAGGCGTAGTAGTCGCGCTGGCTCGTGGCCGATGCGAGAGCGGCCCCGGCCTCCTCGACGGCATCGCGGTATCTGGTGGACTCTATCGTGAAGAGCACCTGGCCTTTGGTGACGTAAGACCCAGACTTGAAGTTCTGGGTGAGCAGTCGCCCGCTCACCTCGCCCACCACGTCGGCTTTGCCCCGGGCCTCGAGATAGCCGGGGTATTCCTTATGGAGCACAATCGAATCCGACTGCGCGACGGCGACGTTTATTTCCGGCGTCTCGTCGGCGCCGACGTCGCCTTTGCGGTGACATGCGGCGAGGATCGACGCCACGGCGAGAACAACGAGAACAAGGAGAAGATGTTTTTTCATAGCTTATGCGGTTTTGGGGGTCTACGGTTCGGTCTGGGTCCAGCCGCCTCCGAGGGCGGTGTAGAGCGTGACGAGTGCGGCGAGTCCTGAGGCGTGCGTGCGCACCAGGGCGTCTTCATACTGCAGCACCGAGGTCTGGGCGTCGGCCACGTCCGAGAAGTCGTTGAGACCCTGCGTGTAGCGGTCGGTCTGGAGCTCGAGCTCGCGGCGGGCGTCGCGGAGCAGGATCTCGCGGTAGACGAGTTGGTCGGCCAGCGACAGCCAGGAGACCATCGCGTTGTTGACCTCCTGCAGGGCGGTCGTCACCGTGAGGTTGTAGTCCGCGATCTGCGCCTCGAGGTCCGCCTTGGCCATGGCGACGCGGGCGTTGCGGGCCATGCCGTCGAAGATCGTCCAGCTCAGCGTGGGCATCACCTGATAGTAGAGCGACCCGGCTCCGAAAATGTCCTTGAGCGAGCGGGCCTCGGTGCCGACTCCGGCGCTGACCGAGAGCACGGGCAGGAAATCCTTCTTGGCTATGCCGACCTGTGCGGCCTGGGCTGCGAGGCGGCGTTCGGCGGCCACGATGTCGGGGCGTCGCCTGAGCAGGCTCTGCGGGCTGCCCACCGCGCCGGGCGGGGGTGTCTGCGGAAGCGGGAAGACCTCGCGCAGGTTTCCGAGCCTGTCGGGATATTCCCCGACGAGCAGAGCTATCTCGTTGATGGCCGTCGAGATGTCGGCCTCCAGGGCGGGGAGCGTCGATTTGGTATCGCCGAGCACCATGCGCGCCTGGACCACGTCGACCAGCGGGCGCAGACCTGTCTCGTAGCGGGCCTGGGCTATCTTGAGCAGTCTCTCGGCATTCTCGATGTTGCGCTCGGCCACGTCATGCTCGGCCTGCGCCATGCGCAGCTGGAAATATGCCTTGGCGAGATTGGAGCAGAGCGACACGAGCGTCGCGTCGTAGTCGGCCACGGATGCTTGCCACGAAGCCTTGTCGGCCTTGGCCTGCGCGGCGACGCGGCCGAAGACGTCGATCTCCCAGTTCATAGTGAGTCCGAGACTGAAATAGCTCATGGTCTCGCTGTGGCCGTGATAGCCCGTCGCGGTCGAGGGAGTGCGGTCGCGGCTCCATCCGGCCGTGACGCCGAGGGTGGGGTAGTAGCCCCCTTTGGCGGCGCGCCAGGTCTGCCGGGCCGCCTCGATGCGTTTCGTGGCAGCGATGACGTCGTAATTGTTGTCGACGGCGCGTCGGATGAGCGCAGTCAGCACGGGGTCGCCAAACGAATCCCACCACCGGTCGTCGCTCGGCGTGGTCTGGAAATATTGGGCGTCAAGCTGCCACGCGGCCGGCAACGAATCGACAGGCGCGACGGGCGCGTCTCCGGGCGTCGCTGCCGCCGAAGCGAGACATGAGGCCGTCAGCAGGGCCGTCACCGCAGCTTTCCTTAATGCGTTGTTTCTCATAGTGGAATGATGTGGAATCCACGAAACGAAGAGTTTCGATTACCTTAAAAACTTTACGAAACCGAAAAATGTTCATCTCTTAATTCATTCTCGGTGCACTCCGCTGAAATTGAGAATTATACTTTTTTATCGCCTCACGGACTGCAACAATTTCACGATTCGCAGTGTTGACATTGAAACTGAACTTTCAGAAATTACTAAAAAAGAATACTATGAATACAGCACCACTTCAGGGCATCAAGGTGATCGACTTCACCAATGTCCAGTCAGGCCCGTCGTGCACGCAGCTTCTCGCGTGGCTCGGCGCCGACGTCATCAAGATCGAGCGTCCCGGTTCGGGCGACGCCACACGTAACGAACTTCAGTTCGATCCCGACTGCCCGAGCTACTACTTCCTCCAGCTCAATTCCGACAAGAGATCGCTCGCGCTCGACGCCGCCACGCCCGACGGCAGGAAAATCCTGACCAAGCTGCTCGAAACGGCCGATGTCTTCATCGAGAACCTGCATCCGGGCGCCATGGACAAGCTCGGCTTCAGCTGGGAGGTGGTCCACAAACTGAATCCGAAATGCGTATACGCCACAATCAAGGGTTTCCCGGTGTCGTCGAAATACGCCCATCTGAAGGCATACGAGCCTGTGGCCCAGGTCACGGCCGGTGCCGCCTCGACCACAGGCTGGTGGGAAGGACCCGACAATATCCCCACCCAGTCGGGCGCCGCTCTGGGAGACTCCAACACCGGCATGCACTGCGCGATAGGCATCCTGGCCGCGCTGCTGCAGCGTAACGTCACGGGCGAGGGCTCGTTCGTCTACCAGTCGATGCACAACGCATGCCTCAACCTCTGCCGCATCAAGACGCGCGACCAGCTGACGCTCGACCGCATCGGATACCTCACGCAGTTCCCGCAGTACCCCGACCAGAAGTTCGGCGACTTCGTGCCCCGTTCGGGCAACCAGGAGGGTTCAGGCGTGCTCGGCTGGACATATAAATGCAAGGGCTGGGAGACCGACCCCAACGCCTACGCATACATCATCCTGCAGCGCGGGGCCAAGGATTTCGAGCTCGCATGCAAGGCGTTCGGTTTCGAGGACTGGCTGACCAACCCCGACTTCAACACCGCCGACGCACGCGACCGCCACAAACAGGAGATATACAAGCGTATCGGCGAGTGGGCCATAACCCGCGACAAATTCGAGGTGACCGATACGCTGTCGAAGGCCGGCGTACCCGTCGCACCGGTGCTCAACACCAAGGAGATAATGGACGACGAGAGCCTCTACGACGGCAACACGCTCGTCAGGATCGACCAGGGAGGCAAGATCGGCGAGTTCGTCACCGTCGGCGTGCCCTTCACGCTCTCCAACTATCAGCCGACCTACGGGCCCTGCCCGACGCTGGGCGGCAACACCGACGAAGTGCTGAAGGAATACGGCTTCAGCGACGACGACATAAAACAATTCGCCGCCAACGGCACGACGGCCCCCATGCCTAAAAAGTAAGATTATGGAAAGCACAAGCAACAACGCCTGCGGATGCACCCCCAAGGCGGCTCCGAAATTTCCGGAGCAGGTGACCGGCATGTACATCCTGGCGCGCGCCCTGAAGAACGTCGGCATCCGTAATGTCTACGGCCTTGTCGGCATACCAATCACCGAAGCCGCCTATATGGTTCAGGGCCAGGGGATACGCTTCGTGGGTTTCCGCCACGAGCAGCAGGCCGGAATGGCCGCCGCAACCGAGGGATACCTGACCCGCACGCCCGGCGTGCTGATGACCGTCTCCTCGCTCGGATTCCTCAACGGACTCACAGCCACGGCCAACGCGACGGTGAACTGCTACCCGATGATTCAGATCTCGGGTGCGTCCGACCCGACGATGGTCGACATGAAGATGGGCACATACGAGGAACTCGACCAGCTCAACACGGCGCGTCCGCTCGTGAAGGCTGCCTTCAGATGCTCGCATGCCCGCGACATTCCCGAGGCCGTCAACCGCGCCTACCGCGCGGCCGTCAGCGGTCGCCCGGGCGGAGTATACATCGACATGACCACCCCGGCGCTCGGCGAGATCATGGACGCCGCCGAGGCAGAGAAACTCTTCTATCAGCCGGTGGACGTGTATTCGCCCGTGGCGCCCAACGCCGACGCGATAAAGCGCGCCGCCGACCTCATCGCCTCGGCGAAGCGCCCCGCCATACTGCTCGGCAAGGGGGCAGCATACGCGCAGGTCGACGACAAGATTAAGGCACTCGTCGAACGCTACGGCATCCCTTACTTCCCTATGTCGATGTCCAAGGGCCTCATGCCCGACGAAGGACCGCTCAGCGCCCTGTCGTGCCGCTCGACAATAATGAAGGAGGCCGACGTCGTGGTGATGATCGGTGCCCGTCTCAACTGGCTGCTCGGTTTCGGCCGTGGAAAATGGAATCCCGACACGAAGTTCGTGCATCTTGAGGTGGACCCGCAGGAGATCGACACCAACCGCCCGTGTGCCGCCCCGGTGGTGGGCGATATGGGTCTCGCCCTCGACGCGCTGCTCGCCGAACTCTCCGGCCGCAAGATGCAGGCCGACCCGGAGTGGGTGCCCTCGCTGCAGGCCGAGACCAAGGAAAAAGGCGCGAAGTTCGCCGCCCGTCTCGCCGAGGCCGCGCCGCTGAGCCCGATGAACCACTGGAGCGCGCTCGGAGCGATAAAGCCCGTGCTTGCCGAGAATCCCGATGTGATTCTGGTCAACGAGGGCGCCAATACGCTCGACGACACCCGCGACTGCATCTCGATGTCGCTGCCGCGCCACCGTGTCGACTGCGCCACCTGGGCCATCATGGGCATGGGTATGGGTTCGGCGATCGGAGCCGCCGTCGCCACCGGCAAGAGCGTCGTGGCCATAGAGGGTGACTCCGCGTTCGGTTTCTCGGGTATGGAGTTCTCGACCATCTGCCGCTTCAAGCTGCCTGTGACAGTGGTGATCTTCAACAACGGAGGCATCTACAACGGCGTAGGCGAACCAATGGACAAGACCGACGACCCGGCGCCGACGACACTCGACGTCAACGCCCGCTACGACAAACTCGGAGACGCGTTCGGCGCCGACACCTACTATGTCAGGACTCAGGCCGAGCTCTCCGACGCGTTGAGGAAATCGATAGCGTCGCGGCGTCCGTCGCTGATCGACGTGCAGCTCGCCGCCGACGCCGGCAAGGAGTCGGGACACATCGGATACCTCAATCCCGCGTCGCTGCAGGATATCAAAGTCTAAACCAATGATAAATGATTAATGATAAATGATTAGGGTCCCGATTGCGGCTGATTGATTGTCAATTGCGTCAGCTCTAATCATTTATCATTTATCATTAATAATTAAAATTTGGATTATGGAACATATAATACTGTACGCTATTGTCCCGATTCTGGTAGTGATGCTGCTCGGATACTATTCGGGCAAGACGGGGGCCTTCTCGGGTGCCGACGCGCGCGTGCTCAACAAGGTGGTGCTCAACTACGCCCTGCCAGCCGCCCTCTTCATCTCAATCATCAAGGCCAACCGCCAGATGCTGAGCGTCGACCTCAAACTGACGATAATATCCGTCGTTGTGTTGATGGCATGTTTCATGCTCGTCTACTTCGTGTTCAGATACATGTATAAGGACACCGCCGCCGAGTCGGCCGTGTCGGCCCTCATCTCGGGTTCGCCGACTATCGGATTCCTCGGTTTCGCCGTGCTGCAGCCTATCTTCGGCGACTCGGCTTCCGTCGGTCTCGTGATAGCCATAGTGGCCATAGAGGTGAACGCCATCGGCATTCCCGTCGGTCTTGCGCTTCTCAATGCCGGCAACGCCGCGCTGGCCGCCAAGGAAAACGGGGGAGACGGCAAGAAACCGAATCCCTGGATGCCCGTGCTCAACGCCATCAAGGAGCCTGTGGCCTGGGCCCCGATCCTTGCGGTGATCCTCGTGCTGTGCGGGCTGAAGTGGCCCGAATATCTTGACCCCTCGTTCGACCTCATCAAGGGAGCCAACGCCTCGGTGGCCGTCTTCGCCGCCGGCATAACGCTCTCGTCGGTCAAAATCAGGATAAACGGTCAGGCCGTGATGGGCTCGTTCCTCAAGCTCATCGTCATGCCGCTGGCGATTCTCGTGGTGGGCGTTCTGTTCAAGATGAATCCGGAGAACCTGAAGATGCTCGTGGTCTGCGCCGCGCTGCCTCCCGCCTTCTCGGGCATCATCATCGCGAGCCGTTACAACTGCTATGTGGCCACGGGAACGTCGTCGCTTGCGCTCTCGACGATTCTCTTCATGGGATTCTGCCCGTTGTGGCTCTGGATCACCGACCTCTGCATCGGCTGGTTCCATCTGGCAGCCTGACATATGTGACAGTCTAATCTAAAAAACAGCAAGCATTATGGATATCAAGAAATATACCGATTCGCTGGCGCGTCAGCAGGCCGAGCTCAAGGGATACGTTTCGACGAGTCTCGCGGCCGTTCAGCTGCCGGCGTCGGCCGACGATATGAAGACAGGAAAGAAAAACTTCCTGACCGACAGCGGCTGGACGTTCAACGTGCTGGGCATCATAGCCTTCATAATCGGTCTGCTGATCGGTGTGCCCGGGGTTTGGATTACGGGCTGCGCCGCGGTGCTGGCCGGTTGCTATTGCATCGTGAAGGGCAAGCAGCAGCTTCGCCTCGAAGCGTATAGGGACACCGGCATGAAGTTGCGTCAGGCTGTCGAAAGCTGTGTGGCGCACATCAGCAAGACCTGGGCCGGCTTCGTGACGAGCCAGAACGACACGTTGCGCCGCGATATCGTGGCCTCGGCCATGTCTGACGCCGACAAGGCCAAGGCACTCGGCGGCATCACCGGAGGTTCATGGCTGCACGTCGACCTCAACGACATGGACGCCGAGATCGAGAAGGCGGCCGACGCCGAGGATGTGGCCGCGTACCGCAGGTGCGTGCCCGAGATCAGCGGCCGGTTGTCGCAGGCCGTCGACCTCGCGGCCAAGGCGCAGGCCGACGTCTACGGCGGCCTGACGGCAGCGAATTAATCCGCATCGAATCGAGCCGGACCTTCAACCAAAGGGGAGTCCGGCTCGTTGATATGACTGTATCTTACTAATCCACTGTGAAATGGCAAATACTTACTGGAATCTCGACCGCGTGATGCGGCTCATAATCGGGCTCGCCATAGCCTCGGCCCTGATATGGCTCGTCAGGTATCTGAGCGACGTTCTGCTGCCCTTTTTCGTGGCCTGTTTCTTCGCCTATCTGCTGCAGCCCGTCGTGGTCTTCAACCAGCGCGTCACCCACACCCACGGGCGTGTGATGGCGTCGATCATGACCGTGCTCGAAGTGACGATAATCGTCGGCGCTCTGGTCTATCTCTTCCTGCCCACCGTGATACGCGACATAGACATGCTCGGCACGATCATCCGGAACGTCAGCACCGGCCGCCAGCCCGTGCCGGCCTATTATCTGAAGGTCATCGAGTTCGTGGAGCGATACGTCAATCCAGAGGAAATATCGGCGACGCTCAAGAACATGCACATCGACCAGATAGTCTCCAAGGGGACTTCGCTGCTGTCGGAGTCGATCGACGTCCTCATCACCGCGATCGGATGGCTGCTGACGCTCGTCTACATCCTTTTCATACTGATAGACTATCCGCAGATAGTGCGTGGGTTCAAGTTGATATTTCCGCGCAAATACCGCGACCGCGCGCTCGTGGTGGTCAACGACGTGAAACTGAGCCTGAACCATTATTTCCGAGGCCAGGGAGTCGTGGCGCTCTGCGCGTGCGTGCTCTATTGCATCGGTTTCTCGATAGTCGGCATGCCTCTGGCCATACCCATGGGCATACTGGTCGGGATACTCTACATGATACCTTATTTCCAGTATGTCACGCTGATACCTGTGGCGATAATATGCTTCATCTACTCGCTGGGAGGCCATGCCGATTTCCTGCCGATGCTGGGCAAGTGCGGTCTTGTATACGTTGTGAGCCAATGCGTGTGTGATTACATCATCACTCCGCACGTCATGGGCCGCGAGATGGGCATGAATCCGGCCATCATCCTGCTCTCGCTGTCGGTCTGGGGCAGTCTGTTGGGCATAATCGGCATGATCATCGCCCTGCCCGTATCGGCGCTCATCATGACCTACTACGAACGTTACATCTCCGAACCCGCCTCTGCGGCGACGGCCGCCACGCCCGGCACCTCCGACGGTTCCGATCCGGGAAAGACGCCGTCCTCATAAAGACGTAGTAAGGAAACGGGTGTCGTGAATATGAGGTCGCAAATGGGAGTTCATGAAAGGGCTCATATGGTATTCCATACGAGATTTCCTCTGGACGTCGCACATGAGGTTCGTATGAGAGTTGACAGTAAGAGCCATTGGATCTGGGGTTGAGAGAAAGAGCCATTGAACAATAACAAAATTGCGAAAAATTTTGGTAAAATGAAAAAAATTGCGTAACTTTGCGGACGCAAACGGAAAAGGAGCGTCTCAATCTCCCGTAAAGACGGCGGAGAAGAACCCCTTAGTCAATGCAAGGTCCTATAGCTCAGTTGGTTAGAGCACCTGACTCATAATCAGGGAGTCCTTGGTTCAAGCCCAAGTGGGACCACTCTCAGAAGATCAAGCAGTTACGAAACAAATCGTAGCTGCTTTTTCTTTTGCTTTGAACACAAATCTGAACACAACTCGCCGCCAACTCGTTTCAGCCGCTAATGGCAGCCGTCTGTGTTCATACTCCTGTGTTCAAATTCTGTGTTCAAACCATAGCTGAGGAACTTAAAATCGACGAGTTTCCGTTACAAACAAGCAATGACGAGTCAAAAGAAAATAATAAGGGGGTATGCTGTTTCTTTTGCCCAGCCCTATATATTGGTTTAGGTTTATCCGGGCATATATAAAGCCCGAACCAAACCAAACATGAGTCTTTCGGATATGTGAAATCATTACTTGAAGAAAGATAATCAAGCGTGTATAACTGCTTTATCGCCGATTTTTAGTAATTTTGCATAGTAAAAGAGAAAGCATATGGAAACGCCAAGTGAATTTTTCATACCCGACAATGAAATCAGGCTGCCCGACGAGCTTGATTACAGCCGTGTGGATGGATATATCCGCTCGGCTGAGGCGTTTTCTCGCTCATCTTATCAAAGCGTCTATATCATAGACTATTATAGGCAGAACTTTCTATATGTATCGCCAAATCCGATGTTCCTGTGCGGGCTGTCGCCGGAGCGAGTGAAGGAATTGGGATACCGCTTCTATCTTGAATTTGTTCCGGAGGAGGAACAGCCGATGCTTCTGATGCTCAACAAAGCCGGGTTCGGCTTTTATAACGATATTCCTGTCCATGAGCGCAAGGACTGGTATATCTCCTACGACTTTCATATTCTCAACGAGGGAAAGAAAATCCTTATCAACCATAAGATGACACCGCTTGCCCTTACCTCTGACGGGCGAATATGGTTATCTTTATGTATCGTTTCTGCTTCTACACACACTGAAGCGGGGCATATTGAAATGCACCATGTAGGTTCTTCTGAATATTTTGAATACAACGAAACCACCCATCGTTGGATTAAGAAGCGGATGCCAACTCTCACTGACGGAGAGAAATCGGTGCTGACGCTCTCAATTCAGGGATATACCATGTCGGAAATTGCAGATAAAATATGCCTTTCTCCCGACACAATCAAGAAGTACCGCAAACATATATTCGAGAAATTGGAAGTCCGCAACATTTCGGAGGCTATAGTGGCTGCGACTAATAACAAGCTACTCTAAGTTCTTGGAGAGATAGAATCTCGGAAAGTGCTTGACATTGCGCCCGACGGCGATGTTGGCCGCTATCCTTGCACATATGTGCGCTGCTGTCCGCTGTGCTGCTTCGCTCGTCTTGCCTTCTCTTATCTTTGGTAAAGCTGAGTGTAACCAGTCACAACCCTCCATATTCCAAAAGGCGCAATACCCGGCCATATACTCGGCAGCCCATAGGCGTAGATTGTCCTTATGTTGTAATTCGTTGTCATCGTCCGGCATTATTACAATCGCTCCGGCACCCTCCACAAAATCAAAAGGATATATTATAGGTATGGCGGCATTACCCTTGACATGGGTATAGGATTCGCCCGTATACTCGGCTACAATATCTACGAGACCAATTTCCGTGTGGACATCGTTCCCCAACACAATATTTATAGACTTGAAACCGGACTTATCAAGTTCGGCTTTTACGCGATCTATAAAATTCGTTGCACCAATAACCATAATCCGGCAATCTGCAATCATGCTTTTTTCCTCGCTTGTCATATTCGATAGTTTTTACTCTGTAAAATTAGGCGTGTTCTGATTGTTGCGCCATACCCAAATGGGTACGTTTTTATTCTGAACTGCATTTGTACCCATTTGGGTATGGCATATAATTTTCAACGGCTGTAATTTTGCATCAGAAATCAAAACATCAATAATATGATACGAATAATCACAATCTTTTTAATGGTACTGATCTCCCTATCAGGAGTATCTGCACAGGAGATCGCAAGAGTCGAATACAAAGAATTCGACTCGCCGCTATTCCCGTTCAAACGCCCGGTGCTTATCTACACTCCTGAGGCATACGATTCGGGAACGGAAAATGATTTTGACGTGATCTACGTGTTCGACTCTCAGGCAAGAGCCAATTTTGATATTGTACAGTCACTTCTTCATTATGCTATTCAGCAGCCCCATAACGACCGTGGCTACATAATAGTAGGCGTTGCGAGTCCGACACATTGGGAGATAGATTATCAAAGAAACAACGACTTCTTGCCCGTTCCACAACATTGGAAAATTGAATCGCCTTACTATGGAAGCGTTGACAAGTTCAAGAAGTTCATGAAAGAGGAGCTTATGCCTTATATCAACTCCAACTACCGCACATCGGGTCACACAGCAGGCATTGGTCATTCGTTGGGAGCATCTTTTGTGATTGATGCGATGACGGACGACGATATGTTTGACGATATCATAGCCATTTCTCCCAATATGGTGTGGGATGATGAATATTACGCCAACATGATCAGGGATTTTGACTTTGCCGGAAGTCGCCCTCGTTTCATAGCATTGGTAATGGGTAATGAAGGACTTGAGACCGATACCATGTATCAGTTTCCAAAAAAATGGAGAGATAGTTGGAACAATACAAAAGCCTTCCTTGATTCCATTACAATTCCCGACCACATCACTCTTGAAGTTCTTGATTTTCCGGATTATGACCACTCTCGGATTGTATTACAATCTCATCTCAATGCCCTTAAGGATTATGCAAACTATCGTTATACGCCGGTATTTATGGACGACATATTTTATCCTGTGCATATCGAGCTTGCAGGCTCAACCGTAGACGGTGATGTCTATATCACAGGCAATCAGCTTGCACTTGGCGACTGGAATCCGGAAGGAGTGAAGATGAAGGTACTGAATGATACCACAAGAGTAATTGATCTCAATTTGCGTCTTCCCGCAGAATTTAAGTTTACCAAAGGAAGTTGGGATTATCAATATTTCATAGAGAATGGAGATCCCGGGAATCAGCGAATTACATCTCCACAAAAGGCTGTAAAACATTATAAGACCCAATAAGTCTAAGGATCAACCCCTTCACTTGTTATGACTGAATCATCAGAGAATACTAATACTACAATAAAGTGCAGGAACTGCGGATGTTCCTGCACTTCCCGCTTTTGTCCTGACTGCGGTCAATCGGTCGATGAAAAGAGGCTCGAAAACAAGACTTTTTTCATAGGGCTGCTGTCAGGTTTGTCACGTATCAATCAAGGTTTCCTGTATACGGCGTGGCACCTTCTCATTCATCCATGGAAAGTAATACGCGACTATATACAATGTCGTCGGGTAAAATATGTCGCGCCGATTTCGATGCTTATAGTCGTATGCTTCATCAGTGCGTTTGTTTCAGGGCTTATGCCATCTGAGCCTGACGGTGTGGTGGAGGAAAGCGGAACCAGTCAGGTTGGTCTCATATATAAAATGACGTTGGCGGTTATGGATTTCATAATGAATAGCATGGTTGTCCGTAATATGACTATCTATATTCCTTCTGTGTTGGCTATACCTATTGTATTTTGGAAAGTCGGGGCAAGGAAATATAATATTGCCGAATATTTTGCAGCGATGATTTACATGACATCATCAATTCTGCTTTTCGGTATTTTTATCTGTCCTCTGTCGCTTTTATCCGAATCTTTGTATTCCGGCTTGGAAATAGTCTATTCCGTTATCATTTGTTCCTTGAGTATGTATAAAGCCTTTCCCGTCAGTCCCTTGAAAAAGCGAATCGGATATTTTGCTTGGTATCTGATAGTTTCCGTTGCAATCTATCTACTTATATTTCTCGGTTTTGTAACCCTCACCATTTCAAGTGTTTCATAAAAATTTCTTTTCTTCGTAGTCAGTAACATTCTTTGTCTCAATGGATAACTCAAATAAAGCACTATCTTTTGAGCAAACGCGAAATCTTTTGCCTGATGAATTTAGACCTAATGTTGAATTAGCAGGTCGAAAGAAATTATTTAATACTCCGATGGGCTTAATTGCCTATCATTATTCCTCTTTGCTCAAAGACGGTTTGTGGAAAACAAGCCATAACGAAGATGAAATCCGCAATACTGTTGATTACATCCTGTTTGCCATAGGTTTTGAGGGTATAATTCTGCTTTCTCGTGAAATCTTATTTTCTTGTCACGATAAAAATTACAAAAGCTGATTTTGTGATGACCGTTATCCTATATATGTATATAACAATGGTTCGGTAGTTTTGAGCTAATCGAATGATTACAAGGTTAATAAATGTGA
>CAJTXU010000004.1:77080-94957 GCA_910584125.1 uncultured Muribaculaceae bacterium | reverse complement strand
CAAAGGGGTCAGTCCCGCGTGCCCGAAGGGGTCAAACGCACGCGCCTTTTCCAGACACGTCTCGATTCGTCCTGATTTGTCCCGATTTGTCCTGATAAATCGGGACAAAACGAGAAAAACCTGGACGAATCTGGATAAGACGGGACGAATCTGGATAAGACGGGACGAATCCGGATAAGACGGGACGAATCGGGATAAATCGGGATGGATCGGGCGTTTTGCAATTTTTAAGAGTGAAATATTTGGCTGTGAGCGGGATTTTTATTAATTTTGCGAGCCGATTATATCCAGTTATAGTTGCCATGCAGGCGCCGCTTGCGGACTTTGGCCGGTCCGGAGTGAGGTCGCATGGCGTTTAACTAATTAAAAATCAAATCAATAAAGTGGATACTTTAAGTTACAAGACAATTTCAGCCACTCCCGAGACAGTCGAGAAGAAGTGGCTTGTGATTGACGCGACCGACCAGGTGCTCGGCCGTCTTTGCAGCAAGGTTGCGAAAATCCTGCGCGGCAAGAACAAGGCTGACTACACGCCCAACATCGACTGCGGCGACAACGTGATCATCATCAACGCCGACAAGGTCGTGCTCAACGGCGACAAGATGGACAAGCGCGAATACCTCCGCTACACGGGCTATCCCGGCGGACAGCGTTCGTTCACACCCCGTGACCTCATGGCGAAATCGCACAAGGTGACCGTACGCGGCAAGCACCCCCTCTTCATCAAGGTCGTCAAGGGTATGCTCCCGAAGACCAAGCTCGGCGCCCGCCAGCTCACACACCTCCACGTGTTCAACGGCGCGGAGCATCCGTTTGCCGACAAGAACCCGATTGAATTCGACATCAACAAAATGAAATAAGCAAGAAGATGGAAAAAGTAAATGCAATTGGCCGCCGCAAGGCAGCAGTAGCCCGCGTATATCTCACCGAGGGCAGCGGCAACATCACGATCGACAAGCGTCCGCTCGACGTCTACTTCCCCTCTTCGATACTTCAGTATGTCGTTAAGCAGCCGCTCAACACGCTCGACGTCGCTGCGAAATACGACATCGTTGCCCACCTCGACGGCGGCGGCTACAAAGGCCAGGCCGAGGCCCTGCGTCTCGCCATCGCCCGCGCCCTGGTGAAGGTCAACCCCGAAGACAAGGCCGCACTCCGCAAGGAAGGCTTCATGACCCGCGACGCCCGCGAGGTGGAGCGCAAGAAACCGGGCCGTCCCAAGGCTCGCAAGCGCTTCCAGTTCTCCAAGCGTTAACATATCCTATGCGCTCGACGCATCGTGTTTAGTATCTAAATTCCGCGGATGGACACGTTCCCTACCCCGGAATTGTCACCACAAGAACGTAAACAGACTCAAAGAAAATGGCAACACCCACATTCGACCAGCTGCTTGACGCCGGCTGCCACTTCGGCCACCTCAAGCGCAAATGGAACCCCGCTATGGCTCCCTACATCTTCATGGAGCGCAACGGTATCCACATCATTGACTTATATAAGACGGCTGCTAAGATCGAAGAAGCATCCAAGGCGCTCAAACAGATTGCCAAGAGCGGCAAGAAGGTACTTTTCGTAGCCACCAAGAAACAGGCCAAAGAGGCAATCGAGAGCAAGGCCGGCGCCATCAACATGCCCTACGTCACAGAGCGTTGGCCGGGCGGCATGCTCACCAACTTCCCCACCATCCGCAAGGCTGTCAAGAAGATGACCACCATCGACAAGATGGCCAAGGACGGTACGTTCGACAACCTGTCGAAGCGCGAGAAACTCCAGATCACACGCCAGCGCGCCAAGCTCGAGAAGAACCTCGGTTCGATCGCCGACCTCGGCCGTCTGCCGTCGGCCCTCTTCGTGGTCGATGTCATGAAGGAGCACATCGCCGTCGCTGAGGCCAAGCGTCTCGGCATCCCCGTCTTCGCCATCGTCGACACCAACTCCAACCCCGCCGACGTCGACTACGTGATCCCCGCCAACGACGACGCTTCGAAGAGCATCGACATCGTGCTCGAGGCCGTTTGCTCGGCCATGGCCGAAGGCCTCGAGGAGCGCAAGGTGGAGAAGATCGACAATCCCGAGGAGAAGGAGCAGGCTGAGGGCGAGGCTCCCGCCCGCCGTCGCCGCGTGCGCCGCAACGAGGCTCCCGCCGCTGCCCCCGCCGAGGCCCCCAAGGCCGAGGAGAAGGCCGCTGACGCCGAGTAATCAAGCATTCACAGTCGGGAATGGGAAATCCGGGTGCGTCGCGCTTCGGGTTTCTTATTCCTGATTTTCAATTTTTAACCAAAACTCAAGAACATAAGCAATGGCTGTAAGTATAGAAGACATCAAGAAGCTGCGCCACATGACCGGCGCCGGCATGATGGACTGCAAGAACGCCCTGGCGGAGACCGAAGGAGACATCCAGTCCGCCATCGAGATAATCCGTAAGAAAGGCCAGGCGGTTGCCGCCAAGCGTGAGGACCGCAACGCCGCCGAGGGTTGCGTATTCTCGGGCACGAACGGCAATTTCGCCGCTATCGCGACGCTGAAGTGCGAGACAGACTTCGTCGCTAAGAACGAGTCCTTCCGCGCGCTCGCACGCAAGGTGCTCGCGCTCGCCCTCGCCAACAAGTGCAAGAGCGTCGATGAGCTCAAGGCCGTTCAGGTCGAGGGCCGCACGCTCGCCGAACTCATCACCGACGAGATCGGCAAGACCGGCGAGAAGATGGAGCTCGGCGACTACGAGTGGATCGAGGCCGCAAGCGTGGCAAGCTACAACCACTTCAACGACAAGCTCGCCGCCATCGTGGGCTTCAACCTCGAGGGCGTTGACGCCCAGGTGGGCCGCGAGGTCTGCATGCAGATCGCGTCGATGAACCCCGTGGCCGTATCGCGCAACGACGTTCCCCAGGCAACGATCGACCAGGAGATCAGCGTCGCTATCGAGAAGACCAAGCAGGAGCAGGTGGTGAAGGCTCAGGAAGCCGCCCTCAGAAAGGCCGGCCTCAATCCCAACCATTTCGACTCCGAAGACCACATCGAGAGCAACGTCTCCAAGGGCTGGATCACAGCCGAAGAGGCTGAGAAGGGCCGCCAGATCATGAAGGAGGCCGGCGAGGCCAAGGCCGCCAACCTCCCCGAGCAGATGATCCAGAACATCGCCAACGGCCGTCTCAACAAGTTCTTCAAGGAGAGCTGCCTCCTCGAGCAGGCCTACGTGCAGGACGCCAAGATCACTGTCGGACAGTTCCTCGAGAACACCACCAAGGGTCTCGTGGTCGTTGACTTCAAGCGCGTCAACCTCAACGAAGACTGATCCATACACCTGCCGAACATGGATGTCCGTTCCCCGCGCGCGGGGGCGGACATCTTTTTTGTGCCCGAGGACGAGGCCGGACGTCAGGGAGCAAACAATTGGGCGTCCAGGCGCGTTGTGAGATAGAAGGGCATGAAGTGTGCCCTTACGATTCCGAAATCAAATCAATAAAAATAAAGACTATGAAAAAGACATTTCGTTTCGCGGCCCTTGCCCTCGCGGCAGTCGCGCTCACGGCAGGCATGTCGGCTTGCGGCGACGATGACGACAACAACAATCCCGAGGACTTCCGCACGATCGACACCGCGCTGGTAGGCTCATGGACATACAACGAGACCGACCGCGACAAGACCGAGACGCAGACCATCACATTCAACGCCGACGGCTCGTTCGCCGAGCAGGAGACGGAGGTATACAACAACGGCAATGTAGTCACGTCATGGGACGCAGGCAAGTGGAGCGTCAACGCCCGCAAAGACCGCGTGCACTTCGTCGTGACGTCGTCGAGCGACCCCTCTGACGTCGGCGACGAGGACTACGACAACTACCGCGTGTCGAACGGCATACTTTACATGGACGGCAACGAATACAGCCTGATCACCAATCCCGAGCGATGACCGGTCAGGTGACCGGAATGGTCGGATTGATAAGATACACCCGCTCGGTGGCGCGAGTCAGCGCCGTGTAGAGCCAGCGGTAGAAATCGGGGCCTATGGCGTCGGGGGCGATGCCCCCCATGTCGATGTAGACATGTTTCCACTGTCCGCCCTGGGCCTTGTGGCAGGTGACGCAATAGGCATATTTCACCTGCAATGCGTTATAGAAGGGATCCTCGTCGGTCCCTTTTATTTTTTCCGAAAGCTCGCCGTCGTAGGCCGAGAGCACTCGGTTGCGGAATCTTTCCATCTCGTCGCGCGGCAGTGTCGGACCCTCGCTGGCCAGGCTGCGCAGCATGATCATGGCGCTCACCGGCGAGCCGTCGGACATGCGGAGCTCGACTTCGGTGAAGAATCGGCCGTACATCTTCTGCGTCGCGCCGACCCATGAGACCTCGGCTATGTCGCCGTTGGCTATGAGGCGCGAGCCCTTCTCGTGCCGGCGCCAGAAATAGTCGTTTTTCGACACGAGCACGCGGTCGCCGCGCTCGAGAGGTTCCTCGGCGAACATCACCATGTTGCGGATGGCGTTGTTGAAGTTGTTGGCGCGTCGGTTCGAGCGGGTCACGACCAGCGTCTCCTCGATTCCGACATTGGCGTACGAGTCTGAAAGCGCGTCGGCGAGCTCCGAGCTGTCGATGGCCTTGATGTCGGCGAACCCCGATGCGGCCAGCACCGGAATGCCGTCGGGCGGCGGCGTGATGAGGCACGACCTCACCACCGTGGCGTTGAACACGATGCCGCTGTCGGAGGCCTGACGCACGGGGATGTCGAGCGCATGGCATATCGGGTTGAGCCCGAGCCGTCTGAGCCTGTCGGGGTCCATGGCCGTCGAGGCCGTCTGGCTCACGGGAGGCAGCTGCGCCTCGTCGCCGACGAGCAGCATGCGGCATCCCGGCGCCGAGTAGACATATCTGATCAGCGTCCAGAGCAACCCGTGCGACGGCGCCCCCGGCGAGTCGCCGATCAGAGAGGCCTCGTCGACGATGAAGACCGTGTCGGTCAGCTGGTTCGGGGCCGGACGCCACGTGCGGCCCGACGGGTCGGCGGGGTCGGGGCGGAAGATGCGCCGGTGGATCGTCGAGGCCGGATGCGACGACAGGGCAGAGGCCACCTTCGCCGCCCGCCCCGTCGGAGCGAGCACCACGACGCGCCGCCTCACCGTGTCGAGCGCATGTATCAGCGCGCCGACAACTGAGGTCTTGCCCGTGCCCGCATAGCCGTTGAGCACGAACACATCGCGCTCGCCGCCAGACACGGCGAACTCCGCCGCCGCGCGTATCACCTCGAGCTGCGTGGCGAGCGGCTCGAACGGCAGGTAATCCAACGCGGCCGACACAAGATGCGACGAAGCTGGCGATTCCATGTTAAGTCTCCCTAAAAGTTTTTAAATATCAGAAAAAGTGCAACGCTATTTGCGAAAAATTTGTTAACTTTGCACTGTTAAAGTATCAGACGGCCCGTGAGGGTAGAGAAAAGCACCGTCTGGATGCTTTCCAACCGTTTTGTAAGGTAAAATTAGACAAAAATTCTTGAAAACCCAAATAAAAAATCAAAGACATGAGAATTGAAAAAGTTATCGGTCGCGAAATTCTTGACTCGCGTGGCAACCCGACAGTAGAGGTAGACGTCATCCTTGAAAGCGGCGTTATGGGCCGCGCAGCCGTTCCGAGCGGCGCATCTACAGGTGAGAACGAAGCCCTCGAGCTCCGTGACGGTGACAAGAGCCGCTACATGGGCAAGGGTGTGACCAAGGCCGTGGCCAACGTCAACGGTCCCATCGCCGAAGCCCTGATCGGCCACAGCGCCCTCGACCAGATCGGCGTGGACGAGATCATGCTCGCCCTCGACGGCACCCCCACGAAGTCGAATCTCGGTGCCAACGCCATCCTCGGCGTTTCGCTCGCCGTTGCCAAGGCGGCCGCCAACTATCTCGACCTTCCCTTATACCGCTACATCGGCGGCACGAACACATACGTTCTCCCCGTGCCGATGATGAACATCATCAACGGCGGCGCGCACTCCGACGCCCCCATCTGCTTCCAGGAGTTCATGATCCGTCCCGTAGGCGCTCCCTCGTTCAAGGAGGGCATCCGCTGGGGCACGGAGGTGTTCCACAACCTCAAGAGCGTGCTCAAGGCCCGCGGCCTCTCGACCGCAGTAGGCGACGAGGGCGGTTTCGCCCCCAAGCTCGAAGGCACCGAGGACGCCCTCAATGTCATCATGGAGGCTATCCGCAAGGCCGGCTACGAGCCCGGACGTGACATCACAATCGGTCTCGACTGCGCTTCGTCGGAGTTCTATCAGGACGGCGTGTATGACTACACCCACCTCAAGAACGGCGCCGAGAAGGAGGTCAACGGCCGCAAGCTCACCAGCGAGGAGCAGGCCAAGTTCCTCGAGGAGCTCATCACCAAATACCCCATCGACTCGATCGAGGACGGTATGGACGAGAACGACTGGGAGGGCTGGAAGATCCTCACCAAGCTCATCGGCGACCGTTGCCAGCTCGTCGGCGACGACCTCTTCGTCACCAACGTGAAGTATCTCGAGAAGGGTATCGCCAACAACTGCGCGAACTCCATCCTCGTGAAGGTAAACCAGATCGGTTCGCTCACGGAGACTCTCCGCGCGGTCGAGATGGCTCAGCGCAACAACTACACGGCTGTGATCTCGCACCGTTCGGGCGAGACCGAGGACGCCACCATCGCCGACATCGCCGTGGCAACCAACGCAGGCCAGATCAAGACCGGTTCGGCAAGCCGTTCCGACCGTATGGCGAAGTACAACCAGCTTCTCCGCATCGAGGAGGAACTCGGCGACCGCGCCGTATACGGCTACAAGAAGATCAAGAAAGCGTGACATTGCCGCGGCCCCGAGCCGCTGAATCTATAAAAAAGGCAGGAAGTCTTAGGACTTTCGGCCTTTTTTTGTTACCTTTGCGATTGGTAAGGTTGAAATTTTCGAATTAATCTAAAATTCAATTATATGTTAGAGGAAAAAGTCTACACCACCGAGACCGGCCTTCCGGAAAACGCGTTCCGCGAGCTGGGGGCCGACGAGAATTACACGCCGGTGATGCATCCGGCGCGGGCTCAGCAGGAGGTCACACCCTATTCCGTCGGAATGGGTCTGCTGATGGCCGTAGTGTTCAGTGCCGCCGCGGCCTACCTCGGCCTCAAGGTCGGCCAGGTATTCGAGGCCGCAATTCCCATCGCGATCATCGCCGTGGGTCTAAGCAACGCCCTCGGTAAGAAAAACTCACTGGGGCAGAACGTCATCATCCAGTCGATCGGCAGCTGCTCGGGCGTCATCGTGGCCGGAGCCATCTTCACGCTGCCCGCGCTCTACATCCTGCAGGGAACGTATCCCGACATCGTGGTCGATTTCTACCAGATATTCCTGAGCTCGCTGCTCGGAGGCATACTCGGCATACTGTTCTTCATTCCGTTCCGCAAATATTTCGTCAAGGACATGCACGGCAAGTACCCGTTCCCCGAGGCCACGGCCACGACCCAGGTGCTCGTGTCGGGCATGCAGTCCGACAGCGCAGCCGACAGCAACTCCGGCCAGGCCAAGACGCTTGTAATAGCCTCTCTGATCGGAGGTATCTACGACTACATAGTGGCCACCTTCGGCTGGTGGGCCGAGACGGTGACCTCCACGGCTTCGCAGTGGGGCCACACCATCGCCGAGAAGACGCGGCTCGTGCTGAGCTGCAACACCGGCGCCGCCCTGCTCGGTCTGGGATATATCGTCGGTCTGAAATACGCCTTCGTCATCTTCGCGGGTTCGATATTCGTCTGGTGGATAGTGATTCCGCTGTTGGGCACTTACGGATCGCCCGAGCTGGCGGCCATGGCCCCGGACGCCATCTTCAAGGACTACGCGCGCATGATCGGCATCGGCGGCATTGCCATGGCCGGCGTGATCGGCATCGTGAAGTCGTGGCCCATCATCTGCAACGCCGTCGGCCTCGCCGGGCGTGAGTTCAAGGGCGGAGCCGCCAAGTCGCAGGAAGTCCGCTGGCAGATCGACCTGAGCATGAAGAAGGTCGTCTTCTTCATCGCCATCGCCCTGGTGGCCGTGCTGCTCTTCTTCTGGTTCGGCGTGATCCACACCTTCTGGCAGGCCCTCGTGGCGTGGCTGGTGGTGACGCTCATCGCGTTCCTCTTCACCACGGTGGCGGCCAACGCCATCGCCATCGTCGGCAGCAACCCCGTGTCGGGCATGACGCTGATGACGCTCATCATCGCCTCGGCCATCTTCGTGGCCATAGGACTCAAGGGAACGAGCGGCATCGTGGCCTCGATGGTGATCGGCGGCGTGGTCTGCACGGCGCTCTCAATGGCCGGCGGATTCGTCACCGACCTCAAGATCGGCTACTGGCTCGGCTCGACGCCCCGCAAGCAGGAGAGCTGGAAGTTCCTCGGCACGCTCGTGTCGGCGGCCACCGTCGGCGGCGTGATCATCGTGCTCAACAAGGTCTACGGCTTCGTGGGCGACAACGCACTCGTCGCGCCTCAGGCCAACGCCATGGCCAAGGTGATCGAGCCCCTCATGATGGGCGGCGAGACCCCCTGGATCCTCTATATGGTCGGCGCTATCCTCGCCCTTATCCTCAACTGGCTCGGCGTGCCCGCGCTGGCGTTCTGTCTCGGAATGTTCATCCCCCTGTCGCTCAACACGCCGATGCTCGTCGGCGGAGCCGTCTCCTATTTCGTCAGCAACTCGTCGAAAGACAAGAAGGTCAACGACGCACGCCGCGACCGGGGCACGCTTCTCTCGTCGGGACTCATCGCCGGCGGCGCCCTCTTCGGCGTCTTCGCGGCCATAACGCGTTTCGTCGGTTTCGAATACACCTCGCCGCTGGGCGACGGTCTCACACAGATCCTCGGCTGCGTGGCCTACATCCTTCTGATATCTTATCTCATTTGGGATTCGTGCAGGGCTAAGAAGTGATGGATTTCACAGCTGTAAGATATGAAGGACGCCCGGTCGACGGCGCGGAACGCTCCGCGGCGGAGACGGGCGTCTATGATTTTCTCGACGGCGCGGGCGTCGAATACGTCACGCTGACGCATCCGGCGGCCTTCACCATGGAGGAATGCGAGGCCGTGCGCCGCGAGATCGGAGCCCCGGTGTTCAAGAACCTCTTTCTCACCAACCGGCAGCAGACCGATTTCTATCTGCTGATGATACCGGCCGACAAGCCGTTCAAGACGAAATACCTGTCGTCGCAGTTAGGCTGCGCCCGGCTTTCGTTCGCCTCGGCCGAGAAGATGGAGGAACTGCTTCACATCCATCCGGGCGCGGTGTCGCCGATGGGCCTGATATACGACCGCGACCGCAAGGTGCGCCTGATCATCGACTCCGACCTGCGCGACGTCGACACCTACGCGTGTCATCCCTGTGTCAACACGGCCAGCGTCTCGATGCGCCTCGCCGACCTGCTCGGCAAGGTGATCCCCGCCACCGGTCACACCCACACCTGGGTAGAGCTCAAGCCCGAGTAACCGGGTTTCCTCGGGATTCATCGGGAATCATCGGGATGAATCGAGTTTCTTCGGGACAAATCGAGTCTAATCGGGACGAATCGGGATTCGTCTCGATTTGTCCCGATTTGTCCCGATTTGTCTTGATTAGTCCCGATTTGTCTCGATTCCTCCCGCTTCCTCCCGATTAATTATGGAATTATTTCCGTAATTGGGAATAATTCATTAATTTTGCAGTCTGAAAGCAGCGGCGCGGCCTACAGGGCGCGCCGTTCCGACATAGACAAGTCAAAATAATAACAGTTACACTATAATGAAAGCATACGTATTTCCGGGACAGGGCGCCCAGTTCGTAGGAATGGGCAAGGACCTGTATGACAACAACGCCGAGGCGAAGGAGATGTTCGAGAAGGCCAACGAGATCCTTGGCTTCCGCATCACCGACCTGATGTTCGAAGGCACCGAGGAAGACCTGCGTCAGACCAAGGTGACCCAGCCGGCCATCTTCCTCCACAGCGTCATCCTGGCCAAGAGCCTCGGCGACGAGTTCCAGCCCGATATGGTGGCCGGACACTCGTTGGGCGAGTTCTCCGCGCTTGTCGCCGCCGGCGCCCTCAGCTTCGAGGAGGGTCTGAAGCTTGTCTCCAAGCGTGCCATGGCCATGCAGAAGGCCTGCGAGGCGAGACCCTCGACAATGGCCGCCGTGCTCGCCCTGACCGACGAGAAGGTGGAGGAGCTCTGCGCCGAGGTCGACGACACCGTCGCCCCCGCCAACTACAACTGCCCCGGCCAGGTGGTGATCTCCGGGACAATCGAGGGCGTCGACGCCGCGTGCGAGAAGATGCTCGCCGCCGGCGCGAAGCGCGCCCTCAAGCTCAAGGTGGGCGGCGCATTCCACAGCCCCCTGATGCAGCCCGCACAGGAAGAGCTCGCCGAGGCGATCGCCGCCGCCGAGTTCAGCTCTCCCCGCTGCCCCGTATACCAGAACGTCGACGGCAAGCCCCACACCGACCCCGTCGAAATCAAGGAGAACCTCATCAAGCAGCTCACCGCCCCCGTGCGCTGGACCTATGACGTCCAGGCCATGATCGCCGACGGCGCCGACGATTTCACGGAGCTCGGCCCCGGCTCGGTGCTCCAGGGTCTCATCAAGAAGATCGACCGCAACGTGGCAACAAGCGGAAAACAGTGAATAAATCGGTGACAACATTTGAAAATTGCCTGAAATTTTGTAATTTTAGGCAATTTTTTCTTTTGACCCACAAATATAGAACCCATAAGCAGACATCAACGATATGAATATAGCTATAGTAGGCGCCAGCGGAGCGGTAGGACAGGAGTTCATCCGTGTGCTCGAGGAGCAGAATTTTCCGGTCGACGGTCTCCGTCTTTTCGGCTCGGCCCGCTCGGCGGGTCAGACCCGCGTTTTCCGAGGCAAGGAATACGTGATCGAAGAGCTGACGCATGACTCCGACTTCTCGGGCACCGACATCGCCTTCACGTCGGCCGGAGCCGGAGTGTCGCGCGAATACGCCGAGACGATCACGCGCCACGGCACGCTGATGATCGACAACAGTTCGGCGTTCCGCATGGACGCGGATGTGCCGCTGGTGGTGCCGGAGGTGAATCCGCGCGACGCCCTGGTGCGTCCGCGCAACATCATCGGCAATCCCAACTGCACGACGATCCAGATGGTGGTGGCGCTTAACGCCATCGAGAAGGTGAGCCACATACGCCGCGTGCATGTCGCCACCTATCAGGCGGCCAGCGGCGCCGGGGCGGCAGCCATGGACGAGCTGCGCGAGCAGTGCGCCCAGATCGCTCGCGGCGAGGAGCCGACGGTCAGCAAGTTCGCCCATCAGCTCGCCTACAATGTCATCCCGCACGTCGACGTCTTCACCGACAACGGCTACACCAAGGAGGAGATGAAGATGTATAACGAGACGCGCAAGATCATGCACAGCGACATCCGAGTGTCGGCCACGTGCGTGCGCGTGCCCGTGATGCGAGCCCACAGCGAGGCCATATGGGTCGAGACCGAGCAACCCGTGTCGGTCGAGCAGGCGCGCAAGGCTTTCGAGGATGCCGAGGGTATCGTGCTCGTCGAGGAGAAGGAGGGCTCGCGTCACTATCCGATGCCCCTCTTCGCGGCCGACCGCGACCCCGTCTACGTGGGCCGCATCCGCAAGGATCTCTCTGACGACTGCGGACTGAGCTTCTGGGTCGTGGCCGACCAGATCAAGAAGGGCGCCGCCCTCAACGCGGTCCAGATCGCCCAATGGCTAATCGCTAACGGAGACTGACGCCCTGCACTCTTGCCTGATGGAAACCAACAGCCAGCTCGACCTCGCCCGCGCCATTATCGAGAAGACGGGCCGGAGCCTCTTCCTGACCGGACGCGCCGGCACGGGAAAGACCACATTCCTGCGCGACCTGCAGTCGACGAGCCGCAAGCGCATGGTGGTGACCGCCCCCACGGGAATCGCCGCCATCAACGCCGGCGGCGTGACGCTGCACTCGTTCTTTCAGCTCGACTTCGGACCGTTCGTGCCCGGGATGAGACGCAAAGGTGAGCAGATGGCTTTCCGCAAGGATAAGCTGAAGATCATCCGCGGGCTCGACTTGCTGGTGATCGACGAGGTGTCGATGGTCCGCGCCGACCTGCTCGACGCCGTCGACGACGCCCTGCGCCGCATCCGCCGTTCGGACCAGCCGTTCGGCGGCGTGCAGCTGCTGCTGATCGGCGACCTCCAGCAGCTGCCCCCCGTGGTGGTCGAGTCGGAGCGCCAGATCATGGCCGAGAACTACCGCTCGCCATATTTCTTCGACTCGCACGCCCTCTCGAAACTCGACTACGTCACGGTCGAGCTGACACGAGTCTACCGCCAGAGCGACGCCGCTTTCCTCGACCTGCTCAACGCCGTGCGGGAGAACCGGCTCGACAACGACACGCTGGCACGGCTCAACTCGCGCTGCATCCCCGGGTTCAACCCTCCCGACGAGGAGGGATATGTGAGGCTCACCACCCACAACCGTCTCGCCGCCGACATCAACGCCATGCGGATGGGGGAGCTTGAAGGCGAGCCATACGTGTTCGACGCCGAGGTCAAGGGCAATTTCCCCGAGAGCATGTATCCGGCCGACTCCGAGCTTCTGCTCAAGGAGGGGGCGCAGGTGATGTTTCTCAAGAACGACACGGGTGGGGACCGACAGTTCTTCAACGGCATGATGGGCATTGTGACCTCCATTTCCGACGAAGGGGTGGGGGTGACGCCCGTCGACACAGGCGAGGAGATACAGGTCGCGCCGCTTGAGTGGGAGAACGTCAGCTTCGTCGTCGAGCCCCAGAGCAACGAGGTGGTGCGCAAGGTCGACGGCGTGTTCCGCCAGATTCCCCTCAAGGCGGCCTGGGCCATAACCATCCACAAGAGCCAGGGCCTGACGTTCGACCGCGCCATCATCGACGCCTCGCTGGCATTCGCCCACGGGCAGACCTACGTGGCCCTGTCGCGATGCCGCACGCTCGAGGGGCTTGTGCTCGAACGCCCCCTGTCGGAAGCGTCGGTCAAGAGCGACCACACCGTCGACTCGTATCTCGACGCGCAGAAGGTTCTGACGCCCGACGAGTCGCAGGTGTCGGAGATGACGCGCGCCTACACGCTGCGCTTGGTCGAGGACATGTTCGACTTCCACCATATATTCAATCTGCTTGAGATGGCCGAGCGCACATGGCGCGAGCATTTCCAGAAAGTCTTCACTTCGCAGGTGGGCGGTCTTGTCGAGAGCGTGGCCGTGGCGCGCCGCGAGATAAAGGAGGTCGGCGACCGTTTCCGCGTGCAGCTGCAGCGCATAGCCGGCGACGAGCAGAAGGCGGGGCGTCGTGTCAAGGATGCCTCGGCATACTTCCTGCCCAAGCTGCGCGAGCTCGCGGAGAGCATCGGGGCGATGCCGACGCAGCACGACAGCAAGCAGGTGACGCAGAAACTCGCCGAGCAGCTCGAGGCCCTCGACGATGTCCTTGCCATGCGCATGGCGCTTGTCGAGGCTTTCGCTACCGAGGACTTCAGCCTCGACCGCTATCTCGACATCAAGGCGCAGGGAGCGTTCCGCGACGTCAGGAAGCGCCCCGTCAGGAAAGCGGCGCCCGAGCCGGTGAAGACTGCCGACAACGTCAACCCTGAGCTTTACAGGAAATTGTGTGTATGGCGGCGCGAACTCTCCAACGAGATGTCGGTGCCGGCTTATATCATAGCGAGCTCGAAGGTGCTTTTGGGCGTGTCGAACTACGTCCCGGCCGATTCAGACACCCTCGCCCGCATCCCGGGTGTCGGGGCGGCGTTGCTGCAGAGATACGGCGAGCAGATACTCGCGATAGTGGGCGGGTATGTGGCGACGGCCTCCGACGTCGAGCGCCTGCCCATCCCCGAGTCCAAGCCCAAGCTCGCCAAGGGCGAGACGTTCCGGATCAGCTACAACATGTTCATGCAGCAGGGCAAGAGCGTGCCCGAGATAGCAGCCGAGCGCAAGCTGCAGCCGTCGACCATCTACGGCCATATAACGAAGATGTGCGACATCAACGACCCCTGGGTGCTCGGGCGGCTCGTGCCTGAAGACATGCAGAAGGCCATGAATGACTACTTCGATTCGCACGAAGAGTTGCCTTCCATGGCCTCGTTGATACAGGAGGAACTGAAGTCGGCCTACGGTGTGGAAGCCGACAACGGACAGATCAGAATCATGATGACGCTGCTCGACCGGCGCTCCGGAAAGAGTTCGGTGAGCTCCGAGAACTCCTAAAATCAGAGTCTCTTGCGCAGGTCGTCGAGCGTCGCCGGACGATCGACGAGCTCGCCCGAGGCGTCATATAGGAACACCGCGGGCAGCGAGCCGACGTTGTAGTCGCGCAGGGCCGTCGATGCCGTTCCGTTCGGGTCGTTGACGTTGATCCAGGGCAGGTTTGCCGCCGCCTCGCGCCATTCGTACTGTCCGGCGTCGAACGATATCTGATAGAACGTCACGGCCCCGGCCTTAGAGTTGTAGATCGACGCCAGCTCGCGGTTGAAGGCGGGCGACTCGGGCTCGTTCATCATCGAGAAAATAACGACAACGGGTTTGCCCTTGCCTGTGAGGTCCGACAGCCTCACGGTCTTGCCCGAGGCGTCAGGAAGTGCAATGTCGAGCACTTTCAGTTCCTCGGCCTCTACGACGGTCTTCTTGCCCTGGGCGCTGTTGCGGCGGCGCATGGCGTCGAGCGAGACCTGACGGACCATGCGGCCGTGGGGGTCGTCGGGACGGTAGTTGTCGAACTGTGTGGCGACGGCCGCGTAATACTTGGTGTCCTCGGGATCGGAGGGGTCGTAGAGCGGTTTGCCGTCATAGAACTTCGTGAGCACATAGTAGCTCACGATCGAGCCCTGGCCATCCTTTATGTATTTGGTGTAGACATTGCGCTTGAAGCCGGCGAGGGCAGCCGAGTCAGGCTGCTGCAGGGCCATCAGCTCCTGCTCGAATGCGGCGAGCCGCTCGGCCTGCGGAGTGCCCGAGAGCGTGAACTTGCGGCCGAAGTCCGCGGCCGAAGTCGTGACGGTGACCGTCTCGGTGGAGTCGACGGGCAGATAGATGAAGTTGTCGCCGAGCGAGAGACGGTAGATTTCGGGCGAAGCTGGGGTCTCCGACTTGATCGAGAACCGACCGTTGCCGTCGACTTTGGTGGAATCGACCGCGATCCAGCGGCCGTGGAAATCGGACTTCTCGAGCACGAGGCTCTTGCCCTCGGCGCCGTAGACCTCGCCGTCGACCTTGAATCGCGACCCGTTGTCGCAGGCGGCCAGAGAGACAGTGATTATCGCCGCCGCAGCGGCCATATAGGGGAATTTCATGATGATGGGGTTTAAATTTTTTACAAATTTAGCAATTAATTACAGAAAAAAAGGTTTAATTGGAATAAAATTTGTAAATTTGTGGGAATATTTGATAACGTACGGAACACGCACGCCACGAGCGAGCCATTCAGACGACATCAGCGAAGAAAACAATAACGAAATCTATGTTGAAACCAGTAAAGAAAACCATCGCGCTGCCCGACGGGAGAGAGATCACGATCGAGACCGGCAAGCTGGCCAAGCAGGCGGATGGAGCGGTAGAGGTGCGCATGGGCAACACGATGTTGCTCGCCACAGTATGTTCGGCCCAGGAGGCCGGCGAGGGTGTTGATTTCATGCCCCTGACAGTTGAGTATAAAGAGAAATACGCGTCGATCGGACGCTATCCGGGTGGCTTCCTCAAGCGTGAGGGACGCGCCAGCGACTACGAGATCCTTACGTCCCGTCTGGTCGACCGCGTGCTCCGTCCGCTTTTCCCCGACGATTACCATGCCGACACGTTCGTCAACGTGACGCTCTATTCGGCCGACGAGAACGACGCTCCCGACGCTCTGGCGGGCATCGCGGCTTCCGCGGCCCTCGCCTGCAGCGACATCCCCTTCAACGGCCCCATCTCGGAGGTGCGTGTGGCGCGTGTCGACGGCGAGTGGGTGATCAACCCGACGTTCGAGCAGATGGAGCGTGCCGACATCGAGCTGATGGTCGGCGCCACCTACGACAACATCATGATGGTCGAGGGCGAGATGAACGAGGTTTCCGAGGCCGAGCTTCTCGAGGCCCTCAAGGTGGCCCACGCCGAGATCAAGAAGCATTGCACGGCCCAGCTTGAGCTCATGAAGGAGGCCGGCAAGGAGGAGAAGCGCGTATATTGCCACGAGATCAACGACGACGCCCTGCGTCAGGACGTCCACGACAAGTGCTATGACAAGGCTTATGCCATAGCGCGCACCGGCGCCCCCGACAAGCACTGGCGCGCCGATGAGTTCGGCAAGATCGTAGACGAATATATCGATAATCTGCCCCCGATGACCGAGGAGCAGCTTGAGAAATACACCGAGGACCAGCGCGTGGCGATGGTGAAGCGTTACTATCACGACGTCGAGAAGGAGGCCATGCGCCGCTGCGTGCTCGACGAGGGCATCCGTCTCGACGGCCGCAAGACCACAGAGATCCGCCCCATCTGGTGCGAGGTCGACTATCTGCCCGGCCCCCACGGCGCGGCTGTCTTCACCCGCGGCGAGACCCAGGCGCTCGTCACCACGACGCTCGGCACGACGCTCGACGAGAAGATCATCGACGACGTCCTCAACCAGAGCAAGGAGCGTTTCCTGCTGCACTACAACTTCCCTCCCTTCTCGACAGGTGAGGCGCGTCCGCAGCGTGGCGTCGGCCGCCGCGAGATCGGTCACGGCAATCTCGCCCACCGCGCGCTGAAGCGCATGTTCCCCGACAATTTCCCCTACACCTGCCGCATCGTGTCGGATATCCTCGAGTCGAACGGTTCGTCGTCAATGGCCACGGTCTGCGGCGGCACGCTGTCGCTGCTCGACGCCGGCGTCAAGATGAAGCGCCCGGTGGCCGGCGTGGCCATGGGCCTCATCTCCGACAAGGGCAACGTGAAGTATGCCATCCTCTCCGACATCCTCGGCGACGAGGACCATCTCGGCGACATGGACTTCAAGGTGACCGGAACGACCAAGGGCATCACCGCCACTCAGATGGACATCAAGTGCGACGGCCTCAGCTATGAGGTGCTGGAGAAGGCCCTCAACCAGGCCCGCGACGGTCGTCTGCACATCCTCAACATAATCCACGACACCATCCCCGAGGCCCGCGAGGACTACAAGCCCCACGTGCCGCGCCTGATCACGATCGAGATTCCCAAGGAGATGATCGGAGCCGTGATCGGCCCGCAGGGAAAGGTGATACAGGGCATCCAGGAGGAGACCGGCGCCACCATCTCGATCGACGAGGACGAGAAGCTCGGCATCGGACGTGTCGAGATCGCATCGAAAGACAAGGCGAGCATCGACGCCGCCCTGGCGAAGATCAAGGCCATCGTGGCACAGCCCGAGGAGGGCGAGGTCTACGAGGGTACGGTTCGCTCGATTCTCGACTTCGGCGCGTTCGTAGAGTTCATGCCCGGCCGTGACGGTCTGCTGCACATCAGTGAGATTTCATGGGACCGCCTCGACAACATGGAGGCCAGCGGCCTCAAAGAGGGCGACAAGGTTACGGTCAAGCTCATCGAGATCGACAAGAAGACAGGCAAATACCGTCTGTCGATGCGTGTGCTGACTCCGAAACCCGAAGGATACGTGGAGCGTGAGGGTCGTCCGCGCGGCGACCGTGGTCCGCGTCCCCGCCGCGACGGCGACCGTGGCCCGCGACGCGACGGCGACCGTGGTCCGCGCAAACCCAAGCAGTAAGGACTGACACTACCGTCAACAGATACAGATGCCCGGCTCGTTCGAACCGGGCATCTTGCGTTGATGGAGATATGTTTGCGATTTTCGATTTAAATTGTTAATTTTGTAGAGTGGTGTGTTCACGCT
>CAJTXU010000004.1:0-76980 GCA_910584125.1 uncultured Muribaculaceae bacterium | reverse complement strand
GCCGCGGTCTTCTCGGCCGCCCGTCACCGCCTCGCCAAGGCAAAGATATTCTGAATGATTAAATGGTCAAGACCCGGCCGCTTGTCGAATGAGTCGCCTCGCGCATATCTCGTAAATTAAAGAGTTGTCAGGTTCGTTCGAACCGGGCATCTTGCGTTGATGGAGATGTTTGCGATTTTCGATTTAAATTGTTAATTTTGTAGAGTGGTGTGTTCACGCTTACAAAACGGCAAAAAACATGATTATGGAAGAGTTGAAATATCCGATAGGCGTCCAGTCGTTCAGCAAAATTAGAAAGGAAGGATATGTCTATGTCGACAAGACATGGAGCATACCTCTTCTCGAGGAAAATTCGGTCTATTTCTTGGGCCGTCCGCGGCGATTCGGCAAGAGCCTGCTTCTGTCGATGCTGCATGAGTATTACGAGGGCAACCGCGAACTCTTCCGCGGCCTCGCCATCGACCGTCTGCGGCCCGAGGAATGGACGCCGCGGCCTGTCTTTCATCTCGATCTCAACAACGAGCGTTATGGAGTGAAGGGCTCGGTAGTGGCCATCATCAACAAGCACCTCGAACGCTGGGAGGAAATCTACGGCGACCTCCGCAAGGACCGTTCGATTTCCGAACGCTTCGAGTGGCTCGTCAGGGAGGCATATAAGAAAACGGGTCAGAAAGTCGTGATATTGATCGACGAGTATGACAAGCCTCTGACCGACAACATCCTCAACGACGAGATGTATGCCGCCCACCAGGAGGACCTGCGCGGCTTCTATGCCTCGCTCAAGACCCTGGACCCGTTCATAAAGCTGGCGATACTTACAGGCGTGACCAAATTCGGCAAGCTCAACGTTTTCTCCGGTCTCAACAACCTCAACGACATATCACTGAATAATGAGTTCTCCGCGATCTGCGGCATTTCTGAAGAGGAACTGCATCAGTATTTCGATCCGGGGGTACGTGCCATGGCTGATAAAAGAGGTGTCGATTCCGACTCCATGTACTCCGAGCTGAAGAGACGCTATGACGGCTATCACTTCAGCTCGGAGAGTCCCGACATCTACAACCCGTTCAGTCTTCTGCTCACGCTATATAATGGAGAAGCGGACAACTACTGGTTCTCCACAGGCACGCCCAAGATGCTTGTGGACCTGGTGATGCGGAACAATATAGATATCCGAAATCTTGACGGCACTGAATGTGTGAGGACAGCGTTGAGCGACATAACCAAGTTCAGAACGGCCCCCGTTCCGCTGCTGTATCAGTCGGGCTATCTGACCATCAAGTCCTATGATCCGATAGATGGCATCTTCACGCTCGGCTACCCGAACGAGGAGGTGGAGACCGGCTTCCTCAACGACTTCATCAGAGAGTATGGAGGAGGGGAGGAAGATGCCGAATTCAGTGCGAAGACATTGGCGCGGTCGCTGAGAGAGGGTGACGCACGAGGTTTCCTAAACAGACTGAACGCATTTTTCTCGTCCATGCCATATGACCTTCGCAAATATCAGAGCTACGAGAGCTATTGGCAGACGGTCATGTATGTCCTTCTGTCGATGCTCGGTTATAACGTCGAGGCAGAGCGCCACACGTCGGAAGGCTCGATCGACCTGCTGGTCAAGACTTCCGGTTACATCTACGTGATGGAGTTCAAGGTTGCCGACCGCCGCCGGAAGAAGGATACCCGGGAGATTGACGAATTCGGCGAAATCGACTTTGTCAACGAGCCTGTTGTCCCCTACGGAGAACCGAAAGAAGAGGAGGAGTTCGCGAAAGAGGACGACACGGCCGAGGTGTGCCGGGTGCTCGACGAGGCTGTGCGCCAGATCGAGGACCGATGCTATGTGGGAGCGTTCGGCGCCGACGGCCGCAAGGTCATAAAGGTCGCCGCGGTCTTCTCGGCCGCCCGTCACCGCCTCGCCAAGGCAAAGATATTCTGAAAAGTTCGCGGGGAGACCGTCATGAAGACTGTCTCCCCGCTATCTATATTCCGGGATAGAATAGAGGTCATTTCACATTCACGTCGACGGCCTCGCCGTCGCCCGTCGAAATCACGCCGGTGGTCTCGGTGACCGTCGTGTCGGGCATGTCCTCGATCATGCCGACCACGTTCGGGTCGCGCAGATCGGCGCCCTCGCCCTGAGGCAGCGGGAAGCCCTGGTATTTAGCGAAGTCGTTGACTTTCTTTTCGTTCTCCTTGCCGAGCTTCGAGAGGTCGGTCTGTGCCAGACAGTTGCGGAACGTATCGAGATACTTGTCGGAGCCGTAGAGATCGGCCAGATCGGAAGCCGCGCGGTTGTATTCGGCCGTAGAGTCGTTGGGCTGCGCGTTGATTATGTCGTAATACTTCTGGGCTTTCTCGGCATACTTGCCGCAATAGTCGATCATCGTGGTATAGTCGGCCTCGGTCAGAGTCTCGTTGGCCGCGATTTTGGCGGCAACGGCCTCGGGGGTCGGAGTCTTTGCGCCGCAGGCCGCCATGAGGCATACCAGCACGAGCGCCATCAGTCCTTTGAAGAGTCTTGTTTTCATAGCAGGATGTTTTTATAATTAAGAATAGTCCTTGTGGAGTCAGAAATTGTCGCCGAGGGGCGAGACCGCCGGTTCGCGCAGTCGATACAGGAGCATCTTGCGCAGCTGCGGGTTGTTCTCGACTATCAGACCCAGATCCCAATGCTGTCCCACCTCGTCGCGAAGCATCGACGACGTGTTCTCAGCCTCGCCGAGATTCCAGGTCAGAAGCACCGTCTTTATCTTCAGGGCCTTAAGCTTGCGCACCAGCATCTGATGGTCGGCGTCGCCGGTGATGAGCACAACGTAGTCAAACTTGCGGAACGTCGCCAGCTCATACGCCTCGAGGGCGAACCAGACGTCGACGCCCTTCTCCACCACCTCTGTCTGACCATCCTTCTCAACCTCGCGCAGATGCTTGTAGTGGAACACGACGTCGTTCTCGATCAGCGTGTCCTCGAACTTCCGCTCGTTATACAGCAGATGCTTGTCGTAGGCCTCCTTCACCCGGAAGCGGCCACGGAAATAGTGCGCCTCCGTGATCTGGCAGTCGGATATGTTGAGTCCCTCCTGCATCGCCAGTTCCGACGTGATGTATTCGAACAGTGAACTTACGCGTATTATAGAACGCTCGCGCGCCTTGAGCGCACGGTTCATCTTGGCATAATAGCCACCGTCGATGAAGACGCCAATCGAAAGAAAGTCGAGCATGTTTACTTTTTAATGTTTTATTGTATAACTCTTCTGAAGTCTGAAAAGTTCTTTGTCAGACCCCCAAAAATCGTGCGCGAAATCGTGTGAAATAAAAAAATGTGTAAAATTTACGCTAAAAAAATTGGTGGATTCAAAAATAAGTTGTAATTTTGCAGTGTAAAAATTACACATGACCACGGAAATGGAGAACGAAGACAAGAAATACTGCTACAGATACCCGCATCCGGCTGTCACGACCGACTGCGTGATCTTCACCTTCCACGAACGCCGGCTCAAGGTGTTGCTCGTCAGAAGAGGCGTGGAGCCCTTCAAGGGAAGCTGGGCGTTGCCCGGCGGGTTCATGCGCATCGACGAGTCTGCCGAGCAGTGCGCGTTGCGCGAGTTGCTTGAGGAGACAGGCTATCATGCGGCATACATCCGGCAGTTCCACACGTTTTCCGCTCCGGGCCGTGACCCGAGGGAGCGAGTCGTGACCGTCGCCTTCCTCGCACTGCTGCGATGGGCCGAGGTGCGCGGGGGAGACGACGCGGCCGAGGCGGCATGGATGCCCGTCGACGACGTCCCGGAGCTTGCCTTCGACCATGCCGAGATCCTTCGGATGGCGCTCGAGAGCCTGCGCCGCGAGATTCATTTCAAGCCCGTCGGCTTCGAACTGCTCGACCGTGAGTTCTCGATGTCCGAGCTGCAGCAGGTCTACGAGGCGATACTCGGCCGCGAGTTCGACCGCCGCAATTTCGCCAAGAAGATGCGTCACACCGGGGTGGTGGAGCCGATGGACAGCCTGTCGGAGTCCGTATATCGGTATGAAAATGAAGAACAATCGGATTGCACCGTGTCGGAATGCTGCGATTCGATGGCCTGCGAGCCGTCGGCATACGAGTCCACGGCGCCGGAGCCGCCGGCATACGAGTCATGCTGCCAGCGGAAAGCCCCCGCGAAGATCTCGAAAAGAATCGGCAGGCTCTTCAGGTTCAACCCCAAGAGATACGATGAACTCAAGGATAACGACTCTTTCGAGTTCTGACAGATAAAGAATCATTCACCCGCCTGTGCGGGGATCAAATCACCACTAACTATATATCACTATGAAGATTTTCGGAAACAGCAAGGGCTGGACAGCGAAGCCCGGAGAGGAGAAGAAAGAGGCCCCTAAGGCGATTCGCACGCACAATCTGATCATCGTCGACGAGTCGGGCTCGATGTGTTCGATCTACCGCCAGGCGCTCGACGGCATGAACGAGACGCTGCAGACAATCCGCCAGGCTGCCAAGGACTATCCGACGCAACAGCAGCTGGTGACGCTGGTGACGTTCGACACCGGCCACTACAAGGAGCACTTCAAGGCTCTTCCGGCGAGCAAGACGCGCCACCTCACCGACCGCGACTATAATCCGGGCGGTGGCACACCTCTCTACGATGCCATGGGGCGCGCCATCAGCGACCTCCGCGGCCGTCTTGAGGAGGGCGACGCCGTGCTCGTCACGGTCATCACCGACGGTTATGAGAACGCCTCGTGCGAATACTCGGGAGCCGACATCAAGGCCATGGTCGAGGAACTCTCCAAGAAAGGCTGGCTCTTCACCTACATCGGGGCCAACCAGGACTCGATCCAGTTCAGCGCGAGCATCTCGATCAAGAACGCGATGAACTTCGATGCCACCGCCGAGGGGACGGCCGACATGTTCGTCAAGGAGCAGCAGGCGCGCGGCCGCTGGTTCCAGAAGCGCATGCAGCAGCCTTCCAAGACCGACATGAGCGATGACTGCGACTTTTTCGACTGAAACTCTCCGGGACTGACCGGACGGGAGGTCCCGACACGCATCTGAAAACGCCGTTGCACGCCTGCAACGGCGTTTTTTTCGTCGGCAGTTGCTTTTTAACGGATTTTTTATTAATTTTGTGCAAATTTGGCAATATGGCGGAAGCGATGACGACACTGCTTGACAGACTCCACGCACGCATCAGCGAGCTGGTGGCGCGCAACGAGAGCCTGCGTCGTCGGAACGCCGAGCTCGAGAGCCTCAACGCCGACCTGCTCCGTCAGGCCGATGAGGCCAGGCAGGAGAGCCATCGCTCGCGGCTCGACGCGGAATATCTCGCCGTGTCGCACAAGCTCGCCGACAACCCCGACAACCTGATAGCCACTCGCCGCCGTATCGCCCGATTGATTCGCAACATCGACCGTTGCCTTGAAATGCTGAAGGAATGACCCCGACACCAGGCCCGCGGGCCCGCGCCGAAGATTTCCGTACGGCCAGATTCAGGATTAGGAGATGAACGATTCGGAAAAAATAAAAATGTATCTCAATATAGGCGAGCAGCGGATCGCGCTCACGGTTCCGTTCGACCGCCAGGACTTCGTAAGAGACGTCGAGTCGGACGTCGACGGCCTCTATCGCAAATGGAGGCTGGCGTTTCCCGCGAAGTCAGACCGCGAGATTCTCGCCATGGTCGCATATCAATATGCCAAGTTCTATGCCGAACTCAAGGAACGGTATGACAAGGCGGCTGAAATGGCGCGGATGTGTCTGCACGAAATAGAGACCGACCTCGCCACGCCCGACGACGCCGACGACTCCGCGCGCGGCGAAATATGATACCTCCCGAACCATCATCCCCGACATTGCGGCACCGGCCGAAGCGAAGCCTCCCCGACACGGAGGCCCGGCCTGTCTGCGCGCATGCCGGCGCCCCGCGGCCACGGGCCGGAATGATGAAACAACGAGTTAACAAACATATATACCAACAACTTATAAAAACCGACAAATGGATATAGCTATATGGATCGTCATAGCGGCCGTCGTGGCCCTCGCCGCAGGTTACGTCGCGGCGATGGCGGTCAGCCGCAGGAACGCGTCGTCGCGCGCCAACCAGATCATGGACGAGGCACGCCGTGAGGCCGACGTGCTCAAGGAGGCCCGGATCCTCAAGGCCAAGGAAGAGGAGATGAAGATCATCGGCGACGCCGAGCGCAACGCCTCCCAGCGTCTGCAGAAGGTGCAGGCCGCCGAGGCCCGCGCCAAGCAGCGTGAGATGCAGCTCAACCAGCAGCAGGGCGAACAGAACCGCCGCAAGAAGGAGCTCGAAGGCCTCAAGAACAGCCTCGACAACCGCGAGCAGTTGCTCGAGTCCAAAAGCGCCGAGGTCGAGAGCCTGCACCGCCAGGCCCAGGAGGAGCTCGTGAAGATCTCCGGCCTTTCGGCCGAAGAGGCCCGCGAGAAACTCGTCGAGTCGCTCAAGGACGAGGCCAAGACCGCGGCCGCGGGATACATCAACGACATCATGGACGACGCCAAGATGACCGCCAACAAGGAGGCCAAGCGCATCGTGATCCAGTCGATCCAGCGCGTGGCCACTGAGACGGCCGTCGAGAACTCGGTGACCGTCTTCCATATCGACAACGACGAGGTCAAGGGCCGCATCATCGGCCGCGAAGGCCGCAACATCCGTGCCCTTGAGGCCGCCACCGGCATCGAGATCATCGTGGACGATACTCCCGAGGCAATCGTGCTCTCCGGCTTCGACCCCGTGCGCCGCGAGATCGCCCGCCTCGCCCTGCATCAGCTCGTCACCGACGGCCGCATTCACCCCGCCCGCATCGAGGAGGTCGTGGCCAAGGTCCGCAAACAGGTCGAGGAGGAAATCATCGAGACCGGCAAGCGCACCACGATCGACCTCGGCATCCACGGACTGCACCCCGAGCTCATCCGCATGGTGGGCAAGATGAAATACCGTTCGAGCTACGGCCAGAACCTGCTGCAGCACTCGCGCGAGACTGCCAACCTCTGCGCCGTCATGGCCTCCGAACTGGGCCTCAACCCCAAGAAGGCGCGTCGCGCCGGCCTGCTCCACGACATCGGCAAGGTGCCCGATGACGAACCCGAGCTGCCGCACGCCCTGCTCGGCATGAAACTCGCCGAGAAGTTCAAGGAGAAACCCGACATCTGCAACGCCATCGGCGCCCACCACGACGAGGTGGAGCAGACATCGCTTCTCGCGCCGATCGTGCAGGTGTGCGACGCCATCTCGGGTGCGCGTCCCGGCGCCCGCCGCGAGATCGTGGAGGCTTACATCAAGCGCCTCAACGACCTCGAGCAGCTCGCGCTCTCGTATCCCGGAGTGCTTAAGACATATGCCATCCAGGCAGGCCGAGAACTGCGCGTCATCGTCGGCGCCGACAAGATCACCGACGAGGAGACCGAGAAACTCAGCGCAGAGATTGCCAAGAAGATTCAGGACGAGCTCACGTATCCCGGACAGGTGAAGATCACCGTGATCCGCGAGACCCGCTCGGTAAGCTTCGCCAAGTAACACCCTATCGCACACAAAGTGGAACAGGAAAAGAACAAACGTAAATACTGTTCGGCAGGCGGGGCGCCACGTGGGAAGCTGTTCGCATCCAACTGGCTCGAAGGAATCTCTGACGTCTCCGACTGCGGCATTGTGGAGGTGACGTTCAAGAACACCCGCGTCGGATTCTACACCAATCCGTCGCGGCTCGAGTTGCACATCGGCGACATAGTGGCCGTGGAGGGCAATCCGGGCCACGACATAGGCCGCGTGTCGATGGTGGGGCGCCTCGTCAGGCTCCAGATGCGCAAGAACGGCGTCAAGGACGAGTCGGAACTCAAGAAGGTGTTCCGCATCGCGACGCAGGCCGACATGGAGAAGTTCGAGGAGGCGCGCTCGAAAGAGCACTCCACCATGATCCGCACCCGCAAGATCGCCGAGGAGCTCGAGCTCAATATGAAGATAGGCGACGTGGAGTATCAGGGCGACGGCGGGAAGGCGATCTTCTATTACATTGCCGACGAACGCGTCGACTTCCGCAAACTGATACGCATTCTGGCCGACACGTTCAAGATTCGCGTCGAGATGAAGCAGATCGGCGCGCGTCAGGAGGCGGGCCGCATCGGCGGAATCGGTCCTTGCGGCCGTCCGCTCTGCTGCGCGTCGTGGATGACTCATTTCGTCTCGGTCGGCACCGGAGCCGCACGCATCCAGGACCTCTCGATGAACCCGCAGAAACTCGCCGGACAGTGCGGCAAGCTCAAATGCTGCCTCAATTTCGAGACCGATGTCTATGTCGAGGCGCAGAAGAAGATGCCTCCCAAGGACGCCGTGCTCGAGACGGCCGACGCTTCATATTACTTCTTCAAGCCCGATCCGTTGGCCGGAACGGTGACCTATTCGACCGACAGGAAGATTCCCGCCAATCTCGTCACCATAAGCGTGGCGAGGGCCCACGAAATCATCGAGATGAACCGCCGCGGCGAGAAGGCCGAGGCGCTGCAGACGAAGTCGGAAGGCGCGGCGACGGCCTCGACTACCTATGTCGACCTCGTGGAGCAGGAGAGCCTCACGCGTTTCGACAAGTCGAAGAAGAAGAAAAAGAAGAAGGCTCCGCAGAAGCCCGGCAAGAAAGGCCCCGAGCCCGGCAGGAAAGCTCCAGAGCCCGGCAGGAAAGGCCCCGAGCAGAAGAAGCAGCCCGACTCGAAGACCGACACGAAGACCGACATCAAGCCCGACCGCGGTCCGCGGCCCGATAAACCGAAAAAGCCACGGCGCAAGCCGCAGGGTCCGAAGCAGGGTCCGTCGCAGCAACCGCCTCAGCAGAACAACAACAAGAATCTCGAATGACGAACATCATCGGCAAGACGCTTGTTTTTATAGTAGCCGCCGCTGCCGCGGTGGCTACCGCCGGATGCGGCGACACGAAGCGCACGGCCTATTCGCGATTCGAGAAGATTCCCGGCGAGGGATGGCGTCCTGACGACGTCGTGGCCTTCGAGCCGTGGCCTCTCGATTCGCTCGAGGTCGCGGGCAACACCTATACGATGCAGCTCGTGCTGCGATACTCGTCGCGCTGCCGTCTCGAACGGCTGCCGGCTGCCGTGACCGTCGAGGACGCCGACCGGACGCTGCGGACCGATACGCTTGTGATCGGACCCGGCGGCGACGGCTCCGTCAGCGTCAGGGAGAAATATGGAGTGCGCGAGGTGACGGCGGTGCTCGACCCGAGGGTCAGCCTCACCGACGGCTATGCCGTCAGTGTCTCGCCATTGCTCGACCCGGCCCGCACCGCCGGCCTCCTGAGCGTCGGCATAAGGCTGCTCCGGAACTGACCGCCGCTGCGTGGCGCCGACCCGGCTTACATGTGTTATTGACTAAACCAAATTCGCAATTACTATGATCTTTCCACTCCTTGCGCCCGAGCGCGCCGATGAGTTCCAGCTCCGGGTGTCGAAAGCGAGGCTCGCGATGAGCGACGCCGGCGTCGACGCCCTGCTCGTGGCCTCGACCGTCAACATATTCTACCTCACCGGCGGCGTGTGCCGCGGATACGTCTATCTGCCGGTCGAGGGAGAGCCGCTGTTCTTCGTGATTCCACCGGCCGCGCCGTCGGCTCCCGTGATGCGGGCCATCCGCAAGCCGGAGCAGATTCCAGGCATGCTCGAGGCCGAGGGCTACACGTTGCCCGAGCGTGTCGGCCTGGAGTTCGACGATCTGCTGTATTCCGACGTCGAGCGGCTCCGCAAGGTGTTCCCGGCCTCGGAAGTCCGCGACGGTTCGACGCCGCTGCGCGCCGCGCGCCTCACGAAGACCCCGCTCGAGATTTCGATGATGAAGACCGACGGGATGAAGCAATGCGCCGTGTACTCGCGCATCGACCGCTGCTATGAGGAAGACATGACCGACCTCGAGTTCCAGATCGAGATCGAGCGTGTGCTCCGCAAGGAGGGATGCCTCGGGTATCTGCGCGTGGCTGGCTCGCGCATGGAGATCAACATGGGGAGCGTCATAGCCGGGCCGAACGCCGACGCCCCCTCGCCCTACGACTTCTCGATGGGCGGGGCCGGGGTGGACCCTTCGTTGCCTGTCGGGGCGTCGGGAACGATCATGAAGCCCGGCATGACGGTGATGGTCGACATGAACGGCGGCTTCAACGGTTATCAGACCGACATGACCCGCTGCTGGTATCTCGGCGATGTGCCTGAATTGGCTGTCAGGGCGCACGAGTGCTCACGCGCCATCCTGCGCGACCTCGAGTCGTTCGCGCGGCCGGGGGTCGAGATAGGTGAGATGTACCGCCGCGCCGTCCGCATGGCCGAAGAGACCGGACTCTCGGCATACTTCATGGGCCATGGACACAAGGCCGGATTCATCGGCCATGGTGTCGGAATCCAGCTCAACGAGGCGCCCGTGGTGATGGAGCGCAACAAGTCGCTGCTCCAGGAGAACATGACCATTGCGCTCGAGCCGAAGTTCGTCATTCCCGGCACGGGCGCCGTCGGTGTCGAGAACACGTATGTGGTGCGCCCCGGCGGACTCGAGAACATCACGGCTTTCCGCGAGCAGCTCGTGCAGCTCGTGTGAGACCGCTTCATTGACACAGAAACTAAAACTGAGAGGATATTGAATCTTAAGGATGAACTGAAAAACCCGGTGTTCGCGCGTATCGGCGGCATCGCCGACGCCATGGGCCGCGAGGTCTACGTGGTGGGAGGATATGTGCGCGATATTTTCCTTCGCCGGGAGTCGAACGACATAGACTTCGTGACGGTCGGCAGCGGCATAGAGCTCGCCGAGGCTGTGTCGCGGGGTCTCGGCCGGGGCAACAGCCTGAGCGTATTCGCAAGCTACGGCACGGCTCAGATCAAGTCGGGACATCTCGAGCTCGAGTTCGTCGGCGCGCGGCGCGAGTCATATTCGCGCGGCAGCCGCAATCCCATCGTGGAGGACGGAACGCTCGAGGACGACCAGAACCGGCGCGACTTCACTATCAACGCCATGGCTATATGCCTGAACAAGGATAGGTTCGGCGAGCTCGTCGATCCGTTCGGCGGCATCGTCGACCTTGAGAAGGGTGTGATACGCACCCCGCTCGATCCGGACATCACCTTCAGCGACGACCCGCTGCGCATGATGCGCGCCGTCAGGTTCGCGACCCAGCTTGGATTCACCATACTGCCCGAGACTTTCGAGGCCATGCGCCGCAACAGCGGACGCATCGAGATCATCACCCGCGAGCGCATCAACGACGAGCTCGGCAAGATAATGCGCTCCCCCCGGCCCTCGGTGGGGCTGAGGCTGCTCGACCGTGCCGGGCTGCTCGAACTGATCTTCCCGCAGCTTTGCGAGCTCAAGGGGGTCGAGATCATCGAGGGCAGAGGCCATAAGGACAATTTCAGCCACACCCTCCAGGTGCTCGACAACGTGGCCGCCAAGAGCGACAACGAATGGCTGCGCTGGGCCGCGCTGCTGCACGACATCGGCAAGCCTTCCACCAAGCGTTATGACGAGAAGACCGGCTGGACTTTCCACAACCATAATTTCGTCGGCGAGAAGATGATTCCCCGCATATTCCGCGCCATGAAGATGCCGATGGACGAGCGGATGAAGTATGTCGCCAAGATAGTAGGCCTCCACATGCGTCCGCAGAGCGTGGGCGAGGAGGGGGTCTCGGACTCGGGTGTGAGGCGTATGATCACCGACGCCGGCGCGGACCTCGACGACCTCATGCTGCTGGCCGAGGCCGACATCACCTCCAAGAACCCCGCCAAAGTGCGCCGCCAGCTCGAGGGCTTCGCTCGTCTGCGCGAGCGTATGGACCAGATCAAGGATGCCGACAAACTGCGCAACTGGACCAATCCCGTCGACGGCAACGAGATTATGGATCATTTCAAGATTCCGCCAGGGCGTAAGATCGCCGTCCTCAAGGACGCCGTCAAGGAGGCCATAATGGAGGGCAAGATTGCCTATGACCACGACGCCGCCTGGCAGTACCTGCTGGAGGTCGCCCCCGGCCTTCTGGAGGAATGACATCGCTTTGATGAATGCGGAACGCCGCCTGAAACCGAACGGCGGGGGGTCCGCGTTACACCTATATATAAACATCGAGTCATGCAGAAATTCACAAAAATTGTCGCCACTGTCTCCGACAAGAGATGCGACGTCGAGTTCATAAAGCAGCTGGCCGAGGCCGGTGTCAACGTGGTGAGGATGAATTCGGCTCATCTTGAGCTCGAAGGGTTCCGCAAGATTGTGGGCAACGTGCGCGCGGCGTCGGACGCCATAGCCATAATGATGGACACGAAAGGACCTGAGATCCGCACCACCGTCACCGTCGACGACGTCCCCGTGAAGTTTGTCGCGGGCCAGAAAGTGAGCGTCTCGGGCAATGCCGGGGGCCGCACGTCCGACAGCGAGATATGCCTCAACTATGCCGCGATAGCCGGCGTGCTCAAGGTCGGCGACCGTCTTCTCATCGACGACGGCGAGGTGGCGTTCCGCGTCACGGCCGTCGACGGCGACCGAATCGAGGCCGTGGCGGAGAACGACGGCACGCTCGGCTCGCGCAAAAGCGTGAATCTGCCCGGAGTCTGCATCGACCTCCCGGCTGTGACCGAACGCGACCGCCGCAACATCGGCTATGCCGTCGAACTCGGCGTGGACTTCATCGCCCATTCGTTCGTACGCTCGGCCGATGACGTGCGCGAGGTGCAGGAGATTCTCGACTGGCATGGCGCCGACACCAAGATCATCTCGAAGATCGAGAACCAGGAGGGCATCGACAACTTCGACTCTATACTCGAGGCTTCATACGGCATCATGGTGGCCCGCGGCGACCTGGGCATAGAGGTCCCGGCCGAGAAAATCCCGGGAATTCAGTCGATGCTGATCCACAAGTGCATCACGGCCCATAAGCCGGTGATTGTGGCCACGCAGATGCTTCACACCATGATAGAGCATCCTCGGCCAACGCGCGCCGAGATATCTGACGTCGCCAACGCCGTCTATCAGCGGGCCGACGCCATGATGCTCTCGGGCGAGACTGCCTACGGCAAGTATCCCGTCGAGGCCGTGCGCACCATGACGAGTGTCGCCCAGGAGGTGGAGCGTTCGTTGCGCAGCAACATGGAGGAGGTTCCCCCGCTCGTCGACCGCGACATCACTTCGTTTCTGGCCCACGAGGCCGTCATGTCGGAGGGCAAGGTGAACACCAAGGCGATTTTCACCGACGCCTACCGCGGGGTGTCGGCGCGCTTCATCGCGTCGTTCCGTGGGGTGATTCCGACGTTCGCCATCTGCCATAACCGCAGCGTCCGCCGTTGGCTCGCGCTCAGCTATGGCGTGAACGCCTATTTCATCCCTCAGAAGGAGGCTTTCACACCGGGGCACTCGGTTCCGGCCGTGCGGCGCATCGTGGCCGACGGGCACATCGGTCTCCACGACCGCATCGCCTATCTCACAGGCAACCGCTACGGCGCCTACGCCCTCGAGATCCTCACCCCCGAGCAGATCTTCGCCGAAGACGCCTGACCCCCATCCCGTTTAATCCCGATTCATCCCGGTCCGTCCCGGTTCGTCCCGGTTCGTCCCGGTTCGTCCCGATCCGTTCCGGTTCGTCCCGATCCGTCCCGGTCCGTCCCGGTTCGTCCCGGTCCGTTCCGGTTCGTCCCGATCCGTCTCGGTTCGTTCCGGTTCGGTTCGTTCCGGTTCGTCCCCATCCGTCCCGGTTCGTCCCGGTTCGTCCCGATTCGTCCTGATTTGTCCCGATTTATCAGGATAAATCGGGACAAATCAGGATAAACCGGGATAAATAAGGATTGGAATAAAAAGCAAGGAGGCGGACACCGCGGTGTCCGCCTCCTGATTGATTTATGTCGTCGGGGATCAGCGTCAGATGATGCCCTGAGCCATCATGGCGTCTGCCACCTTCATGAAGCCGGCGATGTTGGCGCCCTTCATGTAGTTGATGTAGCCGTCATCCTGCTTGCCGTATTCCACGCAAGCCTCGTGGATGTCGAACATGATCTCGTGGAGTTTCTCGTCCACCTTCTCGGCGCTCCACTGCAGGTGCTCGGCGTCCTGAGTCATCTCAAGGCCCGAAACGGCTACGCCGCCTGCGTTGACTGCCTTGCCGGGGGCGTAGGGAGTCTTGTTGGAGATGAAGGCGTCGATGGCCTCGGCCGTACAGCCCATGTTGGAAACCTCGGCGACCATCAGCACGTTGTTGGCGATGAGCTGCTTTGCGTCAGCCTCGCCGAGCTCGTTCTGCGTCGCGCAGGGGAGGGCGATGTCCACTTTCTGCTCCCAGGGCTTCTTGCCTGCGAAGAATGTGGAGCCGGGGAACTTGTCGGCATAGGGAGCCACGATGTCGTTGCCCGATGCGCGGAGCTCAAGCATGTATGCGATTTTCTCCTTGTCGAGACCTGCGGGATCGTAGATGTAACCGTCGGGGCCCGAGATTGTCACGACCTTGCCGCCGAGTTCCGTAGCCTTTGTGGCCGCGCCCCATGCGACGTTGCCGAAGCCGGAGATGGCGATTGTCTTGCCCTTGATGTCCTGGTTGAGGTCCTTGAGCATCTGCTCAACGAAGTAGAGGGCGCCGAAACCTGTGGCCTCGGGACGGATGCGGCTGCCGCCGAACGAAAGACCCTTGCCTGTGAATGTACCTGTGTTCTCGCGGGCGAGCTTCTTGTACATGCCGTACATGTAGCCTACCTCGCGGCCGCCTACGCCTATGTCGCCTGCCGGAACGTCGCGGTCCGGGCCGAGGTTGCGCCAGAGCTCAAGCACGAACGCCTGGCAGAAACGCATGATCTCTGCGTCGCTCTTACCGCGGGGGCTGAAGTCGGAACCTCCCTTGGCGCCGCCCATCGGCAGCGTGGTGAGGGCGTTCTTGAATGTCTGCTCGAAGCCGAGGAATTTCAGCACCGACAGAGTCACCGACGCGTGGAAACGGATGCCGCCCTTGTAGGGGCCGATGGCGTTGTTGAACTGAACGCGGTAGCCGATGTTGTTCTGCACCTCGCCCTTGTCGTCAACCCAGGTGACGCGGAATGTGAAGATGCGGTCGGGCTCCACCATACGCTCGATGATACGAGCTTTCTCGTATTCAGGATGCTGGTTGTAGACGTCTTCTACGCAAAGAAGAACTTCCTTTACTGCCTGGAGGAATTCTTTCTCTCCGGGATGCTTGGCCTCAAGGCCCGCCATGATCTCGTTGATATTCATGTTAATCAGTTTAGATTTAGGTTTTTCCGAATCTTTGGCCCACTCGGTGGGCTATTCCGATGCAAACTTACAAAATAATTGCGACACTGCAATAAGTTTTTCACGATATTTTACTCTTCCGGGCCCACGAAAAGATATGTTTTGCAACATAGTTTCACGACATGTTTTTAGCCCGACTCCTCCTGCACAGGCTAAATGCCTGAAATGTACGCCGGTTGAATCCGCCGCGGGGCGTCTCTGCCCAGAGCATTGACATAAAAAAAGAGGCCCCGGAGGGCCTCTTCACGATTTATGTCACAGTATTCAATTGCTTACTGCTTGAAGATTACGATACGGTTCCAGTCGTTGTGCGAGGGATATTCCTGAACGTCCGAACCGAACGCCTTGGTCTCGAGGCGGCTTGCGTCGATGCCGTATTCGTTGACGAGGGCGTTCTTGACGGCCTCAGCACGACGCTGCGAGAGATCCATGTTGTATTCCGATGTACCGGTGTCCTTGTCGGCGTAGCCGGCGATGACGATCTTCTCCTTGGGGTTGGCCTTGAGCCATTCAGCCATCGAGTATACGTTGACTTCCTCGGTAGGCATGATCTTGTCGCTGTTGATCGTGAAGCGTACGGTCGCCATGAGGGGTGCGTTAGCACAGTCTTTCTGTACAACCTCGGGGCAGGGGAGCTGAGCCTGGAGGGCGGCTACCTGCTGGCCGCATGCGAGGAGCTGGGCGCGGAGGTCGTTGACCTGACCGTTGAGGGCTGCGATCTGCGATACGTACTGGCACTCGTTGAACTTGTTCCAGCCGCGGCCGCCGATGTTGAAGCTGAAGCCGCCCATTGCGCTTACGTGAGCGTCGATAGAGTTGCCGGTGGCTACGTTGTTCCAGTTGTCGCCGTAGAATGTGGCGCGGGCCTCTGCGAAGAAGTCAACATACTTGCTCAGACGGAGACGGAACTGAAGACCTGCCGATACGGGAAGGGTCCACTGTACGGATTTGGGCTTGTAGGTCGAGCCGGCGCGTGCGATGTTGGTCGCTGCGGGCTGCTCGCCGAAGTGGTTCTTGAAGTCCCAGTTGGCGTCACCGCCGATTCCGAAGAACGGGATGATCGAGAACACGCGCTTCTCGTTGACGCCGCCCAGAGAGTTGAACATATCCCACATCAGCTCCGCCTGGAGATTGACGTGTTTCGAACGGCTCCAGCCGTACTGGGGTGCTTCTGCTACCGGGCAGTCCCAGTGCAGGGCGCCGCCGATGGCCTTGATGCGGAATCCGAGGTAGGGGGAGAACCAGCGGCCGAAGCCTACGCTGTATGCGGCGGTCCATTTCTTGCCGTCAACCGTGTTCATGGCGTCGCCCACGTTGCCTCTCTCTACCAGAGGCTGGCCTGCACCGGCACCGAGCTCGATGAACCAGTTGTTACGCCAGTTTGAGAAATAGTGCGTCGTATTGTCGCACGTGAATTCAGTCACTGTCACTGCGTCGTCGACAAATACGTCCTGAGCGTTTGCGACATTGCAGAAAGCGAGTGAACCTGCGCACAGGGCTGTCGCGAGGTAAAGATTTTTAGCTTTCATACTGTGTTTTTTTAAGAATAGAACTTTAGATTTCAAAATTTCAAAATTTCGATTTTTTTGAGATTTTATAGTTTAACGTTAATTTCTTTTAAATAGTTCGCGGGTCGCGATGTTTTTTATTGCACCTCGGGTCGGGTTTTCCCGTGTGCCGGCCATAAACCGCGTTGTCACCAACAGTTAGCCAGTGGGAATAAAAAGAGATGCCTTCCCTCCGGTGTGAAGGGAAGGCATCTTTTGGATGTCGTTGGACACGGGTGTCAACTGACAGGGGTGACGATTAGTAGTCGATTCTCTCAACCTCGCCGCTTGCTACGGCCGCGGGCTCGAACTCACCCTGCTTGAACATCACGATACGGTTCCAGTCGTTCTGCTCTCCGTTGTTGAAGAACTGGATGTTCGAACCGCATGCGTAGAGCGTCAGACGGCTCTTGTCGATGCCATACTTGTTGACGAGCTGGTCGGCGACGGCGATTGCGCGGCGCTTCGACAGGCCCATGTTGTATTCGGTGTTACCGGTGTTGCGGTCAGCCATACCGCAGATGTCGATCTTCTCGTTGGGGTTGGCCTTCAGCCACTCTGCCATGGAGTAGATGTTCACGTCCTCTGTGGGGAGGATCTTCGAGCTGTTGATTGTGAACTGCACGCTTGCCATAAGAGGTGCGCTCGCGCAGTCTTTCTCGACAACCTCGGGGCAGGGGAGCTGTGCCTGGAGGGCGGCAACCTGCTGGCCGCATGCGAGGAGCTGGGCGCGGAGGTCGTTGACCTGACCGTTGAGGGCTGCGATCTGCGATACGTACTGGCACTCGTTGAATGTGTTCCAGCCGCGGCCGCCGATGTTGAAGTTGAAACCGCCCATGGCCTGTACGAGAGCGTCGAACGAGTTGCCGGTGGCGTTGTTGTTCCAGTTGTCGGCGTAGAATCCGGCGCGTGCCTCTGCGAAGAAGTCAACATACTTGCAGAGACGGAAACGGAACTGCAGGCCGGCGAACACGGGGAGTGTCCATTCTACCGACTTGTACTGGTTGCCGTAGTACTCCTGGAGGTTGGTGGGGTGGTAGCGCAGGCAGTTGGATGCCACGGGCTCGCCCTTCTTGCCCTTGCCGAGGAAGTCCCAGTTAGCGTCACCGCCGAAGCCCGCGAACGGGATGATCGAGAAGACGCGGTTCTGGTTTACGCCCGCGAGCGAGTTGAACATATCCCACATGATCTCGAACGAGAGGCTTGCGTGCTTCGAGTGGCTCCAGCCCTCGTCGTTCATTGCCTCCTGCAGGGTGTTGGGGCTGTCCCAGTGCAGCGAGCCGTACATTCCTTTGAAGCGGAGTGCCAGATAGGGGTTCATCCAGCGACCGAAACCGACGCTGTAGGCTGCTGTCCATTTCTTGCCGTCTACGGCCTTCAGTGAGTGGCCCGGAGCCACGTAGCCGCGCTCAACCAGGGGCTGGTTGCCGCCGGCGCTGAGCTCGATCCACCAGTTCTGACGCCAGTTGGAGAAGTAATGAGTGCTGTTGTCGCAGGTGAATTCAGTCACCGTCGCAGCATCATCCACGAAAACATCCTGCGCGTTGGCTGTGCCGCTGAATGCCAGCGAGCCTGCGCAAAGAGCCATTACGTAGTAAAGATTCTTAGCTTTCATACTGTGATTGTTTGGAGTTATGTTTTGTTCTTCTTCTGTAACGTTAAAGTCTCTTAATTTGTTTTAAAATATGTTGGATATATTTCAAGACTCAAAGAGCCCTCTGCTGTTATTTTGTTCGTTAAGGAAATTTTCTGTCCTTTTTGGGTTATTTTAGGTTTAGTTCGACGTTGAAGAGGATTCAGCTTGCGGCGGAACCCTCGTCTCGTTAGAAACTTTTTGCAAAATTAGACAAAATTTTCGAACTACAAATTAAATTGCACGAAATTTTATAAGTGTGCACTCTTTTTCGATTAAAAAAGTGAAAAATCGGTCCTGACGGAGTGAAAATCGGGGATTTTTTAGTAATTTCGCCTCTTGAAAACATTCCCACCCATGAAGCCGCTTGTGAAATATAAGCTGACGCTCGAGGACGAGTCGCATCTGACCGATGTGACGGGAGTCCGTTTTACCCTGCCGGGCCTGTGCGCGGCGGGGCTGCTCGTGGCTGTGGCGGGCCTATTCATCGCGGGGCTGCTGATCGCGTTCACGCCGTTGCGCACGTTGCTGCCGGGGTATCTGAAGGATTCGCAGCGCTCGGCAACCGAGGAGGGCCTGTTGAGGCTCGACTCGCTGACGGCCGTCTATGACGCCAACCAGGCGTATATAGACAATTGCCTGAAGGTGCTCGACACCGACCGCGTGCCGGGCGACTCGGCGGCGGTGGTGCCCGTGTCGCGCGAGCTGACCTCTGATTCGCTGATGGGCGCGTCGCCGCAGGAGTCGCGTTTCGTCTCGCAGATGGAGGAGCGCGAGCGTTTCAATATCTCGGTGCTGGCTCCGCTGGCGGCCGAGGGTGTGATCTTCTCTCCGGTGGCGGCCGACGGCATCTTCACCTCCGAGTCCAAGGAGGCCGAGGAGGGCGTCGTGGTCCTGACGCGCGACGAAAGCGTGCTTTCCGCCGCCGACGGTTCGGTGATAGCCATGTATTATTCGGCGGCCGACGGGGGGTACGTGGTGCTCGTGCAGCATAACCGCGGTTTCGTGACGTGCTACACGCATGTGGGCAGCCCGCTTGTCGGCACGGGCGACCTTGTGAGCGCCGGGCAGGTGCTCGCGCTCGCCCCGGCTCCCGACAAGGCCGGGCGGCGGACTTTCACCGTCAGGATGTGGCACAACGGGCTTCCGATCATTCCTTATAAATATATAGGTGGCGATGAGACGTCGGCCGACGCGGCGCCGATGCGCTATGAGACGCCGCGCGGCAGATGAGCGGCGGGCGGATGGTAGAATATGAAATCATTAAACAGAACAAGATGTCAAGCAACATAACGATTCTCGGCAGCACGGGCAGCATCGGCACCCAGACGCTCGACGTGGTGCGTGAGTATGGCGACCGGTTCGGGGTGACCGCCCTCACGGCGCGCGACAACTGGGAACTTCTCGCCCGCCAGGCGCGCGAGTTCCGGCCGAAACGCGTGGTGATATCCAACGAGGCGCATTTAGGCGAGCTCAGGGAGGCCGTGGCCGATCTCGGGATCGAGGTGGAGGCGGGCGACGAGGCTGTGGCCGCTGCGGCGGCGATGCCGGGCGCCGACACTGTCGTGACCGCGACGGTGGGATACAGCGGCCTCGTGCCGACCATCCATGCCATCGGAGCCGGCAAGCGGATAGCGCTGGCCAACAAGGAGACCCTCGTGGTCGCCGGCGAACTGATTACGCGTCTGCTTGTCGGTTCGGAGGCGGAGATCGTGCCCGTCGACAGCGAGCACTCGGCGATTTTCCAGTGTCTCGTGGGGGAGGACCGCTCGAAGATGCGCAAGATCATACTCACCGCCAGCGGCGGACCGTTCCGCACCCTCCCGGCCGAGGAACTCGAGAACGTCACAGCGGCCGACGCCCTGCGGCACCCCAACTGGCACATGGGCGCCAAGGTCACCGTAGACTCGGCCTCGATGATGAACAAGGGCTTCGAGATGATCGAGGCCCGCTGGCTGTTCGACTGCCCGCCGTCGCGCATCGAGATCGCGGTGCATCCGCAGTCGGTGGTGCATTCGATGGTGGAGTTCTGCGACGGCTCGGTGAAGGCCCAGCTCGGCGTGCCCGACATGCGGACGCCGATACGTTACGCCCTCGGATATCCCGAGCGTCTCGCCACCGACACGGCTTCGCTCTCGCTCGAACAGTATTCGTCGCTCACCTTCGAGCGTCCCGACATCCGCAAGTTCCCGCTGCTCGGCATGGCTTTCGATGCCATAGAGGCCGGAGGCAACATGCCCTGCATACTCAACGCGGCCAACGAGGTGGCGGTCGACGCCTTCCTCAACGGCCGGATTCGCTTCACCGACATGCCCCGCCTGGTCGAGGCCACGATGCTCGGCGTGCCTTTCGTGGCCGACGTCGACCTCGACTGCCTGGTCAAGACCAACGCCGAGGCCCGCGCATACGCCCGGGCGTTGCTCGAACGATAGTTTCAAACACATTACAAACACACGACTGATTTGGACACATTTCTGATAAAGGCCGTACAGCTGATTCTGGCTCTGGCAATTCTCGTGATAATCCACGAATTCGGACACTTCCTGTTCGCCCGCATCTTCGGGGTGCGGGTCGAGAAATTCTATATCTTCTTCGACCCCTGGAAGGAAATCTTCAAGTGGCGCCCCGGACGCTATTGGGGATTCCTGGGCAAGACCCGCAGACTCAAGGGATGTCCGCCGGAAGAGACCGGCAGACCGGAGGAGGCCGGAAAGCCCGATGAGGCCGAGAAGACCGAAAAGCCTGAGAAAGATTCTTTCTGGGGCGGCACGGAGTATGGCATCGGCTGGCTCCCGTTCGGAGGATACTGCAAGATCTCGGGCATGATCGACGAGTCGATGGACACGGAGCAGATGAAGCGTCCGCCGCAGAAATGGGAGTTCCGCTCGAAGCCGGCGTGGCAGCGTCTGCTCATCATGATAGCGGGCGTGCTGTTCAACTTCCTGCTCGCCATCCTTATATATTCGGGCATCGTCTATGCCACGGGCGAGAAATACGTCCCCTTCAGCGAGGCCCGGATGGGTATGGAATTTTCGGGCGAGGCCCGCAAGATAGGCTTCCACAACGGCGACATTCCCCTCGCGGCCGACGGCCGTAGGCTCGACAATCCCTTTGAAGACCGTATGAGGATGGTGCAGTCGAAAGAGGTGACAGTGCTCCGTGGCAACGACACGGTGAGCATCGCCATTCCCGACGACTTCATCTTCCGTCTCGACCAGGAGGCCAAGAGCGACACGGCGACCGTAAGTTTCTTCGCTTATCGTTTCCCGGCGCGCGTCACTCAGGTGATGCCCGGGGAGGGTGCGTCGAAGGGGGGTGTCGAGGTCGGCGACGAGATTCTGGCTGTCGACAGCACGGCGACACCGACGCTTACCGACTTCCTGCGCACGCTGCAGGGACATGAGGGCAAGACAGTGGCCGTCACAGTGGCGCGCAGTGGCGCGGCCGGCGTCGATACGCTAGTGCGTCAGGTGCCCCTTTCCGACGCCTCCAAGATGGGAATCGGCCTTGAGATTGACCCCTCGGCTTTCTTCAAGGCCAGGGAGATAAGATACAGCCTGGTCGAATCCGTGCCGCGCGGCGTGAAGATGGGCACCGACCGCCTCGTCTCGTACGCCGGGTCGATGAAGATGCTCTTCACCAAGGAGGGCGCGAAATCCATCGGCGGTTTCGGTGCGATCGGCAGCATATTCCCCGAGAAGTGGGACTGGATAGCGTTCTGGAACATCGCCGCGTTCCTTTCGGTGATGCTGGCGTTCATGAACATCCTCCCCATCCCGGCTCTCGACGGAGGCCACGTGATGTTCCTGCTCTATGAGGTGATATTCCGCCACAAGCCGAGCGAGAAATTCATGGAGCGCGCCCAGCTCGTGGGCATGACGCTGCTCATCCTGCTGCTGCTGTATGCCAACGGCATGGACATCGTGCGCCTACTTATTAAATGACGCATCCCCGCGATTGACTTCACAAGAAAGTAAGACATCAAGACAGATATGAGACAACAAGAACCGGTAATGACCGACGAGAAAGGAATCATACGACTCAGGCCCGGCAAGGAGGAATCGCTGCTGCGACGTCACCCGTGGGTGTTCTCGGGCGCGATCGCCTCGCTGCCGTCCGACCTTGAGGAGGGCGACACGGTGGCCGTATACGACAGCCGTGGCAACGTGCTCGGCGCCGGACATTTCCAGATCGGCAGCATCGCCGTGCGCATTCTTGAGTTCGGCACCGACACGCTCGACGACGACATATATTTCCGGCGTCTCTCGAGCGCCTGGTCGCTGCGCGAGGCCCTCGGGCTGATACGCGCTGACAACAACTGCTTCCGGCTCGTGCACGGCGAGGGAGATTTCCTGCCCGGGCTGGTGGTGGACATCTACGGCGACACGGCCGTGATGCAGGCGCATTCGCCGGGCATGCACTTCGCCCGCCGCGCCATTGCGGATGCCCTGACGCGCCTGCCCGACGCGCGCATCCGCAATGTGTATTACAAGAGCGAGACCACGCTGCCGTTCAAGGCGCGTCTCGACCCGCAGAACGAGTATCTCGTCGGCAGCTTCGACGGCGCCGTGGCCATCGAGAACGGCCTGCAGTTCAACATCGACTGGCTGAAGGGGCAGAAGACCGGCTTCTTCGTCGACCAGCGTGAGAACCGCCGTCTGCTCGAGAGCTTCTCGGCCGGCCGGCGCGTGCTCAACATGTTCTGCTACACGGGCGGTTTCTCCGTCTACGCCATGCGGGGCGGGGCCCTGCAGGTGGATTCGGTCGACTCCTCGGCCAAGGCCGTGGCGCTTACCGACGCCAACATCTCGCTCAACTTCCCCGACGACGGCCGTCACCGCACGTTTGCCGAAGACGCCTTCAAGTTTCTCGCCGACATGCCGGCCGACCTCTACGACCTCATCATACTCGACCCGCCGGCATTCGCCAAGCACCGCTCGGCCATAAAGAACGGCCTCATAGGCTACCGCAAGCTCAACGCCAAGGCCTTCGAGAAGATCAAGTCCGGGGGCATACTCTTCACGTTCTCATGCTCGCAGGCCATAACCCGCGACATGTTCCGCATGGCTGTCTTCACGGCCGCCGCCCGCTCGGGCCGCCGCGTCAGGATCCTGCACCAGCTGTCGCAGCCCGCCGACCATCCCGTCGACTTCTCGCACCCCGAGGGTGAATACCTCAAGGGCCTCGTGCTCGAAGTCGAATAGCCTCATGCCCGAAGTCGAGTAGGAGAGAGGCGGAGCCCACTGTGGCGCGACCGAAGGGAGCGCATCCAACCCGAAGGGAGCGCTTATATAAGAAAAACAACCCAACCCAAAAATAACCATGAACAAGATTATCCCGACACTCATCATCGGAGCGATGGCCGGCGTCCAGGCCCATGCCGTCGTTGACAAGAATTTCGACTACCATGTCGATCGTTTCGCCGATATCGAGGTGCTTCGCTACGAGGTGCCCGAATTCGACCGACTCACCCCCGACCAGCGCAAGATGCTCTACTATCTGAGTCAGGCCGCGCAGATGGGGCGCGACATCATCTGGGACCAGAACGGCCGCTACAACCTGCAGATCCGTCAGCTGCTCGAGAAGATATACACCGATTATAAGGGCGACCGCAACTCGGCCGACTTCAAGGCGTTCGAGAAATACCTCAAGCAGGTATGGTTCGGCAACGGCATCCATCACCACTATTCGACCGACAAGTTCCGCCCCGAGTTCTCCAAGGAGTTCTTCCTCGCCGAGGTAGGCAAGATCAATCCCGCCGACCTGCCGCTCGAGAAGGGCGAGACTCCCGCGCAGATGACCGCCAAACTCACCGAGGTGATCTTCAACCCCGCCGTGATGGCCAAGCGCGTCAACCAGGACGGCACGCAGGACGTCGTGGCCACGTCGGCCGGCAACCTCTACGGCGAGGGCGTGACGCAGGCTGAGGTCGAGGCTTTCTACGACGCGATGAAGGACCCGTCCGACCCCACGCCCATATCCTACGGACTCAACGCCCGCGTGGTGAAGGGCGACGACGGCAAGCTGCACGAGCAGGTCTACTGCCTCAACGGCCTCTACGGCCCCGCCATCTCGCAGATCATCTACTGGCTCGACAAGGCCAAGGGTGTTGCCGAGAACGACGCACAGAAGGCGTACATCACGGCCCTGATCGACTTCTATATCACGGGCGACCTCAGGACGTTCGACGAATACTCGATCCTCTGGGCCGAGGACACAAAGTCTGACGTCGATTTCGTCAACGGCTTCATCGAGAGCTACGGCGACCCGCTCGGCATGACCGGCTCGTGGGAGTCATACGTCAACTTCAGAAATTCCAAGTCGTCGGCACGCACCGAGACCATCTCGGGCAACGCGCAGTGGTTCGAAGACAACTCGCCGGTCGACAAACGCTTCAAGAAGGAGAACGTCAAGGGTGTCTCGGCCAAGGTGATCAACGCCGCTATGCTGGCCGGCGACGCCTTCCCCTCGACAGCCATCGGCATCAACCTGCCCAACTCCAACTGGATCCGCGCCGCCCACGGTTCGAAATCGGTGACCATCGAGAACATCACCGAGGCATACGAGATGGCGAGCCACGGCAACGGATTCAACGCCGAGTTCGTGATCGACGCCCCCACGTCGAAGATGATGGACGACTACCTCTACATCACCGACATGCTCCACACCGACCTGCATGAGTGTCTCGGACACGCGTCGGGCAAACTGCTCCCCGGCGTCGACGGCGACGCCCTCAAGGAGAACGGTTCGGCGCTCGAGGAGGCGCGCGCCGACCTCTTCGCCCTCTATTATCTCGCCGACCCGAAGCTCCTCGAGCTCGGCATCCTCGACAATCCCGACGCCTACCAGGCCGAGTATTACAAATTCATGCTCAACGGCCTCATGACCCAGCTCAACCGCATAGAGCTCGGCAACGACGTCGAGGAGGCGCACATGCGCAACCGCCAGCTCATCGCCAAGTGGGTGCTCGAGAACGGACGCAAGAAAGGCAAAGGGGGCAAGGACGTGGTCGAGTTCGTCAAGAAAGGGGGCAAGACCTATGTCAAGATCAACGACTACCGCGCGATGCGCGACCTCTTCGGCACGCTCCTCGCCGAGATCCAGCGCATCAAGAGCGAAGGCGACTACAAGGCCGGCAACGCGCTGATCCAGAAATATGCCGTCAAGATCGACCCGAAACTCCATAAGGAAGTGCTCGACCGCTTCTCGAAACTCGACATCCCGCCTTACCGCGGATTCATCAACCCGGTCTACACCCCGGTGCTCGACGAGAAGGGCGAGATCAAGGACGTCACCATCTCCTGGCCCGAGAACTATGTCGAGCAGATGCTCCGCCTGAGCCGCGACTACTCGCCGCTCACAAAATGACATGGAAGTGCAATATAACGCATAATTTCAAGAGATGAAAGAGATCAAGCATCTTTTCTTCACATACCGTAACGGCGCAGTGGCAGACACACTGCGCCGTTATGGCGTCCCGCACAAGACGATTTTCGGCCTTGACGTGCCGCGTCTTGCCGAGATAGCGCGCGGACAGACGCCGTCGGTCGAATTGGCCGACCGTCTCTGGGCCGACCGTGACGTGCGGGAGTCGCGGCTGCTGGCCGCGTATCTGTATCCTCCGCAGGAAGTCGACATGGATAAGGCCATGGCTCTGGCGCGCGATGTCCGCACGCAGGAGGAAGCCGACATGCTCGCCTTCCGGCTCTTCAAGCGGCTCCCGTACGCCGGCGAGCTCCTCGCGAGGCTTGCCGCCGACGAGTCATGCGGGCGGGCGGCCCGTGCCCTTGAGGCCCATCTTGCATGAGTACCCGACGGCAGGGGCGCGCGAACGTGCGTCTAAATTGTTAAAACCGAGACTGAAACCCCGCCCAATGGCTAATAAAGATTAAAAGCGGGCAATTAAGTTAAAAGCGTTCAACCCTTATAAAATGAGCGCGTTTAATAGGTACAAAGCAATATGGATAGTACATACGAGGGATTCGCGAGAATGTCCGTATGTGAAAGTTTAGTTAGATATAGTTTATAGTGGAATCGCCGGATGGGCCGCAGGACTGCGGCCCATCCTTTTGTGTATCAGCTGTTTGTAAATTCAAATTTTTGAATCTCAGCGTCTTGTGGAATCTCCGGAAAACTTTCGGATGTGCAACGAAGTGCATCCAAGTGCAACGAAGTGCAATAAAGTGAAGCAATTTTAGGACTACAAATCGGACTACGCTCTTCTAAATATCATCAAATCAGACGCCGTGGGCTCCAAATACAGAGCTGTTGTCTTTGCGCAGCAGTTCTATTTCTGTTGCCTCAAAACCGACTGTGTCGCGTAGATCTTCTTACAAAAAATATACGTGTATTTAGATGTCAGTTGCCGGAGAGTTTGTGGCCGAGGGGGGTGAGGCTGCCTGCTATGTCGGAGACGGGGATGGTGACGCGCAGGAGGCTCGTCACGTCGGGTGTAAGCTCGCCCTGGCCGTAGACGAAGACGACGTCGCCGTTGGACTTGATGTAGAAGTTGTCGGTGACTTTCGCGCCGCCGGCTGCCTTGATTTTGTCGTATGCCGAGGGACGCTCGGTCCCGATCCAGGCCATGATGGCGTCGGCCACTGCCGCTTGTCCTTCGTCGGTGAACACGCTGCCGGCGTCGAGCAGGGCGTTGTCGGGCACGTAGTAGTTGATGAAGCGCTCGTCGGTGGTTCTCCTGCCGTCACCGTTCTCGATATATGTCGTGGTGCTCCATGCGATATAGTCGTCGGTGAGCGTCACGGTGTTGTTCTTGACATCGAGAGTGCGCCCGCACATCTTGCTGCCGGGCAGGGAGGTGATGTTCGTTCCCTCAGGCGTGCGGACTATCTGCATCCCGGCGTCCGTATAGTCGACGCCCGTGGCGTCGGTCAGAGCTTTGAAGAGCTCGGTGAGGTCATTGTCGCCGAATGCCGTGGGGAAGGTCACCGAGTAATCGGCCGACCAGTATCTCAGCGGGCCCATCTCGCCTTTGACCGTCGGGCTGACCGACGGGTCTTCAAGTATGACATGCTTTTCGGCCATCCTGAAGTCGCCGAGCGTGCGTGCCGATATGGGGAAGACGGTCAGTGTGGAGACCCCAACCGCTATGAGAATTGTTTTTCTGTCCATATGCATGTTTCGTTTTATTTGAAAACTTGTTCAGGACGACTTTTATTTTGCCGAATGCGCTATGTCGGGATTTTTTGCAGGCGGGGATACGCAACAAAATAAGGATTTATGGCGTTGTTTCAATGAAATTGCTTTGATATATATCAATAATTCTAAGTAACTTTGTGAGGTGAACAAACTATTCAAATACGACAGGGCAATCAATTCATTACTGTATTCTCTCAAAGTATTAGGGGGAAGTTGCGATATGCACAAACTATGCAAGATTCTGTATTTCGCAGATCAACGCCATCTTTCGAAGTATGGCCGCAGCATCACAGGCGATACCTATATCGCGATGCAGTTCGGACCGATTCCTTCATATGTGGATGATATTCTCAAAGCTCTTCGTGGTGACAGCTTCTTTTCATCCGTTCCGGAAATTGAAACACTGAAACACTATCTCGTATTTGAGAACAGATATATAGTCCGAGCAATCAGAGAACCGGATATGGATGAACTGTCTGTTTCGGATGTTAAATGTCTTGACTATGCCATTGGCATATATAGAGACAAATCTTTCCCAGAGTTGACCGCATTCTCACATGGTCTTGCGTGGAGTATGACACAGAGGGATCGCGCCATTTCAGTGAAAGATATTTTGCGCGAAGCCGGAGATGAAGAGGCTTATGTGGAATACATAGCCGGCAATATCAAGACGCAAGCCGCCTTCTTGTAATGGAATTGCCTATACAATTACTACAGCAGGGCGTGAATCGCGGGTAGATATTGATTTCCGATAGTTTTGAGGATATCGACCACGCAAAGTTTTTCGTTGTAATTGGCGTGTATGAGAATCGTATCGCCGGTTTCTTTTTCATCAATTCCCGCATTCACCCGATTCTGGAGTCCAAGCCGGAGCATTTCGCAATGCAATATCAGTTGCGTAAACGCGATTACCCGTTTCTTCGTTATGATTCATTTCTCGGAGCAAATGAATTGCAGACGCGCAACGTTTCCGTATTGACAAAGTCCATGCAGGATGGACAGACTTCGATTGCTGGATTTTTGACGGAGGAAGATCTGACAGCTGTGCTGGAAGCCTGTCGTGAGAGTGATCTTTTCTCGGCCAAAGAGAAACGGCAGTTTTTCTACTAAGTCGAGTGGGAGGTCGGTTTCCACTCGTGTAGACATCTCGTGAATAATCAGTGGTTGGTGTCAGCAGGATGTGAATCGTTAAGTCGAGCCTCGTTGACGCAGCCATTTTTATTTTGTCTCGACGCCTGACATAATGTCAGTGTCGGGATTTTTTGCTATATTTGTATTCGGAAAGATTATTACCGTATGGAACATTTCAAAACAGATATCTGCCAGGATATAGCGGGACGGCTCGATCTGCCCGAGCATGGCGTGCGCGCCGTGGTGACGCTGCTCGACGAGGGCGCCACTGTGCCGTTCATCAGCCGTTACCGCAAGGAGCGCACCGGCTCGCTCGACGAGGTGGCCGTCCGCGACATCGAGACGACGCTCAAGTCGGTGCGCGAGCTGTATGCGCGTCGCGAGTTCATATTCGCCGCCATCAGCGAGGCCGGGGCCATGACGCCCGAGATTGAGCGGCTGCTCGCCAAGGCCGTCACCATGACCGAGCTGGAAGACATATACGCGCCCTACAAACCGAAAAAGCGCACCCGCGCCGCCATGGCCCGCGAGAAGGGTCTCGAACCGCTGGCCCGCATCATCATGGCTGCGAAGAGCGATGACATAACCGGAGCCGCTTCGCGCTTCGCCGGCAAGAACGGCGTGGAAAGCGTGGCCGAGGCCCTGCAGGGAGCGTCGGACATCATCGCCGAGTGGGCCTCTGAGTCGACGCGCCTGCGCAACATGACCCGCAATTCATATCGTCGCGACGCCAGCATCGTCTGCGTGGCGGCCAAGGACAAGGAGACCGAGATAAAGGCATCGCCTTTCGCGCTTTACGCCGACTTCTCGCAGTCGGTGCGCCGCATGGCCTCCCATCAGTATCTGGCGTTGCGCCGCGCCGAGAAGGAGGGCCTCCTCAAAGTGAAATATGTGCTCGACGATTCGCGCCAGGACCTCGACGAGGCCCTGATCGACGCCTATATGCCCCGCCAGGCCCACGGGGAATGCGGAGACCTGATAGCCGACGCCGTCGAGGACGCCTCGCACAGGCTCATACGGCCGTCGGTCGAGACCGAGGTCTCGGCGTCGCTCAAGGAGGAGGCAGACCGCGTCGCCATCGACATATTTTCCGACAATCTGCGTCAGCTGCTGCTCGCGTCGCCCCTGCGAGGCCGCCGTGTGCTCGCCATCGACCCCGGATACCGCACGGGATGCAAGGTCGTGGCCCTCGACGAGCAGGGAACGCTGCTCGACCACGGCGTCATATACCCGACGGCGCCGCGCAACGACGCCGAGGGTGCCCGCGCCACGCTTGACCGCATGATAAGGCGTCATCGTCTCGACGCCGTGTCGCTCGGCAACGGAACGGCCTCGCGCGAGACCGAGCGGTTCCTCAAGGAGTCGCGGCTGCTGCCTGACAACGCGATTTACGTCGTGAGCGAGGACGGCGCGTCGGTCTATTCTGCCTCGGACGTCGCCCGCCGCGAGTTTCCCGACCAGGACGTCACCGTGCGCGGCGCCGTGTCGATCGGCCGGCGTCTCATCGACCCTCTCGCCGAACTCGTGAAGATCGACCCGAAGTCGATAGGGGTGGGGCAGTATCAGCACGACGTCGACCAGACCCGGCTCAAGAACGCTCTCGACTACACGGTGATGAGCTGCGTCAACTCGGTGGGTGTCGACGTCAACACGGCGTCGGCGAGTCTGCTGCAGTACGTCTCCGGCATCGGTCCGGCGCTGGCCGCCAACATCGTGGCCTACCGCGAGGCCAACGGACCTTTCCGTTCGCGCGCCGCGCTCAAGAAGGTGCCCCGGCTCGGCGAGAAGGCCTTCGAGCAGGCGGCCGGTTTCCTGAGGGTGAACGGCGGCGCCGAACCGCTCGACAACACCGGCATCCATCCCGAGAGCTACGGAACGGTCAAGTCCATGGCCCGCTCGATCGGTGTGTCGGTGGCGGAACTTCCGGCCAACCAGGCCCTGCTCGACCGCATCGATGTCGAGGCGCTCGCCCGACAGGGGGTGGGAGGACTTGAGACGATGCGCGACATCGTGGCCGAGCTCCGCAAGCCAGGCCGCGACCCCCGCGCCGACAATGCCGCGGCTTTCCAGCCGGCCGTCGAGAAGTTCGAGCAGCTGAGCGTCGGCATGACCGTGCCCGGCAAGGTGGCCAACATCACGGCTTTCGGAGCGTTCGTCGAGCTCGGATGCAAGGAGAACGGACTGCTGCACATCTCCAAACTCTCTTCGACGCGGCGCGTCAACGCCGTCAGCGACGTGCTGCATCTCGGGCAGGTGGTGCGCGTGCAGGTGCTCGAGATCGACCGCGACCGTCGCCGCATAAGTCTTTCGCTGAAAAGCTAAAAGTAAAATTTGGCTCGATTTTTGTTTTATTTTAAACAAACAATCGTTAACTTTGTCAAATATTCGGTATGTGATATTGAATATACGACATTCTCCGGCAAACCGATTGCGTTTCCGCGAGACAGACTTGTAAATTAACAATCTCAATAGCAATAATCTATGGATTACAAAAATTCAAACGTAACGCCTCCTCCCTATTACGGAGGCGAGGCCGCCGTGACGCAGCAGACCAATGCGGTCATGAAGCGCGTCTATGTCCGTATGCTCATCGGCCTTCTCGTGTCGGCCTTCTGCGCCCTCGGCGTGGCGAGCTCGCCGGCTCTGCTCAGCTTCTTCTTCTCCAGCAAGCTGATGTACTGGGGCATGTTCATCGTGATGATCGCGATGGCATGGATCCTGCCCACGCGCATGCATAAGATGTCGACCGGCGCCGTGCTCGGATGCTTCATCCTGTTCGCGGCTCTGATGGGCACATCGCTCGCGCCTATCTTCATCGTCTACAGGCTCGGCACGATTGTCTACACCTTCTTCATAGCGGCCGGAACGTTCGGCGCCATGTCGGTATACGGCTATTTCACCAAGACCGACCTCACCAAGATCGGCTCGTTCCTCTTCATGGCCCTGATAGGCCTGATCATCGCGTCGGTGGTCAACATCTTCGTGGCAAGCAGCACGTTCGACTGGATCATCTCGATCGTCGGAGTCCTCATCTTCGTCGGACTCACCGCCTGGGACACGCAGACCGTCAAGAGGATGGCGCAGCTCAACCTCGACCCCTCCATGGCCGACAAGCTCGCCACGATGGGGGCCCTCAACCTCTATCTCGACTTCATCAACCTCTTCCTCTATCTGCTTCGTATCTTCGGAGGCAACAGAGACTGAGATAAGTAAAAAGTAAGAAGTAAAAAGTTAAAAGTAATAAGTAATAAGTAATATGGGGCCGCGGCCGGTATTACTTATTACTTTTTTGATTCGACTCAAGATAACTCAAGATGAACACAACGGAACTCGAAAAGAAAATACTCGGGGCGGTCGAGGATTATCTCGCCACTCCGGAGGCGTGGGAAGACGCGCAGCTTACAGTCGACACCCTCACCGGCGAGGCTGACCTTGTGGAGGCGGAGGAGGCTGACTCCCTGCCCGACACCACAGATGAATACGATATCATGGATCTCGTGGAGATGACTCCCGACGGCAGCTGGATCGCCGACCGCGAGAACATCGCCTCCGTAGCCGAAAGCTACAGAAAGGAATAATCCCGATAATCGGGCACGAGGCTTTCCGAAAACCTTGAAAAGGCTAAAAAACGAGCCGCGCATCCTCGGATGCGCGGCTCCTGATGGTTCATGGCCGATGGGTTGTCGGTGTTATTTCATGGGGCAGCGGGGCTTGATCTGCTTGAAGAAGTCGTTGCCCTTGTTGTCGACGAGGATGAAGGCGGGGAAGTCCTCGACCTCGATCTTCCAGATGGCTTCCATGCCGAGCTCGGGATATTCGAGCAGCTCGACGTTCTTGATGGAGTTCTTGGCCAGGATGGCGGCGGGTCCGCCGATCGAGCCGAGATAGAAGCCACCGTGCTTCTTGCAGGCGTCGGTGACCTGCTGCGAGCGGTTGCCCTTGGCGATCATCACCATCGAGCCGCCCGCGGCCTGGAACTGGTCGACATAGGGGTCCATGCGGCCGGCCGTCGTGGGTCCGAACGAACCGGAGGGCATGCCTTCGGGCTTCTTGGCCGGTCCGGCGTAGTAGATGGGATGGTCCTTGAGATACTGGGGCATCGGCTCGCCGGCGTCGAGGCGCTCCTTGATCTTGGCGTGCGCGATGTCGCGGCCCACGATGATGGTGCCCTTGAGCGAGAGGCGCGTCGAGACGGGATACTTGTCGAGCTGTTCGAGAATCTCCTTCATGGGGCGGTTGAGGTCTACCTTCACCACTTCGCCCTCTCCGGCGTTGCGCATTTCTTCGGGGATAAGCTCGCCGGGGAACTCGTCGAGTTTCTCGATCCAAAGACCGTCGCGGTTGATCTTGGCCTTGATGTTGCGGTCGGCCGAGCAGCTGACGCCCATGCCGACGGGGCAGGATGCGCCGTGGCGCGGCATGCGAATCACGCGGATGTCGTGGGCGAAATACTTGCCGCCGAACTGCGCGCCGAGGCCGAGGCAGTGGGCTGCCTCGAGAAGCTCCTTCTCAAGCTCGACGTCGCGGAAGGCGTGGCCGTATTCGTTGCCCTCGGTGGGGAGGTTGTCGTAATATTTCACCGACGCCTTCTTGACGGCGGCGAGGTTGGCCTCGGCCGACGTGCCGCCGATGACGAACGCGATGTGGTAGGGCGGGCAGGCGGCCGTGCCGAGCGTCTTCATCTTCTCGATCAGGAAGGGCACGAGCGTCTTGCGGTTGAGGATGGCCTTGGTCTCCTGGTAGAGATAGGTCTTGTTGGCCGAGCCGCCGCCCTTGGCCACGAAGAGGAACTTGTATTCGTCGCCCTCGGTGGCGTGGATCTCGATCTGCGCGGGCAGGTTGCAGCCCGTGTTCACCTCGTCATACATGTTGAGCGGGGCGTTCTGCGAGTAGCGGAGGTTGTTCTCGGTGTATGTCTTGTAGACACCGAGCGAGATCTTCTCCTCGTCGTCGCAGCCGGTCCAGACCTGCTGGCCCTTGTATGCGGCGCAGATCGACGTGCCGGTGTCCTGACAGAAGGGGAGCACGCCCTTGGCGGCCACCTCGGCGTTGCGGAGCATGGTGAGCGCCACGAAGCGGTCGTTCTCGGACGCCTCGGGGTCGGAGAGGATCTTGGCGACCATCTCGTTGTGCTCGCGGCGCAGCATGAACGAGCAGTTGTGCGACGCCACGTTGGCCAGAAGGGTGAGGGCTTCGGGGTCGACCACGAGCATCTCGTGGCCGTTCCAGTTCTCGACCTTCACGTAGTCTTTGGTGATGAGCTGGTATTCGGTTGTGTCGGGTCCCAGCGGGAACATTTCCTGGTAGTGAAAAGGTTTCGTAGCCATTTTTTCGGGTTAAAATTTGTTTTTCGCAAATTTAATCAAAATCGGCGATACTGGCAAATAAATCAGCGTTCTTCATCGGGCTGGGGCTCGCGCGGCAGCGTGAAGTGCAGCAGCGCCCAGCCCAGGACTCCGGCCAGAAGCGAGGCGACCAGGATTCCGAGCTTGGAGTCGTTGAGCAGCAGCGAGAGCATCGGGTCGCCCGTGCCGAACGACAGGTTGGCTATGAAGAGCGACACGGTGAAGCCTATGCCGCCGAGCATCGACACCGATGCGAGCCGCGCCCAGTCGCCGCCCTCGGGCATTGGGGCGAACCCGAGCCTGATCGTGGCCCACGAGAAGATGAAGATGCCGAGGAACTTGCCGGCTACAAGGGCCGTGATGATGGCCGGGGCGATGCCGCTGAACAGCTGCGAGACGTCCATGTCGCCGAAGTATATGCCGGCGTTGGCGAACGCGAACAGAGGCACGATGATGTAGTTTACCAGCGGGTGGAGCGTGTCTTCCATATCCTGCAGCGGCGAGATCACCTTGTCCGAGGCGCTCTCGATCTCCTTGAGCCAGTTCATCTGGTCCTTGTCGAGGATGGTGCGGCTGTTGAGGCTGTCGTCGTCCTCGTGCGAGAACATGCCGATGTTCCTGCGGATGATCTTGATGTAGTTGCGCGGGGCGAACACCGGCTTGGCGGGGATGGTGAAGGCCACTATGACGCCCGCGATGGTGGGGTGGATGCCGGCGTTGAGGAAGAAGAACCAGACGAATGTCCCGAAGAAGGCATAGAACATCTTCGACTGGATTCCTATCCAGCCGCCGGCCACGAGCACGGCGATGCATCCGGCGGCCCAGAGCAGCAGCGTGTAGTCGATCGACGAACTGTAGAAGATGGCGATCACCAGTATGCCGCCGATGTCGTCGACCACGGCCAGGGTGGTGAGGAAGATCTTGAGGCCGACGGGCACGCGTTTGCCGAGCATCGCGAGCACGCCGAGCGAGAAGGCGATGTCGGTGGCCATGGGTATGGCCCAGCCGTCGGCGTAATCGGTGCCCCGGGCCATGAGAAAGTAGATGCCCACGGGCACCGCCATGCCTCCGACGGCGGCCACGATCGGCAGCAGCGCGTTGCGGAACGACGAGAGCTCGCCCACGAGCACCTCGCGCTTGATCTCCAGACCGACCGAGAAGAAGAACAGAGCCATTAGGGCGTCGTTGATGAACGCCATGATGCTCATCGGATGGCCGTGATGGCTGAAAAGATTGAACGAGCCTACCTGCAGGGCGAGCTCGTGAGTCCAAAGGGAGTTGTAGAGGTCTTTCAGTCCCGGCACGTTGACCAGAATCAGCGCGAGGGCCGTGGCGAAAATCAGCACGTTTCCGCCGTTGGCATAGTTGCGCAGGGTCTTTCGGGCTGTGTAGAATACGCTCATGTCATGCGGGGTTCGGGTTGTAGCGGTTGTCGAGGAGCTCGAAGAGCTGTTCGGCCGCCGTCTTGGTCTTGACTTTGTCGATGCGGTCGGTCACGACGCCGCCGCCGTCGGTGACGAACGTCGTGCGGACTATCCCCATGTATGCGCGGCCGGCCATCTTCTTGGGCTGCCATACGCCGGCCGTCTTGCACAGCTCGAGGTCGGTGTCGGCCACGAGGGGAAAGGGGAGTTCGTTCTTCTCGGCGAATTTCTTGTGGCTCGCCGCCGAGTCCTTGCTGACGCCTATCACCTGATAGCCCATGTCGAGCAGCGACTGATAGGCGGAGGCGAGACTGCGGGCCTCGAGCGTGCACCCCGAGGTGTTGTCCTTGGGATAGAAATAGATAATGAAGCGCTTGCCGGGATAGTCGGAAAGCCTTACTTCCTTGCCGTCGGCGTCGAGGCCGAGCAGGTCGGGGAATTGCCCGCCTATGTTCATCATCGGAATGCCTGTGTCCATAATTCAGATTTTTATAGTTTAAACAAAATCGCGCCCCAATCACCCATTTCCCCACTCCCAAAGCAAAAGGAGGAAAGCTTGGGGCTTTTCTCCTTTAATACGTTTACGGGTGTCTCAATGTTCGCGTGCGTCAGTCGAGTTTGAGCACGGCGAGGAAGGCCTTCTGCGGCACCTCGACCGAGCCGATCTGCTTCATTCGCTTCTTGCCGGCCTTCTGCTTCTCGAGCAGCTTGCGCTTGCGCGAGATGTCGCCGCCGTAACACTTGGCTGTCACGTCCTTGCGCACGGCCTTGATGGTCTCGCGGGCGATGATCTTGGCCCCGATGGCGGCCTGGATGGCGATGTCGAACTGCTGGCGCGGAATGAGCTCCTTGAGCTTCTCGCACATGCGGCGGCCGAACTTCACCGAGTTGGCCTCGTGGGTCAGCGTGGAGAGGGCGTCGACGCTCTCGCCGTTGAGCAGGATGTCGAGCTTGACGAGTTTCGACTCGCGGAAGTCGTGGATGTGATAGTCGAAGCTGGCGTAACCCTTGGAGATGCTCTTGAGCTTGTCGTAGAAGTCGATCACAATCTCGCCCAGGGGCATGTCGAACGTCAGCTCCATGCGGTTGCCCGAGATGTATTCCTGCTTGACGAGCTCGCCGCGCTTGCCGAGGCAGAGGGTCATGATGGGGCCGATGTAGTCGGCCTGGGTGATGATGGTGGCGCGGATGTATGGCTCCTCGATGAAATCGATGGCCGACGGCTCGGGGAGTCCGGAGGGGTTGTGCACCTCGGTGCGGTTGCCCTTCTTGTCGGTGACTATATAGGAGACGTTGGGCACGGTGGTGATGACGTCCATGTCGAACTCGCGTCCGAGGCGCTCCTGTACGATCTCCATGTGCAGCAGGCCGAGGAATCCGCAGCGGAAACCGAATCCGAGGGCGGCCGACGATTCGGGCTGGAAGGTCAGCGAGGCGTCGTTGAGCTGCAGCTTCTCGAGCGAGGCGCGCAGGTTCTCGAAGTCCTCGGTCTCGATGGGGTAGACGCCGGCGAAGACCATCGGCTTGACTTCCTGGAAGCCTTCAATGGCCTTGTCGCAGGGGCGCGCCACATGTGTAATCGTGTCGCCGACGCGCACCTCCCGGCTCGTCTTGATGCCCGAGATGATGTAGCCCACGTTTCCGGCGCTCAGCTCGGGCCGCGGCGACATGTCGAGCTTGAGCACGCCGATCTCGTCGGCGTGGTATTCCTTGCCTGTCGAGACGAACTTGACGAAGTCGTCCTTGCGGATGGTGCCATTGACAATCTTGTAATAGGCTATGATGCCTCGGAAGGGGTTGAACACCGAGTCGAAGATCAGAGCCTGCAGCGGTGCGTCGGGGTCGCCCGTGGGGGCGGGGACGCGCTCCACGATGGCGCGCAGCACGTCGTCGACGCCCATTCCGGTCTTGCCCGAGGCGCGGATTATCTCCGAGGGGTCGCAGCCGAGCAGGTCGACTATCTGGTCCTCGACCTCCTCGGGCTTCGCGCTGTCGAGGTCGCACTTGTTGATGACGGGGATGATCTCCAGGTTGTTGTCGATGGCCATATAGAGGTTGGAGATGGTCTGGGCCTGGATTCCCTGCGAGGCGTCGACGATGAGCAGCGCGCCCTCGCACGCGGCGATCGAGCGCGACACCTCGTAGGAGAAGTCGACGTGTCCCGGAGTGTCGATGAGGTTGAGCACGTAGCGCTGGCCGTCGAGCTCGTAGTCCATCTGGATGGCGTGGCTCTTGATGGTGATGCCGCGCTCGCGCTCGAGGTCCATGTCGTCGAGCACCTGGGCCTCCATGTCCTTGGCGTCGACGGTATGCGTGCGCTCGAGCAGGCGGTCGGCCAGAGTCGACTTGCCGTGGTCGATATGCGCTATGATGCAGAAATTGCGAATATTCTTCATTTCACTGTGTTGTTTCCGATTGCAAAATTACAAAAAAAATCGCAATTCCCCAATCATGTCATTTCTCGCGTTCCTTCCGGCACTCCTCGTCGCGGCGCGCCTCGGCCTCGCGGTCAGCGAGGAAGAGGCCGTCGATGATGCCGTCGGCCACGCCGATGGTGGGCACCACGATGGTGTCGGCGTCGACGGTCGAGGCCACGGTGAGGAAGATTTCGGCGGCGGGGATTATGACGTCGGCGCGGTCGTTGCGCATTCCGTAGCGGTCGATGCGCTGCTCGATGCTGAGGGGCTTGAGCGTGTGGTAGAGGCGCGAGAGCTCGGCGACGGCGAACGACTGCCGCTCGGTGTCTTTCTGCTCGGCCAGCTTGTAGAGCTTGTTGATGTTGCCGCCCGAGCCGATGATGGTGATCTGCGGGTAATTGGAGGCGAGGCTCGACAGGAAGTCGTTCATGCCGTCCCATTCGGTGCGGCGTGTCTTGCCGGTGAGGATGCGCACGGTGCCGATGTTGTACGAGCGGGAGGCGACGAGCCTGCCGTTGACCATGAAATTGAGCTCTGTGCTGCCGCCGCCCACGTCGACGTATAGGAACGCGCCGGAGTCGAGGCCTCCGCGCTCGAGGTGGTTGTTGTAGACGATGCGGGCCTCCTCCTCGCCGTTGATGATGTCGATGTCGATGTCAGACTCCTTCTTGATTTTCTTCAGGATTTCGGGGCCGTTGGCGGCGTCGCGCATGGCCGAGGTGGCGCAGGCGCGGAGGCGGTCTACCTCATATATCTTCATCAGCTGCTTGTAGGCCTTCATGAGGCGCACGAGGTTCTCGGCCTTCTTGTCGGAGATCTCTCCCTTGGAGAAGACGTCGAAACCGAGTCTGAGCGGCACGCGCAGCAGCAGCAGTTTCTTGAGCAACAGTTCGGGGCGGTCGGTGTCGGGGTCTTCCCTCTTGATGAGAAGCCTCACGGCGTTCGAGCCTATGTCGATGGCGGCGTATGTCTTTTCCTTCATTGGTTGTATGCTTTATATAGTTCGAACTGCGAGCGGAAGGGGAGTGTCTCTCCCTCCACCTGTCTTATTCTGTTTTCACCCGAGCCGTCGACCACGCGGGCCTGGACGTTGTCGCGCAGGCCGAACTCCACGGTGCGTCTCAGGTCGTCCTTGAGCCGGGGGTCGTAGACCGGGGTTACAGCCTCGATGCGGCGGTCGAGGTTGCGCGGCATCCAGTCGGCCGAGCCCATGAATGTCTTGTCGAGGCCCCGGGCATGGAAGATGAAAATCCTCGAATGCTCGAGATACCGGTCGATGATGCCGGCGATGCGGATGTTGTCGCTCACGCCGGGCACGCCGGTGACGATCGAGCAGTTGCCGCGCACGAGCATGTCGATCTTGACTCCGGCCTGCGAGGCGCGGTAGAGATGCCTCACCATATCCTCGTCGGTGATATGGTTGATCTTTATCTTGATCCAGGCCTCGCGTCCCTTGCGGGCCTCGGCTATCTCGTCGTCAATCAGGGAGACGAACGTCTGGCGCATGTTGAACGGCGAGACCAGCAGATGCCTGAATTCCTGGCTGACGTAGGGCTTCCTGATCGTGTCGAACACCCTGCCGACGTCGCCCACGATGCGGGGGTCGGCGGTCATGAGGAAGTAGTCGGTATAGACCGACGCGTTGCCCTCGTGGAAGTTTCCGGTGCCGACGACGGCGATGTCGCGGCCGTTGCGCAGCGTGATCAGCGCGATCTTGGAGTGAATCTTGAGGCCGTCGAGGCCGAAGACGACGTTGACCCCGGCGTCCTGCATCTTCTTGGAGTAGCTGATGTTGCTCGACTCGTCGAAACGGGCCAGGAGCTCGACGACGGCGGTGACCTTCTTGCCGTTGCGGGCGGCGCTCATCAGGGCCTCGGCCACCTTCGAGTTGCGGGCCATGCGGTAGAGGGTGATCTTTATGCTTTTCACATTTTTCGATACGGCCGCCTCCTGGAGGAGCCTGATCACGTAGTCGAACGTCTGGTATGGCACGTGCACGAAGCGGTCGCGCTCGGAGATGAGCTGCATCAGCGAGTCGGTTCCCTTGAGCTCGGGGGGTATGGCGGCCTGCCAGTCGGGATACTTCAGGTCCTTGCGGCAGCTGGAGGGGAACGACATGAAGTCCTTGTGGTTCTGGTAGCGGCCGGTGGGCTGCACGGTGTCGAGCTTGTCGAGCTTGAGCTTCTTCATCAGCAGGCGGAGCATCGTGTCGGGCATCTCCGAGTCGTGGAGCACCCTGAGCGCGGCGCCTTTCTTGCGGCTGCGCACCGCTTTGGCTATCTTCTCCATAGGGCCGACATGCATGTCGTTGTCGATCTCCATCTCGGCGTCTTTGGTAAACTTGAACGAGAAAGCGCGGAAATCAGTATATCCCATGCCGGGAAAAATCATCGGCAGGCAATATCGCACTATGTCGTCGAGATACATGACGCATGCGTCGTCGCCCCGGTCGGGCAGCACGACGAAGCGGCCGCAGGTCGATGTGGGGAGCTCGATGAGGGCGTGGTCGGTCTTGAGTCCGGGCCCCGAGAGCTCGACGCAGAGGTAGATGTGGCTGTCGCTCTCGCGCGAGAACTCGTCGAGCTTGGAGAGCCACACCGGCGACACGAATCCGCTGATGCGGCTGCGGAACACGCAGCGCACGAAGTGCTGCTGCGCGTCGTCGAGCTCGGTCTCGTCGAGTATGCGTATGTGGTCGGCGGCGAGCCGCTCGGTGAGCGTGCGGACGCAGGCGGCGAATTCGTCGGAATACACGTTGTCGAGCGAGCTGATGCGGTGGAAGAGCTCGGCGGCCCGGCGGCTGTCGATAGCCATATCCTTCCCCTTGAGTGTGGCTATGCGCGAGAGCGTGGCCATGCGGACGCGGAAGAACTCGTCGAGGTTGTTGGAATATATGCCGAGAAACGACATGCGTTCCAGCAGAGGCACATCGTCTCTCCAGGCCTCCTGCAGGATGCGGTGGTTGAAATACATCCAGCTGAGGTCACGGTCGATGTATGGGAACTTCGTTTTTTTCGTGTCAGACATAGCGCTTCGTGAAAATGTTACCTTAATCTGTTAACATTTCCGGCGGCGCTATGGTTTTGGGCGCGATTCGTAAAAGCGCTATTCGTTCCTGACTGCTTCGGCGGGCGATATCCGCGCCACGAAGCGCGAGGGGAGTATGAGGCTGAGGTATATCACGACGAGGCAGGCGGCGTTGAGAGCCACGACCCACGTCCAGTCGATCTGCACCGGCACGAAGTCGATGTAGTAGGCCTCCGGGTCGAGATGCAGGAAATGCCAGCGGTCCTGACACCACAGCAGGGCGAGCATCACGACGTTGCCTATCGCCATGCCGGCCACGGCGACGCGGATGGCGAGGTAGACGAAGACGCGCCTGACGCCGACCGTCGAGGCCCCCATGGCGCGCGTGACGCCGATGAAGCGCTTCTTGTCGAGGATGAGTATCAGCATTCCCGATATCAGCGTCGCGATGGCCACGACGGTCATCAGTGCGAGGATCACGGTGACGTTCATGTCGAGCAGAGACAGCCAGCTGAAGTATCCGGCCCCCTGGTTGAGGGCGTTGTCGACGCGGTAGTATCTGAACAGAGTGCCGTCGGCCGTGGCGCGGATCAGCCTGTCGTGGAGGTCGGCTGTGTTGCGCTCCAGCCGGTCGAAGTCGTCGGTCTGCACCTGGAGGCTCGTGCCCTGGGTGGCCGGGATCTGCGCCACCTGCTGGATGAGGCGCAGCGGGCCGTAGACCATCACCTGGTCGTAGGTGTCAAAGTGCGAGTTGAATATTCCGGCCACTTCGAGACGCCTGACGCGGACGTCGTCGGCGATGAAATATGTGTCGATATGGTCGCCGGTCTTAAGCCCGAGCTGGTCGGCGGCGATCCTGGAGATCACGATGCTGCGGTCGTCCTCGCTGCGCGTGTAGTCGGGCACTCGGCCCTCCTCGAGGTTGGCGCGGATGAAGTCGGCCGTCGGCCGGCCGTTGAGGCTTCTCAGATAGACGCCCTTGAAGTCGCCGGGAGTCTTGAATATCGCGGGGATGGAGGCCTCGAGGCTGTAGTCTGTGACGTAAGGCACGCTGTCGAGCAGGTGGCGCAGCGACGGCGTGAGGGTGATGAGGTTGGTCTCGTCGCCCGACTGCGGCAGGTTGTAGAGGGTGATGTGCGAATTGAACCCCACGACCTTCTCGCGGATCTCGCGCTTGAAACCGATCACGATGGCCACGGCGGCGAGCATCACCGCCACCGACAGGGCCACGGCGGTGACCGAAACCGTTATGGCCGGCGACTTGCGTCGACCGCCCGACGACAGAGACAGCCTCCGGGCCAGAAACAGACTGTAGTTCACTTGGAAAAGAAAAAAGTATAAAGTAATAAGTAAAGGTTCCCTTAGCTCTTAGACCCCGGAACTTGGAGCCTTGGCGGCGCGCAGGGCCGCGAGGCGTTCGAGGGCTTCGGGACGGCCCAGGTCGGTGAGCTCCGGGTGATGGCAGTCGGAGTTGACTGCTATGGGCACCCCGGCGTCGAGTAGGCGCGGCCACCATCGTTCGGCCGGGAAGAAGCGTCCCTTGGCCTCGATGGCCTTGGTGTTGATCTCGACGATGACACCGGTGTCGGCCGCGAGGCGCACCGTGTCGTCGACCAGCGCGGCATACCAGCCCTGGTCCTCGAGCGTCGGGTCGGTCTTGAACGCGTTGCCTATGATCTTGTCGAAATGGCCGAGAATGTCGAATCCGCCAGCTTCGAGCATCATGAGCACCTGTTCGAAATACTTCTCGACGACATAGCGGAGGTCGCCTCCGAAGCCGTCGCGCAGGTAGCCCTCGAACCGCTCGTGGCTGCCGTCGCAATCGAGCGGCACTCCGTCGCGCGTCGGCACGAAATGCACCGAGCCGATGCGGAAGTCGAGGGGCAGGCCGAGGAAATAATCTATGTGCGGACCGAAGTCGCGGCTCAGCCAGTCAATCTCGAGTCCGGCGAGCAGCCGCATCCGGTCGCGATAGCTTTCCTTGAGCCTCTCCATGCCGTCGAGATAGCGGGGCATGTCGGCGCGGCTCATGTTGCACGGCGACTCGATGCAGACAGGGGAGTGGGGCGAGACGCCCCACAGCGTGAACCCCGCGCGGCAGGCTGCGTCGGCTATCTCGGCCACGGAGGCCTTGCCGTCGCAGTATTCCGAATGCGAGTGGAGGTTATATCTGTCGTTTTGTGAGATTGATTCTATTATCTGTGATGTTTCCATATATCGTCAGTCGGTTTCCGCCACAGAGAGGCTCGCGGCGCAGGCGCGGCGGTGGCGGGCGAACAGCAGCGTGAGCAGGAGCGCCGCTCCGAGACCGGCCGCCACGGCCGTCTCATAGCTGATGGTGAAGCCGAGGAAATTGGAGGTCAGCGAGTTGAAGCCCTCGGGGGCGAAGAAGATGTAGGTCACGGTGACGGCGGTCATGAACATGGCCGGAATCATCGTGATCCAGTAAGGCTTCGAATGGCGCATCAGATAGACCGTGATGGCCCAGAGGGTGAAGACCGAGAGCACCTGGTTGCACCATGCGAAATAACGCCACAGCGCCTCGTAAGGCACGAGCATGATGATGAAGCAGAGCACGAAGATCGGCACCGAGACCATGAGCCGCGAAGCAATCTTCTTCTGCTTGATGCCCATGAAGTCGGCGGCGATGAGGCGGGCGGAGCGCAGGGCGGTGTCGCCCGACGTGATCGGGGCCGCTATGACTCCGAGGATGGCGAGCACGCCGCCGACGGCGCCGAGCCACTCCTTGGATATGTCGTTGACCAGCGTGGCCGGCGTCGCTCCGGCCAGGGCCTGTTGCAGTTCGGTGTAGCCCCCGGTGAACGTCACAGCCGCCGCCGCCCATATCAGGGCGACGATGCCCTCGGTGACCATCGCGCCGTAGAACACGGGCCGCGCGTGGCGCTCGTTCTTCAGGCAGCGGGCCATCATCGGCGACTGAGTGGCGTGGAAGCCCGATATGGCGCCGCAGGCTATCGAGACGAACATCATGGGGAATATCGGGGCCGCGTCGGCGTCGAGCCGCCGGTTGCTGAAGTCATGCCACATCTCGGGCACCGACCCGGAGTTGACATAGAGCATCGTCATGATGCCGACGGCCATGAAGAGAAGCGCGAGTCCGAAAACGGGGTATAGCTTGCCGATGAGCTTGTCGATCGGCAGCAGGGTGGCCAGCATGTAGTAGGCGAAGATCACGACAATCCAGAACGTCCGGTCGAGGCTGCTCGGCGTCAGCATTCCGAGCAGGTCGGCGGGATTGTAGACGAACACCGCGCCGACAAGGATCATCAGCAGCAGCGAGAAGACGCGCATCACGTTCTTGACGCCACCTCCCAGCTGCGCGCCGACAATCTCGGGCAGCGAGGCACCGTCGCTGCGCAGCGACATCATGCCCGAGAGATAGTCGTGGACGGCTCCGGCGAATATCGTGCCGAACACGATCCAGAGGAAAGCCGCCGGTCCGAACATCACGCCCATTATGGCTCCGAAGATCGGGCCGAGGCCCGCGATGTTGAGAAACTGTATGAGGAAAATCTTCCATGTCGGGAGCTCGACGAAGTCGACTCCGTCGGCATGGGTGTGGACGGGCGTGACCCGCGCGGGGTCCTGTCCGAATACCTTCGATACGAACGTGCCGTAGACGAAATATCCCGCGATCAGCAGGAGAAGGGCGACTGAGAAAGAAATCATGATATTATGAAAAGTATTAAGTGAAAAGTATTAAGTAAGAAGTGTTTGGTAAAAAGTAAAAAGTGTTAAGTAAGAAGTGTTTAGTAAAAAGTAAAAAGTGTTAAGTAAGAAGTGTTTAGTAAAAAGTATTAAGAAATATGCAATAAGTAAAAGTATGAAGGAACGCATGTGTCAACTATTAGGTTAAAGCAATTGCCCGTATTACTTATTACTTATTACTTATTACTTATTCAGGGTCTTGTACATGGCCGAGCGGATGGAGGCGAGATCGGCGCGAAGCTTCTCGATGGCGGCTTCGGCAGCGGCGATGCGGCGCGCATGCTGCTGCGAATGCGACTCGGCGTACTGGCGGCGCATGGCCGAGAGTTCGGACTCGGCCTGGGCCATTTCGTCGGCCGCCGCGAGATATCTCCTCACGGCCTCGCGCGACGCGGCATCGGGAAGTTCATCGTAACGGTGAAATATCCTGTCCTTCGACGCCGTTATGGTGAATTCCGGCTTTTTCTCCCTCGCCGACGGGTCTATGGCCCGGATGGTCTCGAGCAGCTCGTCGTAGTCTGCGTCCTCGGGCTGCGTGGCTATGTAGTCGTCGATGCGGGCGAAGGCGGTGACGTCGTCGTCGTCGGGCGAGTAGTTGTTGCGCAGGTCGTTGGTGACGAACACGTAGACCGTCAGTTCGTCGTCGAGGTTGTTGCGGTCGGTGGCCCACCATCCGACGCCGTTTAGCTCGTCGATGGCGAGCAGGTAGTCGTCATACGGGGAGTTGTAGGGGAATCCGAGGTTCGAGGGCTGTAGGAAAGTGCCGTCGGCCGCGTCGCGGGTGGCCACCATTATGTCGTAACCGCCGATGGAATTGTCGCCGTTGTCGGCGTAATAGAGCGTCACGCCGTCGGCCATCATGAACGGGAATATCGCGTCGCCCTCTTCCGACAGGGTGTCGTCGAGAGGGGATGGGTCGCTCCAGCGGCCGTCGGTGAGGCGCGACGACTCCACGAGGCGCATGTATCCGGTGGTGTCGGGCTCGGCCCAGATCTTGTAGTCGTCGCCCTCGTTGGTGAAGACGTAGTCGACATCCTCTTCGCGAGGCGAGGGCAGGGCCTCGGCTCCGCCGAGCGAACCGGCCGACGCCGGGAGACGGTATGCGCGGAAGAACTCGTCGCGCGGCACGGTGATGCTGTCGATGACGGCAATCTTCTCGACGCGCTCCAGGAAGTTGGTGGCCTGCGTGAGCTGCCGGCGGTAGGTGTCGTATTTGTCGGCGAAATACTCGTCTGTGCGTTTCGCCTTCCGCTGGGCCTGGGAGTAGAGTCTCGCCGCCTCGTCGAAACGGTAGTCGAGGAAAGCCTCGCGGCCCTGCGAGAGGAGCTCGTCGGCTGTCTGGGCCGTGGCCGGAAGCGCGGCCGTGAGGGCTATGAGGGCAGCGGCCGATATGGCGTGGATGGTCTGTTTCATACTTATATTGAAAGTGGAAGCACAAATATAATCAAAAATCTTCACACTGCTTGAAAATCCGCCTCATTTTTAATTAAAGCGAGTTGAAAATTGCACATATTGCGGAAGTCTGAGAAATTTTTATTAACTTTGCACCGAATTATGCCCGTCGCCGTGCTTAGTGGGGCCGCGACGGCGGGATATGGCGAAGAAAACAAATCTAACAGGAATAACATGAGTTTGAATATCATCGTACTGGCCAAGCAGGTGCCCGACACCCGCAACGTGGGCAAGGACGCCATGAAGGAAGACGGCACGATCAACCGCGCCGCGCTGCCGGCGATCTTCAACCCCGAGGACCTCAACGCCCTCGAGCAGGCCTTGAAACTTAAGGAGATGTATCCCGGCTCCAAAGTGACGCTGCTCACGATGGGCCCGGCGCGCGCCGCCGAGATAGTCCGCGAGGGAATGTATCGCGGCGCCGACGGAGGCATCGTGCTCTCCGACCGCGCGTTCGCAGGCAGCGACACGCTGGCCACCTCCTACGCCCTGAGCGCGGCCGTGCGCAAGATCGGCGACTACGACATCATCATCGGCGGCCGTCAGGCCATCGACGGCGACACGGCTCAGGTCGGCCCGCAGGTGGCCGAGAAGCTCGGCCTTCCCCAGGTGACGTATGCCGAGGAGATCATGGACATCACCGACGGCAAGGCCACGATCAGACGCCGCATCGAGAGCGGCGTGGAGACCGTCAAGGCCCCCCTGCCTCTCGTGGTGACCGTCAACGGATCGGCCGACGCCTGCCGCCCGCGCAACGCGAAGAACATCCAGAAATACAAATACGCGGCCGTACCCTCGGAGGTGGCCGCAGACGAGAAGAAGAAGGCCTTCATCGAGGCCCGTCCCTATCTCAACATCGGCGAGTGGAACGCCGCCACGGTCGAGGCCGACCTCTCGCAGTGCGGTCTCGCTGGCTCCCCCACGAAGGTGAAGCAGATCGAGAACGTGGTCTTCACCGCCAAGGATGCCCGCCGCGTGGAAAACACCGACGAGGAAATCGAGACGCTCATCAAGGAACTCATCGCTAACCACACAATCGGCTAATCATGGCAACAGACAAGAATAATCTCATAGTATATTGCGAGTTCGAGGACGGCAAGGTTGCCGACGTCAGCCTCGAGCTCCTCACCAAGGGCCGCCAGCTCGCCGACAAGCTCGGCATCAAGCTCGAGGCCGTGGTGGCCGGCGACAACCTCAAGGACGTCGAGAAGCAGATCCTGCCCTATGGCGTCGACACCGTCTACAAGGTGGAGGACAAGCGCCTCTATCCCTACACGTCGCTCCCGCACGCCTCGATACTCATCAACCTCTTCAAGGAGAAGAAGCCGCGCATCGCCTTCATGGGCGCCACCTCGATAGGCCGCGACCTGGGTCCGCGCGTTTCGTCGGCCCTCCACAGCGGTCTGACCGCGGACTGCACGCAGCTCGAGATCGGCGACCACAAGGACGCACGCACCGGCGAGGAATACAAGGACCTGCTGCTGCAGATCCGCCCGGCGTTCGGCGGCAACATCGTGGCCACGATCGTCAATCCCGAGTGCCGTCCGCAGATGGCGACGGTCCGCGAGGGCGTCATGAAGAAGGAGGTCCGCGACTCCAACTACGTCGGCGAGGTGGTGAATCTCCGCGCCGAGGACTACACGTCGCCCGAGGACTTCGTGATCGAGGTCATCGACCGCAACGTCGAGAAGTCGAAGGTGAACCTCAAGGGAAGCCCCATCGTGGTATGCGGCGGTTACGGCATGGGCAGCAAGGAGAACTTCCAGATGCTGCACGAGCTGGCCGACGTGCTCGGCGCCGAGGTCGGCGCGAGCCGCGCCGCGGTCGACGCCGGATGGGTTGACCATGACCGCCAGATCGGCCAGACGGGCGTCACCGTGCGCCCCAAGCTCTACATCGCCTGCGGCGTCTCGGGCCAGATCCAGCACATCGCCGGCATGCAGGAGTCGTCGATCATCATCTCGGTCAACAGCGACCCCGACGCCCCGATCAACACCATCGCCGACTACGTGATAACCGGAAACGTCGAGGATGTCGTTCCCAAACTCATCAAGTACTATAAAAAGAACACGAAATAATGGCTAATTTCTATAACGACAACAAGGCGCTCAAGCACTATCTGACGCATCCGATGATGGAGAAGATCGTCGCCCTCAAGGAGCGCGACTTCGCTGACGCCGACAAATTCGACTACGCTCCCCAGGACTACGCCGACGCCCAGGACAGCTATGACAAGGTGCTCGAGGTGGTGGGCGAGATCTGCGGCGACGTCATCGCCGAGAACGCCGAGGATGTCGACCACACCGGTCCTCGCGTGGAAAACAGCCGCGTGATATATGCCGAAGGCACGAAGAAGAACCTCGACGCCTGCCGCAAGGCCGGCCTGATGGGCATGTCGATGCCCCGCCGTCTGGGCGGTCTCAACTTCCCGATCACTCCCTACATCATGGCGGCCGACATAGTGAGCCGCGCCGACGCCGGCTTCGAGAACCTCTGGGGCCTGCAGGACTGCGCCGAGACCATCTATGAGTTCGCCGACGAGGAGCAGAAGCAGAAGTACATCCCGCGCGTATGCGCCGGCGAGACCATGTCGATGGACCTCACCGAGCCCGACGCCGGTTCCGACCTCCAGTCGGTCATGCTCAAGGCCACGCAGAAGGAAGACGGCTCGTGGGTGCTCAACGGCGTGAAGCGCTTCATCACCAACGGCGACTCCGACATCCATCTGGTGCTCGCCCGCTCCGAGGAGGGCACGCGCGACGGCCGCGGCCTCTCGATGTTCATCTACGACAAGCGCAACGGCGGCGTCAACGTGCGCCGCATCGAGAACAAGATGGGCATCAAGGGCAGCCCGACATGCGAGCTCACCTATAAGGACGCCCCGGCCGAGCTTGTCGGCTCGCGCCGTCTCGGCCTCATCAAGTATGTGATGGCCCTGATGAACGGCGCCCGTCTCGGCATCGCCGCCCAGAGCGTCGGCCTGAGCGAGGCCGCCTACCGCGAGGCGCTGGCATACGCCAAGGAGCGCCGCCAGTTCGGCAAGGCGATCATCGACTTCCCCGCCGTGGCCGAGATTCTCTCGGTGATGAAGGGAAAGCTCGACGCGTCGCGCGCCCTGCTCTACGCCTGCACGCGCTTCGTCGATATCTACAAGGCATACGACGACATAGCCAAGGAGCGTAAGCTCACCGTCGAGGAGAAGAAGGAGTCGAAGGAATACTCGCGTCTCGCCGACGCGTTCACTCCGCTCGCCAAGGGCATGACCTCCGAGTTCGCCAACCAGAACGCATACGACTCGATCCAGATCCACGGCGGTTCGGGCTTCATGAAGGATTACGCCTGCGAGCGCATCTATCGCGACGCCCGCATCACGTCGATCTACGAGGGCACGACCCAGCTGCAGGTGGTGGCCGCCATCCGCCACGTCACCACCGGCACATATCTCAACTGGATCAACGCCCAGCTCGCACAGGAGTGCAAGCCCGAAGACCAGGACATCAAGGCCACGCTCGAGTTCATGGCCCAGCAGTTCGCCAACGCCGTTCAGACTGTAGGCGGCGTGGAGAATCCCCGCTATCTCGACTTCATGGCGCGTCGCCTCGTGGAGATGGCCGGATACACGGTGATGGGTCTCCTGCTGCTCGAGGACACCACGCGTAACGACGACTTCCGCCGTTCGCTCCGCGTCTTCGTCAAGTACGGACAGGCCGAGGTGGCCAAGCACGCCGACTTCATCGGCAACTTCCGTCCCGAGCAGATCGAGGACTACCTCTACGAAGACTAAGAAGAAGATTTTTTCATTAGGAATTTAAGTATATTCTCTCAAAGAGCCGCCGGCGTTCTGAATGCGCCGACGGCTCTTTTGATTTATCTTAATGTGTGTTTCAGCTTAGGGGAAAGCCTTCGGAGACGGCTTTCGAGATGAGCTCGGCCACGTTGCGAGCGCCGAATTTCTCAAGCAGATGGCGGCGGTGGGTCTCGGTGGTGTTGGTGGATATGCCGAGGGAGGCGGAAATCTCGTCGGTGGTGGCACCGGCGGCAAGCATACGCAGCACCTCCGACTCGCGGCCGGTGGGCTGCGGATGGAAGTCGATGGCGTTGCGCAGCACGCGGGCGGCGTGGCTGTAGTAACGGCCCCCTCCGGCCACGGTGGTCAACGCCCGTTTTATCTCATATATGTCTGAACTCTTGAATAGTATGCCCTCGACGTCGACCTCTAAAAACGCCCGCATATACCATGCCTGCTCGTAGATGGTATGCACGATGATCCTCATCTCGGGGTAGTCGTTGCGGATCTGCCGCAGCAACGACACGCCGTCGGAGTCGGGGAGACCGACGTCGAAAATGCATATGTCGTAGCAGCGCTCGCGCAGGTGGCGCAGCGCGGCTGCGGCCGTCCCGGCGGTGTCGGCCGTGCATTCCTGTCCCAATGTCTCGCGGACTATCGAGAGCATTCCTTTGAGCACGACCTGATGGTCGTCAATGAGTAAAACGCTTCTTTTCATCATCGACTGCAAAATTAATCGACATGCGCTTTCGGCGGGTCACGGAATTCTGTGATGGGCGGTCCGGAATCAGATTCCGATCGTGACTGTGTGCGTGCCGTCGGTGTCGGCGCGGCTCCCGATGCGCGCGTCGATGAGCTGGGCGCGGCGTCTGACGGTGTCGAGGCCTATGCCGTCGCCTCTGTGATTCTCAGGCATATCCGAAGCCGGGCTGTAGCTTATCGATATCACGCAGCCGGTCTGGGAGAACGAGGCTTCTATCCGGGCTGACTCCGCGCCCGAATGGGTCATGATGTTCGAGCATAGTTCCTGCACGATGCGATAGAGTTCGTAGGCCGTCTCCTCGCTGAGAGCCGGGCGTCCCTCCGAACGGTAGGCGAAGAATCCGCGGCTGCGCGCGGCATACGTCCGGAGCAGTTCGTCAAGGTCGCTTTCGCCGAATCTCGGCGGCATCAGTTCATGTGAAATATGTCGCACATCCGCGCGGACTCTGTCGATGTCGGCCGCGATGGCGGGAATGTCGGCGTCGCTGGTGTGTAGCAGCAGCGATATGCCGTAGAGGTCGTTGCATACGCCGTCATGAAGCTCGCGCGCCAGACGTCCGCGCTCCTGCTCGACTCCCTGCAGGTTGGCGCGTATCTTGGCCAGAGCCTCGCGGCGGCGGCGTGTCATCACCAGCACGGCGGCCGCGCCGACGGTCAGCAGGCATATGGCGATCCAGACCGTGAGCCACATCCTGTCGTTGGCGCGCTGGGATTCAAGGCGGCTGATGGTGAGGTCTTTCTGCAGGGTGTCGTATCGGACGTTGAACTCGCTGAGCTGGCGGTCGATGTCGCTGGCGCGCATCGAGTCGGTCAGGGCGATGCTGCGTTCGTAAGCCTCCTGCATGTTCCGGTATTCGCCGAGCGCGCCATAGTTGCGGGCAACGCGCAGCCAGAGTTTGTCGAGCGGCATGTACGTGCCGGCGTCGTCCATGTCGAGAATGCGTTTCTGGATCTCCAGACTCTCGCGGTGGCGCCCCATGTCGGCGAGTACTTTATAGCTTTCCTCCAGGAATCCTATTGCCTCCACCGAGCCCTGCGGCACGTCGTCAAGAAGCCGGTTGCCCTTCTCGAGATAAGCGTCCACCGAGTCGCGGCGGCCGTCCTGATGATACATCTCGATGATCGAGGCGTAAGTCTTCAGCACATAGCGTGGTATGCCGCGTCGTTCGGCAAGTGCCACGACGCGCTTCTCTATATCGAGTCCCTCGTCTTTGTGTCCGGCCTTATGGATGATGATGCCGGCCTGCGAGCAGACATACATGGTGGTCTCGATGTCGTCGGAATCGCCGATGCGCTCCACGGCGCGTCTGGCGAAGGGCACGGCGTCGGCGACCCTGCCGGTGTTGGTATATAGAATCGCGACCGAGACGAGGAGCGCTGCCTCGTCTTCGGCCGGGGCCCCATGTTTCTGTATCAGCGAGAGCGCGCGGTTATAGCAGGCGAGCGCCGAGTCGGTCTTGTGCGCGACTCTCAGCATCACCCCGAGGTCGGACAGCGACTGAATCTCGAGTTTCGGGTCCCGGGCGCGTTGACTCGCGGCGACGGCCGCGCGAAGAAGGGTTATGGCCCGGCTGTTCTCGCCGTTTGAGAACAGCGCGTTGCCTTCCACGATGAAGAGGGCGGCGCGGTCGGCCTCGTCAGGCTTCATATGCCGTCGGATGCTGTCGGCAAGCGAGAGCGCGTCGTCGGGCGACGTGTCGACCAGAGCTGAGGCGCGTTCTATGGCGTCCATGACGCTCTGCGAGCCGCCGGCCGCCCACGCGTGAGCGGCGCAGAAGGCGCACACCGCCGTGACCCCTATGATTCTCAGAACATTCATGCCTCCTCTGTCTCTGTCTCATGATTCAGGATCAGCAGCGCGGCAAGATCCTCGGGGTTCACGTTGCGAATGTCGGGGATGAATATGGCGCGGTGGAAGAGCTGTCTGTTGTGTCCCCAGGTCTTCAGCTCGCCATTGTCGTCGAGAGCCAGATCCCGTTGGAATTCGGGCTCGGCACAATAACTCAGCGCATCGGCGGTAGCTGGATCCACGTCGTAAACTTCCGCTTTGAAATCGTGGCCGAACCATATGGCATAGGTGTGCCCGTCAGCAGTCAGGTCAAGTGTAATGCTCTGGCCGCTGTAAAGGCCGAAGCTGTTATATGCGTCGAGCTGTCTGTTGTCTGAGTATTCTGCCGAAAAACCGCGAGCCGTGGCAGCCTCGACAAACGCGGGGATGAATTCCTCTCTGCCGGAGTTCAGATACATGCAGTTCACATATCCCTTGTAGAGAGACATGCGGCCGTCGTCGGCAAACCATATCCGCATCGCCTTTTCGCCTGTCGATTCGAGCCAGCCGAGCGGATTTTTCGGGCCGGCCGAATGCAGGGTGTCGAATCCTTTCTGCATCAGGTCGTTGTCGCCGCTGAATTTTGAGGGATATTTCAAGTCGTGGTGTTCGCTTGAGACTTCCGATACCTTAGTCAGCATCTCTGTTGTGTCATTGCAGTCAAGCAGCTCACGGAAGAGTCTGCGGCATTCGCAGTCGGAATTCCATACCGTGAGGTTTTTAAGGAAGCGGTTGGCGGCGTTGCTGTTCGAAAGCGAGATATTGTAGTTCGGCACCCGGAACGACGAGTAGTCGCAGCTGCGTGCCATGATGGCGCGCAGCAAAGAATTGTCGGCACGTAACGTCGGTGTGACGCCGTCAACGTCGAACAGGAGAGGAACCCGGCCTGTGCGGCGCCTGTAGCATGTCATGTCCGGGTCGTCGTCGAGATAGAAGGTCACCGCTCCGGTCATGAATGGATTCTTTTCGGCTTCGATGAACGCGTCTTCCCACCCGGCGTCTTTCTCAATCAGCTCGATCTTGAGTTTCTCAGCGTTGAACTCGCGGTTGCTTTGTCCGCCGAGGCTCTCGACATAGCTCCTGAAGCGCGGATAAATGGGAGAGGCGTTGAACTTCAGTGCTGTCTTGAGCTGGCGGGTCAGCACAATTTGCAGCAATACGCGGTTTATGTCGCGGTTCTGCACGACGTTGTGGACGACTCTCATCCATCTGCGGAATTCTTCTGTGTCAAACCGTCGGGGATCGTCGGGTTGTGAAAGGATGAACTCCGATATGGCGGAGAATATTATCATCGGACGCATCTCGAATTTCTCGTCCCAGGGCATCTGTGGACTCTCTCCCCAGGGCGGTGTCATGGCGTCGAACAGAGTGCCCGACAGTGTGTCGTCGCTCAGGAACCGCAGAGTCTTTGCGAGTTCCTTTACCAGATCGATTCCATGTGTTTGGGCGTCACGCAGGAATTCCTCCGTCTTATCGAAAGAATAATAGTGGTTGTAGGGCGAACGGCCGTTGAAGTAATCGAAAAACTTCGTGTCCGCGGCCTGCTGTGAAGTGTCTGTTATGGCGAGGGCCCTGTTGGCCAGCCAGCGTTTTACGAATGTGAAGAACCTGCGGTCGGACTCCTCGGCTCCTAAGTTGTCAGGATTCGGATCTCCTTCGGGCATTTTCCAGAATATGTCGGTCCACCGTCCGTCGGTGCGCGACGAGAAGTAAAGCCAGTAGGGCATTGAGCGGCCGTCGGCGTCTATGTTCTCCTCATAACGTCCGTCTCCGAAAGGATTGCTGCGTATCCAGCCGGTGAGTTCTGCCTTGAAGTTCTCGAAGGGTGTTAGCTGCAGGCCGCGGGCGTTCATCTTGATGAAGAGTTCGTCGGTGAGGCCGAAGTTGGTGAGGTCGAGCAGATAGAATCTCAGTCTCTCAAGGCGTTCGTATGTGGGTCGGACGTCGGAAGGCGTATTGTTGTACTGTGTGTGGATTTCATCGAGCATAGTCAACATTCCCGTCACAGTGGAGTCTTTCGAGAATGCGTTGGTATACCATGGCATCGACCGTATCAGTCTGGAAGGCTCGGATGTCAGGCTGACAGGATTCGAGAGAAGCTTCTTGATGAAGAGTGATGACGTGGTGCGGGTCTGGTAAGAGAATTTTGACAGATTTGCTGTGTCTTTTCCTGGATTGTTCCCACGCATGGCGAGATACCAACTGAGCAGAAACAGGGTTGTGAGGCGCTGCTGGCCGTCGAGAAGTTCGAAACGCGAATCGTCGAGCGAACCATAGACAAAGTTGAGCTCCATCACCTTATTATCACCGGTGAGGCATTCGAATATCTTTTTTATGAAGTTTTTTCTGATTTCTTTCTCGGCTTCTGATTGGCGTCCCTGGGCGTATGGCCGTTGTATCATAGGGACGAACACACTTTTGACGGGAATGAATTCGGAAGTCGATTCCTGAAACACTCCTTTTTCAAGGAGTTCGGACAATGAATATAGATGGTTACTTGGCATCGGGTAGGAAAACTTTGAGATTGTTGTATATGAAATCGTGATGTCGCTCCTTGTCGGGTCCCTGCCACTTTACTCTCGATGTGACATTGAGGGCGTCGTTGTCGAAAAACTTCATGAACACGCACTGGGTAGCGGGAAGTATGTATCGCCCTTTGGAGAGAGCGTCGATTATATATTTGCGTTTTGTGCAGAACAGGGCGTTCTTGTAGCCTCGGTTGGTGCGGGAGTCGAGCAGGGTCAGGTTGCCGATGCAGTGCGGATTCTGGTTGTCGGTGTCGACGCTCTTTTCTATTAGCTGGATGGCGTTGTCCCAGTTGCCGTTGGAAATTTCATTGTAAAGTTCGTTATTGACTTTGCCTTCGAAGACTGTCCAGTCAACCGGTGTGGAGTCGTTTTTGTCGGTTTGTTGCAGTTTATCTTTGAGCGTCTTCTGTTCGCCGGGTGTAAGCGCCGGCGTCACATCGAGCAACGCGCCGATCACCCAGTTTATCTTGTCGCCGATTGCTGTGAGGGGATTGCTTGTCTGGGAGTCGATATGCTCGATGTCCCACTGCTGTTCCTTATAGAGGTGGAACGGAAACCTGAACACACCCGCGTCGTTGATGAAGCTCTCGCTTTCGGAGGTAATGGATTCGTACTGCGAGGTGAGCATGTGGATGTTGAGCAAGCGGAACAGGTTGCGGATGGTCCCGAGATTCTTGCTGTTGTAGGGCAGATTGATGCGGCCGGTCTCCACATTGTTTTCCCTTGTCTCTTTTATGACCTCCACATTGCCGAGAGTCAATTTCATTTGCTTTTCAAGCCACTCGCGGAAATCAAGCGCGTCATCCACGGTCTTGTCCGACTGTGCTGTCGGGGAGTCGGCGGAAGAGTTCTGACGTCCGAGAGCCTTTCTGTATCCGCGGTATATCGTGGATATCGATATCTGATTCTCTTTTGCGCCTGTCAGGTATCCGATATAGTTGTAGAGGACCGGGGATTCGTACCAGTCTTCGAGAGCGTGGAAAGCGTCTATTACGTCCTCCCACTTGCTGTCGAGGGCGTCCTGGAGCTGCCTGCCCTCCTTGCCTTCGAATGCATTGTAGAAATAGCGGAATATGTCGCCCTTCTCCAATGTCATGTCTGTGGAATTTTCCGACTGACACACCATGGTCAACAGGGTCATCATTCGGTCTTCCGACATATTGTCGTCGGGGGAGATGAAACCCCAGAAATCGTTGGTCTGGAGTTTGTTTTCAATCAGTTCCCACATAAGGGCGCGCTGCATCACGGTCTCGCGTCCGTTTTCGGGGCTGTTGTCGCGCCGTTGCAGGAAGAGCGCTTTGACGAGTTCGGAGTCGAGAAGAGGAATCTTGCCGTTGTTGATATTGATGAATTCTTTGGTGGTGTCGGTCTCGCCAGCCGGATCGAGTTCATACCAAATCACATTCACGACATTTCTGGCCGTGTCGGCGGTGATGAGTTTCAGGATATCGTCGGCTATCGAAATACGCTTATCACCTGAGCCTCCTTTATATAGTTTGCTCAGGGCCTTTCCTTTCCCTTTTTCTCCGAACCATTCCTGCATGATATGGAAAACGGAATTGGCGTGGGCGGCGTCGATGTTCGAGGCCTTTGGGAGAGGAGTGTTCCCGATGCCTGCGCCCTCGATGTCGTCGAGAAATCCAGGTCTGGACTCATAGCGCAGGGTAAAAGGCTCTATTTCAAAACGGCTGTTCACATCCGACTGCGTCACGACTGCGAGAGCCTTGAGCATTATATGGATTGAAGTGAGGCGTTGCTGGCCGTCGACGAGTTCCCACAGGTTATGTTGAGGATCGTCGGCAAGGTCGCCGAGGGCCGTCCGGCGACGAGGGTCACCCGGCGGAATAGGGCGGACGATGACAGGCTGCAGGCAATAGAAATCGCCGCTGGGTCTCTGAGTGTAGGAATATAGGTCGCTCAAAAGATCCTCGGCCTGCTTGCGCCGCCATCTGTAGCCGCGTTGGTAGGAAGGGATAAAGAAATGATCCGTGCCTGTGAGCAGAGAGCCGATGCTCCTCAGTTTGACTTTATTGGCCATGGTGATGAAATTCCGTTTTCTTGATGAGAGTTTCTGCAGTTGATACCGATGGCAAAGTTAAGCAAAAGATAGAAAACCTGCAAAAAAAACGGACACCTCGGCCTAAAAAACACTCTGGCACTCTTTGATAACGCCCTACGCCTGAAACTGAATTGCTTTAAATTGTCGTGCGATCAGTCTTGTCATTATTATGAATGATGGGTCAGTGCTCCTCCCTTTAATCGTCCTGCCTTCTTTTGAAAAGTGCATTCCGATATGTCCTGCAGTATTTCTGTCATGCCTTTTGAAATAAATAGAGATTCCGTCAAAGGCAATGTCCTTGCATTTACTGATGACGGATATTGCATATCCGTACAGCGTATCTCCTTCTTTACGGGCATGAAGTTTGATACAGTTCGCTTTAGTTGGTTTGAAGATATTCAGAAGAAACAAGGAAACATAGGCTTCGGGGCCACGTTCCAGATCGTCCAACTCAAAGGCAGTGGGTGATACACACCCATCCACAACCATAGACGGACAGAACAAAATCCGCGAAATTGGTTCAGAATCATCTATTTCTTTCTCATAGATTGCAGTTTTGCTCATGCCTCATTCATGGAGTTAATCAGACGTATTGCCAATTTGAAGGATTTAACGGAAAAGACCTCCTTCCCTTTTATTTCTTGACCACGATTGCCTATCGCGGCATAAGAAAACTCATCGTTGCCAACGCTTATGCCTGCAATGTGATCATCGGTCGGAGAGAATAAGATAGTTCCGTTAGGGGAAGGAAACACAGTCCATTTTGCAAATTCCTCTGCTGAGGTTGCATCAACGGCAGCCAAAGCATTCGATACTGACATTTCTTCCATCGGAAGTTCCGCGTTGCCGTTCCATCCGCATTTTAACTCATTCTTGAATTGAATTAAGCGAGAAATCAATCGCTCCTTAATTCCAGCATTAATATTGAGTTTCGATATAAGATTGTCAGAGTTAGTGATGTCGGTCTTTTCGAATGATGAGATTGGCTCGACGTGATTACAGGATGACGCTTCCGATGTTCCATAATCTGCCGGAGTCCCGAATGATATAGCCACGGATGATAACACGCAAAACTTCAACACCCAGTCATGCAAACTGTGATTGGATGTTGAAATGAGTTCGGGTTCTGCTATTTTATATCCATATTCAACCATTATGACGATTCTTTGGACATTAAGTCAAATATATTGTCAGAGACAATATCAGTAAATGCTCCGAACATAATCTCGTTGAGTTTTGGAAGAACCGATATAACATTATCAACTTTGACATCAGAGGCATGTGCTCTTAGTGCCAAATAGAAACTGGCATTTTGTTCATCTTTAAGCTCAACTCGTAAGGTCGCTTTCAAGGATGCGGAATCCCCACATTTGACGACCGCTTCTTTAGCGGCACCGACAGGATAATCAGATTCCTCAAACTTCATGTTTGCAAAGTCCTCTATATGCTCTTTCTTGAAGATAAAGAATGAAGCTGCTCCGAAAGATGATTTGCTATTCTTTGACTCAATTGGCCATACATTTATTTTGTTAATGTATGTTTGCTTGATTTCATCAACACAAGCAACATCTTTTATGAAATTCACTAAAATTGTTATGTGCTGTATGACCGACGAGCTGAAACTCTTATATGCCAATCTCCCAATGGAAACCTTCGCGAAACTTAGTCCAAACTCAAATTTAACTTGTCCATCACTGGATGTCAGTTCTGCTTTTTCGGTTGACGTATCCAATTTATCGGCAATTGGCACATTGAATGTCTTGCTGACAAAAGGCACGATTCGGGTGCTAAAATCCTCCGTGGTCATAGGCTTGTCAAACTCAACCCCGACCTCGGTTTCTTGAAGGAAAGTCCTCTTGAAGACTTTGTGCTCGACTTCGCTATATGGATTCTGGATGTTCATAATTGGCTCTGCAAAAATAATCATTTTATTTGTGCCTCACAAATCTATACAAGATTATTTTAAAATAGTTCGGTAAATTCTGAGGTTTGCCAATGATATCTAAGCCGCTGTTTTATTTGAGGAACGCGCTCTAAAGCGTCCGCAGATGCCTCCGTGTAAAATCGTCCATAACTTGTGGGTGCATTTGGGTTTCAGAATTGCCAACAATTCGTTGGCAATTTAAGATAAGGTCCCCGCCATCGCTTGTTCTGCGTGAGGGATTTTTGCGTCAGGCCATCTGTAGTTGCTCCGTGGGTCAGGGGATGCGGCGGTGGATGTCGGCGATGAGGTCGCCGGTGGTTTCGATGCCTTTCTGACGGCAGTATTCGGCGTAGGTTACGGCGGTCTCGGCTCGGCGCAGACGTTCACGGTGCGCCTCTGCCTGTTCGCGTTCGTATCGTTCGCGTCCGGCGCGCTGACGCGCCTCCTCGCGGGCCTTCTCGATTGCTTTGGCCGCGCATCCCTTGCGTACCCAGTTTGCGAAATGCTTCTTCATTTCATCTTCCGTGCGGTAGCTCACATCGACGCGCCCCGTCACATAGTCGGCGAAGGCGTCAAAGGCCTGGGCAAGTTCCGCGCTGTCGAAACCAAGCTCTGATGCCAGTCCGGCCATCCACTGCGAGTCCCGTTTCAGCCGGTCGCGGTGGTCGGCGAGCTGCCAGCCGCCAGCATTCTTGTCGTCGGCGGAAACGGCAACGCTCTTGCTATTGACGGTATTGACGGTATTTCCCGAATATCCACGATTTCTCTGATTTCCACGCTTCCCCTCCCCGTGGAGATCGGGAAATGGGGAAATGCCGGCGTTGTCGGCCTCGGGACGTACCTTCGGCCGGGCGTTTGCGGCGGTAGCGCCGTTCATGTCGATCGAATTGTCGCCGGGAATGAGGATGCATTCCCTGCCATAGACCTCCCTGATGATAAAGAGGCCGAAATCCTCGACGACATGGCGCAGGTCCTTGTCCTTGACGCTGAGCATATAGGCGAGGGTCTTGTAGTCGCGGTCGAGGCGGCCGCAACCTGTCTCCAAGGCGTCACGGACCAGGAAGTATAAGCCGAGTCCCTTGAGACCCATCTCCATTCGGAGGCGGGCTATCCCCATTCTGACATCATGGGAGGCGGAGGCGTGGTTATCGGTTATGTTGTAATTGGCTGACATGGTTCAAATTCCTTTTAGCGTGAAACATGCCGCAAAATTACCCGAACGGCCCCAGCCCCGACTTTTATCCATCCACTTCTTAAATTTTATTTTTATAAAAATAGGAATAAATAATTAAAATCCAAATAAAAATAATCGCCCGTGTGCTCGCGCGCGTGCTCGTGTGTGTGCCAGCGCGTTTGCCCGCGCGTGTGCTCGCGCTCGTGCGTATGCGCGTGGAATCGCTTGGAATATCGATGAGGAGGTGTTGCGAGCTATGCATCACTCGGGTTTCGCGCGCAGGATATTTCAGTTCCAAATTTTCATTCATTTTGATTCGAGTTTCGAATGTTATGGTATTGATCGCGTAGTTACCTCCGCGACGTCTCGGGCGACTTGGGCAGTCGCCATCGCCGGTAGGCTTACGCATGGACTTGTCCGGTTCGAAAAAGAGTTAATAAATCGCCTCAATATTTGTTTTTATTTCTGATTTGTTGTAAATTTGCAACAAATCGGAAACAGAATTGAATTGAACTATCTCGAATTTCATAAGCAATGGTATCCATTGGGATGTTTCAACGTCCAGCAGGTATACTCATGGTGCCCTGATTTCAATCGGCATAACCTGCGTGTATGGGAAAGCAAAGGTTATTTGATAAAACTCAGGAAGGAGTATTACGCCTTTTCGGAATGCAGGAAGATTCCGGACTTCAACAGATACTTAGCTAACAGAATATACCGTCCGTCGTATATCAGTCTGCACACAGCCCTTTCATATTACGGGATGATTCCTGAGGAGGTTGTGCAGATCACAAGCGTGACGTCGTTGAAGACGGCTTCTTTTAGTAATGAATTTGGTGAATATACATACAGTTCGGTAAAGTCTGGGTTAATGTTCGGATATGAACCCAAACCGATGGCAGACGGGCGTGTCATTCTCTTGGCTTCTCCAGAAAAGGCTCTCCTTGACCTGCTGTATCTGAATCCGTTTTACGAGACTGAAGCCGATATGAGTGAATTGCGACTTGACGAGGACTTTATGTTCGAGGACTTCAACAGCGAGATATTTAAGGAATATGCCGAACGGATCGGCAGCAAAGCGTTAAACGATCGAGTGAATACATTATTGACTGTATACGGATTATGATTGATTTGAATTACATATCGGGATTCTTTGCCCGGCCGCTGAGGGAAAATCCGGCATTCGCCAAACATATCGTAAAGGAATATGTCCAGCTCATGGTGCTCGACTTCCTTTCGTCGTCCCCTTATATGAGAAAACTCGCGTTCATCGGCGGTACAAATCTTCGCTTGGTCAAGGGCATTGACAGGTTCAGTGAAGATCTTTACTTTGACATACGCGATATGGATGAGGCAGAATTTCTCAAGATGACGGATGACGTAATTCAGTTTCTACAACGTAGTGGATTGAATGCGGAGGCAAGAGACAGGAGCAACCCAAGACTTACGGCTTTCAGGCGCAACATACATTTCCCTCATCTTCTGTTTGACCTTAACCTGACAGGTCATAAGGATGAACGTTTCCTTTTGAAAATCGAGGCGCAAGATCAAGGCATTCTTTATGAGCCTGTGACTGTGAATGTCAATGGATGTGGTTTTTTCTTCCCTTTGCCAGTGCCTCCGGACGGCATACTGCTTTCGATGAAATTGTCGGCCTTGTTGTCCAGATCAAAAGGTAGGGATTTTTACGATACGATGTTTTTACTTGCATTGACAGATCCTGATTACGTGTTTCTTAAGGCAAGGACAGGTGTGGGCACAGCCTCACAGCTCAAAGCGGCACTTCGCGAATTACTGGCAAGGACGGATATGGGTTTGAAGAAACGGGATTTCGAACATCTTGTGTTCAGTGAAATAAGTTCTGACAAGGTGCTCAGATTCGCAGACTACATCGAGCAGAGGTTGACCTGAACGTCGCTGCCCGAAAAAACAGCCGCTTATTTCCGGCTCTTGGAACTTAAGTTCTGGTTGGGACAATTCTGTTTTTCTTATTGTTTATGGGGAACCTTGTGATATTGCCGTTGGCTGTCGGTTGTCGGAAAATGTGTTTTACAGCATGTTTCTTTGCCGTTAGGTTTTTAATGACTATCTTTGGAGTCCGATGCGAGTTCTCGAATGAATTGATTATGAAAGATTTCCTCTTAAAGAAGTTTCTGATATTGGTGTCGTTGTTCACGATGCCAGTCGTCAGCTATGCCCAGCGGTATGAAGCCGACTATCTCATAGGCAATTATATCAGGGCATACCGCACCGACGCCGATGGCTCTAAGTGGAGGAAATTGATTCCGAACGGCACGGTGATTCAGGTCGATAGGCGCATTGTCGCCGCCGATTCGACATCGGCGGGTCGCAACATCCTCGCCGAGTTCACATACGAGGGGGAGACATATCTCTCAGAGGCCAGATGGCTTCGCTTTTCGGAAAGCAATCCGCAGGAAACCGTAGATATATTTGCCGGCGATGATTTCAGTCCTACGGATTCGTTCGTAAGGAAGCGTCTGGCATTTACCCGTATGAATCCGCTTTCTCCGCTCGGGCGTTTCATGTACGGTCTCAGTCTGCCCTTGTCTCAGTTGTTGCTTATGGTCGCGGCGTTGCTAATGTTGCTTCGTTGCCGCAAGGCAGGATGGTCGGCAATGCCTTTCATTATCGCCGTGGCATTGCAGGTATACTCGGCGTTGATGCTCGGCAACGATGCGCTGTGGTGGTGCGTTCCCGAATATCAGGGCCTTGGCGGAGCGATTGTAGGTTTTATTCCGCTCGCGCTTTATCTCGGTATGGAACTGGCATATGTGATTCTCATCCGGACTTTTATCTCGGCAGGTGCGGGATCGGGCTTCGCGCGCGGCGCGGCGCGGGCGGCGCTGATTGTCATCGGAGTCTTCGGACTTATTGCCACGTTGTCGGCGGCTTATTTCGCAGGGATGCTGATTCTGGCCGAAGTCGTGCTGGCATGTCCCGTTCTTGCGTTTCTGATAGCCGGCATGGCCAAAAATATGCGACGGCTCTATTGGCATAATCCCGATGGCTCGGTCTCGGACATTTACGGCAATAGATATAATTCGGAAGATGAAGCCCGGGACGCATGGCGCAACAGGAATGTCACGGCCCAGTGACGCCTTCGCTTGAACCAGACCTTACAAAAGTGATGTGATATGAATACAATCAAGACAATGATAATCGTCATACTGACATTTCTGGCGATCAGTGCCTCGGCGCAGACTTATGTTGTTGATACCGCCGACGGCGATTCGCTTGACGTCAACGAACTCCTGACTATAAAAGGGAAGGAGGCGGTGGGACGCGATGTGCTCAGAATGGCGAACGGCGACACCCTTATTGTTCTCAGACCGATTGAAAATTTCTCAGGCCATGGTGTTGTGAATATCGATGGAAAAGAGTATGCTGTCGCCGCAAGCGAATTGCGATATGTCGGCGGAGGCGAGGATTTATTCCCGGATCTTGAGCGCAGGCGTTTCACTCCCCAGGGACAATATTATTCGGGACTGACGCCATACATATATGTTGTCGCCATGGTTATCGGCTCGCTTGTGTTGTGCCTTCTCGGCATCCGCTTCCGCTTCATACGTGCAGTCGCCCTGATTATAGTGCCGCTCCTGATTGCCGGCAGCTGCTATCTCGAAATCAGCGCATGGCTTGCATTGAAGACCGACATGTTCTGGTGGTGCGACAAGGCCCGTTACGGTTTCTGGGGTTCCGTGCTGAGGGTGTTGCCCTTTGCCGGCGTCCTCGTATGTCAGATAGTCAGTTATCCGTTATACAAGCGTCTTATGGACATTGCCGATGGAAACTCACATGCAGACACGACAATCATACCTATGGCTATTTCGTTCCCGGCGGTGTTTCCGGTTGTTTTCATAGTCCTGCTTGTATGCGCGTTGTTCCATATGAGCAAGTCGATGCAGTCATCCATAGGCCTCGGAATCTCCATATGTATTACGGGCATAGGATTCCTGACGTCTGCCTACTTCAACATCAAGGCGATCGGATGGATACGCGGCATCATATTCACCATTTTCGGGGCCGTATACATAGTGGCCGCGATGGTGTGTCTGGTCGGTCTCGGCATCGCCATGTGGGAACTGTTTCTCCAGATGGTCATAACTATGCTGCCCTATGTGTTCCTGTTTGTAGTGTTGACTCATAAGCCTGCCGCAAATGATTCCAAGTCAAAGGCAGAGGAGAGGGACAGCACACTCGACATAATCATGGGCACGACAAAAGCCGACCGAAAGCGCGAGGAGCGACTGAGAAAAGAGCCATGGCTTAAAGGCCGGATTTAGTCATTGTCAATCTACAATGGTGTTATGAGAGAACTGCTTCCTACGGTACTTGACATTGTGGTCACCCACAATGTCTACGATACGGACAAATCGGTCGAGTATGATGAGATTAAACGCGTTGAGGCGCGTGACATCCGGACGGGCGACTCAATATCCACTGGCGCGATTATCTTCGGCGAGATGGTGGTATTCGCCATTTCGCCTGAGATGGTTACCCTTGGCTATAAAGGACAATCGAAAACGTTGCGTTTAGGGGAGGAATGGGAGGCAGATTTCACAGTAGTGGACAACGCTCCCTATCGCTCGCGCGACGAGATCTGGATGACGGTCACATACCATACGCTGACGCCATGGGAGCGAATCGTCGACATTATGGACCATATCCTGCATGTCCATAAAAACAACGACAGTTCTGTCATAGCCGAAACGACTGAAGATGAACAGCTCGTTCTGACGCTTATCAATCTGGAAATTGAGAACGGCGATGTCGGTTGCCATGTGCTAAAGGCGTTGCTTAGTTCCTGCAACAACTGGTATGCCGCACGCATAACCCGACTGGGACAATTTCAGGAAATACTGCTCGAGGGTATTGAGAAAGGAGCCCTTGCACCCGGCGATGAGACAGGATGGAGATGGATGAAAGTGGCCGCCGAAACCAACGACCCCGCGACATTCATCACCGACATGGACCGATATTACGACCTGCTGTCGTGCGCTGTCGAAAACGGCAATTATGACGCTCTCGACGTCATGAACGCCATCTGGGAGCCCGAACAGATCATCGAAGAGGACTGAACTAACTGCAGGCATCGCCCGCTTTTCTTCATATTCAAAAAGACAGATAGTTATGAAATATCTGAAATTCGTTGTGGAGACTAACGCTTTGGGTTCTGTCAGCGCCAATGTCTACAGATTCCCGGTATCCGAATTCGAATCAGGCCGGGAAGTGCCGTTGACCGCATCGCTGCCCGACCATTACGCCGGATATGTATCTCCGATATACGCGAGGCTCAGCGACGATGGGGAGGCAATCGAGATCATCAGCAAAGAATACGGCGACGGGCGTCTGCCGCTCGATGATGATTCCGCCCGCTGGCACAGTCCCACGATAGGCCTCTCATATGCTTGTTGCCAGGCCTTTGTCAACATAACAGAGCAGGATTAGAATTGATCAGCGGGTACGGAGGCCGGAGACGTGGCGGCGGGAGGTGAGGGCTATCGCGGCGAGGGTGAGGACCTCGGCCGCCGGTATCGCGAGCCAGAGACCGTCGACGCCCGCAAGGTCGGGCAGCACGATGAATGCCGGCACAAGAAAGATTATGCCGCGCAGCAGGGTGTAGACAGTCGACCTCACCGCCTTCTCGACGCTCTGGTAATAGCCGATCATTACGATGTTGAGCGAGAAGAAAATGGCGCAGAGTCCGAGCAGCGGAAGACCGTGTACGGCATAGCCGTATGCCGCCGAGTCCGTGGCGAGAAATATCGCCGCCATCGGTCTGGAGCCTATCCACATGAACGCGCTGACCATCAGACCGCATATTGCTCCTGTGGCGAGCGACAGACGCAGCGCCTGCGACACCCGCTCCGGGCGCTCGGCCCCGTAGTTGAAGCTAACTATCGGCTGGGCCGACTGCGCCACTGCGTTGCTGATGGAGAATATCAGCGGGAAGAGGTAGCAGCCTACCGAATAGGCGGCGACCCCGTCTTCGCCGAGCAGCGACATGAACATGTAGTTGCCGGTGACGATCATGACTCCCAGCGCGAACTCGGTGACAAAAGTCGCGAATCCCAACTTCATCATATAGCCCGTGTTGCGCAGCGAAAGCATCAGCGACTTCACCGACATCTTGAGGCGATAGAACTTCAGCTTGTCGGAGAACCATATGAAGTAGGCGAGCACCATGCAGCCTCCCACCACGCATGAGAACGACGTCGCTATCGATGCTCCGGCGATGCCCATATCGAGCGGGAAGACGAGTAGCCAGTCGAGGAAGATGTTGAGGACGGCGGCCACGATCTGCACCGACATGGCGTATTTGGGTGAGCCGTCAAGACGCACGAGCATCATGCCGACACACTGCAGGTAGAAAAAGAAGAATCCGGGAAGCAGCCACAGCAGATAGTCGGTGGCGAGCCCTTCGAGGGCGGGCGAGCAACCCGCCGCGTAGAGTATCGGACGAGTGAATATCAGCGTGAGCACTATGATGGTGCCGAATATCACGGCTCCGGCCACGTAAGCCTGCGTCATGATGATGCGCGCCGCCTTCACATTGTCTTCGGCCAGACGGATCGAGGCGATCACCGACGCGCCGATGCCGAACATAAGCCCGATGCCCGTGGTGAGCAGGAACATCGGCGCCACGATGTTGATGGCAGCCAGAGCGTCGGAGCCGACGCCGTGGCCTACGAACATACCGTCGCAGATGTTGAGGATCGAGTTGAAGAACATCGCGATCAGCGTGGGAAAGAACATGGCACGGAAAAGTCGTCCGATTTTCTCGTTGCCAAAGTCAAGACTGTCTCTATTCATAATGAATCACATGATGAAATTAACAAGCCCGGCTTCAACGAAATGTCATCGGAAGTCTCCGGTGCAAAGATTGTATGTCATTATATAACGGCTCCCCATCCCTAATATTGTGCGAACATTCTATTGCCGTCGTGATGTCGGCTTGTATACCCAGGCCTATACGTGGTATGCTCTTGATATTGTCAGTTCATTAGGGCTTGCAGCACGCGGTCGCGGTAGGCGGCGCCGATGGGGATCTGGGCGTCGCCGATGAAGAGGTCGTTGGTGTCGAATGAGTCAATCTGCGAGAGCCGGACGATGTATGACTTCCCCACGCGCATGAATGCGTCGCACGGTAGCGATTCCTCCATATTTTTAATGGTGGAACGTGTGATGAGCCGTGACCCGTCCGAGAGATGGAGTATCACGTAGTCCTTGAGTCCTTCGATATAGTCTATGCGCGTGAATGCCACGCGATGATACCGTCGGTCGGCCTTCACAATAATGTGGTAGGCGTTGCCGCCGCGGACCTCGAAACCGCCGGCGCCCTCTGCCTTGCTGTGCACGCCCGGAAGCAGCGTGATGGACTTCACGATGTCGTTCTCGCCGAAGAGACGGGGCGTGAGAGAGAGTTTGTCGAGTTCGAGGCTCTCGCTGCCGACGTGAGCGTCCGCCACGCGCTGGCGCGCCGAGTGGCCTGTTATCACCACCTCGTCGAGCGGACGCACGTCGAGGCTGTCGGGGAGCTCATCGGCCGAGGCCGGGAGAAATCCCGCCGAGGCCAGAGCCGTCAATATGGATATTCTTGTATTCATAGCTGTGGAATATCGTGGCGTATGGGAATCCAGCGGACTGCCCCGCCACATCTAAATGCGCTGCAAAATTAATCACAATTTTCCACACTTCGCCCAAAAAGCGACCAAATCCCCGAATTCATAGACAAAAACAAAGCAAATCAGATGCAGGTGTCTCACTGATGCCAGGGAGCGAGATGGGATGTCACGGAAAGCCGTGATGCGCCGTGTCGGAATGTGGATTAAATTTGTCGGCGAAACGAAAAAGTTCACGGATAACGAAAAAGTTCACGGTTATGAAGAAAATGACATTGGTGGCGATAATCGCCCTCTCTTTGTTCGCGGGCACTCTGACTGCAGAGGCGCAGTTCCTCAAGAAACTCGGCGACGCTCTCGACAAGGCGGCGAACGCCCTCGGCAAGAAGTCTGACGACGCCCTCGGACGGCAGTTGGGCAAGACAATCTCCATCGGCTCTATGACGATGGCGGCTTATGGCGACAATCCCGGCGTGGGATTCAATTTCGGCCGCTGCTATCGACAGGGCGACAAGGTGGTGCTGACATTCCAGTATCCCAATCAGGGAAACCGCGACGTGGAGAACGTGTGGATACGCAACTACGATGACGACGCGACCACGGTAGCCGGCCGGGACGGCAGGCAATATCAGATAGTCGGGATTGCTCTGGGCGAGAGGGAGAGTTCGGAGGGCGTCACGGTGACGGTTCCCCGCGGCGGCGCGGCCGACGGCAGTCTTGTCATCTCGGGCGTTCCCGAATCGGAGACCGTTCTCGGCCGCGTGGTATTCCGCAGCACGGGACAGTATCCCATGGACGCTGTGCTGCACCGCTACGCGTTCGTGCTCGACAACGTGACGATCGAACCCCAGGCGCAGGCCGCGACTGCTGCCGACGCCGCCATGCCGGCGGGAGGCTGGAAACTGACGGCGGCCGGAGTCGGACCCGTGAAGATCGGGGCGTCCGTCTCGTCGCTTCCCGCATCGGTCGCCGGTCTCTACAGCAGGGCGCGCATCGACGGCGGCTCGATATACTTCGAACTTGACGGTGCGGACGTGATGTACGCCGAGACGTCAGGTGGACGCATCACGGGTCTGCAGGTGAGCGGTCGCAACGTCGGGCTTGAGGTCGGAAACCGGACATTCAGGGTAGGCGACGACGCGGACGCCCTGAAGGCGCAGCCGGGCGTGGGCGGCAACAGTTATGACGACGATGCCGAATACCGGGGCGTGCGCGTCGCGGGCCATGACGGCGAGATACAGACATTCGCCGTCGGAAAGCTCTAATGGCGAATAAATCGCTGGAAATTTGCATATGACGAAATAAATCGTTAACTTTGCAGCGCAAAACGGGGAAGCGTCCTTGCGGATGCTCCCTCGTTTTTGCGGAAAATAAACAAAATAAACATAACACATTCAGATTATGAATCGTTACGAAACCGTTTTCATTTTGACTCCCGTTTTGTCTGACGAACAGATGAAGGAAGCGGTAGAAAAATTCAAGGATGTGCTCAAGCAGAACGACGCCACACTCGTCAACGAGGAGCTGTGGGGCCTCCGCAAGCTGGCATATCCCATCCAGAAGAAGTCGACCGGCTTTTACGTGCTGTTCGAGTTCGAGGCAGAGCCCACGATTGTAAAGCGTCTTGAGACGGCCTTCCGCCGCGACGAGCGCGTGATCCGCTTCCTCACATTCCGTCTCGACAAATATGCCGCCGAGTACGCCGAGAAGCGTCGCCGTCTGAGAGCAGAAAAACCCCAGGTTGAACCCGCCGAGGCTGAGGCCGAGGCCACAGAAGCAAAGGAGGCATAATCATGGCAGCCAACAACGAAATCCGCTATCTCACACCTCTCACCGTAGATACGAAGAAGAAGAAATACTGCCGTTTCAAACGCAGCGGCATCAAGTACATCGACTACAAGGATCCCGAGTTCCTCAAGAAGTTCCTCAACGAGCAGGGCAAGATCCTTCCCCGTCGCATCACCGGCACCTCGCTGAAGTTCCAGCGTCGCGTTGCCCAGGCCGTGAAGCGTGCGCGTCACCTCGCGCTGCTGCCCTACGTGACAGACCTCATGAAGTAATCATTCTTAAATCGTATCGACAATGAAAGTAATTCTCAAGGAAAATATCCCCAGCTTGGGTTATAAGGATGATGTGGTCGAGGTAAAGAGCGGTTACGGCCGCAACTACCTGATTCCCCAGGGTCTGGCCATCATCGCATCCGACGCGGCCCTCAAGCGCCTCGCCGAAGACCAGAAACAGCGCGCCCACAAGATCGCCAAGATCCACGAGGACGCCGAGGCCGCCGCAGCCGCTCTCGAGGGCGTGGCTCTCACCATCACGGCCAAGGCTGCCGCCAACGGCAACATCTACGGCTCGGTAAACGCCGGCCACATCGCCGACGAGCTCGCCAAGCTCGGTCACAACATCGACCGCAAGATTATCGAGCTCGAGACCGTCAAGGCCCTCGGCCACTACACAGCCATCGTCCGCTTCCTGCGCGACGTGTCGGCCGACGTTGAGTTCGACGTCATCGCCGAGGCCGAAGACTGATTCGACCCACACTGAAAATTTCTACATGAGCATGGCACGCCGGTCGCGGATTCCCCCGCGGCCGACGTTTTTTATTTGCATTTTTGCCGAAAATGTGCTATATTTGCAGATTGGCGGGAGAGCGGACGCCCGCTGCTCCGCTTGCCGCTTTATCTGTAAGAACATCAACACAATACGATACACCTATGAAATTCAACGTCGAAGGCAAGGCTTTCCAGCAGTCGCTCCAGGCTGTCAGCAAGGTCATCAATGCCAAAAATACAATCAGGATCCTCGACAACTTCCTGCTCTCGATCGAAGGCGACCGTCTCAGCATCACCGGGTCGGACTCCGAGAACACGCTCACGGCCTTCACCCCCGTGATGGATGTGGAGAACCCCGGCTCGATAGCCGTGCCCGCCAAGCGTCTGCTCGAGATCACCAAGGAGATAGACAACCAGCCTCTGACGTTCGACATCAACGACGAGACGCTCGAGATCGACCTCCGCTTCCTCAACGGCCACTTCAAGTTCATGGGTGTCGACGCCTCCGACTATCCCGAGCCGCGTCAGCTCAACGACGAGTGCCGCGTGCTGTCGCTCCCGGCGCCGATGGTGCTCCAGGGCATCAACAACACCTGGTTTGCCGTCAGCACCGACACGGCCCGCCCCGTCATGACCGGCATCTACTTCGACATCCACGAGGGCGACGTGACGTTCGTCAGCTCCGACACCCACAAGCTCGTGAAGTATGTCAACTCCACCAAGGCCCCCGAGATGGAGGCGTCGTTCATCCTGCCCGCCAAGACGGCGGCCATAATGCGCGGCCTGATCTCGAAAGACGACGCCGACGTCCGCATCACGTTCAACGCCAAGGGCGGCCTCTTCGAGTTCGGCGACTTCCTGCTCTACTCGGTCTTCATCAACGGCAACTACCCCAACTACAACCGTGTGATCCCCGACAACAATCCCTTCTCGCTCGTGGCCGACCGCGCCTCGCTGATCAACGCCCTGCGCCGCGTCAACCTGTTCGCCCCCAAGTCGTCCAACCTCGTGGTGCTCAACCTGCAGGACGACGGAGTCACGCTGTCGGCCCAGGACCTCGACTACGGCACGTCGGCCGAGGAGCGCCTCTCGTGCGAATACTCGGGCAACAGCATGGTGGTCGGATTCAACGGCGTCTTCATGGTCGAGATCCTCTCGAACATGACCGACGAGACCGTGATGCTCCAGCTTTCCGACCCCGCGCGTCCGGGCATATATACGGGCTATGAGCCCAAGGAGAACGAAACGCTCGTCACGATCCAAATGCCGATGCAAGTGTTATGAAGCTGAATCTGAAACGTCCCATAGTGTTCTTCGACCTCGAGACGACGGGCACGAGCATCACCCACGACCGCATCGTGGAACTGAGCTATATCAAGGTCATGCCCGACGGACAGGAGTATACGCATTCGATGCGCATCAATCCGGGGATGCCCATACCGCCGGCCAGCACGGCCGTGCACCACATCACCGACGAGATGGTGGCCGACGCGCCGCGATTCGCCGACGTGGCCTCGGGCCTCTATCAGGTGTTCGCCGACGCCGATATCGCCGGCTACAACAGCAACAAGTTCGACGTCCCCCTGCTGATCGAGGAGTTCGGGCGCGCCGGAATCAATTTCCAGGTGTCGGGCCGCAACTTCGTCGACGTGCAGAACATCTTCCACAAGATGGAGCAGCGCACGCTCGTGGCCGCCTACCGCTTCTACTGCGGCAAGGAGCTTGAGAACGCCCACTCGGCCCTGGCCGACACACGGGCCACATACGAGGTGCTGCAGAGCCAGCTCGACCGCTATCCGGAGCTTGAGAACGACATGGCGAGCCTCGCGGAGTTCTCGCGTTCGGGCCGCGCGCTTGACCTCGCCGCCCGCGTCGTGCTCGACGACAACGACGTGCCGGTCTTCAACTTCGGCAAACACAAGGGCCGCAGCGTCGAGGACGTCTTCCGCAAGGAGCGCTCGTTCTACGCCTGGGTGATGCAGGCCGATTTCCCTAAGAACACCAAGGACGTGCTGACCACGATTTATTACCGCGTGTATCCCCCGAAAGCCCCGAAACCGACATGCTGAAAGGTAAACACATAGTGCTGGGCATCAGCGGCGGCATCGCCGCCTACAAGTCGGCCCATCTGCTGCGGCTTCTCGTCAAGCGCGGAGCCGAGGTGCAGGTGGTCATCACCCCCGCCGGCAAGGAGTTCATCACGCCGGTGACACTCTCGGCGCTCAGCGGCAAGCCTGTGGTGAGCGAGTTCTTCACGGCCAACTCGGGCGAGTGGCACAGCCACGTCGACCTCGGCCTCTGGGCCGACCTCATGGTGATAGCGCCGGCCACGGCCTCGACCATCGGCAAGATGGTCTCGGGTGTGGCCGACAACATGCTCGTCACGACCTATCTCTCGGCCAAGGAGCACGTGATGGTGGCTCCGGCTATGGACCTCGACATGTGGGCCCACCCGTCGACCCGGCGCAACATCGAGACTCTGCGGGCCGACGGCGTGGAGATCATCGAGCCCGCCTCGGGCGAGCTCGCCTCGCATCTCGTCGGCAAGGGCAGGATGGAGGAGCCGGAGAAGATAGTGGAGCGCGTGGAGAGCTTCTTCCGCCGCTCGGCGAGCCTTGAGGGCCGCAAGGTGGTCATCACCGCCGGGCCGACCTACGAGCGCATAGACCCCGTGCGGTTCATCGGAAACTTCTCCAGCGGCAAGATGGGTTTCGCCATCGCCGAGGAATGCGCCGCCCGCGGGGCCGACGTCGCTCTCGTCGCCGGACCGGTCTCGCTCTCCGCCGCATCGCCGCGAATCCGTCGCATCGACGTGGAATCGGCTGTGGAAATGCATGATGTTGCACTTCGGGAATGCTCCGACGCCGATGTGGCCATATTCGCCGCCGCCGTCGCCGACTATCGTCCGGCCTGTGTGGCCGAGTCGAAGCTGAAGCGCGAAGGGGCAGAGGAGATGACCGTCGAACTGGTGCGCAATCCCGACATCGCCGCCGACTGCGGCCGGCGCAAAAGGCCGGGGCAGGTGTTCGTCGGTTTCGCGCTCGAGACCGACAGCGGGCTCGACCAGGCCGTGTCGAAACTCGAACGTAAGAACCTCGACATGGTGGTGCTCAACAGCCTTAAGGACAAGGGGGCCGGGTTTCGCACCGACACCAACCGGGTGACGCTCGTGACCCGCGACGGCGAGGCGGCGTTCCCGCTCAAGAGCAAGCGCGACGTGGCGGCCGACATAATCGACGCCGTGGAGCGCATGGCCGGATATGGCCAACCGTGACCGGCATTCATAACTTACAATGCAATTCAGGGAAAGGATGAAAATGGATTTTTTGAAAACGGCCGCCGTGGCGGCGCTTGTCGCCGCCGGAGGCTCGGCCGCCGGCGCCCAGGAGTTCCGGGCGAACGTGGAGGTCAACTCCCAGCAGATCGAGGGCACGAACCGCAACGTGTTCGAGACCCTCAAGGAGCAGATGAACTCGTATATGAACGAGACGAAGTTTTCCGACGCCACTTTCTCTCCCAACGAGAGGATAGAATGCAACGTCTACCTCACGGTGGGAGAGTATGAGAACGACCGCATCAAGGGCGACCTCCAGCTGCAGCTGATTCGCCCGGTCTACAACTCCACCTATACGACGACGCTCTTCAACTTCAAGGACACGCGAGTCGAGTTCGACTACCGCGAGGGCGACCCGCTGACCTATAACGAACAGCAGCCCGAGAACAACCTCACGGCCATTCTCGACTTCTACGCCAACTTGTTCCTGGCGCTCGATTTCGACTCGTTCTCGCCACGGGGAGGGGAGAGATTCTACGAGCGGGCCCAGAGCATAGTGCAGCTGCAGCAGTCGAGCGGCGAGATCGGATGGCGTACGTTCGAGGACACGAAAAACCGCGCTGCCGTGCTCAACAGCTACACCGACGGCAACACGTCGGTGATGCGCGACCTGCTCTACAATTATCACCGCAAGGGTCTCGACGAGATGGTGACCAGTCCCGACAAGGGGCGCGGCGTGATCACCGAGTCGCTCGGCGCGCTGAAGACCGTCTACGACAACGCGCCCATGTCGGTGGCGCTGTCGATATTCCGCGACTCGAAGCTCGACGAGCTCGTCAACGTATATTCCAAGGCTCCAGAGTCGGAGCGCACGGGCGTCTACGACCTGCTTCAGCCGATATATCCCACCGAGTCGCAGCGCCTCAACAAGATAAAGAATCCAGAGCAGAACTGAGACATAACACCAAGGAGCCATGCTTAAGAATCTGACGATACGCAACTATGCGCTGATAGAGAACCTGGAGCTCGAGTTCGGCCCGGGTCTGACCATAATCACCGGCGAGACCGGGGCCGGCAAATCGATCATGCTCGGCGCGCTCGGCCTCGTGATGGGTGGACGCGCCGACACGCGGGTCATTTCCGACGGCGGCGACAAGTCGGTGGTCACGGCTCTCTTCACCGACATCGACCCGGAGCTCCGTCAGATATTCGACGAGCGCGGCATCGACTGGATCGAGGATGCCGACGGGCGTCCCGAACTGACGGTGCGCCGCGAGCTGACCGCCTCCGGGCGTTCGAAGGTCTACGTCAACGACTCGCCCGTGACGCTGCAGACGCTCTCGGCCATCGTGCCCCGGCTGATCGACATCCATTCGCAGCATGCCAACGCCAAGATCAACGACCCGGCCGAGCGTCTGCGCATCATCGACTCGCTGGCCGGAAACTCCGAACTGCTTGCCGATTACCGCATGGTGTTCAACGAGTACGTGGAGCTGAGACGGGCCATAAAGGCTCGCCGTGAGCGCATGGCCGCCACGGCCAAGAACATCGAGTTCCTGCGCTTCCAGCTCGAACAGCTCGACCGCCTCGCCCCCAAGCGCGGCGAACTGAAGGAGATCGAGCGCCGCTTCGAGGTGCTCTCCGACGCCGACGAGATCAAGGAGCGCCTGTATGCGCTGGCGTCGATACTCGGCGATTCCGACCGTGGCGTCCAGTCGTTGCTCGGCGAGGCGGTCTCGGCCGCCGACAAGATCGATTTCCGTCTGCTCGGCATGAAAAGCGAGGACGCTGACGGTGTCTCGGGCATAGTGGAAAGACTCCGCGCCCTGATCATCGAGGCGAAGGACATCTACGAGACTGTCGATGACCTCAACTCGTCGGTCGATACAGACCCGGCGGCTCTCGCCAAACTGTCGGCCCGGATGAACCTTTATTACGAGACCGTGAAGCGATTCCGGGTCCGTGAGGCCGACGACCTCGTCGCTCTCCATGAGGATGTGCGCCGTCAGGTGGCCGACGTCACTCTCGGCGACAGCGAGCTCCCGGAGATGGAGAGCGAGGCGAGGCGCGTGGCGCATGAGCTGAAACTGAAAGCCGACGAACTGACGGAGACCCGCGTCAGATGCGCGGCCGAGTTCTCGCGCCTGCTCTGCGAGACGGCGCGTCCCCTGGGGCTGGCCAATATCAAATTCACGGCAGAGGTCGGCCCCCGCAAGCTCTCGGCCTCGGGACAGGACGAGGTGGAGTTCCTGTGCTCGTTCAACAAGAACGGCACGCCCAAGCCGATAGGCGACATAGCGTCGGGAGGCGAGATCTCGAGGATGATGCTGAGCCTGAAATCCATTCTCGCCGGGCATATCAATCTGCCGACAATCATCTTCGACGAAGTTGACACCGGTGTCTCGGGAGAGATAGCCGACAAGATGGGCGATATGATGCACGCCGTGTCGCACGACATGCAGGTGATCGTCATCACGCATCTGCCGCAGGTCGCGGCCAAAGGCGACGCGCATTTCAAGGTCTACAAGACCGATGCCGACACGCGGACGGTGACGCACGTGCGTCAGCTGACGGTCGACGACCGCATCCGCGAACTCGCCGCCATGATATCAGGCAGCGAAGTTTCCGAGGCCGCCCTCTCGGCCGCCCGGGCACTGCTAAAAGCCTGATAAATAGACCAAGATCTATCAGACCAACAATCGACTCTTAAAACTCTATCACCATACCCCGACACATTCCTGCCCAAGAAAGGAAACTCAATGACCGTCTTTCCTTTTTCCGCTGATGCTCTGAAAGTTCAAAGTGGCAGCTGCCTCTGGCTTACTTGAAATTCACTCAGCAACGGAATCCAAGACAATGAAACAGATGTCACCAAAGTGCTCTTTACCGACTTCTTCGCCTTTCAGAATTGCCGGCATTGAGATAATACCACTTGATTCAAGAATGTCAATCTCATAATGGGGTCGAATTCGACCCCATTAAAATCGGGATTGTTCAGGCTTTCCCATAAACCAAGATATTCAAGGGTATTTTTCACCCTCATCCAATTCTTTACTACATCTTTTGGTTCCGCCGAATTTTTCTGTCTTGCAATATCGGTGATACAGAAAAAATCAATGCCGTTTTTTGACATTGTCCTTATTGTGGTATCCTTGACTACAATCTTGGCCATTGGATTTATCAGCTTTGTTTTTATACGCAAAGATAATCATTTTCATCGGATTGGGCAACAGTAAGAAAAAGGATATACACGGCTGACGCATCTTAATTTTTTACAACATCAAAACTTTTTAAGGCATACAAA
>CAJTXU010000003.1:204-115136 GCA_910584125.1 uncultured Muribaculaceae bacterium | reverse complement strand
TTTATTAACCTTGTAATCATTCGATTAGCTCAAAACTACCGAACCATTGTATATGGACGGCTATCTTTTTAGTCAATCAACTTGTCGGTTTAGACAAAAGGCTGATTCTACACATTTCGGCTTACTTGTTTAAAATTTGTTAAATTATAGTATTTTCTTGGTTCAAAATTTGGAGATTTCACAAAAATGCACTAATTTTGCACTCGAAATCACACCGCGGGATGGAGCAGTGGTAGCTCGTTGGGCTCATAACCCAAAGGTCGCAGGTTCGAGTCCTGCTCCCGCCACCAGCTGAAATGCCGGAAGCCTCCCGCTTCCGGCATTTTCATTTTCCCTCTCCATAATACTTATTACTTATAACTTGATTTATGCAGGTCGTATACGAAGACAATCACATCATTGTGGTCAACAAGAGCCCCGGCGAGATCGTGCAGGGCGACAAGACAGGAGACACTCCCCTGTCAGAACTCGTGAAACAATATATAAAGGAGAAATACGCCAAACCGGGAAACGTCTTCTGCGGCGTCACACACCGCATCGACCGACCCGTGTCCGGTCTCGTAATCTTCGCACGCACTTCCAAGGCCCTCGAAAGGCTCAACAGGATGTTCCGAGAGGGAGAGGTCCACAAGACATATCACGCGCTTGTGGAAGGATGCCCGGAACGCCCGGAAGCATTGCTTGAGAACTGGCTCTTATCCGACGGACGAATCAACAAGACATTCGTCTCCGACAGCCATAATCCCGACGCCAAACTCTCGCGTCTCGAATACCGTGTCATAAAACGTTATGACCGCTACACCCTGCTCGAAGTCAATCTGCTCACCGGACGCAAGCACCAGATACGCGCCCAGCTCGCCGCGACAGGACACCCCATCAAAGGCGACCTCAAATACGGGGCTCGCCGCAGCAACCGCGACGGCGGCATCTCGCTCCAGGCGCACCGCATCTCGTTCACGCACCCCGTCAGCAAGCAGCCCATCGACATCGAGCTCCCCGACAGCCCCACACCTGCCGACAACCAGAAATAGCCCGACCCCAACAGGCCCCGACAGCCGCGACTGCCGCGAAAGCTGATAAAAAATCAGGGAGGCACATCCTCATCGGACATGCCTCCCCTGTTGTTTCTAATGGCTTACGAGTAATATTTCAATGTGGTTACATGGATGTGCTTTTCACACTGCAAAATTAGCTCGTTTCCGTCGCCCCCGCAATACCCAAAAGTAAGTATTCTCCCACCTCAGCTCATATAGTGCCCTCTCAGGTCGGGTGAACGGCTGCACTGCAGCCGTTACTTGGCAAGAAACGCGCGAATCCGCTCCTTGATCGCCGGAACCGTATAGCCGAACTTCTCTTCGAGCACCTTGGCCGGAGCCGACGCGCCGAAACGCTCAAGCCCCATTACCTCGTAGTCGCCGCTCATCACAGGCTGAAGCGCGGCCGGAAGCCCCGACGTAAGCCCGAAGATACGCACGCCACGCGGCATCACCGACTCGCGATATTCCTTCGGCTGAGAGAGGAAGAGACCAACCGACGGCATCGACACGACACGTGCGCGGACACCCTCGGCGGCGAGCTCCTCAGCCGCATGCAGCAGCAAGGCCACGTCGCTGCCGTTGGCCACAAGCAGCACGTTCGGTTCCTCGGCATCCCTCACCACGTATCCGCCGCGCACAGACTCCATAGCCTTCTCGCGGCGATTCTCGCCGGGAAGATCCTCGAGGTTCTGTCGCGACAGGATCAGCACAGTGGGAGTCTTGTCGTTCTCCATCGCCATCTTGTAGGCGGCCACAGTCTCGGCGCCGTCGGCCGGACGGATTACGAGAACCGACGGACGGCCGTTCGCGTTTCTCATCTGCTCGAGCAGGCGCATCTGCGCCTCGTGCTCGATCGGCTCGTGGGTCGGTCCGTCCTCGCCCACTCTGAACGAGTCGTGCGAGTATATGAACTTGACGGGAAGCTCCATGAGGGCCGACATCCTAATCGCGGGCTTCATATAGTCGCTGAATACGAAGAACGTTCCGCAGGCGGCGTACATGCCGCCGTGAAGCACGATGCCGTTCATCAGGCAGGCCATGGTGAGCTCGGCTACACCGGCCTGAAGGAATCCGCCCGAGAAGTTGTCTTTCATCAGTTCGCCGGTCTTCTTGAGGAAGCCGTCGGTCTTGTCGCTGTTGCAGAGGTCGGCGCTCGAGACAATCATGTTGCCCACATGCTCGGCCAGGAAACCGAGGCAGGCCGACGAAGCAACGCGTGTGGGCTGTCCGGGCTTCAGCTGCACCTCGCTCCAGTCGAGAGCGGGAAGTTCCATCGATTCGTAACGTGCCAGAGTCTCGGCGAGACCGGGATTCTCGGACGCCCAGGCATCGAACTCGCGGCGGCGGCGCGCCACGATCTCGCGCAGACGCTCGCCGCGCTTGGCGTAGAGTTCGGCCACCTCAGGCCGGATCACCCATGGATTCTCGGGGTCTCCGCCCATGTTGCGCACGGTGGCGGCGATATCGGCTCCCGCCTTCGACAGCGGCTGGCCATGGGTCGAGACAGCGCCTTCGAGCGATGTTCCGTCGGTCTTCACGACGCGGCGGGCCATCACCGTGTGCCCGATGATGAGCGTCGGACGTTCACGCTCCTCGATTGCGACCTCGAGAGCGGCGGCCATGGCCTCGGGATCGCAGCCGTCGACGTCAAGCACGTTCCAGTTCCAAGCGCGGTATTTGGCCGCGACATCCTCCGTGTCGACGGCATCGACCTTGGTCGAGAGCTGCACGTCGTTGGCGTCATAGAACATGATGAGGTTGTGCAGGCCCAGATGGCCGGCGATGCGCCCCGCACCCTGCGAGACTTCCTCCTGAATGCCGCCGTCGGAGATGAACGCATAGGTCTTGTGCGCGACGACCTCGCCGAAGCGGGCGGCGAAGAACCTCTCGGCAATCGCGCAGCCGACGGCCATGACATGGCCCTGGCCCAGCGGGCCGGATGAGTTCTCGATGCCGCGGTCGACGTCGAGCTCCGGGTGACCGGGTGTCACACTGCCCCACTGGCGGAAGTTCCGCAGGTCGTCCATCGTGTATTTGCCGGCGAGCGTCAGCACGCTGTAGAGCATCGGCGACATGTGGCCCGGGTCGAGGAAGAACCTGTCACGGGCGAACCAACGTGGATTCTCGGGGTCATAGACCAGAAACTTCGAATAGAGCACATTGATGAAATCAGCCGCGCCGAGTGCGCCGCCGGGATGGCCCGAATTGGATTTCTCCACCATTTCGGTGATCAGCACGCGCAGGTTGTCGGCGGCCGAATTCATTGTCTTTATATCCATGGTCGATTTAAAATAAGATTGTGTTCAATCATAAAGGCAGACGGCGCAACCGGGGGCCGTCTGCCAGTGTATCATAACGCGTCGGGAATCTGCTCCTCGTCCGTCACGGGAATCTCTCGATTGACGTTCCGGCTGCCGATCAGGGCGTAATACAGCAGATAAGCGAGCATGGCTATCACGAGCCAATAGGAATTCATCCAGCCCGCGTTGCGGCCTATCGTCTCCTGGATCCAGGGCATGACGCCGCCGCCGACCACCATCATCATGAAGATGCCAGACGCCTGGGCCGTGTACTTGCCCAGACCTTCGACGGCGAGGTTGAATATCGAACCCCACATCACCGAGGTGCAGAGGCCGCAGAGCACGAGGAAGAGAGCCTTGATGGGCACCTGCGCCATCGAGAAACCCTCCTCCACCGAATACGAAGGCATGGAGATGCGCACGTCCGAACTGATGAATATCGCCAGAAGCACCAGGACTATAGCCACGGCGCTTGTCACCATCAGCTGAACCTTGCTCGTGACGAAGCCCGAGATCGCCGACGACGAGAGACGTCCTACGAGCATCAGCAGCCAGTATACGGCCGCGATTCCGCCGGCGAGGGCGACGCCGTTCTCAAGCCCGAGGGCCGGATCGGAGAGATAGAAGATGAGCACGCCCGGGATGCCGACCTCGATGCCGACATAGAAGAAGATGCCTATCACGCCGAGCACGGTGTGGCGGAAGCTCCAGGGACTGTGCGAGAATTTACGCTTCGAGCCAGCAGTATTGTTCTGCGGTTCGGGAATTGAGACGAAGCCGATGATGATGAACGAGGCCACGAACACTGCGAACGCTATCCAGAGAAGCACCGAGACGTCGGCGATACTGGTCGTCGCCGTCACAGTGCCTACGAGCATACCCACGAAGAACGGGGTGAGTGTTCCGGCCAGAGAGTTGAGCGAGCCTCCCGCCTGAAGCAGCTGGTTGCCCTTGCGGCCGCCGCCGCCCAAAAGGTTGAGCATCGGGTTGACCACCGTGTTGAGCATGCAGACGCAGAAACCGCACACGAAGGCACCGAGCAGATAGACCAGATAGTTGAGCATCACCGGCTGACCGCCGACGCTGAAGGTCGCCGTGTCGGCGCCGACAACGCTCGACAGATACTGGATCAGAATGCCGGCCGCGCCGACTGCGAGAGCCGCGAGGGCCGTCTTCTTGTAGCCGAACTTCACCAGCATCGTGCCGGCCGGAATACCCATGAAGAGGTATGCGAGGAAGTTCATGAAGTTGCCGATCATTCCGGCCCATTCGTAGTGACCCTTCCATATCGTGCCGATGGGCGCGGCGAGATTGGTCACGAACGAGATCATGGCGAACAGGAAGAACATCGTGACGATGGCCACAGCGTTCGACCTGCCGGCCTGTGGAGTGGATGTTTTGTTACTCATAATTTTGTTATTGTGAAAGGTAAAAGTGAATTTTTCATGTAAGACGACAGGTCAGTATTCACGCGGACCGAAGATGCGCGTGCCTATCCTGATCATATCCGAACCCTCTTCGACCGCGATCTTCCAGTCGCCGCTCATGCCCATCGAGACGGTGTCGAATCCACGCAGCCCGAGCGCGGGGTCGTCGGCGACGGTGCGGAACAAAGTGTATATCTCTCGGAAGTCGGCGCGGACCCGGTCGATGTCGTCGGTATTCGACGCCATGCCCATCACGCCGCATATATGCACGGCGCGCAGCGTCTCGAAACGCCGCTCACGGAAATACTCAAGGAGCTCTTCGGGCAGGAACCCGAACTTGGTCTCCTCGCGCGCCACATAGACCTGCATCAGCACGCGGGTCACGACGCCGGCGCGTTCCGACTCGCGGTCGATGAGCTGGAGCAGACGTTCGGAGTCGACGCTCTCGATCAGCGAGGTCTTGCCCACGAGCTGGCGGACCTTGTTGGTCTGCAGATGGCCTATGAAGTGCCAGCGAATGTCGTCGGGAAGCTGCGGAATCTTCTCCAGAAGTTCCTGGACACGGCTCTCGCCGAAACAGCGCTGACCCGCGTCGTATGCCTCGCGGACGGCCTCGACCGGATGGAACTTAGAGACGGCCACAAGGGAGACTCCCTCGGGAATCTCCGCCCGCAGCGCGGTGAGTTCATCTGAAATGCTGTGGCTCATTGCGTCCGGTCATTTTTCGGGGTCGAGGTTGGCGCCGAAGACATCCATTATCATGGTCTCGCTCACCGAGGCGATCTCGAAGTCGGCCATGGTGCCTTTCATTCCCTCGTTGAAATTGGCCACGGCGCTCTCGAAGTCGCTGGCCTGCACGAGGATCTGCGTGGTCGATTTCTTCTCGACGCCCGATGTCTCGTCGAGCGTTATGAAATTCACCTTCACGAGGTAATAGCGGTCGCCCCCCTCGTTGAAGAAAATCTCCGATATCTTGGTCTTCTTTTCAGATGATATGGAATACTCGCCCGAGATGAAGGGCTTCATCTCGTCGATGATGCGGGCCTCGGCCTCGGTGAAGGTCAGGGCGTCCACCAGATAGGGCTCGTTGACTTTCTTGACCGTGCCGTTTTCCTGCATCTTGTCATATCTCACTTTACATTCAAACCAGAGTGCCATCTTATAATCGTCTTAAACAGTGTCTTAGAAATCGTTATCGGCAGGCTGCGGGGACTGCGCGACATGCCGTCCGCGCTCCTGCTATGCAAAGTTAAGAAATTAAAACGAGAAAACCTTACAATTTCCCAATCTTTTATCACTTACGAAATCTCTTCAGGCATTATCTTGTGGACGGTTACGCGACGCGACGCACTTGTGCCTGACCAGAATCGCAGGCATATTCTAAAAATTTTGGCGAAATTTCTTTTATTTTCGCAAAAATATGTTAATTTTGCATTTGGATACGGTTTGTCGCCGGAAGCGTTTCCCCTCGCCGCATCGAGAGGGCGATCAGAAACCGTGGTTAACGACGGCTGCCCGCGAGCCGGCCTCATGCCCCGCCACAGAGACATAGACCGTAAAGGCATGGCGGACTGAAATTTGGACAATCAAAACATTTAGCATATGGAAAACCTTTCAACTGTGGTAGACTGGTCGCGGCTTCAGTTCGCGATGACAGCCATTTATCACTGGCTGTTCGTTCCACTGACGTTGGGCCTCTCGGTGATCGTGGCGATCATGGAGAGCGCCTATCTTAGGACCAAGTCGGAAAACTGGCTCAAGGCCACAAAGTTCTGGATGACCCTGTTCGGCATCAATTTCGCCATCGGCGTCGCCACGGGTCTCATCCTCGAGTTCGAGTTCGGAACGAACTGGAGCAACTATTCCTGGTTCGTGGGCGACATCTTCGGCGCTCCCCTCGCCATCGAGGGCATCGTGGCCTTCTTCATGGAGGCGACGTTCGGCGCGGTGATGTTCTTCGGCTGGAACAAGGTCAGCCCGCGCTTCCATCTGGCCTCGACGTGGCTCACGGCCATCGGCGCGTCGATCTCGGCGCTCTGGATCCTCGTGGCCAACGCCTGGATGCAGTATCCCGTCGGAATGGAATTCGACCCCGCGCAGATGCGCAACGTGATGACCGACTTCTGGGCCCTCTTCTCGGGCATTGCGGTCAACAAGTTCTTCCACGCCGTGTTCAGCGGCTGGGCGCTCGCGGGCGTCTTCGTAATCGGCGTCAGCTGCTACATGCTGTGGCGCCGCCGCAACCGTGACTTCGCCGTCAACTCGATCAAGGTCGGCGCATGGTTCGGCCTCGTCGGCCTGCTGCTCACCATGTACACCGGCGATGGCTCGGCCGTGCAGGTCGCACGCCACCAGCCCATGAAGCTCGCGGCCATGGAAGGTCTATACCACGGCCACAAGGGGCAGTCGATTACCGCCGTCGCATGGCTCAACCCCGACAAGGAGTGGAACAACGACCAGGACGAATATCTCTTCGACGTGTCGATTCCCTACGGCCTCTCGATCCTGGCCAACCATGACGCCGATTCGTTCGTGCCCGGCATCACCGACATCGTAGAGGGATTCTCGATCAACGCCGAGGGCGACACTATCAACACCGTGAGCTACGCCGAGCGCATCGAGCGCGGCAAGCTCGCCCAGAAGGCCCTGGCCGATTACGACGCCGCGCGCAAGGCCGGCGACACCGCCGCCATGCAGGCGGCCGACACCGTGCTTAAAGCAAACTATCCCTATTTCGGATACGCCTATTTCAAGGACGTCAACGAGGCCATACCTCCCGTCGGCCTGACATTCACGATGTTCCGCGTGATGGTGATCCTCGGCTCCTATTTCCTGCTCTTCTATGCGGTGACGCTTCTGCTCGTCTACCGCCGCAACCTCATCGACCGCAGCCGCTGGTTCTACATCGTGGCCATGGCGTCTGTGCCGTTCATGTGGCTCTGCTCCGAGGCCGGCTGGGCCGTCGCCGAGGTCGGACGCCAGCCCTGGACAATCCAGGACCTCCTGCCCACAGTGGCGGCCATATCCGATATCCCCGCATCGTCGGTGGTGCTGACATTCTGGATGTTCGCGGCCGTGTTCACGCTGCTGCTCGTGGCCGAGGTCAGCATCATGTGCCGCTATATCGACCGCAGGTCGAAAGAAGAATTATACACACCTCAAAACGCATAAAGACATGACACTGGAATATCTGCAAAACTATTGGTGGCTGTTAATCTCCGTGCTCGGAGGCATACTGGTGTTCCTGCTCTTCGTGCAGGGAGGCCAGTCGATGATATACGGCCTGGGACGCACCCCGGGACGTCGAGACATGATCATCGACGCGATGGGCAGCAAGTGGGAGCTCACATTCACGACTCTCGTCACCTTCGGAGGCGCGTTCTTCGCCTCGTTCCCCCTCTACTACTCGACGTGCTTCGGCGGGGCCTACTGGCTCTGGATCCTCGTCCTGTTCAGTTTCGTGCTCCAGGCCGTAAGCTATGAATACCGCCGCAAGAAGGGCAATGTATACGGCACGCGTACCTACGACGCCTTCCTCTTCTTCAACGGCAGCATCGGCGTCATCCTGCTCGGAGAGGCCGTGGCGATGTATTTCTTCGGCGGCGAGTTCACCGTGAACCGCGGCAACCTGCTCCAGGCCGGCTCGCCGGTGATCTCGCAGTGGGCGCCGAGCCACGGTTTCGAGGCCATCTTCAACTGGCGCAACTTCACGCTGGGCCTCGCAGTGCTCTTCCTGGCCAGAATGCAGGCGTCGCTCTACATGATGAACCGCCTGGGCCATACGGGCGACGACAGCACGTTCGCCGCCCTGAAACGCGCCGCGTTGATCAACGGCGGTGTATTCGTGGTGCTGTTCCTCGCCTTCCTCGCCATCCTCTTCACATACACGGGCTATGACGTCGTGTCGGAGGACGGCCACACGGTGAGCGTCACCAAGGCCACTTGCAAGTACTTCACCAACATGACCCGCGACTGGTGGGAACTCGTGACGCTTCTCTTCGGCGTGGTGGCCGTGCTCTACGGCCTGCTCCGCTCGGTGCTCGCCAAGAGATTCACGGCCGGCGTATGGTTCACGGGCATCGGAACGTTCCTCGCCGTCATCGCGCTCTTCTGGGCCGCGGGCTACGGCGACACGGCGTTCCTCCCCTCGCTCACCGACCCGATGAGCTCGCTGACAATCCGCAACTCGTCGTCTTCGCTCTTCACGCTTAAGGCCATGAGCTACGCATCGATCTTCATACCGTTCGTGCTGGCATACATCTTCTACGTGTGGCGCCAGATGGACAGGAAACATTAACCGCCGCTCAACGCGCCAACGTGCTTCAGGCCAATATCGACGATATGCCTGGAGCACGTCGGTGTGTGTAGGCAAAGCCGCAATCAGATGTACTGGAAGCTTTTTTCGAGTTTCTTCAAGATAGGGGCCTTCACTTTCGGCGGAGGCTGGGCCATGATCTCGATTATCGAACGCGAGATCGTCGACAAGCACCATTGGATCGAGAAAGACGACTTCCTCGACCTGCTGGCCATCGCGCAGTCGCTGCCGGGCATCCTGGCGGTGAACATCGCCACGGCCGTCGGCGACAAACTGCGCGGTCTGCGCGGCAGCATCGTTGCGGCCGCCGGGACGATTCTCCCCTCGTTCATGATCATTCTGGCGATAGCCATCTTCCTGACGCCTGACATGATCAAGAGCAACCGTGTGATCTCGGCCATTTTCATGGGCATACGGCCCGCCGTAGTGGCGCTCATCATCGCCCCGGTGCTGACGTCGGCCCGGGCCGCGAAGCTCACATGGAAGACGGTATGGATACCGCTCGTCGTGGCGCTTATGATTTCGCTCGACCTCGGAGCGGTGTCGAGCCCCATACTCTATATCGTGCTCGGCGGCGCGGGCGGTTTCATGGTCTGGTGGCTCGCCTCGCGCGGCGTCAGACGGAAAGGCCGCGGTAATACGAACTCTGAAGGATAACCGACATGGGAATATATTGGAAACTGATATGGGCCTATCTGAAGATAGGCATATTCGGATTCGGCGGGGGATACGCCATGCTCTCGCTGGTGGAGCGCATCGTCGTGTCTGACAATGCCTGGATCTCCGATCAGATGTTCACCGACATAGTGGCCATCTCGCAGATGACTCCGGGACCTATCGGAATCAACTCCGCGACCTACATAGGCTATGTCGCGCCCGGCAGCTATGACCCGGCGCTCGCAACCCCGGGATGGGGAGTGCTCGGCTCGCTGCTGGCGACGCTCGCGGTGACGGTGCCGTCGTTCCTGCTTGTGCTCTACTGCTCGCACTTCATTCGCCGGCATCACGAAAGCGGCGTTATCAAGGCCATATTCACGGGTCTGCGCCCGGTCGTGGTGGGACTCATCGCCTCGGCCGCGATAATGCTGATGAACGCTGCCAACTTCAATCCGAACGGCGTTGACAGCCAGCTCTGGACGAGCGTCGGCATCTGCGTGGCGGCCTTCTGCCTTGTCTATTTCCCGATAAGGCTCGGCCGCAAGACATTCAAGATTCATCCGATACTGATAATAATCATGGCCGGGCTCACCGGCTATCTGCTATATGGAATATAAGGAAGCAACCGAATGGCTATACCGCCAGCTGCCGATGTTCTCGCGCACCGGCGCGGCGGCCTATAAACCGGGACTCGAACGCAGCGAGGCACTCGCCGCCCACTTCGGGAATCCCGAACGTCGCCTCAAGGCCATCCACGTGGCCGGGACCAACGGCAAGGGCAGCGTGTCGAACCTGATAGCCGCGACGCTGCAGAGCCAGGGATACCGCACGGCCCTATACACGTCGCCCCATCTCGTCGATTTCCGCGAGAGGATGCGCATCGACGGCGAGATGATTCCACGCGAAGAGGTCACCGACTTTGTCGAGCGTTGGCTCGCAGGCGACTACAAAGGTGACAGCCCGTCGTTTTTCGAACTCACCATGATGATGGCCTTCGACTGGTTCGCGCGCAGCGGCGTAGACTATGCCGTCATAGAGGTCGGCATGGGAGGCAGGCTCGACTCTACCAACATCATCACGCCGCTGCTGTCGGTGATCACCAACATATCGAAGGACCACACACAGTTTCTCGGCGACACTCTGGCGAAGATCGCCGGCGAGAAGGCGGGCATCATCAAGCCGGGCGTCCCGGTCGTGATCGGAGAGGCCTGCGCGGAGACGGAGACGGTATTCCGCGCACGGGCCGCGGAGGTCGGCGCACCGATACGCGAGGCATACCGAGAAATCGACGAGAGCACCAACGACGCGCTGCACTGTTCTCTGCAGGGGGATTACCAGCGGAAGAACGTCAACACGGCGCGTGTGGCGATCGACGCACTGCGCCGCTCCGGCGTTGCGATCAGCGACGAAGCGATCAGCCGAGGATTCAGCGACGTGGAGCGCATCACCGGATTCGCCGGGCGATGGATGCGGCTTTCGGACTCGCCGCTGACAATCGCCGACACAGGTCATAACGAGGCCGGCCTGAGCTATAATCTCGCCCAGCTGAGACGTCTGATGGACGAACGGGGAGCCGACGCCAGACTCCGCTTCGTCATAGGATTCGTCAACGACAAGGATGTCGACCACATCCTGCCGATGTTCCCCGGGGAAGCCCGTTATTACGTGACGCAGGCGCAGATACCGCGCGCGATGCATTATGCCGAACTCACGGAGCGATGCCTCGCACGCGGGCTCGACGCCAGTGCCCACAGCGACGTGGCCGCTGCTCTTGCCGCCGCCCGCCGCGACGCCGGCCCCGGCGACATAATCTACATCGGAGGCAGCACCTTCATCGTCGCCGACGCGTTATCCAAGCAATAAGTGATAAGTAAGAAGTAAGAAGTAAGAAGTAAAAGTAACAGGAAGTAAGAAGGAAGACGGGAGGGTTAGGTCGCGTGGTGAAAGCCTGCGGCTTTCATACCGACGGAAAAAAGAAAGGGAGGACTCGGCGGTCTTCCCTTTCTTTTTTCACTTCACTGATGTTCAGTTTTCTTCATTATCTCTGTTCTTGGCGCGGAGGCGGCTCTTGCTCTGGCTTGAGCTGATGTCACTCTCCTCTTTGAGATCTATCTCCTTGCCGTCTTCGTCGACGACCTTATACTGGAGATACGCCAGCGATTCGTCGGCTATCACCTTGAAGCTGCGGCCATACTTGCGCCGCCACTTCCCGTAGAGGGAGAAGACTCCCTTCTTGACATACGCCTCGACATAGGGGTGTATATACATATTGAACTTCTTGACCTTGAGGTGCTCGACCAGATATTCGATCTTCTCCTCGAGCTTGTCGGTGAAAAGAATCGAGGCCGACACCTCGCCCTTGCCGAAGCACGACGGGCATGACTCGCTGGTGGTGATGTCGAGAGCGGGGCGCACACGCTGGCGCGTGATCTGCATCAGTCCGAACTTGCTTAGCGGCAAGATGTTGTGACGGGCACGGTCGTTGGACATCACCTCGCGCATATGGTCGAAGAGCTGCTGCCGGTGTTCCGACTTGCTCATATCGATGAAATCGACCACAATGATGCCGCCCATGTCGCGCAGACGCAGCTGGCGGGCGATCTCGTCGGCGGCCTTGAGGTTGACGTCGAGCGCGTTCGACTCCTGGTCGGGGCAGGCCTTGCTGCGGTTGCCGGAGTTGACGTCGATGACGTGGAGAGCCTCAGTGCTCTCAATGATCAGATAAGCTCCCGAACGGAACGAGACCGTCTTGCCGAAGCTGCTCTTGATCTGCCGCGTGATGTTGAAGTTGTCGAAGATCGGCGTATCCTTCGAATAAAGCTTGACGATATCCTTATTCTCGGGTGCGATGATTGAGACATAATTCTGAATCTGCGTGAACGTCTCGGCATGATTCACATAAATGTTCTCGAAATTTGGGCTGAAGAGGTCACGGATCACACTGACCGCGCGCGAGTCCTCCTCATAGATCAGGGCGGGCGCCTTGCTGCGCTGCATCTTGGCGATGGTCTCCTCCCAGTTCTTGACCAGGGCACGCATCTCGTTGTTGAGTTCCGCCACACGTTTGTTCTCCGCCGAAGTCCTGACAATCACGCTGAATCCTTTGGGCTTGATGCTGCCGATGAGCTGGCGGAGCCTGATTTTCTCCTCGGTAGACTTGATCTTCTGCGAGACGGAGATCTTGTCGCCGAAGGGCATCAGCACCATATACCGGCCCGTGAACGAAATCTCGGTGGTGAGTCTCGGGCCTTTGGACGAGATTGGCTCCTTGGCAATCTGCACGAGCAGCTGCTGGCCGGGCTGGAGCACGCTCTGTACGGTGCCCTGCTTGGGTATGTCGGGCAGGAGTTTCTGACGCGACACCGAGGGGACCTTGCGCTTGTCCTTGAGGGCCTCGGCTATGAACTCCATATAGGAGCTGAACTGCGGGCCGAGGTCGAGATAATGAAGAAAAGCGTCCTTTTCATAGCCGACATCCACGAATGCGGCGTTCAGGCCCGGCATGATTTTCTTGACCTTCGCCAGATAGAGGTCGCCGACAGCATACGCGATGTTGCGGCTCTCCTTCTGGAGCGAGACAAGCCGGGAGTCTTCCAGGAGAGCGATCGATATGTCTTCCTGGCTGACGTCTACTACTAATTCGCTTTTCATGTTTACCGGTCCGGGCCTCCGGGCGGAGACGCGGACAAGAATCTAAGTTAAAAATTAAAAAAAGAACAAAACACAAACATGCCGGGGCTATGGTGCGGTTTGTTCTTTTCTGCGGGCGAAGGGCCGCGACATGACGGCCCGACGTCGCACACTATTCGAATTTGCAACGCAAACGAAGAACCTTGCTTATTTCTTCTTGTGACGGTTCTTTCTCAGTCTTTTCTTGCGTTTGTGAGTGGCCATCTTGTGGCCTTTTCTCTTCTTTCCGCTGGGCATAGCTGTAAATGTTTTTAGTTTATTGGTTTAAGCCGGGGAATTCCGTCGTCTGCACGCCGGCATTCCCTGGCGGTTATCTTCTTAAGAGTGTCGTTCTATCAGCTTTCCTTCTTCACCTCCTCGAGGAAGACTTTCGAGGGCTTGAAAGTGGGCACCTTGTGCTCCGGAATCTTGATAGTGGTGTTGCGCGAGATGTTGCGCGCCGTCTTCTCCTTGCGGGTCTTGACAACGAAGCTGCCGAAGCCGCGGAGATAGACGTTGTTGCCGTGGGCCATGGAATCCTTTACGACCTCCATGAACTTCTCGACTGTAGTGAGCACCGCGGCCTTCTCCAGGCCGGTGATGCGTGAAATTTCTGTTACGATATCTGCCTTTGTCATTTCTTATATCTATTAAAAGATTAGTCAGGTATTATTGATTCAAAGCCTTCCGAGTCTGCCGCGCCGGGACGGGGCATTTAGATATGTTGGATTCAACCTCACAAAGCGTCACGGGAGACCTCCGGAGGGGGCCTTCGCGGTTTTGCAGTGCAAATATCGTAATTTTTTTTGAATTAAGCACTATTTCAGCGTGATATTTCTCTGAAATAGGCTGTTTTTTTTAATTTTGAGCCTTATAATGGGTCCAAAACGGCCGTTTCCACATTTCCGAGCCGCATTTTCAGCTCTTCGAGCATATCGAGCGGAAAGCGTATCGACACGCGGCACATGTTGTCGAATTCCTTGGAAATAATCTCGACGTCAGGATGCTTGACGATGCGCATCACCTTGTCGGCCGACTCGTATCCGAACTCGACGCGCAGCGACGCCGTCTGCCGGCATTCCTTCACGCCCGCCTCCTGCAGGGCGAGTCTGGAGGCCTCGCGGTAGGCGGCGATGAGGCCGGACGTGCCGAGCTTGATTCCGCCGAAATATCTGACCACGACCACGAGCACATCGGTGAGTCCGGCGCTGTTGATCTGGCCCAGGATCGGCTTGCCGGCAGTGCCCGAGGGCTCGCCGTTGTCGTTGAGCTGCCATTCCCTGCGCTCCGGACCCAGCATATAGGCCCAGCAGACATGGCGCGCGTCGTGATATTCGTTCTGATATGTCTTGATCAGCTCGCGGGCCTCGTCGGCGCTCCCCACCGGAAGTGCGAACGAAAGGAACCGGCTCATCTTCTCTGTATATTTAGACGAGCCGGGTCCCGATACGGTATAGTACTTGTCCATTCAGTGTCTTGTTTCCCTTATAACGGGCGCGGCATGCCGGAGATTATCCGAACAGGTTGTCGGGGTGTTCCTCGCTTATGGGATAGTAGAGCATCTGCGAAGCGATGTTGAACGACTTCTCCTCGCCGAGCTGCTTGGAGACGATGGAGAGCGCCCACTTCAGGGCCGATGCCGGACCGTTGCCGAGCACGAACTTGTCGTCGGCCACGACAGGCGCGTCAACATAGCGCGCCCCCTCGAGCATCAACTCGAAGCCGGGATAGCACGTTGCCTCGCGGCCACGCAGCAGGCCCTCGGCGCCGAGCACCACGGCCGGAGAGGCGCAGATGGCGGCGATGCGTCCATCTTTCGATTCGAGCTGGCGGCGCAGCAGCCCGATCAGCGGCGAGAAGTCATGCAGATTGGTCGCTCCGGGCATTCCGCCTGGCAGAATCAGCCATGCAGGGTCTGAAAACAGCGCGGGGTCATATATCGCGTCCGCCTTCACGGTGACGCCGTGCGCTCCTGTGACGAGCTGTGAGCTCGTGATCGATACTGTTCGCACCGGCATCCCCGCGCGTCTCAGCACGTCTACCGGCGTCAGGGCTTCGACCTCCTCGAAGCCGTCGGCTAAAAACAAAAATGACTCTTTCATGTTATTGAAATTTATTGTGTGTGTGTAAGTGTCGAATTAGTTTTCTGCTGTTTTTTTATCTTCCTGAGGTGTAAATTTAATTCTTTTTTATATATTTACCAAATTTTTCTGAGAAGAGTTGGGGCTTAAGTCCTGATTTATGCTATAAAACATGTTATTATTACAATAAACAATGAGAAAATTCAAAAAGTTCATGACGCGCTGGCTGCCGGCGGCCATTGCTGTGGCCCTCTTCACGGCGTGTGGCGAGAAGTTCAGGCGCGACGAGGGAATGGTGTGGCACACGACGTATCATATCACCTATAAGTCCGACCGAAGCCTCACCGACAGCATCATCGCCACCTTCGGGGCCGTGGGCAATTCGCTCAACGTGTTCGACCCCGCGTCGCTGGCGAGCCGTGTCAACGAGGCCGATTCAGTCGCAGTCGACGCCGACTTCGCGCGCGTGTTCGAAATGTCGCTCCGTGTCAACCGGCTTACGGAGGGAGCGTTCGACCCGACGTTGGGCCCGCTCATCACGGCCTGGGGATTCGGGCGCGGCCACAAGGCGACGGCCGACACGCTGCGTCTCGACTCGCTGCTCGCGCTGACAGGAATCGGCCGCTGCCGCATCGAGCGCGGACTCATGATCAAGGGCAACAAGGGGATGCAGTTCAATTTCTCGGCGATAGCCAAGGGCTACGGCTGCGACCGCGTGGCCGAGATGCTCGAACGCAACGGGGTGAAGGATTATCTCGTGGAGATCGGTGGCGAGATCAGATGCGCGGGCCAAAGTCCTTCGGGACGCGAATGGCGGGTGTCGGTCGACCGCCCGGTCTTCTCGGACTCGGTGGTCCACGAGTCGCAGTGCGTGGTGACGCTTGCGGGGGGAGGACTCGCCACATCGGGCGATTACCGCAATTTCCACACAAGCGGGGGCAGCCGTTACGGCCACACGATCTCGGCGGCCACAGGCCGACCGGCACGCACCGACGTGCTGAGCGCCACCGTCGTCGCGCCGACGGCCATGGAGGCCGACGCGCTGGCAACGTCGATGATGGCGATGGGCTCCCGACGGGCCAAGGCGCTGGCTACGAGACTCGACATGCCGGTGCTGCTCGTGCTCGCCGATTCCGCCGTGTGGGAAACGCCGCGCATGAAGAGCATTGTCTCAGCGATGGAATAGCCTCGGGGCGTGGAACAACAGACCGATTGATATTCCGAAGTTCCAGTTGCGGGCCGGTGACGACAGATAGTTGCCATAGACCGACACGCTGGCGAAAGGAAGATTGTAGATGACGGCCAGCTCGCCTATGAACTGAGGCGTGCGGAACCAGCCCCTGTATCTGGCCACGTTGTCGCGACCCGTGTCTTCGAGATGTCTCAGCGGCACATAGCCGTAGAAGTCGCCGCGCACCTGGAGACGCTTGGCCGGTTTCCACATCGGGATAAAGCCGACGGCGACGTAATTGTCTGACCTGAACGCGATGTTGAAATAGTTTCTCGTGGCGGGCGTCGGCGCGAACGCCGGGGCATGCGCCAGTGTGTTGGTATAGTTCTGGTCAAGTCGCTGCAGCGTGCCGAGCGCGTTGACCATGCCTCCGAACGACCAGTACCTTCCCACCGGAAAGAAATGACGCCACAGAAGCTCGAGCGATGCCAGCGGCCTACCCTTCCATGCTCCGGGAGCGCCGTCGCCGGGTGTGAACCGCGAACTCTGATAACTGAGCGAGGCGTCGGCTATCCATTGCCGGCCCGACGACGGATACATCTGGTTGTCGAGCGTATTGGCCTCGACTCCGAGACGGAACACACCGGCCCGGTACTGTATGCGGTCGCGTTCGCCGTTGCTGCTCACGTCATCGGCCGGATAATATGAGTCTGACACATATCCCCCGGCGAGATTGGCATACCCCTTCATGATGCGGCCCATGGCCCACGTGTAGCCGGCCCGCACAAAGTTGTCGATTTCGGTCATGAACATCGGATGGGAGTCCTTGAAAAAGAAGGTCTCGTCTTCGTAGAACTTCTGCTTGCTCAGCACTCCTGTAAGCTGCAGATAGGACGGTATGTGGGTGCGGAGCGAGAACTTGACGTCGGCCATGCCGGCGAGGTAGGCCTGCCCGAGCCACGCCGACAGCGAGACGTCGAGAGAGTTGAGGCCGAGAGTGTGGTAGCCGACCGAAAAATAGAGCATCGAATTGGTCGAGGTCGTGACATATCCGCCGATTCCGACCGTCCAGGGGCGCCGGGGCGTGGCGTCGAGCACGAGGGTGTTGCGCCCGCCGGCTCCGAACTCGGCCTTGGGCACGAGGTTGCTCAGCGATCCGTCGGTGACCGCCCGGTAATAGGAATCGACCGTGCGCTTCATGCCGAAGGGCTCGGGGCGGTCGTGGGTGAAAAGATATTCGAGATATCGCGCCGGACTCCCCTTCAGCCCCTCGACCTTCACGGTGTCGAATTTCAGTTCGGGCGTGGAGGCCGCGAACGCACGCCGCCTCGCGGTGACTTCCCCGAGCGGAACGCGCGCATGAAGTCGGCTCTTGATAGAATCGACCATCGAAAGTCCTGTACGGTAGCCGATCTCGTAGATGGTGCGCGCCTTGTCAAACTGCAGGACCCCGAAGTCGAGTACCGGAACCTGGATCTTGACACCACGTTCTGGCGGCAGGGAATAGTCGTTGTTCTGGATGATCATATCCTCTATCTGACTGTACATGTCGCCCTGCAGCGGCTTGGTGTCGGCGCCCGACACTGACACCCCTATCATGAAGTCAGGATTGAATTCCTCCTCCATCACGTTGACGGGAAAGTTGTCGTATATGCCGCCGTCATACAGCAGGACGCTGTCGACCTCTATGGGCCGGAACACCATCGGAAAACTCATCGACGCTCTGACTGCATCGCCGAGCGAACCTTGCGAGAACACCACCTTGTGCTTGTGGTAGACGTCGGAGGCCACGCATCTGAACGGCACGAAGAGCCGATTGAAATTCTCGCCGCACTGCTCTGAATAGGGGCCGTAGAGATTCAGGAACTCGATGTTCATCGGCAGCGGGCTGATGAGGCTCGTGGGTATGATCTGCGAGGGCAGCGACTCCTTCTTGCGGAAGCTGAGATTGAGCGTCACCCAGTCGGGCGTCGGCGTCGGCTGGTCGTAGTAATATATGTGGTCCTTGCTTATCGTACCCGTGCTCCATTCGATGAAGTCGGGAGTGCAGAAGAAGTCGAGCATCCTTTCGGGCGACCAGCCGCAGGAATAGAGACTTCCCACTATGGCCCCCATGGATGTGCCGGCAATGCAGTTGATGGGGATATCATTGTCTTCCAACGCCTTGATCACGCCGACATGCGCTATGCCCTTTGCGCCTCCGCCGCTGAGAACGAGACCTACCGTCTCGCGCCCGCAATTGGGCGACGGCGGCCCGGATACCGTGTCGCATACCGCGGTGTCGGCTGCCGCCAACACCGGCAAGACAATAGAGACGCCCAGCGTCATTGCAATAGAACGGAATATCATGGTCTCGTAGATATAGTTTACTAATACAACAAGGAGGGCGGCGGAAAAGTTAATTCCGCCGCCCTCCTTGTCGTATGGGGAGCCTCAGGCATTCATCTGTCAGCGGGACGTCATGCCTGCATATACGAGTCCTTGAAGCCGAGGAAATAGAGCACTCCGTCGATTCCTATCGTCGATATGCTCTGCGACGCCTCTGCCTTTACCTTGGGCTTGGCGTGGAAGGCGATGCCGAGACCGGCCGTGGAGAGCATGGGCAGGTCGTTGGCGCCGTCGCCCACGGCTATGGTCTGCGCTATGTTGATGTTCTCGACCTGCGCTATCAGCTTGAGAAGTTCCTTCTTGCGGTTGCCGTCGACGATATCGCCCACATAACGCCCCGTCAGCTTGCCGTCGTCGCCGATCTCAAGCTCATTGGCATAGACGTAGTCGAAGCCGAAACGGCGTTTCAGGTACTCGCCGAAATATGTGAATCCGCCCGAGAGAATGGCCGTCTTGTAGCCCGAGCGTTTCAGTACGCTCATCATCCGCTCCACGCCTTCGGTGATGGGAAGATTTTCAGCGATTTCCTGCATCACGGAGACGTCGAGACCTTTGAGCAGGGCCACGCGACGCTTGAAGCTTTCGGAGAAGTCTATCTCGCCTCGCATGGCCGACTCGGTTATGGCGCGGACCTGATCGCCCACTCCGGCGCGGTCGGCGAGCTCGTCGATCACCTCGGTGCGTATCAGCGTGGAGTCCATATCGAAACATATCAGACGGCGCGAGCGACGGAATATCGTGTCTTCCTGCAGCGAAATGTCGAAGTTGAGCGACGAGGCGAGGTTCATGAACTGCGACTGCATGGCCACACGGTCATGCGGCGTACCGCGCACAGACATCTCTATGCACCCCTTGGTGAGGGGCTGCTCGGTCTCGTCGAGCGGCATTCGTCCGGTGAGGCGCGTGATGGTCTCGATGTTGAGACCTTGCGCGGATATGATCTTGGCGACCTCGGCAATCTGACGGGCGGTGATCTCGCGGCCGAGTATCGTGACGATGTAGCGGTTCTTGCCCTGACGCGACACCCAATCGTTGTAGTCGCTTTCCGACACGAGGTCGAAATGCACCTGCACGTTGAGGTCGCGTGTCTTGAAGAGAAGCTGCTTCAGAATCTCGCCGCTGCGCGAGCTGTCGGTCTTGATGAGTATGCCGAGCGAGAGTGTGTGGTGTATGTCGGCCTGTCCGATGTCAAGAATCTTGGCGTCGTTGTTGGCGAGCACTTCGGTGAGGCTGGCTGTGATGCCGCTGCGGTCGGTGCCCGATATGTTGAGCAATATAAGTTCAGTCATAGTGGTTGCTTTATATGGTGTTATCTGCGGCGCGATTTCTTGGCGGAACCCGAACGGCTCTTGGAGTGGGACTTCCTGGAGCCGGACTTCTTGCTTACGCCGCTCTTTTTGGTCGAGGCGCTGCTCTTTTTGGCTGACGCCTGATGCTTGACAGGCAACTTGACACCTTCCTGCTCGAGAAACTGCGCGAGGAGTTCTGCGTCGCCATAATTTGATTCGGCGGCCTGACGCAGGAATTTGAGGGCCATGGACTTGTCTTGCGAGAGGCCAACCCCATCGCGGAGCATCAGACCGATGCGGTATGCGGCTTCAGGGACTCCGCGGTCGGCCGCGCGCCAGAAGTCCTCGGCCGCGATGCGGTCGTCACGCTGGATGCCGCGACCCTCGATATAGCAGTCGGCGATGTTGAGCAACGCGAGCGGATGGCCGTTGTTGGCGGCACGCCCGAACCAATAGGCCGCCTCGCGGTCATTCTGTTTCACGCCGATGCCGTCGCGATAGAGGCAGGCTATACGGTAGCGTGCTTCAAGATCCTGCTTGCCCGCCGCCTTCGAATACCAGCGCCACGCCTTGTTGACATCTCTCGACACGCCCGTGCCTGTCAGATAGCAGTCGCCTATGATGCGCGCGGCCGCAGGTTCGCCGGCCTCGGCCTTCTCGATGTTGGCGGTGAAATCTGATTCGGATACTATGGGCTGGGGATTCGTCTCCACCTTTGCGGCGGCATAAAGACAGGGCAACGCCATGACGGCGGATATCAAGATATGCTTTATTTTCATCTTACTATTCTCAACCTGATTAAGGATACTTCAGTTTAAACGGACAGAGACGCCGTTTTATTGAAGCCAGGGCCTGGATTGGCAAAGTTTCACAAAATTTGATGTTTGTTGATAATAAAATTTGATGCCTGTTGATAATAGAATTTGATGTTTGTTGATAATAAGGTTTGATGTTTGTTGATAAAGCGGAGGCGCGGGCCAAACAGCCCGCGCCAACCATATGACTAATAATCTGAATATCGTAGTCCTTAGAGACCTTAGAGACCTTAAGCCTCTTCTGTCTTGTCGAGAAGAGCAATCTTCTCCTCAAGCTCCTTGATGTCCTCCTTGAGGCGCTTGATCTTGTTCTCCATGTCGCGCACCATCGAGTTGCCGGCCGAAGACTTGACGCTGAAGAATCCCATGTTGTTCTCGATGGTCTTCAGTTCGTTACGGCGGCTCTCGCATACGCGCATCAGGCGGTCTTTCTCACGCGACACCTTGCTGCCGTCGCCCTTGATCTCGGAAACGCGGCTCTTGAACGAAGCCATGCGTTCGCGCGACTGGCGCTGGTTGTAGGTGTTGTAGAGATTGTCGCACACCTCGCGGTATTCGGCGAAGATCTTGTCTTTCATCTTGAAGGGAACGAACCCGATTGTCTGCCACTCGGCCTGGAGCTCCTTGACGCGGGGCATCACCTCGGCGCGGTCGCCGTCGAGCGGGAGGGCCTTGAGGCTCGCGATGACGGCGCGTTTCTTCTCAAGATTCTCCACTTCCTCGCGATGACGCTCCTTGCTCTGGCGCTTGCGCTCGTCGAAGAAATAGTTGCAGGCCATTGTGAAGCGCTGCCACAGCGCGTCGCTCTGCTTGCGGGGCACGCTGCCTATGCTCTTCCATTCGGCCTGGAGCTTCATCACCTCCTCGGTGGCCTTCTTGACGTCGTCGGTAGCCTTCAGGGCCTCGGCTTTCTCGCAGAGGGCCGTCTTCTTGGCGAGATTCTCGTTGAGCTCGTCCTTGGTGCGCTGGAAGTAAGCCGTCTTTGCTTCGAAGAAGGCGTCGCACGCCTTGCGGAAGCGGTTGTAGAGCGAGGCGTTGGCCTTGCGCGAGGCGAAGCCGTATTCCTTCCACTTCTTCTGCAGGGCGATGATGCGGTCGGTGGCGGCGTTCCAGTCGGCGAACGACTTCATGTCGTCGAGGCTGATTGTCTCGATTTCCTCGCAGAGAGCTGTCTTCGCCTCCTCGTTGGCCTGTTCGGCGGCCTTACGCTGTTCGAAATACTCCTGATGGCGCTTGTTGATCACAGTCGAAGCCTCCTTGAACTCATCCCAGAGGCTCTCGCGGATATCCTTGGCCACGGGGCCGATGGCGCGCCACTGGTCGTGCAGCCCCTGGAGGGCGCGGAACGCGGCGATGGGGTCGCTCAGCTTCTCGAGAGCCTTGGCCTCGTCAATCAGGGCGCGCTTGGCGTCGAGATTGCGACGGAAGTCGAAATCGCGGAGCTCCTTGTTGATCTTCAGGTTGTCGTAAAAACGCTCCACAACGTTCTGGAACTGCTTCCAGACCTCGGTCTCGGCCGTGGCCGGAACCTCCTTGATAGCCTTGAAGTCCTGCTGCAGCTGCTGGAACTCGGGGAATTTCGTGTTGACATTGTCGATATCGCCGGCGATCTCCTCCATGCGGGTCAGGATTTCCTGTTTCTTCTCGAGATTGCGCGCGCGTTTCTCTTCGTCGGCCGCGATATAGGCGGCGCGGCGCTCTTTGAATTCAGCATAAAGCGTCTTGAGCTCGTTCTCGACCTCGTCGGGCTGCGCCGAGAATGTCGCCGGGTCGTTGCCTTCCTCGACATATCTGTCGAGAGCCTCAAGGTTCTCGCGATTCTTGATGTTGAAGAAGGCCTGCTTGATTGCGGTGACCTCCTTGTGCGCCTCCATATTGTCGGCGTCGAGGATTTCCTTGAGTGTGTCGCGGAGTTCCTCTTTCGTCATGCTGTGGATCCTGCGGGCGTCTTCTCTCGCCTCGTCGTCAGCGGCGTCGGCCACCGCCTCGATGTCGAGGGCCGGACTCTCGGTCTCGGCGCATACATCTGCCGCCTCGGCGGCCTGCTGGATGTCGGCCACGTTCTCAAGATCCATTGCCGGAGACGATTCCTCCACACATTCCTTGTTTGTTTCCGCCACTTCGGGCGAGGGGGTTACAGGCTCCTGTTCGCAGCCTGCTTTTTCAAGCTCATTCATGTTTGCTTTCTGCTTATGTGTTTCACGTTGGGAAGCACCGCGGAGAGCCGCAATGACGGCTCCCGCGGATTCCCGTTCCGAAATATTTGCCAAATATATAACATTTTATTGACTCCACCAAGCCGAGGGCCAATCTTTTGTCATTTTTTGGGCTTGCCAGCGCTGTTTCAGCGTCAGAACGGCACGTTTATGCCGAAATTTACCGATGCGTTCGAGCTCAGGGGCACTCCCTCTTTCGAGAGTTTGCCGAGCGTATGGTCCATGCCAAGGAAGATGTTGAATCCCTTGTGATAGAAGTTGAGCAGCCATCCGAACGACGTGCCGAACGTGCCGAACGCCACGTTGGCGTCGGCCGAGAAGCAGTCGACGGGATTGACGTTGGCCGATATGCGCACCTCGCTCCAGGTGAATCCCTTGACGAAGCGCGACGAGCTGAGAAGGCCGAAATGCAGACGGCGGTAGTATGGCAGCGTGTAGTCGACGCCGATGTTCATCGTGGCGCCGAGGGCCACGTTGCGCGTGCCGGCGTCGCCGGCGTCGCTGAGCTCATACAGCTGGGCGAGGTCGTCGCTGAGTCGGTCCCATTCCTGCTCGAAACTGTTGGAGGCGTCATCGTCGGCATTAAAGATGTAGTCGTCGGTGCAGATCGAGCGCGGGCCGCCGGTCGTGGCCTTCTTGGTATTGAAATACGACACCCAGCCCATGTCGAGCATGGCGAACGAGAAGTTGAAGTCGCGCCAGCTGTAGGTGGCGCCGAGATCGAACGCCATGCCGAATCCGTTGGGGCCGACCGATCCGTCGCCGTCCATGTTCATGCCCGACACGTAGGGATTGCCGCTGTCGTTGAGTTTGGTCTCGTACTGGAAACCGCCGATGTTGGCGTAGATGTCGCCGTCGGTCGTGCCGGTCCATGCGTCCTCGCCCAGGGTGATGTCGGCGCGGCGCAGGTCTGTCTTGAAGCTGGCCAGTCCGATGAGGAACTTGACGGCGGCTCCGGCGCGCAGACCGGGCACCTGAGGGATGTCGCGCGAGTGGTTGAACGCCAGCTCGGCATAACCGTTGGCCTCAACGTTGACGTCGCGGATATCGTAGGTGGTGTTGCTGACGCCGTTCTTGGCGAGGTCGAAGAGACTGTATGGGATGCCGGCGTGCACGTCGGCGCGGGCGTTGATCGACACGGTGTTGTAGCCGCCCCAGGCTTTGAAGCCGCCCGAGAGCAGGTTGACCTTTATGTCGGCGCCGATGCGGTTGTTGTCCTGGAAGTCACCGAGCACCGAGGCGGGCACCTCGGGATTGGTGAAGAGCACGGTGCGGCCGTTGACCACTCTGAAGATGTCACTGACGTGCAGGTTGCCGCGCATCGCGAAGTTCAGACCGCCCAGCGCGGGGATGGACACGAACTTCGAGTCGTTGCCGAACGCGGGGTTGAGCTGGTAGCGGTAGGTATAGTTGTCGAGGAAATATCCCGAGTTGGTGTTCTGCGCTCCGGCGCAGAGCGACACGGAGGCGACGGCCGTCGCGACGGCCATTCTCTTTATGATGGTTTTCATTGTTTAGCCTGATTCGGAAGGTTAGAATTCTTTTTCGTAATAGCCGCTCACTCTGGCGCGGATGTCGGTGAGTGTGAGTGTCTGTTCGGGAGAAAGGGGCGTGTCGTCGGTTCCGCCTTCGAGCACGGCCACGAGCCGGATGCCGTCGAGATGGCGCACTTCGCCCGTCAGCTCGATGGTGAGCTCCGTTTCCGAATTAGGTTCAAGTCTGTTGCTCTCCACCTTGGCGTCGATGGTGTTGCCGTCGGTGTCGATGGGATATACGGTGAGCTGCAGGCCGACGGGGCAATTGTTGACCGCATGGGCCGTGAGCTTGAGTGTGGTCACGGTGAGATGGTCGAGGTCGTCGTCGCTCCAGCCGTCGCGAACTTCGGTATAGATTACCTTCGAGCCGTCGTTGAGCGCGAGGGGCGCTATGAGCTCATACTCGCCGTGGGCGGCCTCGAACGTGCGGGGCAGCGTGAAGCCGGTGACTCTCTGCTGCGGCACTCCGGCGCCGGGCAGGGTGATCTCGATGCGGTCGGGCAGGCCCTTGCGCGTCCACGAAGCAGGCGTGGCCAGAAGCGAGCCGAGCGTCGAGAACCGGTGCCAGTCGAGACCCTGGGCGAACTTGTCGGGTACGTTCAGGTCCTTGTCAGAGGGCGAGAGAACGAAGTTGTAGAGGCCGTCGGCGGCCTTGCGGCTCAGTATGTCGATAGGGGCGTCGAGCGTGAAGGGAAGGTCGGGCTCGCCGTCGCGGCACGCCGTGAGCGTCATGCCGCTGCGCAGGTCGAGGGGAACGCCCGCCACCGGGTTGTTGATCTGCAGATATATCTGCGGGTTGGCGATATGTATGTCGGTCTCGTCGCCGGCGAGGAAATCGGGGATGTCGGTGAGCGTGACAGGCGCGATGTCGATGCCGTCGAGAGTATACTGGATCTGGCCGTCGAACGTGCGCACCTCGAAGTCCGACAGACCGTAGCTGATGACGAGCATAACCTCATCGGGGAAATCGGGTCGCAGAGGCTCGATGTCTACATATCCGGTCTGGATACGGAACTCGCTGTTGAAGTCTAGCGAGCGGTCGGGCAGGATGGAGACTCCGGCGGTCACCATATCGACGCCGGTGGCGCGCAGCGATATGTCGGCATGGTTGCCCACCACATCGACACGCGGGATTCGCCATAGACCGGTCGCGGGGTCGTAGGTGCCGGTGCTCGGCGTGGCCGTAAGCCCCTTGGGCGCGCGGATCACGAGGTCGGTGAACGTCATGCCGGCTATGGCATGGTGCGGGTCCTCAATCTGGAGATTGAGCTTGAACTCGAAGGGCGCGGTGGTGATGCGGTCGAGCGAGACGATGGCCTCGTCGATGTTGAACGACCTGTAGGAGAAATCGTTGCCGATCTCGACGATGGGATATCTGAATTCGACCGCCGCCGCCCGTGTCGCGACAGACTCGGGCGCGACAAGACGTCTCAGCGTCTCGCGCGTCGGGTTGATGGGGGTCGGTGTGGCCCTGACATCGGAGATGCTGATGGTCTCAGATGAGAATTCGCCTCCCTGCACGAGGGCGTAGAATTCCTTGCCGCCCATCGTGACGGGCTGAATCTTGCTGTTTTCGTCGAAAGAGATGACATCGCCAAGACGAATGGGGTCGATGTTGACCGGAAGCACCAGGTCGTTGACGTTGATGCGCGTTGTCGTATCGACGTTCGACAAGTCATAATTGTCGTCGACACATCCGGCCAAGGCAATGGTCGCCGCCGATAGCAGCACCGCCTTGATCTGTGACTTGATCATAAATCTTAGTTTGTTAGGTTAGTTGGTTTAGTTAATATGTGGATTTGAGTATTGTCGATTCTGAAGTGGGCTGTATATCCTAAGGCAAGTTTAAGAAAGGTCAGAGGCCCGGGAGTCCGGGCCTCTGCAGGTATAGTCATTCCTCTATTTTCATCGAGATGACACGCACGTCCTGACGCGGGCGGTCGGCTCGTCCGGTCTCGACGTTCTGGATTTTATCTACGACATCCATGCCCTCGATCACCTCTCCGAACACCGTATACTGTCCGTCGAGATGTGGCGTGCCGCCTTCGTTGATGTATGTCTGCCTCATTTCCTCGGGTATCGGCTCATCTTTGACGGCGGCCTCGGTCTTCTCGGCGAGGCTGAGCCTCAGGGCCTCGAGGCCCTCGCGGTCGCCTGCTTTCTGGAGCTGGCGGATACTGTCGATGTTCTCCTTGGCGAGGTTGTTGAAATATGCCTGCTTGCGCTCGTGGTTGGCGCGCTGGGCCATCATGTCGAGCGCGCGCTCCGACTGCTTCTCGCCGGTGACGATATAGAACTGCGAGCCCGAGCTGCGGCGCTCGGGGTTCACCTGGTCGGCGGTGCGTGCCGCGGCGAGTGCTCCGCGCTTGTGATAGTGGGCCGGATATCTGATCTCCGCCTCGAGAGTGTACGACGGGTCGCCCCCTCCGAGCATCGCTGTGCTATCGGCGGTCTTCGAACCGGGGTCGCCGGTCTGGATCATGAAGTCCTTGATGACGCGATGGAAGAGGACACCGTCGTAATATCCCTCTCGCACGAGCTTCAGGAAGTTGTCGCGATGGATGGGGGTGTCGTCATAGAGTTTGACCTTTATGTCGCCGAGCGTCGTGTGGATGTCGACCACCGGCTCGGCCTGGACGAATGCCGTTGCCATGAATATGAGTATTAGGCTGAATATTGATTTTTTCATAATGGTTTATGTTGCCCGGCGGTCTCACATAGCGTACTGTTCGGGATGCAGCCGTTTGTATATGCGCCGGAAATTGTCGTCGGAGGCCTTGAGCTCTTCGGCGTGGGTCTCGAAATCCTCGCCCCATATGGCCTGGAGCAGCGAGCCGATGTAGCGTCTCTCACGGTCGCGCTCGATCGCCGCCTCGATCAGCGGCGCGAGATACGGCTCGAATTTCTGCCGGTCCACGGCCGCGAGATAACGCGCGGTGCTCGCCAGGAACTGTCCGGAGGTGTCCACGGCCTTCAGCTTCGTGATAAGACCGGGCAGCATGTCGCCCTCGTCCTCGCAATGGTCCACTATCTGCTGGTAGACCTCCATCCCCTGCTCCTCGAGTTTGTCATTGTGTTCTGAATCCATATTATTGAGTTGATACAGGATTATACCTACTGTTTCAGGCGTTTTTGCCCGATTGAAATGCAAAAATAATAAAAATTTTTGTAAATTTGCAGAATAGTTGAAAAAATAGACAATTGCAGATGATTGACAAGGACCGCGACGAGAGATTCGTGATAGTGATAGGCCGCCAGTATGGCAGCGGCGGCCGCCGCATTGGCAGGATGCTGGCGCGCGAGCTCGGTGTGCCGTATTACGACAAGTCGCTGCTCAGCGAGGCGGCCGCCGAGCTGGGATATTCGCAGGACATATTCGCCCTCAAGGATGAGAAACGCCCCTCGCTGCTGCGTTCCATCCTGTCGTTCAACTACGGCGCCCCGACCGCGGAGATCAGCCACTCGCCGATGAGCGACGAGAACATCTATCAGTTCCAGAGCCGCGTGATAAGCGAGATCTGCGAACGCGGGTCGTGCGTCATCGTGGGCCGCACGGCCGACTACGTGATGCGTCATCACCCGAGGCTGGTGAGCCTGTTCATCCACGCGCCGGCCGAGACGCGGGCCCGGGCCGTGATGCGACGCGGCGAGGCCGACAATCCGGCGAAGGCCCGCGACATCGCCCTGAAATGCGACAGCAGGCGGCAGTCATACTACAACTACTATACCAACCGCGACGGCTGGGGCCGCGCCGACAACTATCACCTCACCTTCGACTCCTCGCGCATATCCGACGCCGCGATCCTCGCCGCCGTCCGCGACATGCTCGGTCTCAAGACCGAAATCCGGTGATCCGCTTGCATTTCAGCGGAATTATCGCTAATTTTGCAGTCTGTAAAGAAACAGGACAGAAATGAGGTCTGTCGCTCTATGCCCTCCGGGGCATAAAGAGGAAAGTCCGGGCAACACAGGGCACCGCATTTTCTAACGGAAAGCCGGCGGCGACGTCGGGGACAATGTGACAGAAAACGACCGCCGGTCTCCCTCGCGGAGGCCAGGCAAGGGTGAAAAGGCGGGGTAAGAGCCCACCGGCCGGCATGGCGACATGCCGGGCCGCACATCCTGCGGGTTGCAAGGTCAAATATACCGGCAGCAAAGGACGGCCCGTCCATTGCCGGGGGGTAGACCGCTATAGCGCGCCGGGCAACCGGCCGCAAAGATAAATGACAGACACTCCGGTCCATCCGGAGCACATAACCCGGCTTACATCATCTCTGTCTCCCATCCCGGCCCGCGGCTTTCGAAACAAAAGCCACGGGCCGGCGTTTTCTCTATAGGCGCACCTCCCCTCCCGCCTCAAGCCGCGTGCCGAATACTGTAACGATTAATGCCCCACCGCTATGGACACTGACAACAATGCCGGGAAACCCGGCTTCATGAGCCGCATCATCGAAAGAGGAAAGAAATGCTACGCCTACTTCACCGACGGCGTATGGGCCGACCCGCGCAACAACCTCGGCACCCGCATCGTCAAGACCCTGAACCTGACGCTGAGCGCGTTCTTCAACTCCAGTCTGCAGAACAAGTCGATGTCGCTCACCTACTCGACGGTGCTCTCGATCGTGCCGGCGTTCGCGCTGCTCGTGGCCATTGGCCGCGGATTCGGACTGCAGGACCTGCTGCAGAAACAGCTATACCAGTTCTTCCCCTCCCAGGGCCAGGGCATCACGGCCGCCCTCAAGTTCGTCGACTCATATCTCAACACGGCCACCCAGGGCGTCTTCGTGGGCGTCGGAATCGTGGTGCTGCTCTGGACGGTGATCTCGCTTCTGTCGTCGATCGAAGATTCGTTCAACTCCATCTGGGGCGTCACCCGGCAGCGCACGATCTATCAGAAGTTCACCGACTACATCGCGATATGCCTCATGGTGCCGGTACTGATGATATGCTCGGCCGGTATCTCGATCTTCATGTCGAGCGTCGTCCAGGACCATATCAATCTGCCGTTCCTCACACCGTTCGTCAATCTGGGCCTCGAGTTCCTGCCGTTCGCGCTTAGCTGGCTCGCCATCACGCTCTCCTATTACCTCATCCCCAACACGAAGGTAAGCTTCAAGTACGCGGCCGTGGCCGGCACTGTGGCCGCGATCGCGTTCCAGGCGCTGCAGATGCTCTTTCTCAACGGCCAGATCTACGTGTCGAAATACAACGCCATCTACGGTTCGTTCGCCTTCCTTCCGCTCATGCTGATATGGCTTCAGCTGTCGTGGCTCGCGCTGCTGACGGGCTGTATGATCGCCTATTCGATGCAGAACGTGTTCACCTTCAACCTCATGGGCGACGAAGGTTCAATCTCCAACCGAGGCTGGCACAACGTCGCCCTCATCGTCATGGCGGTCTGCTGCCGGCGCTTCGCCGACCACGAGAAACCGCTGTCGCAGCAGACCATCGCCGTGCAGTACTACCTGCCCATACGCATCGTGGGGCGCATCTTCGGCATCCTGCGCAAGGCCGGACTCATCTACGAGGTCAACATGGGCAACGACGAGACGGGCATAACGCCGGCCATAGAGACCGAGGGTTTCACCGTGGCCGACTTCAAGAAGGCGTTCGACAACGCCGGAGTCACCGACTTCATAGCCGATTTCCGCAACCTTTACGCCGGAATGCTCGACGAGATCGAGCCGCGCCGAGAGAAGGCTTACGCTGTGTTCGACGACCTCCTGGTCAAGGACCTCGAGCTCCCGTCGCCCGAGCATATCCGACAGGCCATGATGGCCGAGACCAAGGCCCACCGTTGAGGCCCCGGAAGATATGTTTTGCAACCGTGTTAAAAAACATATTGTCAGATTAATAAAAAAATCGTATCTTTGTGCTGGAATTTATGTATAAGCCCGGCTAATGCCCGAGCGGCGCCTCGCACACCGGCGTCCGCGACCCCAAAACAAGACTTATCGCAAAATTATGAAAACAAACCTATAATATCACAGACCAACCATGAGTTATCTTAAGTTTGACAAAAACCTTATGATCAACCTGGAGCAGTCGCTGCCGAAGGAGATGCTTCGCACCAACATGTCGGGCGCATACCATTGCACCACGATCGTCGGATGCAACACCCGCAAACAGCACGGCCTGCTGGTGATTCCGATTCCCGAGATGGACGACAAGGCGCACGTGCTGCTGTCGTCGCTCGACGAATCGGTGATACAGCACGGCGCGTCGTTCAACCTCGGCCTTCACCAGTATGGCGACAATGTCTTCAGCCCCAACGGGCACAAATATATTCGCGAGTTCACATGCGAATCTGTGCCCAAAGTGACCTTCCGCGTCGGAGGCGTCATCATGACCAAGGAAAAAGTGTTCATCTCACACGAGAACCGCATCCTGATACGCTACACCCTGCTCGAGGCCCACTCGCCGACGTCGCTGCGTTTCCGGCCGTTCCTGGCTTTCCGCAACGCCAACGACCTTGTGGTGGAGAACCCCGGCATCAACCGCGAGATCCGTCACGTGCCCAACGGCGTGGCGAGCTGTCTTTACGAGGGTTACCCGACGCTCTTCATGCAGTTCAACAAGGAGGCGGCATGGGTCGACGACCCGCACTGGTACAAGGGCATCGAGTACTATAAGGACCGCGACCGCGGCATACCCTACAAGGAAGACCTATGGGTGCCCGGATATTTCGAGCTCCCGATCAAGAAGGGTGAGTCGGTGATCTTCTCGGCCTCCACTTTCGAGGCAGACCCCGCGACGTTCGAGCAGACCTACGAAGCCGAGCTTATGACGCGCACGTGCCGCACGAGCTTCTTCAACTGCCTCAAGAACGCCGCCAAACAGTTCTATCTCAAGAACGAGCACGGCATGTACATCATGGCGGGCTATCCCTGGTATAACGTCCGCAGCCGCGACGAACTGATCGCGTTGCCCGGCTGCACGCTGGCCATCGACCATGAGGAGGACTACCACGCGATTCTCGAGTCGTCCATAGACGCCCTGCGCCGCAACATCGAAACCGGCGCCCCCGACCGAGTCATCAAGGAGATTGACCTGCCTGACATTCCCCTCTGGACCGTCTGGGCGATACAGCAATACCGCCGCTACACCGACGGCGCCCGGTGCGCCGCCCGCTATCTCGACACGGTGCAGTATCTGGTGGAATGCGTGCGCGAGGGCCGCATCTCCAATCTGCACCTCGACCCGAACGGCCTGGTGAGCTCCGACGGCGCCGACAAACCGGTCACCTGGCTCTCGGCCTCGATCGAGGGTCGACCCATAATACCGCGCACCGGCTACATACTCGAATTCAACGCCCTGTGGTACAACGCCCTGATGTTCCTCGTCTCGATGCTTGAGGAGACAGGACGCCACGGCGAATACACCGACACGCTGCGCCAGCTGGCCGAGAAGACGAAGGCATCGTTCATATCGACTTTCCTCAACGATTTCGGCTATCTCTACGACTACGTCAACGGCGCGTACACCGACCTTGAGGTGCGTCCCAACATGGCCATCGCCATCGGACTCGAGTATTCGCCGCTCGACCGCCGTCAGCGCAAGAAAGTGCTCGACTTCTGCACGCGCGAGCTGCTCACGCCCAAGGGACTGCGCTCGCTCAGCCCCAAGAGCCACGACTACCGCCCCGTGTATGTCGGCAACCCCGTGGAACGCGAATACGCCGTCCATCAGGGCCCTGCTCGCCCTTGGCTTTTCGGATTCTATGCCGACGCATACTTCAAGGTGTTCGGAGTCAGCGGACTCTCGTTCATCGAGAGGATGCTCATCGGATACGAGGACGAGATGGCGGAGGGTTGCATAGGCTCGCTGTCGGAGATGTACGACGGCAATCCCCCCTACACCGGCCGCGGCGCCGTCAGCACCGCCAAGAACGTCGGCGAGATTCTCAGCACGATCCGCACCGTCAACCGCATGAGCAAAGCCCTGACGCAATCGGAATGAATTTCTTGTACCCGTGACAATCTAACAAATACAAAATAATGAAAGCATTAATGTTTGGCTGGGAGTTTCCCCCTCACATACTTGGCGGACTCGGCACCGCGAGCTACGGCCTGACCAAGGGAATGCACAACAACGGCGATATGGAGATCTCCTTCGTCATCCCCAAGCCCTGGGGCGACGAGGAGAAGGGTTTCGCCAACATCGTCGGTGCCAACTGCACCCCTGTGGCCTGGAGAGACGTCAGCTACGACTATGTGAACAGCCGGATAGGCAAGGCGATGGACCCGCAGCTCTATTTCGACCTGCGCGACCACATCTATGCCGACTTCAACTATATGAGGCTCAATGACCTGGGTTGCATCGAGTTCTCAGGCCGTTATCCCGACAACCTCATCGAGGAGATCAACAACTATTCGATTGTGGCCGGCGTCATAGCGCGCACCATCCCCTGCGACGTGATCCATTCGCACGACTGGCTGACGTATCCCGCCGGCATCCACGCCAAGAACGTCACCGGCCGTCCGCTCGTGATTCACGTGCACGCCACTGACTTCGACCGCTCGCGCGGCAACGTCAACCCCACCGTCTTCGCCATCGAAAAAGACGGCATGGAGAACGCCGACCATATCATCACCGTCTCGAACCTGACGCGTCGCACGGTGATCGAGAAATACGGCATATCGCCCGACAAGGTCACCACCGTCCACAACGCCGTGATCCCGCTCAGCGACGAACTTCTGAATCTTCCCCGCCGCGAGAGCAAGGACAAGGTGATCACTTTCCTCGGCCGCATCACGATGCAGAAGGGCCCCGAATACTTCGTCGAGGCCGCGGCAAAGGTGCTGCAGAAGAACAGACACGTGCGCTTCGTCATGGCCGGAGGCGGCGACATGGAGCGCGCTATGATCCGTCTGGCAGCCCGCCGGGGCATAGCCGACCGTTTCCATTTCACCGGATTCCTCAAGGGTCGCGAGGTCTACCAGATGTTCCGCGATTCGGACGTTTATGTCATGCCCTCCGTGTCAGAGCCCTTCGGCATCTCGCCTCTCGAGGCCATGGAGATGGGTGTGCCCTCGATTATCTCCAAGCAGAGCGGTTGCGCCGAGATTCTCAACAATGTCATCAAGACCGACTACTGGGACATAGACGCCATGGCCGATGCCATGCACGCGCTGATTTCCTATCCGGCACTGCACACCGAACTGCGCGACCGAGGGATCGAGGAAATTCACGGCATCACCTGGGAGAAAGCCGGCAAAAAAGTGATCGACATCTACAAAAGCTTAATATAAAGTTCAGACAGGCTCTGGACTGAAAACCGTAAAATATGAAAAACGTTTGTTTTTATTTCAAGATACACCAGCCCTACAGGCTGAAAAGATACAGATTCTTCGACATCGGCAACGACCACTACTACTATGACGATTTCGCCGACGACGAGATTATCACGCGTCTGGCCGAGAGCTCCTACATGCCGATGTGCGACACCATCCTCGACATGATCCGCGAGACCAACGGTGCGTTCAAATGCGCCATCTCGGTGTCGGGCACAGCCCTCGAGCAACTCCAGGTCTACGTGCCCGAATGCGTCGAGAAACTTCATCAGCTTGCCGCGACGGGGTGCGTCGAGTTCCTCGCCGGCACATACGCCCACTCCCTCGCCTCGCTGGAGGACCCGGAGGAGTTCATGCGCGAGGTCAAGGCTGAGAACGAGCTGATATTCCGCACGCTCGGCATCCATCCGCGCACCTTCGCCAACACAGAGCTGATCTACGACGACGACATCGCGATGCTCATCAGCGGCATGGGTTTCGACACCTGCCTCACGGCGGGCGCCAAGCACGTGCTCGGATGGAAGTCGCCCAACTATGTCTACAACGCCGCCACAGCCCCCCAGCTCAAGCTGCTGCTGACCAACGACAAGCTCAGCGACGACATCTCCCGCAACTTCAACAACCCCGAATGGCCCGAGTATCCCCTCACGGCCGACAAGTACATGGACTGGATCGCGGCTCTTCCCGCCGAGGAGCAGGTGGTGAACCTCTATTTCAGCATGGACACTTTCGGCTCGTTCCTCCCCGCCTCCACTGGCATCTTCCTCTTCATGAAGGCGCTTCCCCGCTTCGCCGCCGAGCGAAACATCACTTTCGCAATGCCCTCGGAGGTATCGTCTAAGCTCAAACCGGTAGACGAGCTGTCGGTGCCCTACCCTATGTCGGATATCGACGAGGCGCGCGACGTGTCGGCCTGGAAGGGCAACGACCTGCAGCGCGAGGCTCTCGGCAAACTGTATAGCGTGGCCGAACGTGTCAGCCTCTGCGACGACCGCAAGATCAAGCAGGACTGGGAGTATCTTCAGAGCAGCGACCACTTCTACTACATGAGCACAAAGAATATGGCCGACGGCGCGTCCCATGCCGCCTTCAGCCCGTATGACTCTCCTTTCGCGGCGTTCACCAACTACATGAACGTGCTCGCCGACTTCCTGGTGCGCGTCGAGGAGCAGTATCCCGAAAGCATTGACAACGAGGAACTCAACTCGCTGCTTCTGACCATCCGCAATCAGGCAGCCGAAATCAATTCGCTCAACAAGGAGGTCAAGACCCTGCGGGCCAATATCATCAACGATGACACGCTGCCCGTGATCGAGGCCGAGGAAGTGCGGCCTCATTCGCTCGTGACCGACGCCCCGCGAGAGGCCGGCGAGAAGGCTCCGAAAAAGCGCGCCGCCCGCAAATCCTCAGCAAAGACAGCCCAGAAGAAGACACAAAAATAAAAAGGCATATGATCAGACTGAATTGCTTTATCCGCGTCAAGGATGACAGATATGAAGTCGTGCTCGACGCCGCGCGCGGTCTCACCGAGGCATCGCTGCTGCAGGACGGCTGTGTGGCCTACGACATTTTCACGTCGGCCACCCGCCCCGACATACTCATGATTTGCGAGACCTGGCGCGACCGGGCCGCGCTCGACGCCCACAGCGCGTCGGCTGAATTCGAGCGTTACGTCGGCATAATGCGCGACAACGCCGAGATGAAACTCGAATCCTTCGAGTTCTGAAAGCCCCCAAAGGCCCTAAAACCTTAAAGACCTTAAGCCAAGATAGAGGCCCGGACTTCGCTGAAGTCCGGGCCTCCTATATGATGATGAACCGAAGCATGCCGGGACTTTCCCAGCGCGGTCAGCCTCGGCATGCCAACCACTAAGATCAAGGTTCGGTTCATCATGAGCCAAAGTTCCCAATGGCTTTTTTTCATGTGACCAATGATATCTCACTCTCTCCCGCTCGGGTTCGGCCTGCTCACTTTGAGCATCGGGCCGATATAGCAACCAGCGGGCGGATACCGTCGAATTGCGTTAAGAATCATTCTAATTTTAGAATCATTCTATTTCTATTGCAAAAATACAAAAAATTCGGAAATAAGTCCACGAAAGGTCCCAAATGGAACAATTATATACCTAATAGGAAAATTATGTATCATTCGTCTCTATGAAGACGCCGTAACCCCTCAAAAAACAGCCCGACGCTGTCAGCGACGGGCTGTGGACATATGTTGACGTAATTTCTATTGTCAGAGCACGCTTTCAGAGGCCGATGACGGCTAAAACAGGCTGTGCCGACTCTACACAATACTTGTAGATGTAAGGCACGAGACCGAAGAAGATGATGCCGGCCACGCAGAGCCAGAGCGCGACGCGCTCGCCGTTGTCGCTGCGGAACGACTCAACCTTCGCCTCGCCCGGCTTGATCCAGATGGCCTTGACCACAAGCAGGTAGTAGTAGAGCGAGATGATGGTGTTGATCAGCGCGACAAGTACGAGCATGTAGAGTGGCATGCTGTCCGAGGCCGTCACCGACGTGAAGATGAGTATCTTGCTGAAGAATCCTGCGAAAGGCGGGATACCTGCCAGCGAGAACATCGCCAGAGTCATGGCAAACGACAGCCACGGGTTGGTCTTGTGCAGTCCGTCATAGTCGTCGATGCTCAGCTTGCCGGTCTTGTTCTCGATAGTCGAGATCACTGAGAAGACGGCGAGGTTGCTGACAACGTACACGAAGATGTAGAACATCATCGAGCCAAGTCCGAGAGCCGACTCGGTCATGACGCCGAGCATGATGTAGCCGGCCTGCGAGATCGACGAGAAGGCCATGAAGCGCTTCATGTTCTTCTGACGGATGGCGAACAGGTTGCCGACCGTGATTGTCGCTATGATGACGGCATACATCATCCATTCCCAGAGGCCGGAATAGAGCGGGCCAAACGCCTGGACGAAGATGACGAAGAACGCGAACGCGGCCGCGCCTTTGGAGACTACCGAGAGATAGCTCGTGATCGCCGTCGGGGCTCCCTGATATACGTCGGCGGTCCAGAGATGGAACGGTACGAGCGAGAGCTTGAAACCGATGCCGGCGATCATGAACGCCAGCGCGCAGATCAGCAGACCGGAATCCTCGCCCATTACCTCGGCGCGGATATCGTCGAAATAGAGCGAGCCTCCCGAGAATGCGTATACGAACGAAAGTCCCATAAGAAGTATCGCCGAAGAGAATACAGCCGTGAGGATGTATTTGACGGCGGCCTCGTGGCTCTCGTAGTGTCTCTTGTTGAAGGCGACGAGCGCTGCGAGCGGAAGCGACGCGGACTCGAGACCAATCAGGAAGAGCAGGAAGTGTCGTGACGAAATCATGAGATACATTCCGAAGAGCGTGACGAGCATCAGCTCGTAGAACTCACCCTTGCGGACCGCCACCTCATCGCTGTCGAGCCATTTGGCCGACTGCAGGAATACGATGAACACCCCGACGTTGAGGATGGCCTTCATGGCCTTGCAGGCGCTGTCGTCGACATACATGCCGCCGAACACCGTCTCACCGCTGGCCGGAATGATCCATATCGCTATTGTGGCGAGACCGAACAGAACCGTCGATACGGGCGTCAGCGGCTTCCTGCCATTCTCGCCCGAGAACGTGTCGAGGAGGAACACGATGAAGAACAGTCCGAGAATTATGAGTTCGGGCAGCATCGCCCCAAATTGTGAATAATCCATTTTATGCAGTTGTTCTTGTTGTTTCTATTGAGTGGTTTGAAGTTCTCACATCGCCGAGCTGAGCGCCGCTATGATCGGGGTAAAGCTCTCGCGGATGGTCTCGTTGATCCAGTTGGGGAAGAAACCGATACCGGCAAGACACACAATCAGGGTGACAGTCGCGAAACGCTCCCACCAGGAGGCGTCGGTAAGCTGGAGATGATGCTCGTTCTGCACGGGGCCGAGCACGAGCTTGCCGACGACGCGCAGTATGTAGACCGCCGTGATGACTATCGAACATGTGGCCGCTATCACGAAGATGCGGTGGAACATGTCGGCGTTCTCGAACGCTCCGAAGAAGATCGTCATCTCGGCCACGAAGCCCGACATGCCGGGGAGACCGAGCGATGCGAAACCGGCAATCATGTAGCAGACGCCGAGGTAAGGCATTATCTTCATCAGACCGCCCATCTCGCGGATGTCGCGGGTGTGCGTGCGGCCGTAGATCATACCGATTAGGGCGAAGAAGAGAGCCGTCATCAGACCATGGCTGAGCATCTGGAGGATACCGCCCGTCATGGCCGTCTGGTTAAGCATCAGGATGGCGAAGAGCACCATGCCGCAGTGCGACACTGACGAGTAGGCGTTGATATACTTGAGGTCGGTCTGCACGCATGCCGAGAACGCGCCGTATACAATCGAGATACCCGTGAGGATGATGAAGATCCAGGCGAGTTCCTGAGCCGCCGCGGGCAGCAGGTAGATGGCGATGCGGAAACAGCCGTAGCCTCCGAGCTTCATGAGCACGCCGGCATGCAGCATCGAGACCGCTGTCGGGGCGCAGGCATGACCGTCGGGGCTCCATGTGTGGAACGGGAACATGGCGCCGAGCACGCCGAAGCCGACGAACGTGAAGCAGAACAGAAGATTCTGCCACGACGGGGCGATTGCGTTGTTGTGGGCGATCTCAAGGATATTCCAGGTGTGCACTTCGCCGGCGGGGGCGCTGTGCCAATAGATGCCGAGAAGGCCGAGCATAAGGAACGCCGAGCCGCCCATCAGCATCAGGGTCAGCTTCATCGCCGAATACTCCTTGCGGCCCGTGCCCCAGACGCCGATGAGAAGATACATGGGAATCAGGGCCACCTCGTAGAACATGAACATCGTGAACATGTCGATCGAGATGAAGAATCCGAATACGCCCGTCGACAGGAGCGCGAACCAAAGGAAGAAGTTCTTGGGCAGCGGATCTATCTTCCACGACGCGAAGGTTCCGGCGAATACGATGATCGAAGAGAGAAGGAGCATGAGCACCGAGATGCCGTCGACACCGACGGCGAGGTGTATGTTGAGGGGTTCATACCACATCCAGCTTCCGGTGAAGAGCATCTCGCTCGTGTCACCGGCGGCACGCAGCCCCAGGAACTCGCACACGAGCCATATGGCCATGCCGAGCAGCACTGTGGAGCAGGTCACCATCACGGTGCGTATGGCCTTCATATTGCTGTTGCCGCAACATGCGAGCCCGGCCATCATGATGATGGGAACCACTACAAACCAGATTAAGAAATTTGAAAACATAATCAGAATATTTTGCGACAATTACAATTAGAGAATACAGATCCACGTGATGGCCGCCAGCAGGACGGCTCCGAAAAGATACCACATGACATAAGTCTGGACGCTGCCGTTCTGCATGCCTTTGATCTTGACCGAAGTCCACTGTGTGATCGAGGCGAGGGCATCCATCGTGCCGTCGATGATGTGACGGTCGAACCATGCTATGCCGCGGCAGATGAGGTTGAAGATGATCTTATGCGTGATGAACTGATAGATCTCGTCCCAGTAGAAGCGGCGGTTCGCAGCCGTCCAGAGCGCAGGCCACATGTTCTTGACGCGCGAGGGCCATGGATTCTTCTTGATATACATCGCTGTCGCCAGCGCTATCGCCGACACGGCCACGATGAGCGAGGTGACAGCCACCTGAGGCTCGATGTGGATGTGATACGGCTCGCCGTTGAATGTCACGAACTCTCCGAAGGGAATGAAACCTGCGACGCAGCTTATGGCGGCGAGAACGATCAGAGGCAGCGACATCTGCCAGGGAGCGTCATGGGGCTTGTGGCCCTCATGCTTGTATTTGGGATTTTCCTCCCACCAGAACACCATATAGTACATGCGGAACATGTAGAACGCCGTCAGACCGGCCACCATCGTCATCCAGGCGCCCCAGAACCAGTGCCGACTGAACATCGCGGCGAGCATCTCGTCTTTGGAGAAGAAGCCGGAGAAGGGCCAGATGCCGGCGATCGCGAGGCATCCGATCAGGAACGTGATGTGACAGATCGGCATGTACTTGCGCAGGCCGCCCATCTCGGTGTAGTTGTTGGAGTGGACAGCGTGGATCAGACATCCGGCGCCGAGGAAGAGAAGTGCCTTGAACATGGCGTGCGTGAACAGGTGGAACATGCCGGCCATATAGCCGAGTCCCGAATAATGCACGCCTTCGACGGGCTCGTTGTAGGCGCAGCCGAGAGCCACCATCATGAATGCGATCTGCGAGATTGTGGAGAAAGCGAGGATACGCTTTATGTCGATCTGAGCGCAGGCCACGACCGCGGCATAGAACGCCGTGATCGCACCCACGATGCAGATGAACGTCAGCGAGTCGGGGACGACGCAGAACAAGGGGAAGAAACGCGCCACAAGATAGACGCCCGCCACGACCATCGTGGCCGCGTGGATAAGTGCCGACACAGGCGTCGGGCCCTCCATGGCGTCGGGAAGCCAGATGTGCAGAGGCATCATGGCCGACTTACCCATACCGCCGACGAATATCAGCACCATGGCCCATGTCAGAACAGAGCCGCTCATGAACGTCGCTCCGAGCGTCGAGGCGAGCACGTTGGTGGGCTGCGAGTTCAGCATCATGAAGTTGAAGGCAGACGCGCCGCCGAGCGGACCGTCGGCCGGAGTGTTCGAGACGTAATAGGAAAGCACCAGGATACCGATCAGCATGAACAGGTCGGCGAAACGGGTGACGATGAACGCCTTCTTCGAGGCCGACACAGCCGACGGGAGCTTGTAGAAGAACCCGATGAGCAGATATGACGACACGCCCACAAGCTCCCAGAAGATATACATCTGGAAGATGTTGGTGGCCACCACGAGACCGAGCATCGAGAACGTGAACAGGGCAAGGAAAGCGTAGTAACGCTGGAAGCCCGGCTCATGCTCCATGTATCCCCAGCTGTAGAGATGCACCATGAACGAGATCGTGGTGATCACCACCAGCATCATGGCGCAGATGGGATCGAGCAGGAAGCCGATGTTGACCACCATGCGGTCGGTGAACGCCAGCCATGTGACGTCGAACAGCTGAACCTGCTGACGCACGCCGTCGACAATGAAATCGGGATTGCCCGAGAAGAAATATGTGAAGGCCACGATATAGGCGAGCACCGCCAGCGTGCCGTTGGCCAGGATGCCGAGAACGCCCGCTGTCTTGCGGCTCATCTTCACGCCGCCGATGCCGAGCACGAGAAACATCGTGAACGGTATGGCCAGAATCAATATTGGAAGAGTAATGCCCATATTCAGAATCTCATTTGTTTTACGGAGTTGATGTCGGTGTTGCCGACCTCACGGTAGATGTTGATTATAATCGAAATCGCGATGGCGGTCTCGGCGGCCGCGATTGCAATCGCGAACAGGGTGAAGACCATGCCCTCCATCGAACCCGGGAAAAGGAACCGGTTGAAGACGACGAAATTCAGGTCGGCCGAGTTGAGCATGAGCTCGAGCGAGATCAGCAGCGCGATCATATTCTTGCGCGTGCAGAACCCGTAGACACCCGCGGCGAACATGATGACGCTCGGCACGAGATACCATAACATTGTTAAGTCCATAGTCTGTGCGGATTATCTTTTGCGGGCCACGGTGACGCCGCCGATTATACATGCCAGGAGCAGGATGCTTATCGCCTCGAACGGCAGCAGATACTGGAATCTGTCGGTGCCGACGAAAGCATGCCCGATGGTTTTCATATCGATTGTCATGCCCGACTCGATGCATTCCGACAACGATACGCCGTCGATCAGGGGCATGAAGAAGATCGCGAGCAGGAGGAGCACAGAACCCGCCACCGACACCAGCACGCCGAGCGTGCGGCGGTGGGAGTCGAGGAGCGGAGCCTTGTCGTCAGGTCTGCGCGTGAGCAGAATCGAGAAGACGAACAAGACCATGATGCCTCCCGCATAGACCGCTATCTGCACGGCGCCGAGGAACTGATATCCGAGCTGGAAATAGAATATCGCGGTTCCGATCAGGACGAAGAGCAGGTAAGTGGCCGCGCGAAGAATCTTGCGGCTCGTCACCGTCATCACCGAGAAAATAGTGATGCAGATGGCCACCACAAAATATAGAATAATATTCGCTACTGAATCCATTATTGAGTTGTAGTTGTTGTTTTTGAACTTAAAAGGAGATCAATTACCGTCAGGACTTCGCGGCGTCGCCGTCGGCTGCGTTCGCATTGCCGTCGGCTGCGTTCTTGGCGGCGGCCTCGCGGGCGGCCTTGATTGCGGCGGCCTTCTTCAGGGCCTCTGCCTTGATGGCCGCGAGCTTCTCGGGGTCCATGGCGGGCTTTGCCGGAGCCACGTCCGCGCCCTCCGGCTCGGGACGATAGTTGAGTTGCTTCACGAGTTTGTCGCGCTCGAACACCGCCTGCTCGAAGTCGTTGGAGAATTCCAGAGCGTTCTGCGGGCAAGTGGTGACGCACAGCATGCAGAACGTGCAGCTGCCGAGGTCATAGAAATACTTGTCGAGCTTGCGTTTCTTCTTTCCGTCGGGAAGGTCGACCATCTTTGTCTCAAGACGGATCGTTCCGTTGGGGCAGTTCATCTGGCAGATGCCGCAGCCGATGCACTTGTGTCTCCCCTCGGCGTCATACTTCAGGGTGAGTTCCGCGCGGAACCGGTCGGCGATCTGCAGGGTCTTCCTGTTCTCAGGATACTGCTCGGTGATCTTGGGTGTCACCAGCTCCTTGCCCGTGACTCCCATCCCGACGAGCAGGCTCTTGATACCCTGCCCTACAGACTTGAAATATTCTAATATACTGCTCATTAAAAATTGATATATGTTCTCTGTATGTTATCGGATTATCGTTCCACCTGGCCGCCGATGATGTCGAGCAGCTCGGTGGTGATGCTTTGCTGGCGCAGCTTGTTGTATTCGAGCTGCAGGTCTTCCAGCAGATTCTTGGCGTTGTCGTTGGCGCTCTGCATTGCCATGACGCGCGCGGCCTGCTCCGAGCTGCGGTTCTGGATCGTGATCTCCTGCATGTTGGAGAGCACGAACATGGGCAGCAGCTCGTTGAAGATGCTGTTGGCGTCGGGCTCGAAAATATAGAGCTGGTTGTCGTCGGTGTCGCGCGCCTCGCCGGCTATGGTCTCTTCCGACACGGGGAAAAGGATCTCGTGCGTCAGCACCTGCCGGCTCATCGAATGATATTTCATATACACCGTCTCGACGCGGTCAACGTCGCCCGAGATGAACATGTCGCGCAGGGCGTGGGTGAACGTGTTGACGGTGGTGCCGTCCATCTTGCTGTCGACTCCCTGGGGCACTATGACGTTGAGTCTCGGGTCGCGCAGACGCCTCACGGCCTTCTCGATCTTGCGACCCACAGCGTAGACATCAATGGGGGTGTCGGCGCCACACTCGTTGCGTATGGCGTCGACACGCACCAGGAATCCCTTGATGATATTGAGGTTGTAGGCACCGCAGAGTCCGTCGTCGGAACCGAACACTACAACGGCCACGCGCTTTACCTCGCGGGGCGTGATCAGCGGCGAATCGAAATTCACGTCAGTGGCCAGTATGTGGCCCATGATCGACTTCAGCTTGTTCTTGAAGGGCTGCAGTTTGCGGAGGGCCGCCTCGTTCTGGTGCACCTTGGCCGATGAAATCATCTTCATGGCGCCGGTGATCTTCTCGGTCGACGCCACCGACCCGATTCTTGTCTTTAGTTCTCTTAGCGTTGCCATTTCAATATATGGTGTTCTTGCGGAAGTTCAATATTATCACTCGGCTGCGAGGGCGTCGGCCACTTCGCGTGCCACGGCTGTGAGCGTCTGCTCGACCTCGGGGGTGAGCTTGCCTTCGCGAAGCACGTCGAGCACATCCTGCCTGTTGTGCAGCTTAAGTGTCTGGATGAGGTTCTCCTCGAACTCGTGCACACGGTCCAGAGGAACGTTCTCGAGGAGTCCGTTGACTCCACAGAAGATGACGGCCACCTCGTTCTCGACGGGCCACGGATGATACTGCGGCTGGACGAGTATCTGCTGGTTCTTGCGGCCGCGGTCGATCACGCCTGCGGTCACCGGGTCGATGTCGCCGCCGAACTTGGTGAACGACTCGAGCTCGCGGAACTGCGCCTGTGCGATCTTGAGCGTACCGGCCACCTTCTTCATACACTTGATCTGGGCATTACCGCCGACACGCGACACGGAGATACCGACGTTGATGGCGGGACGTATACCCTGGTTGAAGAGACCGGTCTCGAGGAAGATCTGACCGTCGGTAATCGAAATCACGTTGGTCGGGATGTAGGCTGACACGTCGCCGGCCTGGGTCTCGATGATCGGGAGTGCGGTCAGCGAGCCGCCGCCCTTCACCTTGCCCTTCAGGGCCTCGGGGAGGTCGTTCATCGACTCGGCCACCTTCTGGTCGCCAATAATCTTGGCGGCGCGTTCGAGCAGACGCGAGTGCAGATAGAAGATATCGCCGGGATATGCCTCGCGGCCCGAGGGGCGCTTGAGGATCAGCGAGATCTCGCGATATGCGACGGCCTGCTTCGAGAGGTCGTCGTAGATGATGAGCGCGTCGCGGCCGGTGTCGCGGAAGTACTCGCCGATGGCCACGCCGGCGAACGGCGCGTAATAGCGCATCGACGCCGAGTCGGAGGCGTTGGCGGCGACTACCACTGTGTAGGGCATGGCGCCGAACTCTTCGAGCGTATGCACGATCGAGGCCACAGTCGAGGCCTTCTGTCCGATTGCCACATAGATACAATATACAGGCTTGCCGGCCTCGTAATTCTGTTTCTGGTTGATGATGGTGTCGATTGCGATCGCCGTCTTGCCGACCTGACGGTCGCCGATGATGAGCTCACGCTGGCCGCGGCCGATTGGAATCATGGCGTCGACGGCCTTGATGCCAGTCTGCAGAGGCTGGTTCACAGGCTGGCGGAAGATTACGCCCGGGGCCTTGCGCTCCAGGGGGAGGCGCATACGCTCGCCCGCGATGGGACCACGACCGTCAATCGGCTCGCCGAGCATATTGACCACGCGGCCCAGCAGACCCTCGCCCACCGGAATAGAAGCAACTTCTCCCGTGCGCTTCACCGACATGTTTTCCGTTATTGAATTCACCTTGTCGAGCAACACGACACCGACATTGCTCTCTTCGAGGTTGAGCGCGACGCCCATGGCGCCGTTTTCAAACTCCACGAGCTCGTTGCTCCTGACGTTGTCGAGACCGTAGACGTGCGCCACGCCGTCGCCGACGTTAAGCACCGTGCCCACCTCCTCGAACTTCACCTTGGAGTTGATGTTCTCGAGCTCTTGTTTTAAAACATCTGATATTTCGCTGGGATTAAGCATCTTCTTAATTGCTACTTAGGTTTTGACGTAATTGTTCGAGTTCACTGCTGATGGATGCGTCCATTCTGGTGGAGTCCACATCGATGACGAATCCACCGATAAGCTCCGGGTCGACGGCATAGCTGTATTCGAACGAGCTGCCGGCGTAAGCACGCGCCACGACGCCCTGGAGCTTATCGATTTCGGCTTCCGGAAGACGCGCCGCCGTCGTGATCCGGACCTCGCGGATGTTGTTGGCCTTGCGATAGATCCGGCGGTAGGCCAGAGCCATGAGATAGGCGAACTCCTCGCGGTGATGGTCGAGAATCAGGGTGACGAAACGTCGGTAATCCTCCCCCGGCTCGCTGCCGGCGGCAGAAAGCAGAAGACGGCGCTTGTCGGCGGCCTCCACGAACGGATTCGAGAGCACCTTTTCCAGGCCCGAATTCGACCTGAACGCCGAGATAACGTTTTTCATCTCATCATAGACAGCCTTGCAGCTGTCGGATTCCTGCGCGAACTTGTAGAGAGCGAGCGCGTAACGGTGGGGAATCAATCCGGAAATCATGTGTATCAGTTTTTCTCTATTTCATCCAACAGTTTGTTGACCAACTCGGTCTGCGCCTTGTCGCTCTTCATCTGTGTACGGAGCATCTTTTCAGCGATCTCGATCGAGAAAGAGCCTACTTCGTTTCTGAACTGGAGTTCAGCCTGCTTGCGAGCCTGGTCGATGGCCACCTTGGCGGCGTCCATCTCCTTCTGTGCGGCCTTTGCGGCCTCCTTGCGTGCCTCCTCGATGATGTCAGACTTCATCTTGTTGGCCTCGCGCATCAGCTCGGCCTGACGCGCCTGCGCCTCCTTCACAAACTTCTGTGCTTCGGCGCGGGCGTTGTCAAGCTGCTCTTTTGCTTTCCGGGCGTCTTCCACACCCTGGTCGATTTTTGAGGCGCGTGCGTCCATCATCTTGACAATCACCGGCCATCCCCATACAGCGAGGACGATGAACAGCAGGATGAACGCTACGAACATCCAGAAAACCAATCCGAAATCGGGCGTGAATAGTTCCATTATCTTTTATTTTTGAGGTAACTTACTTGCTTGTTCCCGCTGTTTATTTGATGAAGATTGCGAGAGCCGAGACAATCACTGCGAAGAGGGCCACACCCTCGATCAGGGCGGCGATCACGATCATGTTGCTTCGGATGTCACCTGCAGCTTCAGGCTGACGCGCGATGGCCTCCATCGCCGACGATCCGATCTTACCGATACCGAGACCTGCTCCGATTGCCGTGAGAGATGCGCCGATAGCCGCGCCGAGCGCTGCGATGGGCTGCAGCGACATTACCTCGTTCAAGATTGTAGATAACATAGTTTAGATTTTTTAATGTTTATGTTTTGTGTTTATTGTTTGCTTTGATTTTCATTTCAGGTCGACCTGCGCCGCCTCGCGGGCGAAGTGGGCCTTCTCGTCAGCGAGCTTGCGCTCGTCTTCCTTCTCAAGACGCGCGTCGCCCTTGTCCTTATGCTCGGCGTGCTCTTCCTCATGCACCTGCGCCATGCTTATGAACAGCGACGACAGCAGCGTGAACACGTAGGCCTGGATGAAGCTCACCAGGACGTCGAGCAGCAGCATGAACACCGAGAACAGCACCGATATCACCGTCGTCATGCCCGCCACCGCGGCACCGAACGCTCCGACGATGAAGATCAGCAGCGTCAGCGTGATGACGATCATATGGCCGCCCATCATGTTAGCGAACAGACGAACGCAGAGAGCCGCCGGCTTGGTGAAGATACCGAACACCTCGATCACCTGCATGATCGGCAGGGGGAACTTGAGGAAAAGAGGCACATCGGGCCAGAAGATTTCCTTCCAGTAGTGTTTCGTGCCGAACACGTTGGTTATGATGAACGTGCAGAGCGCGAGCACCAGCGTCACGGCGATGTTGCCTGTCAGGTTGGCGCCGCCGGGGAAAATCACGATCAGGCCGACGAGGTTCATCACCAGAATGAAGAAGAACACCGTGAGCAGATAGGGCGCGAACTTGCGGGTGTTCTCGCCAAGCGAGGCCTTGATGGTGTCGTAATATACGAAGCCGACAAGCATCTCGAAAAATCCCATTCCGCCGCGCGGAGCGCGCATGCCGTTCTTCTTGTAATAGCGCACGAGCCCGAACACGAGCAGCATCACTATGAGCACCGCGATGAAGAGCGCGGCTACGTTCTTGGTGATGGAGATATCGAGCGGACGGTACTCACGATAGTATGCTCCGTCGTAATATACGTATCCGTCGACGACCTGGGCACCCGAATCCACATCGCCGGTCTTCTTAACGTCGGCGAGCTTGGCGGCGAGGTCTTTCTCGTCCGCGGCGCTGAGCGGGAAGATCTGCACCACCTTGTCCTTATGCGTGCTGACCTTCGCGATGAGGAACCGGTATGTCTTTCCGTCGCGCTCGATGGTCTTCACCACCGGCTCGATCTCGGAATGCATCTCGCCGCCGACGGTGTCGCTGACGGCGGCGGTGAGTCCGGCCGACGAGAAGCAGTGCCACGAATGGTCCTCGGCCCTGACGATGACGGGCAGCGGCATTCGGTGCGAGTGCGAGAAAGGCACCTCCCATCCGTATCCGTCGAGCAGGTGCTCGAACATGATTTCCTTCACGTCGAGGCTTTCCTCCTCCTTCTGGGCCGGATTCTCCTCGGCCGCCGCCATGGCGGGGCATAGCAGCGCCAGCATCAGCGCGAGCAGAGCCGTCACGCGGCGCGCCGCGCGCAGGGCCGGGTTATTTAATTCGATATTCGACATCTTGTTTCCTGTTAAAATTGGAAGAGACATGAATCAATATACACAGACTGAAATGACATTGTCGTTGACGTCGGCGAGGCCGCCGGCGATCTCCACGTGTCCTTCCGCGCCCTTGGCGTCGATGTATTTCACGACGCCCTTCACGAGCACCGAGATGATCGGCGCGTGGTCGCGAAGCACAGTGAACGAGCCGAGGGCACCGGGCAGAGTCACCGCGGTGACTTCTCCCGAGAAGCTGACCTCATGGGCCGATATGATTTCAAGTTTCATTATGCAATTGATTTTAATCTGTTGGGGTTAAAGGCACACGGCCCGTTACTTGACATCCTTGAGCATTGCCTCTCCCTTCGAGATGGCCTCGTCGATGACGCCGACGTTGAGGAACGCCTGTTCGGGCAGATAGTCGAGCTCGCCCGAAAGAATCATCTTGAATCCGCGGATTGTCTCGGCCAGGGGCACCATCACGCCCGGAAGGCCTGTGAACTGCTCGGCGACGTGGAACGGCTGCGACAGGTAGCGCTGCGCGCGTCGGGCGCGGGCCACAACCTGCTTGTCCTCGTCCGAAAGCTCATCGACACCGAGGATGGCGATGATGTCCTGCAGCTCGTTGTATTTCTGCAGCAGCTGCTTCACGGCCTGGGCCGTGTTGTAGTGGTCTTCGCCCACGATGTTGGGGTCGAGGATACGCGATGTGGAGTCGAGCGGGTCTACGGCCGGGTAGATACCGAGTGCCGAGATGTTACGCGAGAGCACAGTCGTGGCGTCGAGGAACGAGAACGTCGTGGCCGGAGCCGGGTCGGTGAGGTCGTCGGCAGGCACGTAGATGGCCTGCACCGAGGTGATCGAACCGTTCTTGGTCGATGTGATTCGCTCCTGCAGGGCGCCCATCTCCGACGAAAGAGTAGGCTGATAACCCACGGCCGACGGCATACGGCCCAGAAGGGCCGAAACCTCCGAACCCGCCTGGGTGAAACGGAAGATGTTGTCGATGAAGAGCAGAATCTCCTTGCCTCCGCCGTCATTGTCGCGGAACTGCTCGGCCACCGTCAGACCCGACAGGGCCACGCGGAGACGTGCGCCCGGCGGCTCGTTCATCTGGCCGAACACGAGCGTGGCCTGCGAGTTGGCGAGGTCGGACTTGTCGACGTCGGCGAGGTTCCACTCGCCCTTCTCCATGCCCTCCTCGAATTTCTTGCCATATCTGATCACGCCGGCCTCGATCATCTCGCGGAGCAGGTCGTTGCCCTCGCGGGTACGCTCGCCCACACCTGTGAACACCGAGAAGCCGTTGTGTCCCTTGGCGATATTGTTTATGAGCTCCTGGATAAGCACCGTCTTGCCCACACCTGCGCCGCCGAACAGACCAATCTTACCTCCCTTGGCGTAGGGCTCAAGGAAGTCGATCACCTTGATACCCGTCAGCAGGATCTCCTGCGAGATTGCGAGCTCGTCGAAAGCGGGCGCCGGCTGGTGGATCGGACGCATGTTTTCGTTCTTGAGAGGCTCGAGCATGTCGATGGCCTCACCCACGACGTTGAGAAGGCGCCCCTTCACCTGGTTGCCCGTCGGCACGGCGATGGGATGGCCGAGATTGCGCACCTTCACACCGCGGCGCACACCGTCGGTGCTCTCCATGGCGACGCACCTCACGATGTCCTCGCCGATGTGCTGCTCAACTTCGAGGATCAGCTCCTCGCCATTGTCGCGCTCGACCTTCAGGGCCGAATAAATTGGGGGGATATTCTCTTTTCCACCCTCAAACGAGACGTCGATCACCGGACCAATCACCTGGGTCACCGTACCTAAAATTTCGCTCATAATGTATTGTCTGGTTTGTCGCGGAAAGCGATTGCGGACCGCTCCCCCGCCGTTTTGATTGTTTTTGAATTTTATCTTGCTGTTTCCGGAAACCCCGGAAGAGTTTTTCGGTTTAGAAATGCCATCCGAGAGCCACGAACACAGTCATCAGCAACAGGTTGGCCAATGCGAACGGCATAAGGTATTTCCATTCGAACGAGAGCAGCTGGTCGATGCGCACACGCGGGAACGTCCACTTGAACCAGATGATGATGAACGAGATGAAGAACGCCTTGAGTATGAACCACACGGGGCTCGGGATGAAGTCCATCACGTGGTTGAATCCCTCCCATCCCGGCACGTGCAGGGGCATCCAGCCGCCGAGGAACATCAGCGAGGCGATGCCCGAGACGATGAAGAGGTTGAGATACTCGGCCAGATAGAAGAATCCGAAATGAATGCCCGAATACTCGGTGTGGTAACCGGCGGTGAGCTCATGCTCGGCCTCGGGGAGGTCGAACGGGCCGCGGTTGGTCTCGGCCGTGGCGGCGATCACATAGATGATGAACGCGATGATGGCCGGGATATGGCCCTTGAAGAGGAACCATGCGTCGGCCTGCTCGGCTACAAGCTGCGAGATGTCCATCGTGCCGGCCAGCACGACGATCGTCATGATGGCGAGGCCGAGCGAAATCTCGTAGCTGACCATCTGGGCGCCGCTTCGCATGGCGCCGATCAGAGTGTACTTGTTGTTGGACGACCAGCCGGCGAGCAGGATACCCAACACGCCTACCGACGACACCGCGAGCACGAAGAATATACCGATGTTCCAGTCGATGATCTGCAGGCCGTTGCCCCAGGGCAGACACGCCAGCATCACCACCGACGACGTGATCACCAGATAGGGAGCGAGCTTGAAGAGGAAGCGGTCGGTTCCCTTCAGGCAGATGAGCTCCTTGATGAGTATCTTGAACATGTCGGCGAACACCTGGAGAAGACCCCAGCGGCCCACACGCATCGGGCCGAGGCGGCACTGGAACCAGGCGCACAGCTTGCGCTCGTAGAGGATGTAGAAGAGGGCAAGCACCGTGTAGACGCCCAGGATCATGACGGCTATGATGACGCACTCGATCAGCACGGCCAGCCAATCGGCCATACCCGATCCGAGCAGCCACTCATTGAATGCCGAAGTCCATTTTCCGAAATCAAACATGTCGTTATTGCTTTGGATTATTTAGGTTGTTCTGAAAAGTAGTTGGATTTCTTTATGTCACGGCCGTCGTCAACGGTCAATGTCGGGAATCACGAAGTCGAGGGCGGCGCCGATCGTGATGAGGTCGGCGATCATGTAGCCCGAGCATGTGAGGTCCATGACGCCCACGAGGTTGAAGCAGGGGCTCTGGAAGTGCACGCGGTAGGGGGTCTTCTCCCCTGTCGACTCGATGTAGACGCCGAACGTTCCGCGGCTCGCCTCCACCTGCTGGTACCAGCTTCCGGCCGGCAGCTTCACGATCTTGGGCACCTGGGCACGAATCTCGCCCTCGGGGATGTTGTCGACCAGCTGCTCGAGGATGCGGCAGCTCTGCTCGATCTCCTTCATGCGGACCATGTAGCGCGCGTACGAGTCGCAGCCGTCGAGAAGCACCTCGTCGAACTCCACCTCGTCATAGACTCCATAGGGATGCTTCTTGCGGCAGTCGCAGCTCCAGTTCGAGCCGCGGCCGCTGGGGCCGGTTATGTCATAGTTGATGACATCCTCTTTCGAGAGATGTCCCACGCCCTTGAGGCGGTTCTGGGCTATGAGGTTGCCCGAGAACACCGTATGATATTCCTTGAGGCGGCTCGGCATGATGCGGAGCAGCTCCTTGACGTCCTTCTGGAAGTCGGGGTGAAGGTCGGCAATTACGCCTCCGATCACGTTGTAGTTCATCGACATACGCGCGCCGCACGTCTTCTCGAAGATGTCGAGCACCTGCTCGCGCTCGCGGAATCCGTAGAAGAACGCCGTCGTGGCGCCGAGGTCCATGGCCGTGCATCCGAACGACAGCAGGTGGGACGAGATACGCATCAGCTCGTCCATCATCGTGCGGATCACCTTCGCGCGGCGCGGCACCTCGATGCCGAGCGCCTTCTCGATGCAGAGGCAGAGACAATGGCGGTTCTGGTGGGCCGACATATAGTCCATGCGGTCGGTGAAATGAAGTATCTGCGGATAGCCCAGACCCTCCGAAAGCTTCTCGATGCCTCGGTGGATGTAACCGGAGACGACGTCGACCTTCTTCACCACCTCGCCGTCGAGCGATGCGCGGAAACGCATCACGCCGTGGGTCGAAGGATGCTGCGGGCCGATGTTGACCACATACTCGTCGTCCTCGAACACCTTGCCGGGAGTCTCGACCACCTTTCCGTCGGCGTCGAGCGAATACGTGCGGGTGTCGTCCTCGTTCTTCTCGTCCTCGAGGCGGATCGGGTTGAGCGCCGGGTTGGCGTCATAATCCTTGCGGAGAGGATGTCCCACCCAGTCGTTGCGCAGGAAGAAGCGGCGCATGTCGGGATGTCCGATGAACTTGATGCCGAACATGTCGTAGACCTCGCGTTCCTGGAAATTGGCCACCTTCCAGAGGCCGGAGACGGAATGGATGTAGGCGTTGTCGCGCGATGCGCACACCACCTTGACCGACAACACCTCCCAGTCGCGCGAAGTGCATGTGAGGTAATAGACGACGCCAATCGTCTCCTTCCAGTCCATGCCCACCACGGCGGTGAGCACGTCGAAGCCGAGTTTCTCCTTCAGTCCGGTCGCGAACTGTAGCCAGTCCTTCTCATCGACGTTGACCTGAAGCGTGTCGCCCTCGTTGAACGTGGCGTCGGGATATATCTTTAAGATTCTGTCTTTTAAATCACTCATGATAAATGCGGTTGCTCGTTAAAAGCTGTTGACGTAACGGTTAGCCGATCTGGCCTCTCTCCTCGGGATGCTCTGCGAAGAACTCCTCGATCTTCTCCTTGCGGTTGACGCCGCCGAAGAACTTCTGCACCTTGATCTTGCGCTGCAGCTGCATGAGGCCGTAGAACATAGCCTCGGGACGCGGCGGGCATCCGGGGATGAAGACATCGACCGGCAGGATCTTGTCGACGCCGGGCACAACGCAGTAGGAGTTCTTGAACGGACCGCCCGACACGGCGCAACCGCCGCAGGCGATCACATACTTGGGCTCCGCCAGCTGTTCATAAAGACGGCGCATGACGGGCGCCATGCGGTGCACGATCGTGCCCTGCACCATCACATAGTCGGCCTGTCGCGGAGAGTTGCGGGCAACCTCGAAGCCGAAACGCGCCATATCGTAGCGGGCCGCGCCGAGGCTCATGAACTCGATGGCGCAACAGCTCGTGCCGAAGCAGAGGGGCCACAGCGAATTGGATACGCCCCAGTTGATGAGGTCGTCGAACTTGCCAACCATTACGTTGGCGCCCGTCGAATTGAGCTCCTCGACAAGACGATCGATGTAATCGTTGTTCTTGAAGTCCTCGCGGGTCATGCTTTTGATATGGTCTACTCCCATTTGAGCGCTCCTTTCCGCCAGGCGTACGCCAGGCCCATAATCAAGACAAACATAAAGATTCCTATGCACAGGATGCCTGTGGGGCCCAGACTGCGCATCACAGTGGCCCAGGGATAGAGAAACACCACCTCAACGTCAAACAGAAGGAAGAGGATGGCGAAAATATAATATCCGGCCTTGAACTGTATCATCGACGCGCCTCGCGTCGGGATACCGCATTCATAGGGCTCGGCCTTCCTTACCGAATATGACTTCGGAGAAATCAATTTTGCTATAAGCAGGGCCGCGAACACCAGGCCGATACCCGTCAGGGTGGCCGTGACCGACAGAGCGCCGTTGCCTATTTCGCACAATAGATTCATATATTGTTTTATTTTAATTAGTTAGCAATTTTTAAGCACGTGACGTCCCTGAACAGTCGGTCACTTATCCGCAAAATTAACTATTTTTTACTAAATCCACAAATAAAAGTGGCGATAATTTCTTTTGTCACTGAAAGAGTTGGGATACACGCCGCGCGGGCCGCCCGATATGGAAAAATGAAAGGCGCGTCTCCGAATCATACGGAAACGCGCCACCCTTATGTCATTTTGTGATGGCCGGGCGTATTATTTCGCCACACAGCTGCCAGAGAAAATTCCGGTGTATTTTCCGGCCACGCTGTAATTGATGGCCGCTCCGGTGAGCTGGCCTGCGCTGTTCATCTCGAAGCGGTCGAACGTAAAGCGGGAGTTGTCGGTGAGCACGTTGCCGTCCATCAGCACCTTGGGCACGATGTTGGTGCCCGAGACACGGAAGCCTCCAGGCGCGAACTCAAGCTTGAGATCCGTGAGTACTACGGCCTTGAGCGCGGGGGCCTGAGGCGCGAACTGAGCGTCGTAGAAGATGATGTCGGCCTTGTCGGTGATCGAGTTGTCGAGATTGCGCTTCATCACAAGACGGTAGGATATGCCCTCGGTGACGAAAGGCTCGGTCTGGCCGGGGAATCTTGTCGTCGTGGAGCCCTTGTAGGTCAGGTCGGGCCAGAATGTGGAGATCTTCCACTTGCCGTCGATATTATACTGCGTGAAGAGATAGTGGCCCGAGCTTACGGGAACGAGGACTTCATAGCCGGGTACCTCGTTAACCTTGGGCAGGTAGACGGCCTGGGTCAGGACGCCGTCGAGGTTGGTGACAGCGGAACCGGCCTCGCTGGCGTTGAGGGCCGAGAAGCTAAGCGTCTCGCGCGACGTGCCGTCCACCTGCGCCTGCTCAACCTTGGGCGTAAGCTTGCCGGTCGCGAAATAGAGAGTCGACGTGCCGGTGGTCTTCACCTGTTCCGAGGCAAGCGTCATGAGATTGCCGGGATAGGTCATCGTCACGGTGTAGTAGCAGAGCGAGGTCGCGCAGCTGTTGCCGTCGAGGCTTGTCACGAGATTGTATGCCGGCATGGGAAGGGTGAGAATCGATGTGCTCTCCTTATCGTCGTTGCACGATGTCATGCCGAGCGACAGTGCGGCCAGGGCGACCGCGAAAATCATTTTCTTCATCTATTACTGAATAAAATTGTTTGGTCGTGTGTTGTCAGACACCCATGTGTCTTCTGACAATTTAGTTAACGTCATGGGGCGTCATATATTGTCATGTCATAGACTGAGGCGCAGCGTGGCGCCGAGTTGGACGGGACGGCCGCGCTGCAGGAACTCGTTGCCCATCGACATGAAGTAGAACGTGTCGTAGCGCGTTCCTGTAAGGTTGCGGCCCCACAGCTGGAGGCTCCATTTATCGGCCGACAGTTCGACGGATGCGCCGAGCAGGGCGTAGAAATCCTGATGCAGCAAGTTCGATTCGTTCCAGTATATCTTGCCTGTGCCGCGCACGTCGGCCCCGATCGTGAGCGAGCGCACGAACCCCGCGCCGAGGCCGAACACATATTCGGCGCGGCCGAAGAGCGTGTTCTGCGGGGCATAGGGTATGAACTTGCCGCTGTAGTCGTCGATGCCGTTGAAGAAGTCGCGGAAGCGGGCGTTGGTGTAGCCGTAGCTTGCCGTCAGCGACAAGGCCGCGACGGGGTTGCAGCTGAGGGTCAGTTCGCCGCCGAGGCTGCGGGTTCGCCCGGCGTTGGTCATAATGCGCCCGGTCGTCGTGCCCGAGGGGAACATGGTGAGCTGCTGGTCGCGGCAGTCTATCCAGAACGCCGAGACATCGACCGAGAGCCTTGCCGACGGGAACGATATGTGCGCCCCGACCTCGTAGTTCCACGAATATTCAGGCTTATAGCCCACCACCTGGTCGACGTCGTAGCCGGCGCCGATGCCCATGATGCCCATCAGCCGCTGCTGCAGCACGTCGGAAAACATCTGCGTGTTGAAGCCTCCGGCCTTGTAGCCTTTGGAGACAGTGGCATAGACGTTGTTCTCCCCTTCCATTGGCAGCGCATAGAGCACGCTCACCTTCGGGAGCCAGTTGAAGTAGCTGCGTTTCAGACGGTCGCGATCGTCTATCTCGATGGGGACATGCCTGAACGGCACGACCGAGCCGTCCGGCTGCAGGCGCATCACCTCGTAGCCGGTGTCGCAGAAACTGTGGAACCTCAGTGCCGACCGCTCCCAGTCGAGTCTGAGCCCGGCGGTGAATTTCCACCGGCCCGTGCGGAACGCCGACTCATGGTAGAGGGCCACGCCCCCAGTGGGAATCGAGAAATCGCTGTTGAGCACGAACTCGCGCGCGTCCCAGGCGATGGGATAGTCGGGATTGGCGTTGTTGCGGTGCCGCTCTATGAGTTCGGAGATGCCCTTGTCCTTGAACGTCACCGGGGCCTGCATCATGGTGTGCTTGTAGAATCCGAACGCGCCGGCAACCCAGCCGTACCGGCCGTCGAGCTCCTCGCCGCGGAACACGAGGTCTTCGGTCAGCGCCGTCTCGCGCTGCTTCTGGGTGAGGGTGAAGTATGGCAGCGGCAGGAAGTCCTGGTCGAGCGTCATGTTGTCGTCGAGATACTGCACGCTGGTGATCGACGACATCGTGAAGCGTTCGTGCCGCCAGTTGAGCGTGAGGCCGTCGGTGAAGATGAACCGCCGGTAGAAGCATGTGTCGTTATAGTTGATCTCGCCGGTCTTGACGTATTCGTAGGGATATCCGCCCTGGCGCAGCATCGAGGCCGAGGCGGCGTTGCGAAGCCTGACGTCGGGCGAAAGGCGCCAGTCGAATTTCCAGCGCAGGGCGCCCGAGAGCTCGTGGTCGAGATGGCGCCCGTTGTACTTGTTGCGGAAGAATCCGCCGAGATAGGACACCGAGCCGATAACGGCCGTCGCCGTCGATGGCGAGAACTTGTGGTACCATCCGGCCGAGGCGCGCCAGTCGTTGCCATTGCCTCCGAGCAGCGTCACACGCCATCCCTGGAATCTCAGCGGCGAGAGCGTCGTGATGTTCACCAGACCGCCGATCGTGTTGCGGCCGTAGAGCGTCGACTGCGGACCCCTCAGCATTTCGACCGACTCTATGTCGGCAAGGTCGAAGTCGTAGGCGTTCTTGTTGAGATAGGGCACGTTGTCGACGTTGAGCCCGACTGCGGGCTGGTCCATGCGCGCACCGATGCCGCGCACGTACATCGTCGACGTGATGCGCGATCCGTAATCGGGGATATAGAAGTTGGGGACGACATCGGATATCCCTTTCATGGCCGCCGTGTTGAGCGCGTCGAGCTCTGCCGAGCCGACCACGGTGGCCGAGACCGCGTCGTCGCGCAGCATGGCTTCCTGCTTGAGGGCCACGACGTTGAGTTCGCCGAGCGCGTGGACGCTGTCGGTATATTCGGCACGTGTCTCCGACGGCGACGCCGTAGCGGCCGCCGATGCCAGGGCCAGCGGAACGATGAACAATATTGACCTTGCCGATGTATTCACAATGCAAAATTACCTTTTATTTTTTCAATCGCCAAATATTGCGTAATTTTGTATCGAAAAAAATCAAGACCTCATACCATGGCAGAGTTCAGCATACACACATTGGGCTGCGGGTCGGCCAAGCCGACGCTGCGCCATCAGCCGTCGAGCACGGTGGTCGACCACCGCGACACATTATATATGGTAGACTGCGGCGAGGGCGCCCAGCGGCAGTTCCAGGCCCAGCGTCTCAAGTTCTCGCGTCTGCGCCACATCTTCCTGACGCATCTCCACGGCGACCATGTGCTCGGTCTTCCGGGACTGCTCTCGTCGTTGTCGCTCGGCAGCCAGGGGGGCCGCATCACGGTACACACTTTCGCCGACGGCATCGACATCCTGCGCCACATCCTTGATTACTTCGCGCGCGAACTGAGTTTCGAGCTCGAGTTCCACGAAATCAAGCCCGAGGACGCCCTGATTCTCGACACGCCGTCCATGACGGTGCGCGCCGTCCGGCTTGAGCACCGCGTTCCCTGCGTGGGCTACGTCTTCGAAGAGAAACCCAAACCGAGGCACATCATACGCGACATGGTCGATTTCCACGGCGTGCCCTACTCGATGATGAACCGCATCAAGCTCGGCGAGGACTTCGTGAAGCCCGACGGCACGGTCGTGCCCAACTCGCGGCTCACCACCGACGCCGACCGCTCGCTGTCGTACGCGCACATGTCGGACACAATATACATGCCGACGCTGGCAGAAAAGATCGGTCCGGTCGATCTGCTCTTCCACGAGACGACCTATCTCGACTGCAACGAGGCCGAGGCGAAGGCGCGTTTCCACAGCACGGCGCGGCAGGCGGCGACAGTCGCTCGCGACGCCGGAGCGCGGGCGCTGCTCACCGGCCACTACTCCTCGCGATACAAAGACGACGAAGGCTTCCGCCGCGAAGCCGAGACCATATTCCCCCGCGTCATCCTCAACCGCGAGGGCCTCGTCACCGACCTCACCCGCCTGTAATTGGTCTAAGGTCCGAAGTCTGAGGCTTAGAGCGCTTCATTGCGGATGGCATCGACTTCCCTGTCCGATAGACCTGTGGCATTGCGGATGGTCACATTGTCCATTCCCAATGAAATCAAATTTCGAGCCACTTGCACAATCCCCTCGGCGCGACCTATTTCCTTGCCTTTGGCCATACCCTCGGCGCGACCCTCGGCGCGACCCTCGGCAAGACCCTCGGCAAGACCCTCGGCAAGACCCACCTCACGGGCAGTGTCAAGCACATCGTCCTGATATCTAAGGGTATCTAGGTGTTCTTCGTATGCCCTGCGTTGCTTGGGCGACATCGACAGATACTGCAGTTTGCGTTTCACCTCCTGAAGTCCCGGTGTGCGCGTGTCTTCCTTCACTTTGCCCGTCTTAAGGTATGTGAGCCACTCGTCGAGCGGAGTGTCGGGAATCTTGTCGTAGGCGTTCACCCTCACAAGATAATATTCCGGGAATACCTCGCGGGGAAGATGAGGCACAATCACACCCTCCTCCCTGACATTGACATAGAGGTCGTTACCCGTATGAATGCCTTTGAACCTCGTCTCGCCATGATATACATAATCATCACCCTTGCCGAAGTCGCAGTAAAGGATACTGATTGAATACACCTTCTTTACCTTGTCGTACTGATCGCCCAGCCCGATATGTTCGGTAATCGCCTTGCACGTTCCGTAGAGAATCCTCTGCAGATAATATAACTGTCGTGTCAGCTGGACTTCCACGATTATCAGATGGCCTTTGCTGTTCTTAGCCTTGATGTCGACACGGTTGAACTTGTCGTTGTCGGAGTCCTGATTCGACTCGCTTTCAAGAAGTTCAACAATTTCGACCTTCTCGTTGAGGAGTACGGAGATAAGGCCTTCGAGGATTCCGAAGTTGCTTTTGTCCCTGAGTATATGCTTGATAGCCCAGTCGAAACGGATATAAGTGTTGTCGTGCTCCATATCGTTGATTCCAATTTTTCACAAAGATAATCCAATTACACCTATAAAACAAATAAATTCGAACTCAAAGTCATAACAGCCTGGGTCACAAAATGGCTGAGCGGACAACACAACTTCACAATTTCAACACTATCCATGCTTTCCGCTTTCTTCGGAAAGTCTATAATCAGGGTGTGACGTCACACGCCGCGGAGGGATTCGCGGGCAGCCGCGGCGTACCGATCGGCGAGACGTGCGGCCCGCTCCGCCAGCGAGGCGCGCAACGACGCCGGCGCGAGAACCTCCACCCTGTCCATCCAGCGCATAAGCTCCGACTCAAGCTCCGTGTTCACATACACCTTGAAACTGAATATCCGCGACTCCTCGGGCAAATGCGCGAATCGACGGCGATACTGCTCGGCCTCGGTCGCCGTCAGCTCACTCTGTGAACCATGCAACGGAAAAGATTCAAGATGGTTTCCCCACCCAGGATAGGCGGCGACCACTATCTCCTCCAGCCTCTCCCCTTCCATACTCTGGGAAAGCGATTCCCTCACCGCTTTCTCTGCGCCGAAGACACACAGCGACCTGGGCGATGATGTGCCTATCACCGACTTGAAATGCCCCTTCAGCCGAATGTCGAGCGTCTCGCTGTAATGTTTTTCTGTCAGTTCAGCTGAAACGATCTGCACGAAATAGAACTTGCAGATGAAGCCGTCGGAACTGTCGGCTCCGATTACCGTCCAACGCCCGGCGTATTGCCGTATCAAACAAGGCTGGAACATAATGGAACGTACGGTCCCTTGCATGCCGAGTTCGTTCATCCGGCGATATTCAAGTTTTACGACATGTCGGTTTGCGATGGCATGATATAGCGTATGGAACAGCTCGCTGTTACCAAACGCCGAGACACCGAGATCGACTATGGTGCGCGTCTTGGCTCCCATCTCGGTCCGCTCGAGAACATCATTAAGATTATCGACAAGTTCTAATTCCGCCAATGCGTCATAGCTTGCTATTGCGTTCACGAGTTCACGGAGCGAATGAGCCTGCTCGCGGGTGAAATCGCGGCGGAAAAGGCTGTGTCCTTCCTCAATCCAATATTTGAAACTCTTTTCGCTGTCGTCGACACTCAGCTCAAAGCCGTTGAGGTTGCCGAGAGAAAGAAGGAAATTCAGGTCATCGATAACAGTCCGTGATGTGACAGACTTGAAACTCTTATCCGCTTCCAGACGTTCACAGATGGCCGCGACAGTCATGGGTTTCTTTGTCTCGCTCAGCATCCGGTCAATACGGAAGATGCGCGCCAGACGCTCGTTGCCCAGTCCTTTCATTGCCTTCGCTCCCTTCAAGGGGGTCTCCTCTCTTATCTCGTCATCAGTAACCAAACAGAGGTCCCTTTTATTTTTAACCAGCTTGCCCATATTCTGACTCAATTTCGAAATTTTCCGCTAAATTAAAAAAATTTTTTCAATCGTGAAGTATTTCCGCACGATTCGTCTGTAAATTTGCGACGAACAGATAAAAGCAGAATAACCCCCAATCAAGATGGCTTCATGGAGGAATCACGACACGACGGCATTTTATGTTTTACGACATATTTGCTTGCGGCTATCCCTGGGAAAGTTTAACTTTACGCTTCCAATTATCTTCTGACGGGAAGGCGGCAAGTTGACCGACCAACAACCAACGAACATTCTAAACTAACTAAAAACAACTGACATCTATGAATACATTTTCTTTTCAGCTCGATAGCTCACTGATGGACCGCTTTATCGCATTGCATCTCAACAACAGCGACAGCGAACTCGTGAGGTATGTTAAGTACGGGCTGCATCCGACAAACAACGCCGTTCTCTTAAATAAACGCGCCAGCTGGTTTGGGAAAGACGCAGCACCTTCTTGGTCCGTTGATGAATCAACAGAGTCGGCAGAGTCAATCTACAATGAGATTCTTGAGGCAACATATCTTATGTTTGCGATATTGGGCAAAGAAGCGGACAGCACCGATAAAAATGAAAAAAAATTCAATGGCGTCGCACCCAGATTCAAAAACATAGTCAGACTGTCTGTAGCTGAAAATCAAGGCATAACGACGGAATCACAGTACCGTACACATGTATGCTCGACTGACTCCGCCCTTCAATATCTGCTTTATAGGCTTGGCATAGCATATTTCAGCACATATGGAGCTCTTCAGCTCTGCGGTCAGAAATCGAAAAACGATAAGAATGGCAAGCTCTTGGATATCACATTCGGGGATATTTCCAACTATTTTTCCCAAAGAATACAAATGCTGGAAGGGAAAGATGTGATTGACACCAAAAAGATATCCAGCGTCATATACAGGCTCAATAACAAGAGGAATAGCGAGAGTCATGCGGCATTCTATACCAATCCCGACCAATATTGGAATAATCTGACCTATATTCTGTACGATTACATCGTGCTGATATTCTTCCTGCGCCGATACTACGAGGGAGTACTCGATGATAGTATTACTGCCGTAGATAATGAGGATATTGAGGCAATCAAAAAAGCAATCGACAAGTCAGACGACTTCATTAAGAACGGTTCTGAAATGACCGTTCGCTTCCAGTTCGAAGCCGAGAACGAAGTAATACGGAAACTGTCGATAGCCGAAAAAACAGAATCCGAAGCCAAAGGCAAACAAACAAAAACTATTCCCATTCCTCGCAAAGAGACATTGGGAGACGGCAGAACCGTATGCTATTACGAAAAGCGCATCAAACGCTTCTCGCAATATACGATTCAGTCGTTCTTTATGAGAAACGGTGTTGACGTTGAGGATGGTAAAGAACTGGATATCAACACCGGGCTTCTTTTCGGCGGGGCAGTGGTGGAACTGAAAATGCCCACCACCGAAATTCCTTATCCCGCAATCGAATCCATAATGGCGAGGGCCACCGGCTTGATCGAGGACTCGGAAAACAGAGCCATCATCGAGAAACTTCTCGAATGCAACATCAAGGACGATGAGTTCAGGAGCAAACTCCGCATCATTCTCCTTCTCGACGAAGGAGAGAAGACCAAAATACTGGATGAGTTTGTGAGGAAGGAAGACGCAGTGTCGGAAAGCCTTGATGTAGACGAATTCAAAAAATTCATCGAGGAACAGAACGACCGTCAGTTCGCCTCGATAGAAAAGAGGATGGGGGAACTGGAAGAGTCATTGCAGTCTTTAAGCAATGAAGTCAGAAAAGCCCTCGAAGAAGAGCTCTCCCGAATTGATTTGCGAGGACTGATTAATGCAAATTCTGTATCTTCCGAAGATTTTCAGGCTTTCGTTGACGTGGTCAAAAATTGGAAAGAGGAACAAGATCGCAAAATTGACAAAACTGCCGAAGAGAGCCGCGAAAGGGATGAGGCCTTATTGAAAGCAATAAACAATTTATCAGAGGAAAAGGCCGACATAAAGGAAATCTCAGTCTGCATAAGAGCTGAGATTGAAAAGGGCCGTAAAGAAGAAGAAAGAAGACGGGAAGAAGAAGAAAAGGCACGCAAAGAGGAGGAACAGAAAATAAAGAAAGAAGAGGAGAAGAAAGCGAAAAATAAAAAAATTAAGCGCTTGGCTTTCAGTGGAGTTGGTGTTCTTCTTCTTGCAGCACTTATTGCATATTCGGTTGTTCTTGCCGTCTCCGACGGCAAATTCGTTTATTCGTCGGAATTCAACACGCGGGCAGCCAATTTGTTTGGCAACACTCATGCGGCATATGCACGCGCGGTTTATCTTGCGAACAACCATGAATATCCCGACGCGGCCCGTTGGTATATGAAGGCAAGAGACCGCTATGCCCGGCATGTCGCCAAAAATCCGTCAGACTCCATCCCTGCGTTGAGAATGGCAGAGATGCTCATGCGTGGCAAAGGTGGAACTTTCGACTTCGCGGAGGCAGGCAAATATGCCGAGATGGCGAGACGGCATGACATCGCCGCCTATCTGGCGGCAGCCACCGGCGACCACTATAAGGCGCGCGACATCATCAACAACTACCGGGGTTCAAAAACCTCCTACTTGGAACTTGCGGACGCCGTGAGTGGACTGTTTTATTCCGGGAACAACCGGAATATCGAAACAGCACATCGGAACTGGGCAGTGATAGACTCACTGGCTTCCACCGACAATATAGCCACAGAAGAGGCTCTTTCAATGGCACGTGAAATAACCAGCTATGGTGTGACCGATAAGGCTGGAGATTATGTGGTCAGTCCGTCAATCTATGATGCAGTGGCATATGCCACCGATGCCGATTCACTATTCAATTCTTTGAGCGCACAATTATATCTGGCTGATAGATATCAGTCGTTAGGTCTGTTGTCCGACGCGAATAGATATAATGAGAAAGCTAACGGCAACGGAAGAAAGGGATACGGAGAGATTACCTTCTCTCAAGATAGAATAAATGAACTTAATTTTGATCCACAGGCAATTGCGGCAAGAGCACACAATAATTTCCAGAAAGGATATTCTGACTATCGTATGACCGGATATTACTACCACATCGCAGACTCCATCAACACAGCCAACCGCAAATATACTCTCGGGCCCGACTTTTACGCTGATTGGTTCAATTTCATCGCTCAGGCTCCGGACATCACCACAACCGAACAAATAATTCCTTTGACAAGAAAAGATTTACCGGATTCTCTGAGGAATGCTATCGCCGATTACATCATGTCAATAAAACATGCCAACGGATATGGTGTTCCTTTGGATTCCGTAAAATCCGGAGATTATCTTTTAAGTGCAGCAAACAGGGGATTGTCTGATGCTCAGGTTGCCCTCGGAACCTTGCTTGACATGGCTGGTGATATTGATGGAATGAAGATTCTTTGGGGTCATGTCAATAACAAACCAGATCATGAAATTCATCCCTATGCCGCAAGATATATTCTTTCAAGGGGAATAAATAAAGACAATCATATAGATTACGGATTGGTCAATAAAATTGAGGAGGATCCTTACGCCCTTTTGCTGAAGTTAAGTTCATTGACTGATGCAGCTGATTTAACACGATATAATGAAGCCACACTCAGATCTTTGAGGTCTCAGATCAACATAGTCTTATCACAAAATTCAAACTCAACAGATCGGCCATATTTCTTCGGCAAGCTGGCTGAGATCAATTATCTTCTTGGAAACATTGACGAAGCTCAATTCTATATTACGATAGCCGGAAAACTATCACCAGTTTCGACATACACTTCATATTTTGCGATTTCAGAATTTGCAAGACTCAAAGGCGAAATAGGCACGGCTGCACTGTTTGCCGGAATGTTTGCTGAACAATTCTTCTTAGACAACGGCAAAGTCCTTGACGAGTCGAACAGAAGCGAGGTCATCGAGCATTTCTACCATCTTTATCCTGAGATATTGGAACTTGTGCATAAGAAAAAGAACTATGATTTCGCCGAGAATGAGATATTTTTCCATAACGTCGGTTTCGACCGTGATAGAGACTTCTCGACTTTTGATACTCGAGTGCGTAGACTTCACGTCGATCTCCCTAATTACCAGAAACCCACTTTCCCGGTAACGAAGCAATATTTCGATTGAGAGCCATGGCTCTCAATCAGACAAATGGCCAAAACAATCAAAACTGCACAATCATGAATAATGAAGATAAACAATTGGCAAGCCTCCGCGAGAGATTCGTTTTGGAAAAGGCTAATAAAGACAATGGCATATGGATAGACGAGGACCGTACTGACATTGTCAACGAACTCATCCAAGACATTATAACCTATCTGGCATCATCACCATCTTCATTTATCATCAAAACAAACAATATCCATAAAAACCTCGGTCCCGGAGCTTTGGCTACCGACAAAGGAATAACCTTCAGATTGACCTCCGACGGCCAGTGTTGCGTAATTCGGATCGACAATAAACAAACCAGCGTGCGTATTCCTCGAGCTGTCCTTGTCGAGGATAAATACTATCTCGTCACACAATTCGACCTTGACGACGAATGTCTGAATCTAATATATCTACGATTGCCTGAATGGCTCTTCGTCCTATCCCTCGACAAGATGCCTAATCTCCAGACCGTCAAGTTTGAAAATGAATTGGTTTTCTCCACAATCGAAGGCGCAGTATATCGGCTCGAGAACAATATACCTGTGGTATTGAAATTTTTCCCTTCAAATTATGAACATGACAGCTTTAAGTTACCCGATTCTGTATATAACATCTCTATTTTTTCTTTTAGGAACTGCAAAAAAATCCCGGACTTTACCGGGGCGAGACTGTATTGGAAACATTATTGCGCTATTATTAAGAGGAGCGAATTTCCACGGATCATACAGACCGAAGACGGAAACAACTATATTGAGATTGAACCGAAAGTCCGATGTCGTGAAAGGTTCAAGCATTTCGTTCTGAAAGATATCCCGAGGGATCGGGATATCCTGACTCTCCATCGTTATCTGAATCCCGAATTTCATGTTCAATATATTCTCGAAGGAATAGCTTTGGATAAAGTCAATGCTTCCATCAAGGAAATCCATTTATACGGATTCAAGGAGATACCGGAAGATTTTATTCAAGACAGATCATTTCTTCCGAATCTCAGGGAAATCACTCTTCATAAGGAGTGTCATGCCAAAATCGGGAACGTATTTTCAAGTATGCTGGGTTACTGGGGATGGGGAGTACTTGATACCATTAATAAAAAACTGTCGCCGATTCCTGACAAATATGTCGAAGAGACCTTATCCTATCTTCTCTCGACCGACACGCCACGTATTGAAAAGGCTGACAGAACCGCCTATGGGGCATATTTCGCCGGACTGAAATTCCGGCTATATGCGAGTGGCATATGCTCTGTCTTTGACATTGACAAGGACGTCACACATGTCTCCATACCACAGGCCATACTTGTAGACGGCAAGTATTATCTCGTAATAGCTTTATGGTTGGAACAGACTGTCGTTAGGCCATCCCTGAAGACACTGCACCTCTCCAATACCATAATCCTTCTCAAGCATTTGAATTTGACATCTTTCTCGTCGCTTGAGTCTATCTCTTCCGACAAGAATGGTGAGTACTGGGTTGATAACGGAGCTCTGTATACATCATCTAAACATTCTTCGGGATGCGACATGGTCTGGTTCCCTCCGAATTATCATGGTGAGGAGTTCCAATTGCCCGCCGATTTAAACCGTTTTGAGTTCGAAGCATTATGGCGATGCAAAAACATACCCATTTTCAGAGGAGAATCAAAATATTGGAGCTCCCATGACACCATAGAAATCCCATCAGGATATATGACTAAGGATGGAAATGTTTTCGAAGTGGTAGCCAACTTATACTGGAAGTGGCCAAACATATTTCAAGATGACAAGCACGGCGGCTACTACAGTTTCGCTTTGCTGAAAAAAATTGGCAGACCGCAAAAGTCCTTATCTTTGGATTTCTATATAGACCGAAGTGAATCGATTGTCCTTCATGGCATAGATCTGGATTCTGTTTGCGAATCCGTAACGGAAATCCATCTTTATGGAGTCTCCAGCGGCCCTGAAAATTTCATTCGCAACTCGGATATGCTTCCGAATGTGGATAATATTTTTACGCATGAGGATGAATTCATGCATGACATTCCGGATTTAGCCTTCCATAAAGGTCTTGTCCTGCGCCCGACAACGCGAGACCGCGATGAAGTAGCAATCGACAGCGTTTCCCGTGATTTCCACTTCAGGAATCTCTCTATTCCGGGAGTTATATCTGACGGCGAGGATACCTACAAAGTGACTTCCATAGGAAAAGCGTCTTTTAAGCATCAATGCGTTCTTGAAGATGTGACCATTCCCGATACAGTAAGAATCATCGAAGAGGAGGCATTCGCAAAATGTGAAGGTCTTATGAGTGTTGTCATTCCATCATCGGTTGTCGAGATTGGACAACGGGCTTTCTTCGGTTGCACCCGGCTGACGGGGATATACATACCGGAGTCAGTCATCAGAATCGGAGATGAGGCCTTCTGGGGTTGCAGATTAATTCGTCTATCAATTCCCGCCTCATTAGTATCTCTTTGCGGGAATATGTTGGCAGGAATGCATTATCTTGCTGAAATAAACGTCAAAGAAGACAACCCGGCATTCCGCTCAGTCGACGGCGTACTCTATAACGCCTCGAAAACCATGCTGATCAAGTATCCGGCATGTAAAAACGGAAGAGTATTCGAAATTCCATCATCCGTAGTCGAAATCAGGCCATACGCTTTCCAAGGATGTAAGAATCTCGAATCGGTTGTAATTCCAGAATCCGTGCGCGTCATCGGGGACTACGCGTTTAGTTCCTGTAAAAGATTGTCACCACCGCCCCTCCCCCCTTCGGTAATAGCTATCGGCAAAGACATCTTTTCTCCCGATTAGATTCCGAAAGAGCTTTGGCACAAGCACGCTTCATCAAAAATCAATCTTTTTTCAATCGTGAAGTATTTCTTCACTATCGGAGCTTATCTTTGCAGCACAAAACCTGACAAACAATGAAAACAAGAAATTTCCAGTCGATTCGCGAAAGCATCATTTCCGAAAACAATAAAAATTACCGTTCACAGCTGTTCTTTCTGGAAGACGAGAGAGAATCAACAAGAGAGTTGGTAAAGGAAATCCTGTCGTCATTGATGTCATCACGCGCTTCGTACATTATTGAAGCTGCCAAAACATCTGTAAATGGCAGAAGCAATTTCGCCTGTCATAACGGCGTCACATATGAATTGTCCGAGAACGGTATGTGCTCGGTATGTGACATCGACTCCACGCTTGTCAAACTTCGCGTTCCACAAGCCATCGTTGTCGATGGGCGCCATTATCTTGTGACGATGCTTAATCCGTGTTCCGAAATCGACGGTCTCAGACATCTCGAACTTCCCGATTGGACATTGTATTTAATTCTTCCATTTCCGGATCTCGAGTCTGTGGAATTCTATGCCGGTGGCATATTCACAACAATAGACGGCGCTGTTTTCAGGCTTGAAAACAACATCCCGGTCGAATTGAAGTGGTTCCCTCCCCATTACAGCGAAGGGCAGTTCCATTTGCCCAATTCCATGAAAGATATCGCTGATTACGCTTTTCAGAACTGCAAGACAATTCCCTCCTTTATCGGTGGAAGCGGCTATTGGCAAGAGAGACACCTCTTGGCAACGAGATGCAAGGGCCTCATGCGTTGCCAGACCGAAGACGGAAAGATATTTGTCGAGACAAAACTCAAAACGAACAACCGCTACTATACTTACCACACGTTTGTCCTCAAACATATCCCCACACACGTAAAGACTTTGGTTCTCCACCGTTACCTTGCCCCCGACGAAAATGGACTTTACCGTCTTGTGGGTATCGACCTTGACTCTGTCTACGAATCAGTCACCGAAATCCAACTATACGGTTGGGACAGAATTCCCGACGACTTCATCCGCGACACGTCATGTCTTCCCAACCTCAGGAGGATTGTCTGTAAAAAGCAGATGGGCTCAAATATCGGTGGTGTATTCTCCTTTCTGCTTCATCCGATAGACAGTGTTTGGAAGAAGCCCGAATACACTGAAGATACGAGAGAGTATCTCGACGAAGCCATATCCTATCTGCTCTCTACCTTTATGCCCTATGTCATAATAGCCAAACGGAGGGGAGATGAAGCCCATGTCAATGGCATGATTTTCAAGTTGTATGAAAACGGAGCGTGCTTTATCTCCGGAGTGGACGCCAACACGACCCATATCAGAATCCCTCAGGCTATTCTTGTCGACGGAAGATATTATCTGGTAAGATCATTTAACGCCTCAAGCAAGAACCTCAAGAGTATCCATATTTCAAATACTCTTTCAGAAATTTATCTTTATGAGGTTCCCTATCTTGAAACTGTGACGTGCGATGAGCACGGCCATTTCAAAGTTATCGACGGAGTTCTTTACGGCGTTGAGTCTGACACCGGTATTCCACACACATTAACCTGGTTTCCGAGAAACTATCCGCACAAAGAGTTTGCGCTGCCCGATTCTTTGACTGATATTGGCCGGAGTGCTTTTGACAACTGCCAGAATATACCGGAGTTTACAGGAGGTGCGGAGTATTGGAAAAGAAAGGATTGCATTTATCTTCCCAATCAGTGTCGCGCCACTCAGGATGGTAATATTTACAAGGTAGTGGCCGATTTCACTATCGATGACGAACTCTATCAGCACGTTCTTCTCAATAGAATCGCACGCGGTAAAAAATCCATAACCCTGCGTCCATTTATAGATAGGGAACTACACAAAAGGTTTCGCGGCATCGATCTGGACGATGTCTACGAGTCGGTTACCGAAATCCGATTACACGGCATCAAGTCCATCCCTGAAAATTTCATTCGCCGTAAGTCCTGCCTTCCCAATCTCGAAAGAATAGTTTTTGAGAAAGATGAAGATATGTCGGTTCGTATTCCCGATTTAATTTACCATAAGGAGGTAATATACCGACCGATAAATAAAGACCGCACGGAAGTGGCGACATATGGGCCTACCGACAACGAGGATGGGAACGTAAAGGATGGCACTCTCTCCATCCCATCGGAATTCTCCGACGGAGACAATACCTACAAAGTCACGGCAATCGGAGAGGAGTCGTTCAGGAACTGCTCTTTCCTCCAAAATGTGATAATTCCCCCTACCGTGAGGATTATCGATGAAGGAGCTTTTTACGAGTGCCTTTTTCTAGAGTCAGTCAAGATACCATCTTCGGTTGTGGAAATCGGGAAACGTGCTTTCAGCTATTGCCAGGTATTGAAAGAGATAGACATTCCTGACAGCGTAAAGACAATCGGCAAGGATGCGTTCCATAAGTGGCAAGATCCGTCTCAGACGAAATGAGAAGAATTGTTCAAGAAAGAAATTTTATTTCAAATCGTGAAGTATTTCTTCACTATCGGAGTTTATCTTTGCGGCAGAAACCTGATAATCTTCGAAAACGAAGAATTTTTCAATCGTGAAGTATTTCTTCACTATCGGAGTTTATCTTTGCAGCACTAAAACTGAAAAGCTATGTATACTCCTCCAACACCCGAAGAAATCAACCAGCTCGTCTGTGACTTCATTTCGCGGGTCCGCGAAATCGAGAAAAGCAAAAAGACCGACCCCTTTGCGGGCAAGCCGCTCTTTCTGCAACCCGATAAGGCCGAGGATGCCGAAGATGAGCCCCAGGATGCCAATAAGTCCAAGGTGTCCGACAAGTCCGGGGTATCCGATAAGTCCGAGATTCTTGACCGCGTTGCAACACAGGAAACGAAGACTGACGACCCCGTGGCTCTCTCGGAAAAGTCTGATTCTCTCGCCGAACTTGAGGCTATGACCGGGATAGCCGAGGTCAAAGCCGAGGTGAGACGGCAATTGGCCTACCGCCGCGTCATGGCCATGCGGAAGGCGATGGGCGTCGAGATTCCCAAACGCCTCCCCCACATGCTCCTCACCGGCAACCCCGGAACGGGCAAGACGACCGTGGCGCGCCTCATCGCCAGGATATTCGTTGGCGAAGGCATCCTGAGAGGCGGTGCGTTCGTCGAGGTCAACCGTGCCACACTCGTCGGCCGGTATATCGGCGAGACCGAGGAGAAAATCCTCGCCAAGATCCACGAGGCGCATGGCGGTGTGCTCTTCATCGACGAGATGTACTCTCTGACCGCCGACGACAGCGATTCGAAGGACTTCGGCCACAGGGTCATCGAAGCCTTGATGCCGGTGCTCAGCGACGAGAACGCCAACGTCATGGTGATCGGCGCGGGATATCCCGATTCGATCAAGAGGATGCTCGCCACCAATCCGGGACTCACTTCAAGGTTCCCCACCGTGATTGATTTCAAGGATTTCACCGGTGACGAACTGATGGAAATCGCCTTGAAGCGCTTCGCGAAATACGGCTTCGACCTGTCGATTGAAACGGAGCATAGGCTGACGGAGGTCATCTCCCGGCTACGCAAACGCCGCTATTTCGGTAACGCGCGTGATATCGTGACGATGATCGAGAACCACGTGATTCCCAATTTCTGCACACGCGTCGAGGACAACTATAATTCCTCCGACGACAACTTCCTGAATGTCATTCTTCCGTCTGACATTCCTGACGTCGAGACGATGTTCCCGCTCTCTGCCTCCAAGGAGGGAGTCGGATTCAGAGTCTCCCAGAGATAACCAGACCGTTTTGTCTAACCATAAATTCTCCTGTTATGTACCCACTTATGTACCCACCGAAGACATATGAGAAAAAATCCTACCGCATCGCAGCGGTGAGAATGGCCCGATACTGGCTCACGCGTGACATCACGCCCGAAGGCATGGTGAAGTTCTATCACGACATCTACACAAAATGCGTGAATGACGCGGACGAACAGCGCAGGGTCCTCGCGCTCATGGCATACTGCATGGATCTGGCGGATGAGGGTTTCGCACTCCGCACGGCCAAACTGGCGGGCATCGAGAGGGTAAGCGACAGAAGTGTGGGCGAGAACGTCGCGCTTTTCCTTGAAAATGAATATGAGGAAATCCCCTGGCGCGCATCCGTGGGCGAAGGCCTGGATCTCTTCGATCTGCTTCATGTCAACCATAGGGATGAAGACATGATGGCGAACCGTGTGATTATTCCCTCCGTGGCTTATCTGGCCGAAGTCGACTGTTCGCGGGTCTATGCCTGGCGTTCGCACAAGGGGGAATTCAACATCGATGTGATCAATGACTTCAACGACAAGATACTTGTCGACGAAGATATGTTCAACGACGACCCACCTCTCTATTTCAGCGAGCACACTCATTTCATCTCGCCTGTCTGCGTGGCCAACATCACACGCCGCGTGCTTGAGTCGGTGCTGGAGATAATCGGTTATCCCCCGCTTGAGATCCACATGCACGTCTACTTCACCAATCCGGAGGCTGAGCTCCTCAATGCCGATGAGTATTCGATGGGAGGACCTGACATCGGCTGGTGCTGGAATGGTGTCTACGTCCGCACGAGACGCTCCTTCAGAACCCCTATCGCAGAGATTGCACTGCCGTTCGAACACATAGGAGGAACGACCGATTGCCCCGCCGACCGCCAGGACGCCGCGCTCCACCGTGCGGTCGGAGCAACAGCCGTAATGCTCCGGACGTTGGGTAAATCCGAATGGATCGAAGACTCGTTCGACACCAAGAAAGTCAGGACCATGCTCCGCGAGCATGAACTGATTTGAAAATCCGAGGATAATAATGTATCTTTGTAAACCAATTATAAAACAGCAATGAACAAATTCAACGAAATCATCGAAGAATCTGTGAAAGCAGCAGGCGTAAAGCCTTGTCGGCTCTACTTCTCAGAACTGCGCTTAAATGCGCGTCTTCGAGCCAAGGCCTCGGGCATGGAACGCTATTACCGGGCAGCCGAGCTGGCGTTCCGCAAGCCCAAGATGGCGAAAAAGATACTGCAGTATCTTCTTACCAATCTCTCCGCAATGATAAGCGAGAGCGTTTACATCGGGCATGCTATTTCCAATAATGAGCCCGACGTCCACGCGCCGATGACAGCTCTGCAATCGCTTTATGACAACATCTTGTCCGACCGGAAGATCATAGATGTCGAGCCCGACGGGACACCCTCTGGAGTCGAGCCCTTCAGAAGTTCCGACAAAGAAGACACACATCGGGAAAAAGTCGCGAAACTTTATTCATGGCATAGGTCTGTAATGAAAGATGCCAACATAAGAGGATGCTCCAATGCTTTCAATCTCGCGGGGCTTTTCCAGTATGCCGTCCTGTGGAAACCCGCACGCCCCAACGCCCGCCCCGGCGACCCGACAGCCATATGCCAGAAGCTGCTTCTTCAATATGTCTACCCGCTCGAGGAAGCCCGCCGCGAAAATCCCAACTGTCAGGACTGCGCATCCAGCATTCGCGGATTTAATCTCGAGAAATGCAGGAATCTCACAGAGTTCGTGTTCGATATGCGCAACAGCATCGTGCACCATAATCTCATTCCTCACCTCAACGACTTAAACATGCAGTTTGTTTTCAACAAACATATCGATAAACACTATTACGGGAAATACACTTTGGAGCAAAAAGAGATTCTCCGGTGCATAGCCATGACAATCGCGATGCCATACGTGGTCAGCGGTCTGCTCAACGGTCCACAGGTGAGCCTAAAACCCGAATGGCTCATGCTATGCCCGCCGCTATGGGCTAAATGGAAAGGTCAGTTCCCCGACTATCCTATGGTCGATCCCATACTCGGCCATCGACTCGTTCCACCTGCACAGATGCAATCGCTCAATTCCCCAAAGGGGAAAACAGGAAATAAAGCGTCGACTATCGGAAATGGACTAAACTATATCTTACGGAGAGCCCTCCAGATTGCCGCTCTTTTCGCGATAATCATATGCATACGTGCCACAATTCATCACAAACGCGAAGGCGGCATCAACGAACATTCGAGCAAGGAAGATATATGCTCTTACATCAATTCCATGAACAGTTACGACCGCGCGTTATTGCTTAAGGAACGTCATAAATTACTTAAAAGAAATCCGGAATTGTTCGATGAGCGACGCGAGAACGAACTGCAACGTCGGTATTCGGAAGAACACTGGCCCGAAACATCGTTCACCCGCACCCTATGGCATATCGGGACTCCGAGATGGTTGCATTTCGGCCGGTCCACAACCCCATCGACCTCCGACCCCAACCGGAGAGCCGATATGAAAGACAGAACAACAACAAACCCGAACTTAGATTGATATGAATCCTTATTCCCTCATAGCCAGAATAAAGAAATCCTCCGCCGACACTTCCGGGTGGGGACGTATGCTCGGAAACTCCGAGAATCAACAGGCGGAGAAAGCCGCCAAGTTGCTCCGCTTCATGCAATCGTGCTGCGAGTCCAATCCCAATGGAGCCACGGCGGAATTTGCCCGCAATCTGAAGGCTCTCCTTCGTCCGGGAGCTGACTCACGAATTGACCTCGCTTCCGCATACGCGGGGCTGGAGGGAATGGTCAACGAGATTCTCAACCAGATCCACTCCAATCTTGACGATAATGACTGCCGCGAAGCACTCAGATATGACAAACTGTGTGATCCATCTAAATACAATGATGACATATTGGCCCCTTATCGCCGTTCTGTCCACAAGTTTTACACACGCTCGATGCTCGGCGAGGTAATCTTTTGCATGGCGCTGATCGACGAATGCCGAAAGGTCCGGAAATCCGTTCAGTGGGAATATTCCGACCGCCGCCTGAAATCCGAAGCCGAAAAGATTGAACGTTTTAATAAAGTCACATACATTGTGGAAAGCGGCGTCAAGAATTTTTACTTATATAAATTGTATGCCGGAGATAAGAGAGTTTCCGGGCAAACTCTTGAATCCATATGCGCCGACTTCAAGAAAACGCAGATGTGGGAAATCGTATTTCTGATTGTAAGTTCCGACTCTCTGCTGAACCTCAAGGACTTTGGGATGAAGCTCCTGATATATTCTGTAATCAGATCGGAGGCGAGAAAGGACGATTCACTCATCTTAGCTGTCGAAAAGGTGTGCGAATACCGCAACATGCTCAATCACGGGGCGTTGCATTCCGACGAAGTGAAGGAACACATTTCCACTTCGCGCGATGAGCGAAAAACTTTGTCGGAGAAACGCAAATCGCAGCACGAGGACGCCGTGGCCGCGATGCTCGCAATGCTGATGTTGCTTGTTGACAAACAAAAGGGAATAAAGATCTCAAAGCTCGAACTTCTCGGATACAAGCTGGCTTATTATGCCTCTTACGCTCCAAGCTGGATGATGAACAAAGCGGCCTTGATCGGCACTGACACAGCCAACTACCTGCTCCCCAAGGCAATATCGGTAGGCATCCCCGTCCTCATTCTGATTATCACTTTCTGGCAGATAGGTGATAACATGACACCGAAATACATTGAACCGAAAGTAAAACTGGCTGCCTATGACGCGATGCTCGACGGTGATACCGCCCGTCTCATCAGACAGCGGAACACGGAGCATATCAAATATTACAACCAGAGCACCCGTTCAACACGGGAATCGAAGCGGGCCTCAGAGACAACATATAGGCTACAGAAAAAGCACAGCATGAAGTTCAAGAACGGCCGCGAGCTCTATTCGCGTCCGGGAGTGGATTTCTATCCCATGCAGTCGCAGCTCGACGACTATATGAAAACACAGCTTCGGATCCTCGCCAAGGAACTTGTCGACTATGCCGACGGCAATACTCTCCGGCTTGGAGTCGTTCCTGCCGCTACTCATGTGGAACTCGAGCGCATTCCCTCGCTTCACGACATGCGTTACAACTCGGTCGAGGCCTATTTGCGTAGCATTCTTCCGCCGAACATATCGGTCGAACGACTCAAGCGAGAGGAATATGGCGTGTCAGTCGACTTCTACGTAATCGACAACGACGCGTGAAACACGCTTGTCGGCATCAGAAACTGGCGCCGCGTCCCTTCGGGGCCGCGGCGCTGTTTTTTGAGTGGCGGGGGTTTATTTTTGGTTAAAGTTGGATTTGCTATTGTGAAAAAGGATTAAAAATTGTAATTTTGCGTTATTGCTGGAAGAATGGCTCTTTTCCGGCGATTACTGAACGGCAAATTACAAAACATCAATAATCTAACTTAAATCCAGACCTTATGAAGAAACAGCTTCTGACCGGCGCGACTCTGATCGCCGCATCCCTGTTCCCGCTCGGAGCATGGGCCGATGTGGTGTGTCGCGGCCAGGTGGTCGACGAGCAGGGCGAGCCCCTGATCGGTGCGTTCATCACTGTGCCGGGCACCAAGATCGGCACCAATACCGACGTCGACGGCAATTTCAGACTCAGCGTCCCCGACAAGGTGAGACATCTCACCGTCACTTTCGTCGGCTACAAGCCTCTCGAGATTCGCGCGGCGGCCAGCATGGGCGAGATCAGACTCGACCCGGACGCCAAGATGCTCCAGGATGTCATCGTCACCCAGTCGGTGGCCAAGACACGCAAGACCCCTGTGGCTATCTCGCAGATCACGGCCCCCGAGATCGAGGCCAAACTCGGCAACCAGGAGTTTCCCGAAGTGCTCAAGACAACTCCCGGCGTGTGGGCGACTCCCGACGGCGGCGGTTTCGGCGACGCCAAGATCAATATGCGCGGCTTCAAGTCTGAGAACGTGGCAGTACTCATCAACGGTCTGCCCGTCAACGACATGGAATGGGGCGGCGTCTACTGGAGCAACTGGGCCGGACTCAGCGACGTGACGAGCAGCATGCAGACCCAGCGCGGTCTTGGCGCGGCCATCATCTCGTCGCCCTCGATCGGCGGAACAATCAACATCACCACCCGCTCGACCGACGCCAAGCGCGGCGGCTCGGCTTGGTACGGCATGGGCAACGACATGATGCAGAACTTCGGCCTCATGCTCTCCACCGGACTGATGAAGAACGGCTGGGCCATCACCGTGCTCGGCTCGCGCAAGTGGGGCGACGGCTACATCCAGGGCACCGACTACAACGCCTACAACTATTTCGTCAACGTCTCCAAGCGCATCGGCGATAACCACCAGCTGTCGCTCACGGCTTTCGGCGCGCCGCAGAGCCACTACCAGCGCAGCCGCATGGACGGCCTCTCAATCGAGGGCTGGCAGGCAGCCCAGGAGTATATGGGCGACGAGGTCGCCTACCGCTACAACCCGACTTACGGCTTCGGTATGCACGGCGAGCGCAAGAGCTCGAGCTACAACTTCTACCACAAGCCCCAGATCTCGCTGGGCCACATCTGGCAGATCGACTACAAGTCGTCGCTCTCCACGACGGTCTACGCGTCGTTCTCGACCGGCGGCGGCTACAGCGGCCAGGGCCACGGATCGTACAACGGCAACTCGCTCAGCTACTCGAGCTGGTACGGCGCAAGCCAGGGCAAGCTCAACACTCTCTTCCGCTGCCCCGACGGCACGTTCGACTACGCAGCCATCCAGCGCATGAACATGGAGTCTGACGCCGGATCGAACATGGTGATGACCACCTCCAACAACGACCATGAATGGTACGGCCTCGTCTCGACCTACAAGAACGAGTTCATCCCCAAGACGCTGACCTTCACGGGCGGTATCGACGTGCGCTACTACATCGGCCACCACTACAACAAGATCCTCGACCTCTACGAGGGCGACTACTACATGAACTACGAGACACGCGGTCTGGTGAAGCCCTACAACAACTCGGCCGCCCTCGACCCCGACTGGAAATTCGAGAAACTCGGCGTCGGCGACATCGTCTACCGCAACTACAAGGGCTATGTGGCCCAGGAAGGCGCCTACGCGCAGGCCGAATACACCGCGCTCGACAACCGTCTGACCGCCATCCTCGCCGGCGCGCTCAACGTCACCAGCTACTGGCGCCGCGACAAGTTCTTCTATGACAAGGAGCATGAGCGCTCCAAGACCAAGAGCTTCCTCGGCGGTACGATCAAGGGAGGCGTCAACTACAACATCAACCGCCACAACAACGTCTACGTCAACGGAGGCTACATTTCCCGCGCACCCTTCTTCAGCTACGGTGTCTTCCTGAGCTCGGCTTCGAGCAACCTCATCAACCCCGAGGCCAAGAACTCCAAGATCGGTTCGGTCGAGCTCGGCTACGGCTTCCACTCGCCCAAATTCTCGGCCAACGTCAACCTCTACTACACCAAGTGGCTCGACAAGAGCGACAAGACCACCACACGCTCGGGCGAGATCCGTCAGGGCCCGCTCGCCGGCCAGTATTACTACATCAGCCTCTCGGGCGTGAACGCCCAGCACCTCGGCGCCGAGATCAACGCCAAGTACATCCCGACGCACTGGGTTGAGTTCGACGCGATGTTCTCCATCGGCGACTGGACCTGGGACTCCGACCCCACCGGCTACTTCTACACCAACGACGGCCAGCCCCTGGCCGACCTGCGCGGCACGATAGCCAGCGGCATCCTCGCCCCCGACCACAAGCGCGCCACCCTCAACCAGAAGGGACGCAAGATCGGTGGCTCGGCGCAGACCACAGGCTTCTTCGGCGTCACCTTCCATCCCTTCAAGGGATTCCGCATCGGCGCCGACTGGACATGCTCGGCCCGCAACTATTCCGACTACGAGGTGTCGTCGTCAAGCTACGAGGGTAACGACGAGATCTTCGTGGCAAAGCCCTGGAAGATTCCCTTCGGCAACGAGCTCGACCTCAACGTCAGCTACCGTTTCAAGATCGGCGGCGTCGACGCCACAATCTACGGCAACGTCAACAACCTCTTCAACAACTACTATGTGAAGGACGCCTTCACGCTGTCGGACACCGACGGCACCTGGAACAACGCTTTCCGCGTCTTCTACTCCTACGGCCGCTCGTTCTCGGTGAAACTCAAAATCAACTTCTAAGCAACCCATCACGATGAAAACCACAATAAACAACCTGCTCATCGCAGGCGCGTCGATGCTGGCGCTCGCTTCCTGCACGGAAAACAGCTGGAACGACCATTATCTCGACGGCTTCGAAGGGGGTTACACTCCCACCGAGGTCATGACGGTCGACTATACGCTGACCGACGACGACTATACCCGCATCGCCGAGAACCGCTTCAACAAGGCCCTCGCCGAGCGTGAGGGCGTCAGCGGCGAACTCGCCGCGGTCAAGACCCAGCGCTATCTCAACGCCTCGATACCGGCCGCGCAGTACATCCCCAACCTGCTGAAGGACTCGCTGTTCCGCTACTTCGCGCTCTCAGACGGCTCGGCCATCAACCTGACCTACCGCGAGGCCGGCGAGCTTCCCGAGGTGATGCGCGGTCTCAACGGCGCATCCGAATATATCGTCAGCGACGCCGACTATCAGATCGCTTACGGCAGCACCGACGACTACACGACGGCGTTCTCGCCCTCGTGTCCCGCCACCAAGCACATCCCCTCGATCCTCGCCGATGCATTCGACGACGCCGAGGCCGGACAGTATGTGGTGGTCAACTACAACAACTCCGACGTAGATCCCGTCTTCAACGAGACCCCCGAGCCCCCGACGCCCGGCTTCACCATGAGCAGCGTCCTGACCTCCGACCTCGCCGATGGCGATGACGTCACGGTCAACGGCGTCGTGACCGCCGTCTGCAAGGCCGGAGTCGTGCTGACCGACAACGCCGGCTCGATCCTGGTATACGGCAGCGGCTTCCCCGCCGCCGACTATGCCGTGGGCGACCAGGTGATCGCGACCGGAACGCTCAGTTCGTACAAGAACTGCCTGCAGCTCCCCTATGACGACAACCTCCAGAAGGTGGGCAAACAGGCCTACACCTACCCCGCGCCCAAGGAACTGACCCCCGAGGTGCTTCTCGCCGCCGGAGCCAACACCGACCCCGTCCTCGCCGTATACGGCACGATGACCGGCAAGGTTACCATCGACGGCAATTACATCAACGTCTACTTCGGCGACCGCGACGACGTGCGCGGCTCGGTATACAACGCCACCGACGAGATCAAGGCCCTACTCCAGGACGGCCAGTCGTACACGCTGAGAGGCTACTTCACGCAGACCTCGAAGTCCGGCACATACACCAACTGCAACTTCATCGTCACCGAGGTCGGCTCGCCCGCCAACGCACGCCGCCGCGCCGGCACACGTTCGGTCACCGTCCCCTCCGTGAGTCTGAACGCCGTCTATGTGTTCAACGGCTCGAAGTGGGAGGCCGCCGGCACTGACATCGCCGTGGTCAATCCCGCCGACTACGCCGCCATGGGCCTCACCTACGGCAACTTCTCGGGCACGCAGAACGCCGAGTATCTCCCCCGCTTCCTCAGCGGCCGCTTCCCCTACGCCCAGGCCGGCACAGAGAAGTATGTGGCCTACAAGTATTACGCTTCGGGTTCCACCACCTACGCCTGCTCGCAGTATACGTTCAACGGCTCCGAGTGGTATGACTCGATCACCCGCGACGGCGTCCGCGAGGTCACCAACCAGTTCGTGCGCCGCGACGGCGAGTGGAAGCTCGACCCGTCGATCGAGCTCACGCTGCCCGCCGGCAAGAACCAGCCGCTCAGCACGTGGTTCTTCCAGGCATGTGTCGACTGGGTGCGCGACAACGTGCCCGACGGCGCGTCGTTCATCACAAGCTACGGCAACAACGACTACTACACCGGCGCGTCGGCCTACCAGGGCAACATCGACCTGCGTCCCGGCTCGGCCCGCAACCAGAGCACTTCTTACGACGGCATGACCGACGACGAGATCGTGGCCCTGATGAAGCAGCGCTTCGAGAAGGAGGTCTGCCCCGGCGTGCTCTCAGTGCTCTACCCCAACCTTGAGCCGGTGGGCGACTTCGAGCCGACGGTCACCATCCACTTCTACAGCTACAACGGAAGCTCCACCACCCCGGGCACCATCGTATGCAAGGCCGTGGCCAAGGGCAAGTTCGAGTTCGTCTCCTGCAAGTGGGACGACAACGCTGAGTGACACCGACCCTCCTAAATATATCGGGCCGCACCCATTACGGATGCGGCCCGATTCATTATTTTCAATTCCGTGTCACTTCACGGGGATGCGCGTCCCGGCCGAATGGGCGGTGATCTCGGACGCGTACTGCGACTGCGCCTGGGCAACGCCGAGCGTGTAGTCGCCCTCGCGGTCGACGAAGCATTCGTAGCTGATCACGTGGGTGCCTTTCGACAGGTACGGGATGAAGAGGTTGGTCGAGCTGTCGCGGACCTCGCGATAGAACCATGTGCCGTCGCTCCCGGTGTATCCCGAGATCTGGTCGGCGGGTTCAAGGCAGGCGGCGCGGGGATCGGTGACGGCCACATACTCCAAGTCGCGGTCGCACGTTATGGTGAGCGTGACGCGCACTCGGCCGCCGGTCTTAAGTCCCGTTGCGGTGGCGGTGGTGCCGGTTGCGCCGGGGGTCAGCGCATAGACGGCCTTTGTGATCGAGAGCTGGGGCGTCGAGACGGCCTTGACGTCGGTGATGGGCGCGACATACTGCGCCACGACTCCGCCCCATGCGGGGCCGGCTCCGCTGCGCGTGACAGTCAGCGTCTTGCCCGACGCGGCCTTCGTGTCGAGGTCGAGTGTGAATCGGCCCGTCACGGCGTCGGTCCTGCCTATCGTCAGCGTCTTGCCGCCGAGCGTCACCTCGGGGGCCTGTGCGGCGGGGGTCCAGTCGGTGCCCGACGTCAGTATGGCGTCGATGGCTCCGGCCGTGGCGCGGTTGTCGCCCCAGTTCTGTGTCTGCTTCGATATCACCATCCACTGGCGCAGCTGGTCGACGGCCTGGTTCTGCGGTTCGAGGGCGGCATAGGCCTGCAGGACGCGGGCGGTCGTGAGCAGGGTGTTGTCGGAGCCGTAGCGCGACGTCAGGTTGTCGAACCACATCCCCTTCTCGGCCGAGACTGACGCGAACTGGCGCAGCGACTCGAGTATGACGCGGGCCTCGCGGGCCATGCCGCGGCGGTCGAGCAGTATGGCGGCCGTGGCCTTGTCGCGCACGGAGAAGTCTCGCCAGTCGGACGATATCGCCTTGATGGCGGCCTTGTCGAGGGCCTGGAACGATGAGGTGGCGCCTATGCCCTTGAACGAGCTCTTCGTGTAGAGGTAATTCAACAGCTCTGTCGTGGAAAAGTATTTGCGCTTGCTGCGGGTCCACTCCTCGGCGAGGGCGTCGTCGACATACCCGAACGCCTTCGCGGCCATCTTGTCGCCGCCGGCGGGGAGACAGTCCATATCCTTCAGCGACGCGAGACGCGACAGGACGCTCTCGGTGATGAAGGTCGACGACTTCATGTCGGGACACCAGCTCCAGCCTCCGTCGGAGAGCTGACGGTCGTCAAGAGTCTTCATAATGGCCTCGATCGCCTTGAGCGAGGCGTCGGTGTCGGTGTAGCGGACGAGATCCTGCATACGCGCCGTCTCCGACGAGGCGTCGTTGACCCACGGTGTGTTGTTGAGCAGCACGGTCTTGAGTTCCGGATTGCGATCGAGCGGCGAGATGAGTGTCGAATCGGCCGCCATGGCCTTGACGCCGTCCACAAGCTGCGGATACCTGCCGAACAGATGGGCGGCGACGGCGTTGCCGTAGAGGGCCTCGGCCTGCGAGAGGATGTTGACCGACTCGGGCTGGATGATCGAGGGAAGCGCCGTGACGCATTCCCACACGGGATTGTCGCAATATGTCAGCGTCACCTGCGAGTCCTTCTCGAACTTCGGCAGCTTGACGCTGAACGAGTCCTGACCCGGAGCGACGTAGAAGGGAGTCGATTCGGTCACCGGCGTGCTCGAGGGGAGCACCGGTATCACAGCCTGCTCGCCGTCGGAGTGTCCGGGAACGAGCGCGTAGGCGCGGATGGCGATCGCGTCGATGCCTGACGGAACTGTGAATTCCGACATGACGGTTCGCGAGCCCGACGCAGGCACGTCGGCGGCCTGGAAGTCTTCAGAAAGGATGTTGCGGCCGGTCAGGGCGTCGGTGATCTCGATGCGGCCCGACACGAGCGCCGTCTCTGCGGAATTGTTGAAGAGCGTCGCGGCCACGGAGACCACATCCGACACGCGCACGAAGCGCGGGGCGTTGAGCTGCGCCATGACCTTCTTGGCCGACACGGCGTCGAGCGTCAGCACGTCGCCCTTCATGTCGGGGGTGTATCCGGCCACCTGCAGCTGCCATGTGCCTGTGAACGCGGGGGCGGTGAAGTCGATTGTCGTCACGCCTTCTCCGTCGGTCACGAGCGAGGGCTTGAAGAACGCGAGCGGACATTCCACCTGCCTCAGGGGCACGTCGTCGAGCGACGCCGCGCCGTTGCCGCCGTCTTCCTCGTCCGCAGCTTCCTCCTGCGCATCCATCTTGGGGGCGGCCATATCGGCGGCGGAGTCCTTCGCTTCATTGGTCACGCTGCCGGAAGTCACGTAGACGGTATCGTGTTCCTCTTCGGGGGCCGCCTCAGGGGCAGCGGCTCCGGTGCCGCGGATGCGCAACGAGTTCTTGAACATGCGCGTCTGCGAATAGAAATAGCCGCCGCCATAGAGCGGATAGCCGTAGGTGTTCCACTCGGGGTCGCGGAACCTGAAATCGTCTGTCTTAACGGTCTTCGTCTGCATCCATGCCGAATTGCCGGTGGAATAGACGGGGCGGTAGTTGAGCTGGGCGATGCGGCTCCAGTAGAGCGTTCCGTAGGGATTGAGCGACCACCTGAAAGGCTCGAGGGCGTTGAGGGCCTTGTCAGACATCACGGCCATCACGGGGAGACCGGTCTGCCGATGGCCGTCGACGGTGAAGCGGAAGCTCCACGACTCGTTCGCGCCCGGTTCGATGCGGTCGCGGAAGGTGACGGTCTCTATCTTGAGCCGTTCTGTCTGGCTATGAGGAATCACGGTGACCGTGCGGTTCACGCGGTCGAGGTCACGGATGCCGGCCAGCTCGACATAGAGGCGCCTGTCGTCGGCGGGAGCGTCGAGGCGCAGTGTCGCGAATCCTTCCGACACCTTGAGCCACTCGTCGCGCGAGTATTCGCCGCTGTCGGATATCTGGGCCAGCACCCAGCTGTCGCGATAGCTCGACCCGACGGGGATGGTGAGCGTCTTCGCTCCGGCGGGGAGATTAACAGTCGTACGGGGCACCCAGAGCGGCGTGGCCATAGGGGGAACCTTGTCGTCGGCACGCCATACGGTCACCGAGTCGCAGGCCACGTCGCACGTTTCGCCGGCCTTGAAGCCGGGGTCGATCGAGAAGCGGAACGCGTATCGGCCCGAGGGTATCGACTTGAAGTCGGGCGTGAATTTCGGGGAGTCGAAGCTACCCTTGGCCACGCTGACGCCCTTGGCCGATGTGATGTCGTAGTATATGGTGCGGTTCACGGGGTGTCCGGTCATGTCATAGACCGTCACCTTGAAGCCGCTGCCGGGCAATGCCTCGACGGTAGAGGGGATATCGGAGACGATATTCAGCGCGGAGCCGAGCGAGAATGTCAGCGCGGGGGCCTGCTGGGTCTCTCCGGCGGCGTCGGTCACCGTGACATCGAGCACGTAGCCGCCTCGCGCATAGGGAGTGTCCTTGACTCCGTCGGTGGGGAGCTGGATCGAGAACGAGCCGTCGGCGCCGGTCACGGTCTCGCCGCCATATTCGGCGTTGTCGGCCGCGGAGCGCCACCACAGGGGGCGGAACCGCACCGTATACGCCACCTTGCCTCCCTGCACGGGGAGACCGGAGTAGGTCATTGCCTTCCCTTTGAAGACGAGGGTCTCCCCCGCCTTGTGGCTGCCGGTGGAGGAGTCGAGCGTCACTTGGAACGACGGACTCTTGTATTCGGCCACGGCGATGCCTGCCGAGGCCACCCACTTGTCGTCGGCGCGGGCCTCTATCGACCAGCCGCCCAACAGTCCGGCTTCGGGAATCGTCAGCGCTCCGTCGGCGCGGCCCGAGGCGTCGGTGCGGACGTCGGTCGAGTCGACCTTCTGGCCGTTGGCGTCGCGGAGCCACACGCGCAGGGCGCGGTCGGCGGCGGGACGTAGGTTCTTGTCCTTGGCCGTGTAGGCCACTACGGCGAACTGCGTCCTGTCGCCGGGACGGTAGATCGAGAGGTCGGTCAGGATGTTGCCCCTCAGTTCCTCGCGGGTCTGTCGGCTGCCTTCATAATTCCTGTAGAGTTCGCCAGCCACGTAGTTGCCGCCGGCCTCGGCGAGGAAATGCCAGTGGCCGTCGGGCACGCTGATCTTTCCGGCCGCGTCGGCGGTCTCGGTCTTCGGATTGCCTCGGCGCGCGCCGTTGACGGGCCAGAGCGTGATCTTGGCGCCTGCCTGTGGTTTGCCGTCGAGAGCCGACGTTATGTAGAGGCTGCGGGTCTTGCCGCGCCCCGGCTGCGATACGATATAGGTCAGGTCGCTCACCAGCGCCGTCGAGACGTTGGTGCGCTCGCTCTTCATGATTATGCCCGCGGCCGTGGGCCCGGTGGAGGGCACGAACGCGTAGATGCCGGGAGCGAGGCCGTCGATTTCGATTTTCTCGCTGAAGGAGTCGGGCGTCGAGGCCACGATTTTCACGGGGACGGCCTTGACGAGACGGCCCTTGGTCCTGACGTCACCGTAGTCATAGTCTTTCTCGCTGTCGTTGCCGGGGAGCTTGAAGACAAGCACGTGGAAATCATAGAGATTCCCGCCCTCCACGACTATGTTTCCTTTCGCCGAGGGGAGCAGCTGGTCGGGGAAGTTGACGGTGACGTGCCGGCGCGACATCGAGGCGAGCAATTCTTCTATTTCGCCGATGCGGTAGGCATTGGGGAAACGCTTCCTGTAGTCCGCGAGGAGTTCGTATTTCTTTCTTTTGTCGGCGTTGCGGCTGGCGAGGGCGGCCGAGGGATCGGAGCCGCCATTCTTCACCGGCTCCTCGGCTTCCGCCTCGGCACAGTAAGCCATCAGGAAGGGGGCGCAATATGGGGTGTCGCCGAAGTCGGCGAGACATCGCTGCAGCCAGGCCTCGCGGGCGCGGCCTGTGAGCGTGCCGAGCATCGTGTCGCAGAGATACGAGAGCGTGAATTTGTCGGCGTCGCCGCGATGGCGCTCGATCGCCGCGCGTAGCATCGAGTCGACGAGTCCGGCGGGAGTGGCGGCGGCTTTCTGCGCCGCGTCGCCGAACGGAAGCCGTGCGGTCGTGCCGCGCGCTATGAACGGTTCAAGCAGCGAGACGCCCTGAATCGTGGCGAAGTCGAGAGCCGACATGCCGGCCTTCACGGCGTCGTCGGCGTTGACGAGCAGCGGCCTGATGTCGGCGAGGGGCAGCGAGGCGAGAGACGTCTCGCCCGTTGCCTCCCTTACGAGCGACTCGATGCGGTCGGCGAACATGCCGCGGTCCCAGGCCATCACGTCGGCCGGAACAGGCGTGGCGGGAATCTGACGACGGTCGAACTCCCATGCCCGCGACTGATAGATCTCGCCGTAGACCCGGGCCTCGAGCAGCCGGCCCAGCGCGCCGTATGGCTTCGGCAGCACGCTGGCAAGGCTGTCGAAGAGGGCGACAGAGGCCGCGTAGCTGTCGGCCGACACGAGCCCGCGCGACACGTCGAGCTGCACGGCCGCACGCAGCGCGTCGACGGCGTTCCCGGTCTTCAGGGCCTTGTCGAGGGCCGCCGATGCGTCGCGCTCCACGCTCTGCGGGAAGGCGAAGTCGGGTTTCTCAAAACTTGTTTTCATACTCTTTCCGGTGTTGCGGGCCGTCGCCGGCCGCGATTTCGGAGCCTTGGCATACGCCGGAGGGCAAAGCCCCCCCGCGACGGCCGCCAGCAGCATCATACAAAAAAAAGAGGCACGTAGCCTCTTTCCAATACTGTCGGTAATCCTGTTCATATGTGAGACATATTACGTTTATTTCCTACCGTGTCGCTTCTTGTGACGCATCTCGTGCATCTTGTTGCGGAATTTCTCCTCGGCCGCCTTCATCTTGAAAATCTGCTTCGAGGTGAGAAACTGAGCGAACTGTCGGTCGTATCTCTTCTCAATCTCGGCGTCCTTTTCCTTGGCCTCGGTTATGGCGCTGCTCACGGCCTCGTACTCGGCCTCTGAGGCATCGGCCGACTCCGAAAGCTTCTTCTCGAGCGCTTTTGTTTCCTTAAATACTTTAACCCTCTCGGCCGTCATCTGGTTGTAGAGGTCAAAGAATTTTTTCTGCTGGTCTTCCTTGAGATCCATCTCCTGCGCCAGGAACTTGAGCTTGTATTCGTGGATTTCCCTGCGCATGGCCTCGCGGTCTTTCCCTTTGCCGCCCTGCGCGAAGGCCGGGGTCAGCACCGCGAACAAGAGAAGCAGAAGCAGTGTGATTTTCTTCATAGGTCTATGTTGTCGTATTCTGGTTCAAGTTCGTATCCGAAGTCTTTCTCGAACTCCTCCATGGAGTCATAGCTCTCGCTCACCTCGTTCATCAGCTCCAGGTCAGACATGTCGGCGGGAAGCATCATCATGTCGGTCAGACCCGGGTCGCCCATGTAGGCGGCGATCTGCGCCGGGGGATTGTCGAGATTTATGCGGTCAATGCCCGACGCGTGGTGGAAAACCTTCATCATACACCATATGCCGGCGAACATGGCCGCCAGGTAGACGTATGGCTTCAGCTTCTGCCAGGTCGTCATGTCCTCTCTCTTCGGCTTATCGGGATAGGCGGGAAGGCTGGCTTCAATCTCATTCCGGACAGACTCGAAATATCCGTCCGGAACGGTGAACGGAGTCTTCCGCCCGAACGTGGCTATCAATTTCTCTTCTTCCTTCATAAGTGTATGTTTTTCTCTTATTGACTCATTGACGCATGATTGGTTTAACCGGCGCGAAAAATTTTTGCCGCCCTCGCGCGGGCCGCGAAATCGGCAGCCCCCGGCATGACGCAAATGTGGCCGGTTTCCCAACCGGCCACATTCAAGTGTTTTCCATAATACTTTTCGAACTAACCTAACATCATGAAACGATTTCTTATACCTCTAAAACATCACCCGTCGGAAAAGGTTCGAACGGGTTCGATTTTTTTTGAAAAAATTTTTCGCATTGTCTCCACGGGTAGACTGGGGCATAGAGAAGGCGCGGCTCCCCGGGGATGGGAAACCGCGCCGACATGTAGAGTATGGTTTGGAATTGAAACCTAATTCAGTTCCTTATAGATTAGCGAACGATGATCTTAGTCACCTTGCTGCCCTGACGACGGATGAAGATACCGTTCTCGGGCTCAGCAACACGTACGCCGTTGAGGTTGTAATACTCGACGGGAGCGTTCTCGTCAACATCCTCGCCGATACCCTCGACACTCGTCGGGCTCTGCTTAGCAACGACATTGATGATAGTGAAACGTGTCGACTTGGTCGGAGTAAGTGTGATGAACTGGCGAAGAGTGCTATTGCTTACGGGTGTCCACTCATAACCGCATTTCATCCCCTCGGGAAGGTCTGTTGTCAAGGCTGCACCACTTACGAGAGTTTCGTCGATGTTAACTGTGCTGAGAGCTGCTGTGCCTGCTGTGGAGCTGCTGTAAGCCTTAATAGACTCGATGTAATATCCTTTAGGACAAGCGATGGTAATCGGAGAGTTCTTGTAACCACGAAGGTCTTTATAGTTCCCTGACTTATACAGACGCATTCCAGTCGCATTAGAAGCGCTTTTCTCGCAGGTCATGGTTATGCCGTTAGAGCTGAAACCGGTCTCTGTCATGTCAATGTAAGTATTTTGCGTGTTACCGTCTCTTTGCCATGCATCTGTCGGCTGAGCGTCGCAAATTTCGGGGAAGTTGAATGTAGCGTCGATACCTGCGGGCGTATCCACAACTGTACCGGTTACGGCAACAGTGCTTGCCTCGCCGGCAGTAGCATTGTAAGTGAACGTGATTGTCACGTCAGTCATAGCCTTGGCGAAGTAGAAATTGCTCGACGATTTGAGCCATGCGTTCAGAGGTCCGGCATTGACTACGTTAATGTTCGGAGCATCCTCGCTGCCGAGGGGAGCCTCGGCGCCGTAAGTATTGTCCCATGCTTCCTGGTCTGTTGCATACTCGGCGATGGTTGCGATCTTGAAGAGAGCGCCCTCGGCTACCGACTCCAGACCATATGAGAATACATTCTCTTCGGTCTCCGCCATCTCGATAGGAGCTCCGATATTCCATCCCTGATCGGCAATCGTGCCGACCAGACCGAACTTCTTGGCGGGGACCTCAGCAGCGACCGCGCTGATGGTCAGGTCAACGAGGCTGACCTTGATGGTGTAAGTACCGACAGCCATTTTCCACGACATGTCCTTCCCGGGTACGATTTCAGAAGGCTCCTCTGTGATGGTGGCATCAGCCTCGGGAGCTCCGTAACGAGTGCCAAGACCGGCCCAGTCTGTAACGGATGTGCCTGCGGCGGTTGCAAGCTGGATGTAGGAGTATTCCGTGCCAAGAGCACCGGTGCAATTGACCTCACCCTCGTATGTTCCATCCACTTCACCCTTAGCGAGCGCGACGGTGCTGGTCGGGAGGAAATCCTTGCCGTCCACATAACCTACCACAAAGATTTGCTCCGGATATTCTACCGAACCCTCTGTCGTGATAAGGATAGTCGACTCGCTATCCTCATTGTACGTGAAAGTGATGGTGGCCTTCTCGCGGATATTGGAACTGATTTCGCCGGGATTGCTACCCGTGCCGGGATAGTACACCTCACCTACAACCGGAGATGAACCGTTCGAACCGAACTGTACGTTCCAGGTTCCGTCGTTGATCTTCCAATTGCCGACGATTCCATTTTCAGCAACGTAAGTGTAAACATTGCCGCTACGGATCATCTTGTTCTTAGAGTCCTTGAGAGTCCAGCCGCCGAATGCGGGGCCAATCAGATAGAAATCCTTGGGCTGTTCCTCGCCGAAGGTCAACCCGTCGGGAAGTGTGGCCTTGATTGTCGTCAGAGTCTCATTTACTTCGTATGTGATTTTCACATCCGACATCGGAGGCAGGATATTGGAATCGCTTCCGCTTTTCAGATTGGCCGTAGCTGTGGTTGTGGCTTTGGTCCACTTTCCGGAAAGATTTTTCGAGCCGGCATTGAACTGATCCCAGGTGCCATTCGCAGTAGAGATTTTGAAATCATTGGTGGCCTGGAAGGTATAGACACCATTCTCAAGCTGCACTTCGAGCGCTCTTGCAGGAACCCACGCTGCAGAAGCACCCTCGACATTCGTACCTGTCACGTACAGTTGCGCCGAAGCCGTGAAGCATGTGACAGCAGCCGCCAACAGTAGAGTAAGTTTTTTCATTTTTGGTTTTTGAGTTTTTGGTTGTTATTTAGGTTGATATATGTTAATTTCTTCGCGGTTGTAAAGCTGATTTTTATAGATGGCCTACAATCGGATGCAAAATTAGCTAAAGATTCTTACTCCGGTATGATTATATTATATGTTATACAACAGCTTTAACATTTCTTAACAGAAATTGCCACCTAAAACTGGAATATGGCCGCAATACGGCCGAAGGGAGGATGCTGCTTCTTGCCCGCAGCGACCGCCCGCACGACAACAGGAAGATATCCTATCATCTGGCACACGAGATGAACGGCTACGCCGAATGGCTGGCCGGTGATGACGACATAAGCATGTCGGTCAGGACAAAAGGCGGGAATTCTGGATTGCGGCCGTGATCTTCTTGACCGCGTGGTGATATGAAGCCTTGAGCGCGCCCACCGACGTGCCGAGCGCCTCCGACATGTCCTCATATTTCATCTCGTCGAAATATCGCATATTGAAGACGATACGCTGCTTCTCGGGCAGCTGCATTATGGCGCGCTGCAACTCGAGCTGCAGCTCGTCGCCGTCGAAATACTCGTCGCTCTCGATGTTCTGAAGCAGGAAAGAGTCGTCGCCGTCTTCGGTGACGCCCTGACGCTGACGCTCCTTGTTGAGGAAATTGATCGACTCGTTGACCGCTATCTTATAGAGCCATGTCGAGAGCCGCGCGTCGCCCCTGAAATTGTGGATGTTCTTCCAGGTCTTGATGAAACAGTTCTGCAGCAAGTCGTTAGCGTCGTCATGGCTCACCACCATCTTGCGGATCTGCCAATACACCTGCTCGCCATATGCACGCATCAGCGTGTCGAACGCCTGCGCGGCGGTCGACGGATTCTGCAGGTCGGCTATAAGCTGCTTCTCGTCCACGGGGGCCTTGTATGCCATTCTTCGTCTTGAAGGTCAGTTTCGTTCAGATTTCGCATGTAAAGTTAACTAAAATTTCTCTTATAAGAGTCATCGCGCCGCCATTATAACTAAATTTAACAAAAACGGGGCTTTCGGGGAGCCCGCCGCTTGTTATAACAGTAAACCAAAGACTGAAAGATATGAAATGGGGAAAGCTACTGACTTGCATACTGTTTGCCGTCGGAAGCGCGCTTCCGGCATCGGCGCAGTGGGGTGAGATCGTCAACGGCATGACCAACGTCGCGCTGCCGACCATAAGGCAAGGGGCCAGATACAAAGGATATCTCGAGGCCGACTTCACGATGGGCGTCGGCAACTACCGCTCGAACTTCGTGACCGTCGGCACGTCGCAGGGTTATATGTTCAACGACTGGTTCTATATGGGCGCCGGCATCGGCGTCGACCTGCTGTGGTCGACGGTCAACAAGGGCTGGGGCGACGACTGGGCGGCCGACAATCCCGACTGGTACGCCCACGAGCACACCAGCAGCGCGGTGATGATACCTGTCTTCACCGATTTCAGGTTCATCCTCGGCGACACGTCGAAGACGGCCTTCTTCGTCAACATGCGCGTCGGCGCGGCCTTCCTCTGCTCCGACAGCTACATCAGGATACGCGACGGCTACCTGACCAACCAGAGCTACTTCTACTTCCAGCCCGCCGTGGGCGTGCGCATCCCTGTGAACCGCACCAAGCCGCGCCAGGCCATCGACATCGGCCTGCACTACAGGCTCATGACCAGCGACTACTGGAGCAACTGGCAGCATGACGCCACCATCAACGGCCTCGGCGTCAACATCAGCTACGAGTGGTAAACCACAGCGGCCGGAGGGTTGTTGTAATCGTAAAGCACAAACCGGAAACACATGAAAAACACACAGACCGACAGCGACTGCCGCGCCCGTGCCGACCGCGCCGAAGACTCGCGCAGGCCGGGAGCCGGGACGACCCCCTGCAAGGAATATGACGTGATCGTGATCGGAGGCGGGGCGACAGGAGCCGGCACCGCCCGCGACTGCGCCATGCGCGGACTCAAGACAATACTCATCGAGCGCCTCGACTTCACGGCCGGGGCGACGGGGCGCAACCACGGCCTGCTGCACAGCGGGGCCCGCTACGCACACACCGACCCCGAGTCGGCCGCCGAGTGCATCAAGGAGAACATGATACTGCGCCGCATAGCGCGCCACTGCGTCGAGGACACCGGCGGCCTCTTCGTCACCCTCCCCGAGGACAGCCTCGACTATCAGGAGCAGTTTGTCAAGGACTGCGCCAAGGCCGGCATCAGCGCCGACGTGCTCGACCCCAAAGAGGCCCTGCGGCTCGAGCCGGCCGTCAACCCCGACCTGATCGGGGCCGTCCGCGTGCCCGACGGCTCCGTCGACCCGTTCCGACTCACGACGGCCAACGTGCTCTCTGCGCGTATGCACGGCGCCGACATCCTTACCTATCAGGAGGTGGTCGGATTCGTGCGCGACGGCGAGAGGATAGCCGGCGTCAGACTGCGCAGCAACCGAGACGGATCGGAGACAAATGTCTACGGCCGCGTGACCGTCAACGCCTGCGGCATCTGGGGCCATCACGTGGCCGAGCTCGCCGGAGTGCGCGTCAACATGTATCCCGCCAAAGGTGCCCTGCTCATCTTCGGCCACCGCGTCAACAACATGGTGATAAACCGATGCCGCAAACCGGCCGACGCCGACATCCTCGTGCCGGGCGACACGATATGCGTCATCGGCACGACTTCGACCCGCATACCATTCAACGAGATTGACCGCATGGAGGTGACACCGGAGGAGGTCGACCTGCTGCTGCGCGAAGGCATACAGCTTTCGCCGCGTCTGGCCGTGACGCGCATACTCCGCGCCTACGCCGGCGTCCGCCCGCTCGTGGCCGCCGACAACGACCCGACCGGACGCAGCATCAGCCGCGGAATCGTCTGCCTCGACCATGCCGTGCGCGACGGCCTGGAGGGATTCGTCACGATCACCGGCGGCAAACTCATGACCTACCGCCTAATGGCCGAGGAGGCCACCGACCTCGTCTGCCGCAAGCTCGGCGTGGACCGCCCCTGCGAGACCGCCGAAGTCCCGCTGCCAGGCAGCGAGCCCGACGCCCGCCCCGAGAACCGCCGCCAGCACATCATCGAGCTGAGCACCGAGCAGAAGGCCGCCGAGGGGCGCCACGGCAGCTGGTCGGGACGCATCGAGTCGAAATCGGACGCCGACGACGCCCTCGTGTGCGAATGCGAGCAGGTGAGCGTGGCCGAGGTCAACTACGCCATCGACGAGCTCCACGTGCACAACCTCATCAACCTGCGCCGCCGCACGCGCCTCGGCATGGGCACGTGCCAGGGAGAGCTTTGCGCCTGCCGAGGCGCCGGACTGCTCGAACGCCACGACCGCTGCACCCAGCGGACGCTGTCCGACCTCGCCTCGTTCATGAACGAACGCTGGCACGGCATGTTCCCCGTCTGCTGGGGCGAGACTCTGGTCGAGGCGCAGTTCACATCATGGCTCTACCAGGGCGTGATGGGTATATCAGGAAAACTCGACACCGAAGAGAACAAATAGACGACGGCACAGCCGCGACAACCTTAAAGACACACCACAGCATATGAAATTCGACACAATAATCATAGGAGGGGGCCTCAGCGGCCTCACCGCCGGTATCGAGTCGGCGCGGGCCGGACGCCGCACGGCCATCGTGACCGCCGGGCAGAGCGCGCTCCACTTCTGGTCGGGGTCGTTCGAGTTCCTGTGCGAGCAAGACAGCCGCGAGGTGATCGAACGCCCGCTCGAGCGGGCCGCCCGCCTCGACCCGTCGCACCCCTACCGCCGCATAGGCATCGAGCGCACTGAGAGGCTTTTGGGCCGCGTGCAGCCGATGCTCGCCGAAGCCGGCATCACCGTCAACGGCTCGCTCGGCCGCAACCACTACCGGCTCACGCCGATGGGATTCGCCAAACCCGCCTGGCTCACGCTCGACGACTACCTGGCCTTCGACCATCCCAATGAAATCAGCGGCCGGCAGGTCTGCGTGGTCAACATCTACAGCTATCTCGACTTCTATCCCCGCTATCTCGAGACCGGACTGCGCAAGCTCGGCGCCGCGGCCATGTCGAGGGAGGTGAACATTCCCCAGCTCGACGTGCTGCGCAAGAGCACCACCGAGATGCGGGCCACCAACATCTCGCGCTTCCTGCGCGACGACGCCGTCGACGCCCTTGCCCGCGAGATCAACCGCGTGTCGGCCGGCACGGACATGGTGATAATGCCCGCGATCCTCGGTATGTTCAGCGACGAGCCCGTGAAGCGTCTGCGCCGGGGCGTAGAGCGTCCGATATATTTCGTGGCCACGACGCCGGCCTCCGTGCCGGGCGTGCGCTGCCAGCTCTCGCTCAAGGCTCTCTTCAACCGCCTCGGAGGCACATATCTGGCCGGAGACACCGTGCTCAAGGGAGACTTCGAGGGCACGCGCCTGCGACGCGTCTACACCGAGAACTTCGGCTCGATTCCATTGGAGGCCGACAACTTCATGATCGGCAGCGGCAGCTTTTTCGGCCACGGACTCGTGGCGACGTTCGACCGCATCTTCGAGCCAGTGTTCGGCCTCGACCTCAACGCCGGCAAGAGCCGCACCGACTGGTACGACAAGGACTTCTACGCCCCGCAGCCCTACATGGCCTACGGCGTCGTGACCGACGACCGGTTCCGCCCCTCGCGCGGCGGCCGCACCGTCGAGAACCTCTACGCCGCCGGCGCGCTGCTGTCGGGCTTCAACGCACTGCGCGAAGGCTCCGGGGCCGGCATCACACTCGCCACCGCCCTGGCCGCCGCCGAAGAATTAACCCGCTGAAACTCGTGACGCTATGATGACACTACAGGAACAAAACTTAAGCGACAACAATTTCGAGTCGTGCATAAAGTGCACCATCTGCACGATCTACTGCCCCGTCACGGCCGTCAATCCAGACTACCCCGGCCCGAAGCAGGCCGGTCCCGACGGCGAGCGATACCGCCTCAAGCGGCCCTATTTCTACGACGAGGCGCTGAAATACTGCCTCAACTGCAAGCGGTGCGAGGTGGCCTGTCCCAACGACGTCAAGATCGGCGACATCATCCAGGCCGCCCGCATCAAATACGCCGACACGCGGCCCTCGCTGCGCGACACGATGCTCTGCAACACCGACTTCATGGGCGGCGTGGCCACGCGCATGGCCCCGGTGGTGAACTTCACGCTCGGCCTCAAGCCGGTGAAATTCCTGATGGACAAGATGCTGAAGATCGACCGCCGCCGCACGTTCCCCAAGTACTCGCCGGTAAGGTTCGAGACGTGGTTCCGCCGCGAGGCCGAGGAAGACCAGAAGCGCTTCGACAAATTCGTGTCGTATTTCCACGGCTGCTATGTCAACTACAACTACCCGCAGCTCGGCAAGGACCTGGTGAAGGTGCTCAACGCGCTGGGCTGGGGCGTCAGGCTTCTCAACCACGAGCGGTGCTGCGGAGTGGCCAAGATCTCCAACCGCTGCATCGACGAGGCCACCCGCGACGGCGAGAACAACCTGCGCGCCATCCGCGAGGCCGTGGCGCGCGGCGACGAGGTGCTCGCCACCTCGTCGACATGCTGCTTCACGATGCGCGACGAATACCCCCACCTGCTCCACCTCGACAACGCCGACGTGCGCGACCACCTGCTGCTCGCCACGGTGTTCATCTTCCAGCTCCTCGACTCGGGGAAGGCGAAGATAGTCTTCCGCGACGACTACCGAAAGCGAGTTGCCTACCACGCCCCCTGCCACATGGAGAAACTGGGCTGGACCATCTTCTCGACCTCGCTGCTCAGGATGATCCCGGGCGTGGAGTTCATCCCGCTCATGTCGCACTGCTGCGGCATCGCCGGCACATACGGCTTCAAGAAGGAATATTACGAATATTCGCAGGGAATCGGCCAGCCGCTCTTCCGCCAGATTCTCGACTCGGGATGCGACTTCGTGGCCTGCGACTGCGAGACGTGCAAGTGGCAGATCGAGATGTCGACCCACGTGCCGGTGCTCAACCCGATATCCGTGCTTGCCGAGGCGATCGACGTCGAGGCGACCGTCGCAAGTAATAAGTAATAAGTAAGAAGTAATACTATGGAAAAATTCATTCTTTCGCTCGATCAGGGCACCACCAGCAGCCGGGCCATCGTTTTCGACCATGAGGGCAACATCCGCTCGACGGCCCAGCATGAATTCCCGCAGATTTTCCCCAAGCCGGGATGGGTGGAACATGATCCGCACCAGATCTGGGGCTCGCAGGCCTCGGTGATCGCGGAGGCTATCTCGCAGATAGGCATCAACGGCCACGACATAGCGGGCATCGGCATCACCAACCAGCGCGAGACGACAATCGTCTGGGACGCCGAGACCGGCGAACCGGTCTACAACGCCATAGTGTGGCAGGACCGCCGCACGTCGGAATACTGCGACTCGCTGCGCGAGGCGGGACTCGACGAGATGATCCGCGAGAAGACCGGACTCATCATCGACGCATATTTCAGCGCGACGAAAATCAAGTGGATACTCGACCACGTGCCGGGCGCACGCAAGCGCGCCGAGGAGGGCAAGCTGCGGTTCGGAACGGTCGACTGCTGGCTGATTTCGTGCCTGACCCGCAACAAGGTGCACGCCACCGACGTCACCAACGCCTCGCGCACGATGCTCTTCAACATCCATACGCTCGAATGGGACAAGGACCTGCTCCGCCTCTTCGACATCCCCGAGTCAATGCTGCCCGAGGTCAAGCCGAGCAGCGGCGTCTTCGGCGAGACCACCACCACCCTCTTCGCCCACTCGCTGCCGATCGCGGGCGTGGCCGGCGACCAGCAGGCCGCGCTGTTCGGACAGATGTGCGTCAAGCCCGGAGCCGTCAAGAACACCTACGGCACCGGCTGCTTCCTGCTGATGAACTCGGGCGACAAACCGATCGTGTCGCAGAACCGCCTTCTCTCCACAATCGCGTGGAAGATCGGCGACAAGGTGACCTACGCCCTCGAAGGCTCGATTTTCGTGGGCGGCTCGGTGGTGCAGTGGCTGCGCGACGGCCTCTGCTGCATTCACTCCTCGTCGGAGGTCGAGGCTCTGGCCGAAAGCGTTCCCGACACGGGCGGCGTCTATTTCGTCCCGGCCCTGACTGGTCTCGGCGCACCCTACTGGGACCAGTACGCGCGCGGCCTGATCGACGGCATCTCTCGCGGCACGAAGGCGGCACACATAGCCCGCGCCGCCCTCGAGGGCATAGCGTTCCAGGTCTACGACATCGTGAAGGACATGGAACTCGACTCCGGACTCGCCATCAGCGAACTGAAGGTCGACGGCGGCGCGTCGCGCAACAACCTGCTGATGCAGTTCCAGAGCGACCTGCTCGCCACCGAGGTGCTGCGCCCGCGCATCACGGAGACCACGGCGCTCGGCGCCGCCTACCTCGCCGGTCTCGCCGTCGGCTACTGGGACGACATAGCGCAGATCGACTCGCAGTGGCAGGTGGAACGCAAGTTCGAGCCCATGGCATCGCCCGAGTTCGTCAGCAAGAAGCTCGACGGCTGGAAGGACGCCGTGAGGAGATGCCTAACGAGATAGAATCACGGAATGTACACCCTATATACCTTAAGTTATGGAAGTTGAAGCAATTCCCGTATGGCTGCAATGCTTTTTTGAATTCCTCGGGACGTATATCATGATTCTGCTCGGCGACGGCGTGGTGGCCTGCACGACGCTCAAGGGCTCCAAGGGCTACGGCGGCGGCTGGATAGTGATCACTCTGGCCTGGGGTCTGGCCGTGATGTGCGGGGTGTTCATCGCAGGACCGTACACCGGCGCCCATCTCAACCCGGCGGTCACCATCGGACTCGCCATGGCCGACAAGTTCGAGTGGGCAATGGTAGTGCCCTACATCATCTCGCAGGTCGTGGGGGCCTTCCTCGGCGCGCTGACCGTGTATTATTTCTACAAAGACCATTTCAACGCCACCGACGACCAGGACACGAAGCTCGGCGTGTTCGCCACGATTCCGGCAATCCGCAACCTGAAACGCAACTTCCTCTCGGAGGTGGTCGGAACGTTCGTGCTGATACTGGTGATTCTCTTCCTTGCCGAGAGGGGCAACACTGCGGAAGTCGGACTCGGTTCGCTCGGCGCGATACCGGTGGCTCTGCTTGTGGTGGTGATAGGCATGGCTCTCGGAGGCACCACGGGCTACGCCATCAACCCGGCCAGGGACTTCGGTCCGCGGCTGGCGCATCATCTGCTGCCGATCAAAGGCAAGGGAAGCAGCCAGTGGAAATACGCCTGGGTGCCCATCGTAGGCCCGATTCTCGGCGCCGGCTTCGCCGTGCTCGTCTTCTTGTTCTACAACATGGTCAGGTAATAAGTTATAAGTAAAAAGATAAAAGTAAAAAGTAAAAAGTAATACGGGATACGTCAATTCGAATCAGACATTGACGAATCCCGTATTACTTTTTACTTATAACTTATTACTTTGAATAAGCCCGTATTACTTTTTACTTTATACTTATTACTTTGAGTAAGCCCGTATTACTTCTTACTTATTACTTCTTACTTTGAATAAGCCCGTATTACTTTTTACTTATAACTTATTACTTTGAATAAGCCCGTATTACTTTTTACTTTATACTTATTACTTTGAGTAAGCCCGTATTACTTCTTACTTATTACTTCTTACTTTTTTATTCTCCCCTGTTCTCCTTGTTGAAGATATGGCGGAGGCGCGAGAATATGCGCTGGGAGGTCGTCTTGGAGGGGACGACGTTCGGTGCGTCCTTGAGGCTCTCGATGGCGGCCTTCTCGGTGTCGGAGAGCGATTCGGGCACATAGACCATCACGTTGACGAGCAGGTCGCCGCGCGCGCCGCCGTTCATCGAGGGCAGACCCTTGCCGCGGAGGCGCAGCACCTTTCCGGGCTGCGTGCCGGGCGTGATCTTGAGTCGTGCACGGCCCTCGACGGTCGGAACCTCGGCGGCCCCGCCCAACGCGGCCGTCGGGAAGTCGAGCATCAGGTTGTAGATGAGGTCGTTCTCGTCGCGGATCAGTTCGGGGTCCTTCTCCTCCTGTATCTTGATGAGCAGGTCGCCATTCACGCCGCCGCCACGGGGCGCGTTGCCCTGGCCGCGAAGCGTGAGCACCATGTCGTTCTCGACGCCGGCGGGAATGTGGAAGCTGACAATCTCCTCCTTCTTCTCCACGCCCTGACCGCCGCAATACGAGCAGCGCTCGGTGATGGTCTTGCCCTCGCCGTTGCAGTCGGGGCAGACCGACTGGCTCTGCATCGGGCCCATGAACGTCTGCTGCACGGTGGTGACGTAACCCGCGCCGTGACAGCGCTGGCAGGTCTGGAAGGCCGTGCCGTCCTTTGCTCCGGTGCCCTTGCAGTGGGGGCAGGCCACGAGTCTCGGAATCTTCAGCTTCTTGTCGACGCCGTTCATGACGTCCTTGAGCGTCACCTTGACCGTGATGCGCAGGTCGGTGCCCTTGTTGACGTGCTTGCGCGCACGGCCGCCGGCCGCGCCGCCGAAACCGCCGAAGTCACCCCCGCCGAAACGGCCGCCGAATATGTCGCCGAAATGCTCGAAGATATCCTCCATCGACATTCCGCCGCCGAAACCGCCGAAGCCGCCGGCACCGCCGCCGCCGAATCCCTGCGGGCCCATCGAGTGCCCGAACTGGTCGTAACGCGCGCGCTTGTCGGCGTCGCTCAGCACGTCGTAGGCCTCGGCCGCCTCCTTGAATTTCTCCTCGGCCTCCTTGTCGCCCGGATTCTTGTCGGGGTGATACTGGATGGCCTTCTTGCGGTAGGCTTTCTTTATTTCATCGGCAGTGGCGTTTTTCGAAACGCCCAGCACCTCGTAGTAATCTCTCTTCTCAGCCATAGCTCTCAGTTTTTATCAGACGCTTATTTACCGACCACGACCTTGGCGTGCCGCAGCACCTTGTCGTTGATGGTGTAGCCCTTCTCGACGGTGTCAAGGATCTTACCCTTCAATGAGTCGTCGGACACCGGTACGGCAGATATGGCCTCGTGGCGGTCGGCGTCGAAAACGGTGTCGGCCGGATCCATCTCCTTCACACCGTTCTGCTCCATGTATTTCTTGAGTTTTTTGTAGATGAGCTCCATGCCCTCGCGGATCGAGACTGCGTCGTCGACTCCCTCCGAGGCCTTGAGCGCGCGCTCGAAATCATCTACTATGGGCAGCAGGCCCTTGAACGCCGATTCGGCCGCGTTCTTGATGAGCTCGGACTTCTCGCGCAGCGTGCGCTTGCGGAAATTGTCGAACTCGGCCATAAGGAACATATACTCCTTCTTCTCCTTCTCGAGCGACGCCTCGAGCTCGGAGTTGCGCGAGCGGAGTCTCTCCTCCTCGCTCAGCTCCTCGTCGGCTACAGCCGCTGTCTCGGCCTCGGCGGCCTCGTTCTCGGCCGGCGTCGCGTCGACGTCATCAACAATCAACTCTTCCGGAACCACCTCGGGCTCCACTTCATTATGCTTGTCTTCTTTCATTGTTTCGCAAGATTTATAGTGTTTACGCCGGGCATCGGCAATGAACACCTGTGTTGAACCATTGCAAATACCAAGCCAGAAAATGTTAAAATCGCGGGAAAGACGCGAGATCTTTCCGATTAAGCAATTCGCCCGGCGTGACGGAACGTGCCGTCGCGCGCGGGCGCATCGCCTAATTTTCTAACAACCAAGGCTCGGTTATAGTTGAAGGAGGTAAGTCGATTCGACGGGGCCGGGAAGCGGCGGATCCGCGGGCGGCACGTCGTAGATGCCGTAGATGCACGATCCGCTGCCGGTGAGCGAGGCGTAGAGCGCCCCCGAGTCGTAGAGAGCCTGTTTTATCCCGGCCATGAAGGGATGAAGCGCGAAGATGGAGTCCTCGAAGTCGTTGTGGACCTTTCCGCACCATTGCTCCACGGGGAGCGAGGCGACCCCGCGCAGGTCGAAAGCGGCGGGGCGCGGCGTGATGCCGGCGAAGGCCTCGCGTGTGGAGACATACACGTCGGGTTTGACCACGAGCAGCCACCTGCCCGAAAGGTCGAGCGGCACGTCGGCGAGCTTCTCCCCCACCCCCTCGGCGTAGGCCGGGCGGTTGAGCAGGAAGAAGGGGCAGTCGGCCCCGAGCCGCAACGCCATGGCGTGGAGTTCGGACTCGCCGGCGCACGTGCCGGCGTATTCGCGCTCGAGGTCTGCGAGCATCCGGAGCGTGAAGGCGGCGTCGGCGCTGCCACCACCCATTCCGGCGCCGTCGGGCAGATGCTTGTCGAGGCGGATCGAGACCGCGAAACCGTCGGCGACACCCCGCGAGAAGTATGCCTGCGCGGCGCGCCACACGAGATTCTTCTCCTGCGGGCAGTCGACGCGGCGCCCGCTCGTGACAAGCGTGAACGGCCCGGGAATCGAATCGGCGGGGACGGGAACGATCTCAAGGATATCGCAGAACTCCACCGGATTGCCGGGCGTTCCGGCATAAAGGCCCACGGGATAGAAGAGGGTCTGCAGGTCGTGGTAACCGTCCTCGCGGCGCGCCACCACCTGCAGCCCGATGTTTATCTTGGCATTGACAAATTCAACCACAAGAATTTTATTACTTCTTACTTACAACTTCTTACTTATTACTTCTCTTCGAACCCCCACTCCTGGCCCTTGCGGATCATCGGCACGCCCTCTTTCATCCAGCGGGGCATCGGGTCGTCCTTGAGGTAGTGGTCGAAAAATTGCTGCAGGCGGCGCGTGATGTCCTTGCGGTTCTTGCGGGCTCGGATATTATGGGCCTCACCGTTGTATTGCAGCATCCACACCGGTTTCTGGAGACGGCGCAGGGCCATGAACATCTCTATGCCCTGGTACCATGGCACGGCTCCGTCGTTGTCGTTGTGCATAATCAGCAGCGGCGTGTGGACGCGGTCGGCGTAGAACACGGGCGAGTTGGCGATATACTGCTGGGTCTTGTCCCAGAGCGAGCCGCCGATGCGGCTCTGGCCCTGTTCGTACTGGCCCTGGCGCGAACTGCCGGACTCCCAGCGGATTCCGCCGTAGGCCGACGTCATGTTGGCCACAGGCGCGCCCGAGCCGGCGCACGCGAACATGTCGGTGCGCGTCACGAGATAGGCGGTCTGGTATCCGCCCCAGCTCTGGCCGTCGATGCCGATGCGCTCCTTGTCGATCCAGGGATAGCGGCGGCACATCTCCTCGGCTCCGGAGCAGACGTAGTTGTAGGCGTCCTCGCCGGGACGGCCGGAGTTGTAATGGATGTCGGGAACGAACACCACGTAACCGCGGCTTACGTAGAAGGGGTAGTTGACCCAGCTCCACGAGGGCTCCATGGTATAGTGGCGGTAGAGGTCTTCCGAACCGGTCTCATAGAAGACGCAGAGCATCGGGTATTTCTTGTTCGGGTCGATGTCGTCGGGAACGTAGAGCACGCCCTCCGACTGGCTGCCGTCGTAGGCATACCAGCGCTCGAGATGAGCCGTGCCCCAACGGTAGTCTTTCATCTGCGGATTGGCGTCGGTGAGCTTGACGGCGTTCATGAAGGCCGTGCCAGTCGAGGCCCAGATGTCGGGGGAGGTCGAGAAGTTGGCCCTCTGCCACGTGAACACATTGGCGTCGCGGGCCTTGCGCACCTGGGTGTATGCATACTGGTCGAGCACGCCGACGGCCGGGGCCTGGGGCTTGCCGTACTTGGTCACGGCCAGGCCGTTGTATTTGTCGGCATAGCTGAAGACCTCGAGCAGCATCTCGTCGCCGGTCTTGAAGAAGCGTTGCTCGGGGTCGGTCTTGATGACGCGGAACCTGAGGTCGCGCTTTCGGCCCTCGCCGGCCGTGAGGCAGACGGGATCTTTCTCGCCCCGGGGGTCGAGGCTCCAGATGTCGTGGCGGTCGTAGACGAGCAGCGCGGCGTCGTCGGCCGCCCAGCCGGCTATGCCGTAGTTCTGCGACGGCGATGGGTGACGGTCGTCGGTGTCCCACAGCGGATGCGGCACCTTCGCGCTGACGCTCACGGTCTTGCCGGTGGCGATGTCGTAGACGTGATAGTCGCGGTCGCGGAACCACACGACATATCTATCGCTCGGCGAGAGCTCGGCGCGAAGCTCGTAGAGGAACTCCCCGGCATCTCGGCGTTCGCCGGTGCGGAGATTGACGAGGCGGGCCATGGTGGGCGCGAAATAGTCCCACTGCTGTGAGACGAAGGTCTCGGTGGGGTCTATGACGAGCGCCCAGTCGCCGTCCCAGCGGTCGGGAGCCTCGACCTCGGCGAGCGGCAGGTCGGTGACGAGCGTGGTGCGCATGTCGGCGAGGTCGATGGCGACGGGATAGTTGTTCTTGCGGATCTCCTCGAGCTGATTCTCCTCCATGGGCGGGGTCATGGGCCTGTCCCACACCCAGATATCGAGTTTGCCCTGCTCGAAGTCGACGATGGTGGTGTCGTCGGGGGCGATTACCGGTGCGACACCGGCGATGAGGCGTCGGCCATTGTGCGAGAACTTGAGGCGGGTGTGCTGGTTGGGCACGAGTTCGCCCTGCGCGCCTCCGTCGAAACTGAGCGAAATCTCCGAGGGGGTCTTCATGACGTCGCGCAGGTCGCTCAGGTAGACGCGGGCGCGCTTGGTGCCGCTCTTGATTGTGTCGTCGGAAGCTGTGAAGGCGAGGCGCGTACCGGCCTCGTCGAAGACGGGCGCGCCGTAGAAGCGGCGGTCGCGGTCGATGATGGTATATGACGTGTCAGGCAGCATGAAGACGCCGATTCCGTTGGTGGCCACGCTGTCTTTCTCGGGCTTGCGGATGTTGACGGCGAGGCGGGTGCCGTCGTGCGAGAAGGTGTAGTCGTCGACCCATTTGGTCACCTTGTGCGTGCCCGAGGCGAGGTTGAGCAGCACGAGCGGGCGGCCCGACTCCTTGTCCTTGAGCTGCTTGGGGGTGATGAGGGTCGTGTCGCACGACTTGAACGCCACCCATTCGCCGCCATCCTTGGCGATCTTGTAGCCGGTCACGTCGCCAATCTTGGTCACCTTGAGCGTGCGCAGGTCGACCACGGCGAGCGAGTCCTGCGGAAGCTCGGAGTCTTTCTTCTTGGCTATCTTAGCCTTGCGGGTGTCGGCATAGGGGGCCTTGATCATGGCGATGCCCCAGCGGGCGTCGGGGGTGATGCGGGCGTCGTAACCGCGCGCTATCTCGACGCGCTTGCGCGTGCGGGTGTTGTAGAACGTCAGCGTGCCGTCGCCCTCCTGCGGATTGACGGCGAACGCGGCCCATTCGCCGTTGCGGCTGATGGTCTGGTTGCGCACTGATTTCCAGGCGTCGAAGTCGTCGTGGCCGAGGGCCTTCTTCTCGGCGGAGGCGGATATGGCTCCGGCGGCCGTCAGCGCGGCGCACGCGAGCAGCATGGTGATTGTCTTGTTCATAGGCTCGTGGTCAGATCTTGTGGAGGTCGTGGCCCATACGGGTCTTCTTGGTTTCCATATACCGCGCGTTGTAGGGATTGGGCTCCACCTCGAGCGGCACTATCTCACTGATGTTCACGCCGTAGCCTTCGAGGCCGATGCGCTTCACGGGGTTGTTGGTCATGAGGCGCATGTTGCGGATGCCGAGCGAGTGGAGTATGTTGGCGCCGATGCCGTAGTCGCGCTCGTCGGCCTTGTGGCCGATGTGCAGGTTGGCGTCGACGGTGTCGAGTCCGTTCTCCTGAAGTTTGTAGGCGCGGATTTTGTCCATCAGCCCGATGCCGCGGCCTTCCTGGCTGAGGTAGATCACGGCTCCGCGGCCTTCCTTCTCGATGAGCTGCATGGCGAGGTGCAGCTGTTCGCCGCATTCGCAGCGGCGCGAGCCGAAGATGTCGCCGGTCATGCACGAGGAGTGAACCCTTACCAGCACGGGTTCGTCGCCCTCGACGTCCCCCTTGATGAGGGCCACGTGCTCGAGACCGGTGTCTTTCTGGCGGAAGGGGATGAGGCGGAAGTGGCCGTAGGCGGTGGGCATGTCGACCTCCTCGCCGCGCTCCACGAGCGAGTCGTTGCCGAGGCGGTAGGCTATGAGGTCGCGGATGCTGATCAGCTTGAGGCCCCACTCATCGGCGCGGCGGCGGAGTTCGGGGAGCCGAGCCATGGATCCGTCGTCGCTCATGATCTCCATGAGGGCGGCCACAGGCTCGAGACCGGCGAGGCGCGCCAGGTCGACGGCCGCCTCGGTGTGGCCGGCGCGCTGCAGCACGCCGCGGTCCTGGGCATAGAGGGGATTGATGTGGCCGGGGCGTCCGAAGGTCTCGGGCTTCGACGCCGGGTCGGCCAGCGCGCGGATCGTCGCGGCGCGGTCCTGGATCGACACTCCGGTCGAGCAGCCCTCGAGTTTGTCGACGGTCACCGTGAAGGGGGTGCCGAGCACCGAGGTGTTGTCGTCTACCTGCCGCGGAAGGTCAAGCTCGGCGCAACGCTTGAGCGTGACCGGGGCGCACAGCACGCCGCGCGCGTTCTTGAGCATGAAGTTGACGTCTTCGGGCGTGATTTTCTCGGCGGCGATGATGAGGTCGCCCTCGTTCTCGCGGTCCTCGTCGTCGACCACTATCACGAATTTGCCGTTGCGGAAGTCCTCGAGGGCCTCCTCGATGCTGTCAAGCTTTATCCTGTTGTCCATATTGTTGATTCGTTCGATTGATATTCGTTACTTGTTTTCTTCTTTACGGAACATGCTGAAATTGACCGAGCCGTAGACCAGATGCCTGAAGAATCCGGGCAGGGCGCTGAAGTCATGGTTGCGGCTGTGCTCCACGATGACGAGCGTGCCGGGGCCTGTGAGCGCAGAGCCGAGTATCAGCTCCGGAATCTCGGCGAAGCGCGGATGGTCGTAGGGAGGGTCGGCGAACACTATGTCATAGGTCTCCGACTCACGCTCGATGAAGCGGAATACGTCGCCGCGCACGATGCGCAGCGACGTATCGCCGAGTTTCTCCTTGACCGAGCGGATGAAGCCGGCCTGTACCGGAGCCTGCTCCACGGCCGTGACCTGGACCGCGCCTCTGGAGACGAACTCCCAGCTCACGGCGCCTGTCCCGGCGAAGAGGTCGCACACCCGGAGCCCTTCGATATCCTCGACGTTCTCGATGACGTTGAACAGGTTCTCGCGGGCGAAGTCGGTGGTGGGCCTTGCGGTTATGTTCTTGGGGACGTCAAAACGCCGACGTCCGTATTTTCCTCTTATTATCCTCATTTTGCGGGATTTTAAATTTTGGTCCGGGCCTTTCAGGGCTGACGCAGCATGAGAGCGGCGGCCAGTGGCATTCCGGCCTTGGCGCCGATGCCGGGCATGGTGGTGAGCATCACGTAGTCGATGTTCTCGCGGAGCTTGGCCATCAGGTCGCCTTTCACTTCGCGGGGACCCGACAGCGAGACCTGGGTGACCGACGGGTCAAGACCGAAGACGCTCATTATGTTGTAGAGATGATACTGCAGGTCGGCGGGGTCGTGCCATGGATGCGTGGCGGCCATCAGCAGGCTGCGGCGGTCGAAGGCCACGAAGTCGGCCTCCGAGTCGCGTATGTCGATGTATACGCGCGGCATGTCGGCGCTGCGCTCGCGGAATCTCGACACCAAAACCGCGAGATGCGAGTGGACGCGCGCCCCGGGGAACGTGCGCTGCAGGAAGGCGTTGAGGCCGGGGGCGAGCATGAAGAGACACGTGGCGTCGTCGGCCTGTTCGGACATCACGCCTGTGTCTACACCGGCATATACCTGTGAGTAAAGACGTTCCATCTCGTCCTCGTCGTCCTCGACAAGCGCGGAGGGAACCCATATGGCTCTCGGGGCAGTGACTATGACGTCGGCCGAAAAGTCGTCGAGCACCTGCGGATGGTCGTAGACCGTGTTCTCGATGCGGCTCAGAAGCGAGTCGGGATCCGGGGCCCATTTCTCGTCGAAGAGGGTCACGACAGGCTCGGTCGGGCTGACGTGCCGGAGGTAGGCCGACATCCCGCGCGACGACACGGAGCAGATCAACCGCCAGTCGGCTATGTCGCCGATTCGCACCGCCTGATATGTGCTTGATTCGTTCATGTCACAAAATTAACTATTTCCTTTGTATTTTCAAGTAGGAAACCCCTAATAAAACGCCTCTGAGCAGTAAATAAAGTTCGAAACCGAGCCAGAGCAGGCCGTTTGTGGGCACATTCCCATAGCCGGGGCCGAGCGTGACGGTGGCGAAGAAGGCGAGCGCGGCCACGAGTGTGGTGACGAGAAGCGGACGCGTACGGGCCAGGCCGATGAAGACGCCGTCGAAGATGAAGGCGGCGACGGTGACGGGCGGCAGTGCCGTTATCCACCATCTCATGCCGGCCACGGCGGCGCGCACGGTGGCGTCATCGGTGATGAATCCAGTTATGGGCCCGGCGGCGGTGACGTATATCAGGGCGAACGCCGCGGCCATGGCGGCTCCCCAGAGCGACACGGCGCCGACGGCCTGCCTCTGGGCGGGCATGTCGCCCCGCCCGGCGGCGTTGCCCACCAACGCCTCGGCCGAGAAGGCGAAACCGTCCATGAAGTATGAGAAGAAGAGGAAGAACTGCATCATCACGGCGTTGGCGGCGAGCGTCGTCTCCCCTATCCTCGCGCCGATCGACGTCATGGCGAGCGTGACGCCCATGATGCAGGCCGAGCGGAAGAAGAGGTCGGTGTTGATCGAGAAGAAGCGGCCCCAGCGCACGCGTCCTTGTCTCGCCGCGCCGTTTCCGCCCGACATGCGGCGCAGCCGGGCGCGGACGTAGAGCAGGGCGGCGGCGAGTCCGGCCCAGTTGGCGCAGAGCGTGCCGGTGGCTATGCCCTCGAAACCGAGGCCGAATCCGAACACGAGCGCGAGGCTCAGCAGCACGTTGACGACATTGATGCCTATAGCCACGGTCATGGGCACGACCGTGTTCTGCAGGCCGATGAACCAGCCGCTGACGGCCATGACGCCGAGCTGGGCGGGCGCGGCCCAGACGCAGATGGTGAAATATCGAGAGGCGTGCGCGGCGATTTCAGCGTCGGGGGCTATGACGCGCAGCAGAAGCTCGCGCAGAGGAACGTTGAAGGCGAGCACGGCCGCGGCTATCGCTCCGGCTATGGTCAGCGACTTGCGCAGCACGTCGCGCGACATCGCGTCGTCGCCCGCGCCGCAGGCCCGCGCCGAGAGTCCGGTGGTGCCCATGCGCAGAAATCCGCACAGCCAGTAGATCACGTTCAGCATCATGGCCCCGACAGCCATCGCCCCGATGTAGGAGGCGCTGCCCAGATGACCGGCGATCGCCGTGTCGCACAGACCCAACAGCGGAACCGTGATGTTGTTGACTATCGCCGGAACCGCCAGGCGCAGTATCCGGCCGTTTATGTCGTTGACTTTGCCCAACGGCTATTTGTGCATTTCGCCCACGAGAGGGGTCTCCATGAGCCTCTTGACGGTCTCGGTGTCGTAGTCCTGCCCGAAGAGGAACATCAGTTTGGTGATCGCGGCCTCCGACGTGAGGTCATGGCCGGAGATGACCCCGGCGGCATAGAGCGCCGAACCTGTCTTGTAGCGGTGGGGGTCGACCATGCCGTTGTCGCACTGGGAGACGTTGACTATCACCAGACCGCGGTCAACGGCCTCGCGCACCACCTCGAGAAACGAGCTTTCGGTCGGCGCGTTGCCGGCGCCGTAGGTCTTGAGCACGACGCCGCGCAGGCCAGGCGTGTTGAACGCATGGCGGATCATCGTCTCTGTGATGCCGGGGAAGAGGCTCAGGTACATCACGTTGGTGTCCATGCCGTAATGCACGCGCAGCGGCGCGTCCTCGACCGGACGCCACAGCACGTCCTCGCGGAACGTTATGCCCATGCCAATCTTGGCAAGGCGGGGGAAGTTGCTGCTCTTGAAGGCGTTGAAGTTGTCGGCGCTGTATTTCGTGGCCCGGTTGCCGCGCCACAGGTAGTTCTCGAACAGGATGGTCACCTCCTCGAGCATCGGCCGGCTGTCGTCGGTCGTGGCCGCCGCCACCTGGAGCGCCGTGATGAGATTCTCCTCACCGTCGGTACGCACCTCTCCTATCGGCAGCTGGCTGCCTGTGATCACCACCGGCTTGCGCAGGTTCTCGAGCATGAAGCTCAGCGCCGACGCCGTGTAGGCCATCGTGTCGGTGCCGTGCAGCACCACAAAACCGTCATACCGGTCGTAGAATGTCGCTATCACATAGGCGATATCCTGCCAGTGCGAGGGATTCATGGCCGACGAGTCTATCGGTACCTCGAACTGGTAACTGTCGATGCGGTAGTCAAGGCGCTTGATCTTGGGGACATTGTCTATCAGATACTCGAAGTCGAACGGCTCGAGCGAACCCGTCTCCGGATTCTCGATCATGCCGATGGTGCCTCCTGTGTAGATTATGAGGATTTTGGGGTGTCGCTCGCCGGGCCGGAGGTCTTCCGGCTCGTTGACGGATTTGATGTTCATCTCCATTACCTCGATGGGGTGTTCCCTGCATTCAGGATAGACATCCCTTGATTTTGTGTCTCTCATGTCGCGACCCGTTTGATGAGATGGCGGCATGTTGATCGCCGCCGAGTGGTGATTATTAGATTTGTCTGCAAATATAATAAAAATTTACATATCTTCACAGTTGTTGTGAGAAAAAAAACAGAATATTTTTTTAATACCCTTGAAAAAGACCTTAGTTCGCTTTCATTTTGACACCACAGGACGTATGCAAAAAAAACAGAGCCGGCGTATGCCGACTCTGACTGTCTGTCATTAAGAGCGCTGACGCCCCTAATCATTTATCATTAATCATTTATCATTAGAAAATGACTTTCGCGCTCTTGTTGCCGCGAACCTCGATGAAGAGGCCGTTCTCGGGATTGTCGACGCGCACGCCCTGCATGTTGTAGTATACGGGAGCGACGTTCTCGTCAATCTCGATGCCGGCTACGCTGCCGAGCGATCCGTTGCCGCTGAGCACGAAGTCTTTGATCTCCCATGCGCGTGACTTGCTGCCGTCGGTGGCATACTCGAAACCGATGGTGATCACCGTGCCGTCATACTCGCTGAGGTCGAACTCGTTCTCTGCGAAGTCGGGCGTCCACTTCTTGCCGGATTCCGGTGCGGCGGGGAAGTTGGCGAGTGTGAGATACTGTGTCGTGCCGCCGCTGATCACGTATACGCGATAGTTGTCCACCTGCGCTGTGGGGAAGTCGAAACCGAAAGCCTGGGCGAAGCTTACCTTCACGTCAGTGGCGTTGGTGAGGTCGAACGTGCGCTGCATCTTGGCGTTGGCGGGATGGTTGCTGCCACCGTAATACGCGTTGCAAATAGCACACTTGGGACCGCTGCCCGAATTAATCTTCCAGCCGTTGAAGTCGCTGAGCGACGCGTCGTTGATCTTGTCCCAGCCGTCGAGGTTGGCGTTGAAAGGATTCTGATAGAGCACGCCTTCGGGAAGCTCGGGCTCGCCGAAGGGGTAGAAACCCGTGCGAGAAGTCGGAATCTCGGCCTCGCCGATCTCATCTGTATCGCTCACCACGATTGAAGTGATGCGCACCTGGGCGCCCATTGCCGCACCCTCGAATGTAGTCGTGGCCGTGGCGGCAGTCGCCGTGAACACGTTTGCCGAGAGAGAACCTGTCCAGCCGGCGCCGAGCGTGAGCTCCTTGCAGTAAGTGAAGTCGTCACCCTCTTTGCCTGCGTCGTAGGTGATGACCATCTTCTTCATGTTGATGCCTGTGGCCTCTACGTGAATCTTGGATTTCTTGTACACTCGCCATGAGTAAGAATTCTCATTGGGAGCCTTCAGATCTGAGGTTGATTCGGCCTTGTCGCTGTAGACCTTCAGCTGCTTGTCGCCGAAAGAAACGATCTGGCCCCAGCCGTTGGCGTCGCCTTCCCACAGGCCGGCGTGTGCGATGTCGAACACGGTGTATGTGGTCGCGCTCATCGATGCGGCGCACGCCATAGCCGCGATTGAAAGTAAAAATTTTTTCATAAGCTTTAGTTTTTAGCTATTGTTTTGGTTTGTGAATAGTTCTTTGGTCAATGCAGACGGATTCTGACAGCTTTCTGTCGGTGGAATCAAAAGTCATCAATAGCCGCCTACTGTTTCCGATTACAAATTTACACAATATTTTCCAAACAAAACAGCGAATATGTTGAAAAGCACATTTTTTTCAATGATGAATGATAAATGATTAGGGGCTTCCGCAAAAACCAGACGCGCGTCCCGGCATGGAAGGGCGTACATCCTCAATGCGGTTGAATTAAGAGCTATTCTCCTTCATGTCAAGCCAATACGTGGTTGCCGCACCCAATGTCTTTCAGACATTGAGTAATCACATGTATATCTGATATATACGTCTTAATTCAACCGCATTGCGCACATCCTCGGACGCTCGAGAATCTCTCGCCCGCGTCCCTACATAAAAAATCGGGGCTGACTTGCGCCAGCCCCAATCTTATATTTTATCATCAAGAGCGCGGACGCCCCTAATAATTAATCATTTATCATTGATCATTAGAAAATGACCTTGCGGCTCTTGTTGCCGCGCACCTCGATGTAGAGGCCCTTCTCGGGATTGGCTACGCGCACACCCTGCATGTTGTAGTACACGGGAGCCACGTTCTCGTCAACCGTGATCTGAGCGACACCTGTGCCGACCTTACCGCTGACCACGATGTTGTCGATTTCCCACGTTCCGGCCATCGTAGCGGTCGAGATATACTTGAAACCGAACTGAATCTTCTTGTTGTTGTAAGCGCTCAGGTCAATCTCCTCGTTGTCGTAGAAGTTCCAGCTGAATGATGCAGGAGCCGTTGCCTTGGCAACCTCGGTCCACTCTTCAGCGCCGGCTACGCGTGCCACGATGATCGCATAGTTGGGGAACTCGGAGACTTCAATCAATTCACCGTTGTCCTTATACTGGTTCGCAGCCTGACGGAAGTTGAGCACCAGATCCATGTGGTTCGAGAGATCGATAACCGGCGAGGCTGCGATAGCGACAGTCTCATTTGCAGCTCCCTTATAGGCCGACCCCTTCAGGCCGTAGCGGTTATCGTAAGACCAAGGATTGAACGTATAGTCTCCTACGAGCTCTGAAGTGAAGGGATCCATGCTGTTTGTAGTATTCTTATCCCACGACCATACCGGATTCAGAGCATTGGGATCGACGACTGTCAGCTCATAGCTTGCGTAGCTTGAGAAGTACGTGCTTGTCTCCGCTACAGTAGCTGTGATTGTAGTCGTGCCGACGGCAACCAGAGTGAGCTCGCCCGTCTCGGCATTTACAGTGGCGGCTTCCTCATTGCTTGAAGAGTAAGTCACCGCGCCATCGCTGACCGTGGTAGCCTTCGGCGACTCGAAAGCCTGACCGAGGTGAGCCGTATACTCAAGCTGCGGGAACGAGATCTCGGGATCCTGACCATCCGCCTCGTAATATACAGTCACGCTTTTCACATAGATGAAGCCCTCTGTAGTATTGGAGGTTGCATTGGCACGCGCAAATGTGAGAGACGAGATAGGCGCAGTGTAGCCGTTCACTTCGATTGTGGCATATGTGTCATTTTTGTTGCTGCTTTCAAGCGCATATGCAGTGCCGTTGAATTGGAATTCAAGGCCAGCCGGATTCTTGTTGGCCGACACCTTGAGCTCGACCTTTGTCGGCGTCACTTTTCCTTTGTCTGAAAGGGTCAGCTCGATGCTGCCGTTCTTCTTGTTCTGGCCTACCTTGAGACCATACATGCCGTTGGCACAGAGGTCGGTCGAAGCTATTGCCGAAAGATAGTCGGATCCGGAAGAAGCGACATCGGCCAACGCCGTTTCTGTCGTGAAGTTGGCTCCGTTGTTGTCAGCACGGGTCTTGAACTCGATGGTGTAGGAAGTCTCAGCTGCCATTGCGCTTGCGCCGACGGCGAGGACTGCCATTGAGAGTAAAAATTTCTTCATTGATCTGGGTTTTGAATTATGTTGTTGTTTATGTTCAGTTTAGATTTAAGATACTCGACTTAGCCTAATACCGGATGGGTATCTGACTTTGGCTTGAACCTTTACTTCCTGATTCAATAGCAAAGATATATCAAATATCATTAACAGCAAAATAAACCGCCATAAAAAATCACCCTTTCACAAAAACTTAACGCTTACCCCTACAAAGGCCTCAGGTCTATCACAAATCTGAAAGAAGCCTGCTGTGGCTGTGCGCTATGCTGCGCGCGAATCTGTTCATCGCCATCGCCTTCGACCTATGCAGATATTCCCTTCTGGTCGAAAACATTTCTTGCCCTATTTCAAGGTATCTTCCTTCGACCAAAAGCTCATCCCATGCCGACGCCGGCTTATATCGCGGAGGAAATCCGTTGTCCATTACACGAATCACACTCGCCCCTGCCGCCACTGCTGCCTTGCACATTTCTTTCTCCTTTGGACTTATCAACGGAGAGACGACAACTCCTCCCTGACGACCGGCTCTTTCCCATCGTTCCGAAAGCGAGGAGAGTTCGGACGCGCCAAACCGAGACCTGACCACAAGAAGATCGATTATCGGACTATCAAGAAGACCCAGATTGCCATATGCCGACATCCACGCACCGTTCAACCATATCCTGACCGGACTTCGAAAAGCGTCTGGAAAGAGTTTGCGCAACAATAGCCTTTTGGGATTATTATCGAGATATGCCAGCTCCCTCTCATACATCTCTACGTTGCGGATAATACGGTCATGAAAATTCTCCTCAAAAATAGAGGCGGAACCCAGATTCAAATCAAGCAAAGTATCGCGCACTGAAGCAGTGCATTGTCCCTTTAGCGCTCCGACATAAGTACCGAGATGCTTCTCGAGATAAGACTTAACCTTCAGGATAAAATGAATATGATCGGGCATCATCACAATCTTCCTAATGGCCATCTCCGGCTTGTCTCGAAAGAAATCGGTAAAAGTCTTCCGAACTAAAGCCCCGGCGTCAGAAAGCCAAACCCCTGGCCTTATCGTCTTGACACGAGCTAAATGAAACCGAGGGGCGTACGCGCACTCCCTTGATTGAAAAGAGGAAGACGGATACTGAGGTGCCGGACCTGTAGACTGAAAAGGTATATTATAGGGAGGATAGAGGATGATACGTTTTATCGAAGGAGCGACAGAGCCGCGCCCGAGACTAAAATCGACACCATCGGAGGCATCTAAGACTCGACCAAAATCAAGAGGGAAATCGCGGGCCATTGACAGAGTGATCATATATGATCCCTGTGCCCTATAATCATGTTTAGCATCGCGTTGGCACATCCTGCTCCTCATAACTTCACTAAAGCAAAAAAAGAAATAAAAAAATAACGCCACAAAAATAAGCAAAAAGGATCAGACAGACAAATCTCAGGAACAAAAAGCACTTCGCGGCTCTAAACGCAGACCCTTTTCAACTTCCATAAAGCACAAGTCAACATGCAATCCCAGCGCGTCAGCCCACAATCCAGCTAAAATGACGGCTTCGCCTTGACACAAGAATCGGGCAAAGCCCTCTGCGCCGCCCGCATCACAATTAACTTCCCCCGGGCCTTCCACTTCACCATCAGAGGCTTTGCCCGACACCTGTGCCGAGGCGAAGCCGAACTCCAAGGGCTTTGCCCGACACCTGTGCCGAGGCGAAGCCGAACTCCAAGGGCTTTGCCCGA
>CAJTXU010000003.1:0-104 GCA_910584125.1 uncultured Muribaculaceae bacterium | reverse complement strand
CACCTGTGCCGAGGCAAAGCCGACAAAAAAAGTTGGAGTAAAGCCCTGCATAAAAAAAGGAGGGCGTCGCTGTGTCGCGACGCCCTCCGCTGTAAGGTGGCGAT
>CAJTXU010000002.1 GCA_910584125.1 uncultured Muribaculaceae bacterium | reverse complement strand
TTCTGAAAATTATTGAAGTTTAACCCCCTGTCGAAAATCGGGGAGTACTATATTTCACGGATACCTCAAATGATAAAACAAATATACGATTGGAATACAGACATTGTCTATTTGTCGGATAAACTTGAAGTCTATTTTGAGAACTTCTACCATCGCCTGATAGATAAATTAGACGAAATGTGTATTCCCCATGGAATTATCAACGGGACAAAGGATATTTGGTGCCGGGATTATATGCCAATTCAAATTCAAGATAAGTTATTTGTGGGCTATAACTATAATCCCGATTATCTTGATGATGAACCTGCATATCCATATATTGAGCGACTGAAACATTTGAAAGGCAGAGACCTCCGCACTGTCCAATCAGAAGTATGGAGGGAAAATCAACTCCCTTACAAACTCAATGATTCAAAAGTCGTTCTCGATGGCGGGAACGTGGTAATCTGTGACAAATATGTCATCCTTACCGATAAAATTTTCGATGAAAACGGATGTAAATCAGATTCTGATAAGGCAGCTTTAAGGCAACGTCTATCGGAGTATTTCGATAATCTTATTCCAATTATAATCCCGTGGAAACCTAATGGCGATGATGTTTTCGGACATTCTGACGGAATGGTCAAGTTTCAAAGACGTAACTGGGACTACAAGCCTTACGCCTTAATCTCTCCATTGACTAAGAAAGATACCATTACGCAATTTGAGGCTCTCGGTAAAGATTTTTATCTCGATCTGATTGCTGTTCCTGATAATCTCCGAGCCCCCGGATTTTACAAATACGCATGGGCTTACATCAACTATCTGCAAGTCGGCAATAAGATACTTATCCCGGCCTTCAATCTCCCCAGTGATGACTATGTGAAAGACTTAATCAAAAAATACAATCCCGGTTGTCTCGTTGACAATATTGAAATGCGAGAAATAGCAGAGTGTGGAGGTGCTCTACACTGTATCACTTGGAACATCAAACAATAATAACTGAACAGCAATGGCTAAAGATAATCATATCGGCATCGTATATGTCCTTTCAAACCGAGCAATGCCTGGTCTCGTAAAGATAGGCATGACAACACGCCCCGAACTCGACGCAAGACTAAAGGAACTCTATACAACCGGCGTACCAGTGCCGTTTGATGTAGAGTATGCCTGTGAGGTAAAAGCTTGTAACTGTGCAAAACTTGAAAAAGCACTTCACACGGCATTTGAACCAAACCGTTTGAATGTCAATCGTGAATTTTTCCAAATCAAGAAGGAACAGGCTATTGCCATTCTTGAAATCTTCAATGAAAAAGAAATTACTACTGAGGTCAGCGATGAAATGAACAATGACCTCAATGCTGACGATATAGCCTCCAAAAGCAAGGCGACAAAACACCGTCCACCGCTTAATTTCAGCCAGATGGGTATCCCTGTTGGAAGTATTCTTACTTACAATGCCGACCCATCGGTCTCTGTTACTGTGATTAGTGATAAAAAGGTTGAATATCTCGGAGAAGAAACGTCTTTGACTGCCGTTACGACCAAACTTCTCAACTCCAAATATGGCGTGCAGCCAACTCCCCGCTGGAGCTTCAACGGGGTCAACCTGCAAGAAATCTATGACGCAACTTATCCAATAGAAGAATAATATTTATCGGGTTTACAGCTTTGGCTAAACGTAATAAACGTCAAGCCTCAATGATAATTGCATCCATGGATTATATAAATACTTATTGAGAGTAAAACAATGGCTAAAATAGATAAAGCAACTCGCATAATTCTCTCCGCAAGGGAGCATAATTTTGAGCATGATACGAGAGCACTAATCCCGTTCATGCAAGGCTCTCTAATTGGATTTGTCGATAACAAAAAAGAAATAATTGTTCCGGCTAAATATGAGATTGTGCTTGATGATTTCGACTGGGCAACGCCTCTTATTAGAGTCGGGCGATATGTAGTTGTCTCTTATCCTTCAAATGATGGTGGCTCGAAATCATATATCCACAAGAGATATGGCTTGATGGATAAGAATGGCGATGCGATTTTACCCATGGATTTTGAGGGCATTGCACGTAAACGTCCCAAAAAGCGCATGACTTTCTTAAGTGGCCGAAGTTTCGGCCACTTTAATATTTCCCGTCATTGAAAAAATTCTTGAAGACGAAGTGATTTTAACATTTTGCGGAGTAATGGTTGGGCAGCAACCTTCGAAGGTCATCTGACGACAGAGCCGACCTTGCATGTCTGAACAGATCCGTGAAGTAGTCAGCGATGTTTACCGAGCACAACCGACAGCTCTCGGCCAGAGAATGCATGAAAGCATGTTTCTTTGCCGCTTCCTCACTTCCGATGTTGAGACAGTTCTTAAGCGAGAGCTTTATCGGCTTGACCCGCTGTTCGGACAGGTTGTTTGATATCTCCGGGACCCCTGACTTCAGGATATTGGACAGGTGGGCCCATTGGTTACGGAGGTAAGCCACCGCTTTTTTGAGCAGTCCGACCGCCATAAGCCCCTGGTCGTTCCACATCCTGTCGGCGGCAGCCTTTATCGTGTCGAGCACGGGCTTTGTGCGCTTGTTGCGATAAGCAAGCCTGTCGTCGTCCGTAAAGCCCAGTTCCGCGCATACCTCCTCGTTCTCAAAGAGGCTTCCTATCATGGAGAGCATCTCCTCGCATGGCTTGCGACATGAGGGAAGCGCATCGATGAAGTTCCGGCGCGCGTGTGTCCAGCATCCGACGGCAGTCACCCCGGGGTACTCGTCGGTGTCGAAGAGCCGGTAGGCATTGTATCCGTCGCACGATATCAGCATGTCCAGCGTCTGGGGATCAGCGTCAAAGAATGACTTCAGTACGTTCCTCCCCCGGCTTCCCTCCTCATAGACATATTCCACCAGACCTTTCTCCCTGTTGTAGAACTCCCAGAGATAGCGGTTCAGATATCTGCGCCCGAGTTTTCCGTTGTCCACGCCGACCGTCTGCAGGGTCTCGTCAATCATAAAATACCGGCCTTGCCGTATCTCCTCGCGGAAGGTTTCCCCGAGCATGGCCAGCAATGCGTCCGCACTCTGCATGTAAAAGCGGTTGAGGGTGGTGCGCGGTATGTGCGCGCCCATGTCCCGCAGCATCATCCTCACACGTTTCTGAGGAAGATGGTAGGCGTACCTCCGGGTCATTATGAAAGCGATCATGGACGCCGACAGCATACAGCCATCCACCGGGCATCTGGCGCGTATCCCGGAAGGCAGCGTGTCGCCGAACACGGCTTCTTTGTCCGCCTCTTCAGCAAGCTCCAGAATATAGCGCCTGTACGGGTAACGGTGGCATACGGTACGTCCCGGTATATATTCGACCACCTCGAACCACATCTCGCCCGGAAGAAGCCTCGCACCTTCGGGAAGAACCATATTCTCTTCCATCGAATGCTCCACCACCTCGTCGAAGCGGGCCTTGCCTTCAGGCTTTCCTTTGGCCCTGGCATTGCTTTTGGATTTCGTATTTTCCTCACCTGCCGCGTCCTGCTGGCCGGAGTCGGCAGGCGGGGTGCCGTCCGAGTCATTCTCCTCCTCCGCGCGGTTTGTTCCCCTACGGTTATTCAACAGATTGCGTTGTTCGGATGACCGCGCGTACTTCTTGGCTCTTGCGAGCTTTCCGGATGCCAGCGCATCGCCAAGCTGCGTCGCCAGCCCCGCGTTGGCCTCGGCCATATGGTCGAGTCTTTTCTCAAACGACAACCGCATCTTCTCCAGCTCCTCGGCATATGACTTCCTGAGTCGTTCCATGTCCTCGGCATGTGACTTCCGGAGGCGCTCCATGTCCTCGCGGTGCGACCGACGCAACAGCTCCATGTCCTTGCGATGGGATTCCTCAGCCATGGAGTTTTCCCGCCTCAGAGCCGCAATCTCGTCCTGCAAGGCATGCATCTGTGCCGACTTGGATGCGCTTTCAGCCTGAAAGTGCTCCATCATCTCGCGGTAGAATTCTATGTCGGCACGGTTGGTTTTCATGATGCAAATTTACAAAAAATCAATGACATATGCAAATATTTTAACCATTTAATTTGCTGCATGTCAAACTTTTGCACCATACACACCCGCCTCGGGAAGCCTGATCTCGGTGCGCCGCAGTCCCTCTGTGAGACAGACCAGATCCGCGTAGGAGATTTTGTATTTTCCGGTTCCGGAGTCGTATACAGGCCTTTTGAAGCGTCCGTTCTCGGGGCGTTTCTCATACACCACATAGAATCCACGCTCATAGTGCAGCATGCGTATTATGGTGCAGCTCCGGTTGATGAAGACATAGACGTTGCGGCTGTCGCGCGGATCCGACTTCATCTCTTCCCTGATGGTGGCGCACATGCGAATGTATCCGCCACGCAGATTCGTATTCCCATTGAAGATATAGAACCTCAGATTGTCGTCCAGTTCAAGCATAAAACAGGCTTTATCTTGTCAAGGAACTCAATCAGCCTCTCCACCTCCATGACCTCCCGGTCAAGGACAAGGCCGTTCTCAAACTCGATGTGCACCTTTGCCTTGCCCGCCGATGCCGGCATGGGTGGAAGATCTGTGACCGCCAGCTCGACCATTGTGGCCGGCGCGGCTGTTTTTCGGCTTTTGGAATATCCCATGCGCTTACGCCATGAGATGTAGCTTCTGTAGTCGACGCTTTCCTGCGTACAGATCTCCTTGAGCGACATCTCTCCCTGGAACTGCTCGACAAGGGTGTGGAATTCTGTGAAATCTTTTGCGGTCATAATCCATGTTTTTGGGTTGTTCCGCAAAACTAATACCGCTCCGCCGATCAGGCAAGGCTGTTTGTGGGACGTTTACTATTCAGCAGAAAGACTTGCGGCGGAAGATGCTCTTCAGTCGGAGCGTGATGACGCCGAAAATAGCTTCGCCGAAGATGCTTGAGTTCATCTTTGACGTGCCTAACTGTCGGTTGACGAACACAATCGGCACTTCGACTATCTTGAATTTCTTGACGAACGACTTGAACTTCATTTCGATCTGGAAGGCGTATCCCTTGAACTGAATCTTGTCGAGGTCGAGCTCGCGGAGCACATGAGACCTGTAGCATACGAATCCCGCCGTCGAGTCGCGCAGAGTCATGCCTGTGACGATACGCACATAGACCGATGCGAAATACGACATCAACACTCGTCCCATCGGCCAGTTCACCACATTGACGCCCGAGACGTAACGCGACCCCACGGCCACATCGGCTCCGCGGTCCTTGCATTCGTGATATAGGCGGGGAAGGTCCTCGGGATTGTGCGAGAAATCGGCATCCATCTCGATGACGAAACTGTAACCGCGCTCGAGAGCCCATTTGAAACCATGGATGTAGGCCGTGCCGAGGCCGAGCTTGCCCGTGCGCGTCTCCATGTTGACTCGCCCGGGATACAGCTCCATTTTCGCGCGGACCGCGTCCTGCGTCCCGTCGGGCGACGCATCGTCAATCACGAGCACGTCGAATCCGTCGGGCAGTTTCATCACGGCGTCGATGATATTGCCGATGTTTTCTATTTCGTTATATGTCGGTATTATGACAAGTGCGTCACTCATTTTGGGTCGTATCTTTGTTTCGAACTACAAATTTAACGAAAAAAATTCAAAATCTTGCCTGTCCGACATATTTTTTCGCATTTACAGTAATATGCGGACTTCAGATTCTCTCTATCCGTTTGTCGATGAAGAGCGACGGATGGTAGCTCATCTTGCTCCGCCTCAGGGCCTCAGACCCCATGTCGTCCTCTCGGTTGAGAAGCGTGACGTCGGGATATTTTTCCATCACAGACTGCGCGAGCCGAGATGCGAGGACCTGATAGATGCCGCGAAGGGCCACGTCGCCCTTCTCGGCGTGGATTACGAACGCATCCCCCGCCTTCTCGCCAAACGTGTAGCCGACTATCCGACCGTCCACGCGAATCGCGATGCCGTGGAAAGGATAGGACGAATAGTTGCGCAGCACCTCCATCACCTGGCGGCACTCGTAGACGGCAATCGGGTTGTCGCTGTGCTCGGCGTTGAACGCGAGTGTGAACGATATCAGTTCGTCGGCCATGTCATCGCTGATGGTTTCGACCTCGAATCCGGGGTGATTGTTGACGAAGAAATTGAGGTGGTTGCGTTTCTTCTCCATCTTTCGGCCTGCGAAAGTTGCGAAACGTTCGACGGGGTAGAGGTATTCGCGCCATTCGTTGACCGTCTCAAGCGCAGCGAGTCTCAACTCGTCGGCTGCCCCCGGCTCGTATTCCACGGGATGAAGCATTATGCCATCCGAGTCATGGCGCGAGCAATAGTCGGCGACGAGACGTCTGAATTCTCTGGCGGAGACCGGTCCGCGAGGCTGGTAGAACACACGAGCATCCGAGCCGGCCTGTATACCTGTGATGAACAGGCTGCCCAGACATTCGGCTATCCTGTAGTCATATAGTTCTGTCCACATCAGCACGCCGCCCACCGTGAAGTCGTCAGAGCGACTCGGATAGCGGTTGAAATAGTATTGCAGCAACGGTATGTCCGCGCGGGTCACAGGCCGAAACACAAGCCTCGCCACAAGGCATTCCTCAACGTCTTCGATACAGCATGAACTGTCCATATTCGGGTAATTTTATTAAAAAAACTAAATTCAGGTTCAAATAGTTTAACACGTGGCAAATATTTTTCGACCAATAGTTTCCTATGTTCCGAATTATTATTACTTTTGTAAAAATATCGCTCCGGCTGTCACAGAGAGGGCGGCTCGTGAGTTATGTAATGAAATATCTAACCTTAAACACGACAATAACAAACCCAAAACCATAAATCTATGTTTAAAAAGTTCCTGACTCTGGCCATGGTGGCGGTCTGCGCGATTTTCGCGTCGGCCCAGACTCCGCTGCCGCTTAACCCGGCGGTGAAGCACGGCACTCTGCCCAACGGCCTGAATTACTACATCCTCCACAACGAGGAGCCCAAACAGCGCGCCAATTTCTACATCGCGCAGAAGGTCGGCTCGACCCTCGAGACTCCCGAGCAGCTCGGACTGGCCCACTTCCTCGAGCATATGGCGTTCAACGGGACAACCAACTTCCCCGGCAAGTCTATGCTCAACTATCTGCAGTCGAAGGGTATCCGCTTCGGCGCCGACATCAACGCCTACACTGGCTTCGATGAGACGGTCTACAACGTCAACAATGTTCCGACCACCGACAAGGCCCTGATGGACAGCGTCCTGCTCGTGCTCCACGACTGGAGCGGCAGCATCCTGCTCGAAGAAGACGAGATCAACGCCGAGCGCGGCGTGATCGAGGAGGAATGGCGCTCGCGCAACAGCGCCATGCAACGTATGTACGAGTCGATGCTCCCCAAGATCTATGAGGAATACCAGTATCAGCAGATGCCCATCGGCAAGATGGAGATCGTCCGCAACTTCCCGCCCCAGGTGATCCGCGACTACTACCACAAGTGGTACCGTCCCGACCAGCAGGGCATCGTCATCGTCGGTGACTTCGACGTGGCCGAGATGGAGAAGAAAGTCATCGATCTCTTCTCGACCATCAAGATGCCCGAGAACGCCGCCGAGCGCACATATCCCGAGGTGTCGGACAACAAGGAGCCCATCTACCACTACTTCACCGACAAGGAGCTGCAGTATCCCATCGCATACATCAGTTTCAAGTCAGACAAATTCCCCGTCGAGTTCCGCAACACGATGGAATACTACGTGCAGGACGCGCTGGTATTCAACGTCTTCTCTCAGATGATCAACAACCGTCTGAGCGAATACAGCAAGAAGCCCGAGTGCAAGTATCTTGAGTCTGTGGTCAACATCAGCGACTTCTTCATCTCCAAGACCAAGGCGGCGTTCAACGTCATCGTCGTCGGCAAGGATGACATGTCAGCCGCCATCGACGACGCCCTCGCCGTCGTGGCCCAGGCCTGCAAGGCCGGCTTCATGCAGTCGGAGGTGGAGCGTGCCCGCGACGAACTCCTCGCCCAGTATGAGAAGGCATACAACGAACGCAACAACACCAACAGCGAGACTCTCGCCCGCGAGATCATCCGCCACTTCATCGACAACGAACCCTCTCCCGGCATCGACAAGGAGTACGAGCTCGCCAAGCAGATCCTGCCCATGCTTCCCGCCGAGGCCTTCAACGAGCTGGGCAAGCAGATCCTGACATCGGAAAACCAGGTGATCGTAGTCTCCGAGCCTACGCGCGACCAGATGGTCGAGCTCACCCGCGAGCAGATCGTCGGCAACGTGGAGAAGACCCTCAACGCCGACTATGAGGCATATGTCGACGAGGTCATCACCGACCCGCTGATCGAGAAACTCGCCCCCGCCGGCAAGATCACAAAGACCGAGGCCGGCCAGTTCGGCACGACTGTCTTCACTCTTTCCAACGGCGCCAAGGTGATGGTCAAGCCCACCGACTTCAAGCAGGACGAGATCCTCTTCACAGCCGTCGCACCTGGCGGCAAGCAGTCGTTCGCCCCGGCCGACGCCCCCGATGTGCTCTGCGCCGAGGATGCATACAACTATGCGAAGCAGGGAGCGTTCGACCACCTGAAACTCAAGAAATATCTCGCTGGCAAGAACGTCTCGACCAATCTCAACATCGGCTCGACTTCCAACCTGTTCGAAGGCCGCTCGACGGTCAAGGACTTCCGTTATCTGATGGAGCTCATCAACTCCTCGTTCACACAGCTCAATCCCGACGCGACTTCGTTCAACACCGAGCTCGACAAGGTGCGCACATCGCTCAAGAACGCCGACAAGGACCAGCAGCAGGTATTCGGCCGCATGGTATCGAAAGCGACTTACGGCAACAATCCCATGTTCCAGACGCCGACCGTCGAGATGCTTGACGCCGTCAACTACGACAAGGCTTTCGGCATCGCCAAGGGTGTCCTCGCCAATCCCGCCGACTTCACTTTCATCTTCACCGGAAACGTAAACATCGACTCCATCAAACCGATGATCGAGAAGTACATCGCCTCGATTCCTGCCGGCAAGAAGGCAGAGGTCAAGAAACTCAGCTCTATAGCTCTGGCCAAGGGTCAGGTCAACGACAAGCAGACACTCGAGATGGCCGCGCCCTCGACCATTGTATATGTAGACGCCAACGGCACGAACCTGCCTTATAATGTGGAGAACGTCGTCCGCGTCGACCTGATGGGCGACGTGCTCAGCAACATCTTCACCGACACTCTCCGCGAGGAGGAAGGCGGCACGTACAGCCCCTACGCGTACGCAAACCTGAGCCCCTGGAACGGCACATGGCAGCTCGTATACGTCTTCCAGACCAACGACCAGATGCAGGACAAGCTTATCGCCCGCGCCAACGAGGAGTTCATGAAGCTTCTCAAGAACGGCGCCCCCGCCGAGCAGTTCAACAAGGTCAAGGAGGCCGCCCTCAAGCAATATGAGATCCGCGAGCGCACCAACGGTTACTGGAGCAACAGCCTCTTCCGTCTCGTGCGTGGATTCGACGACGTGACCGGCTACAAGGCCGCCATCGAAAACCTCACGGTAGAGGACTTCAACAAGTTCCTTTCGACCGTATACGACGGCAAGAACCACATCCAGGTAGTTCTCCAGGGTGTGCCTGAAAAGAAATGATTTTCTCATAAATAAGGATTGGCCGCGGATATTGGAAAGTTCCAATATCCGCGGCTTTTCTCGTTATATAGGTATGGACATACTATTGATGACAGTGGGCAGGACCCGCATTGACTTCGTGGCCCGCGGGCTGGCCGAATACACCGGCCGTCTGAAGCGCTACGTTCCATTCGACATGAGCGAGCTTCCCGACGTCAAGGCGTCGAGGTCGATGAGCGAGCAGCAGCAGAAGGATAGGGAAGGAGAGATGATATTGCAAAAGATAAACCCTGCCGATTTCGTCGTGTTGCTTGACGAAAGGGGCAGGGAATACAGTTCTGTTGAATTCGCGGGTTATATCGAGAAGCTCATGGCCTCGGGCCGCAAGCGCACGGTGTTCGTGGTCGGCGGACCTTACGGGTTCTCGGAGGCGGTGTATGCCAGGGCCGACGCCAAGCTGTCGCTGTCGCGCATGACGTTCAACCACGAGATGGTGCGCATGTTCTTCGTCGAGCAGATCTACCGCGCCATGACTATTCTGCGCGGGGAGCCTTATCATCACGCTTAGCGGGCTCGCTTTCAGAAGCAGCCCTGGCGCGACGGCGTCTCGCCGTGCCGAAAGCGTTGCGGATGCGGGGCACCATCGAGACCGCCACCAGCGTGGCGAGGGCGGCGAAGAAGAGCATGATGCAGTTGGTCGCCTCGCGGCGGCCGTCGACTACGGGTTCCATTATCGCCTGCGGGTCGTCAGACGACGTGATGCGGTCGGTGTCGAGTGCCGACAGAGTCGATTTCCATCTCACCGTGTCGTTGTCGAGATAAACGAGCGCCGGGTTTCCGCGCGCCACCTCCTTGATGGCCGTGTCGTCGCTGGTGAAGATGTCGTAACGCGGCATCGACAGGTCTTTCCATTCGGCTATCCGATCCGGGCCGGCCGATACCACCGCCAGCATGTCGACGCCCATCTTCTCGCTCCAGTCGTATAGCGAGTTGATCTTCCATGTCGTGGCCGGCGAGACACTCTCGAGCTCCGGGATGAGCAGCATCAGCATACGGTCGGAGTCGATCACGTCGTCGGTGACGTCATCCTCGCCGTCCTCGCTCCATATGCGGAACGTGCGCCCCGTGTCGTCTCCGGCCTTTTCGTCGCCGCTCGTCTGACGTCGCTCGACGAATTTCCAGCCATCTTCTTCCGACGGCAGTTCGTCCTGCTCGCCATATTCCTTTCTAACTCCGTCCTTCTCGTAGACAAAGCGGTAGGCACCCTCCTCGCTGTCAGAATCGTCGGTTATGGGGCCTCCGACCGCATAGGGCCGGAAATCGAGCAGCGGCTGACGCATGTATCCGATGCACGAGACGTAGCCCGTGAAGGCGATGCACACCACCACAGCAAGCCACTGGAACGCAGGTGATATCAGAGTCACCGCCCTGCCGTTGAAGCGCACGAGCCAGACGGTGAGCAGAGTGAGCACAACGTTCTTCCAGAAAGTCGCCCAGTTGGAAATCACCACGGCGTCGCCGAAGCAGCCGCAGTCTTTCACCGGGTCGCTGACGGCGATCCAGAGCGTGAGCGGCAGCATCACGGCCATCACGGCGAGGGTGACAACCGGCGTCGAACGCCTGTAGCATCCCGCGATTAGAAAGACGCCCAGCATGAACTCGAGGGCGCACAGACCGAACACGCCGGCCACGATCAGCGAGTGCGTGGCCGGGACGCCGAGCGCGGCCACATACTCCTCCATTTTATAGAGCGTGCCCCAGGGGTCGACGGCCTTGACGAATCCGGAGAAGACGAACGTGCCGCCGACGATGAGCCTCGCCAGCCATGTCACGGCGCGGCCCCAGTCACTCGAAGCGAAGTTTGATAAGCGCGAAGATGGCATAGTTGATGATATCCATGTAGTTGGCGTCGATGCCCTCGGAAACGACCGTACGCCCGTTGTTAGACTCTATTTCCTTGGTGCGCATCAGCTTCTGCAGGATGATGTCGGTGAAGCTGCTGACCCTCATATGGCGCCATGCCTCGTCATAGTCATGGTTCTTGTGGAGCATCAGCGATGTCGCAGCGTCGATGGCCTTGTCATAGAGCTTCAGGGCCTCCGCCGGCGGTAGCGGGTCGCCCGGGCCGAGATTCAGCTGGATCAGGGCCATGGCGCAATAGTTGATGATGCCGATGAACTCAGGCTCGATGCCCTCGTTGACGGCGGCGAAATCCTCGCCGTTCTCCTCAAGCGTGCGGATGCGCCGCGCCTTGATGTAGATCTGGTCGGTCAGGCTCATCGGGCGCATCACGCGCCAAGACGTGCCGTAGTCGAGCATCTTCTTCTCGAAGACCGTGCGGCACACCTTTCTGACCTCTTTGAACTCCTCGATTGTGTTTCCTTTTATGTCCATGGGTAGAAATTTTACGCTAAATTACCAATTTTAACCCGATAATCAAAATTTAATGGTTCCGCAGGCCTCAAGTTCCCCGATTTTTTGTTAAATTTGCATTCAGAATTTAAAAGGAATTTTTTATGGTGATTCAACGCTGGCAATCCATATTGCTCCTTGTGGCCGCGGGCGTCATGGCCTGCTTCACGTTCATGTCGCTCGGTCAGGTGCAGATGCCTGAGCAGACTCTCGACTTCACGACGCTCGGATTCCGGATCGAAGGAATCGCGACCGACGGTGCCCCGACGGGTTATCACACCCGCACATGGGCCTTCTTCATCGTGTCGCTGATGAGTTTCATCCTTCCGCTGCTGAATATATTCATGTTCAAGAACATGAAGCTGCAGAAGACCCTCTGCCTCATCGAGGTCTTCTTCCTGCTGGCTCTCGTGGCCATCGGCTGCTCGTACGGCTATTGGTATTTCGACGGCTATCAGGTCAGCTGGTCGTCGCTGATAGTGGCGCCGCTGCTGGCGTTCGTGGCCGACATCATGGCCTACAACCGGATATGCGCCGACCAGAGGCTTCTGCGAGCGGCCGACCGAATCCGTTAACAACACAAGCAATTTCCCCTTTTCGATTATGGCAAAAGAACTTAAGAATTTCACTAAAAGGTCAGACAATTATTCCCAGTGGTATAACGAACTTGTGGCCAAGGCCGACCTCGCCGAGCAATCGGCCGTTCGCGGCTGCATGGTAATCAAGCCTTATGGCTACGCCATCTGGGAGAAGATGCAGCGCGTGCTCGACGATATGTTCAAGGCCACGGGCCATCAGAACGCATATTTCCCACTTCTTATCCCGAAGTCGTTCCTCAGCCGCGAGGCCGAGCACGTGGAGGGCTTCGCAAAGGAGTGCGCCGTCGTGACGCACCACCGCCTCATGAACGACCCCGAGGGCAACGGCGTGGTGGTCGACCCTGCGGCCCGTCTCGACGAGGAGCTCATCATACGCCCGACCTCCGAGACCATAATCTGGAACACATACCGCAACTGGATACATTCATACCGCGACCTCCCGCTGCTCATCAACCAGTGGGCCAATGTGATGCGCTGGGAGATGCGCACCCGCATGTTCCTGCGCACGGCCGAGTTCCTCTGGCAGGAGGGCCACACCGCCCACGCCACCAGCGAGGAGGCCGTGGCCGAGGCCACGAGAATGCTCGATGTCTACGCCGACTTCGCCGAGAACTACATGGCGATGCCTGTGGTTAAGGGCACCAAGTCGCCCAACGAACGTTTCGCCGGCGCGATCGACACCTACACCATCGAGGCCATGATGCAGGACGGCAAGGCCCTGCAGAGCGGCACGTCGCACTTCCTCGGCCAGAACTTCGCCAAGGCTTTCGACGTGACGTTCATGAACAAGAACAATGAGCCCGAATACGTATGGGCCACGTCGTGGGGTGTATCGACTCGCCTTATGGGCGCGCTGATCATGACCCACAGCGACGACAACGGTCTCGTGCTGCCCCCGAAGCTCGCACCGATCCAGGTTGTGATCGTGCCCATCTACAAGAACGACGAGGGTCTCGCTATGATTTCCGAGCGCGTCCGTCCGCTTGTCGATGAGTTCCGCCGCCGCGGCATCAGCGTCAAATATGACGACGCCGACAACCGCCGCCCGGGCTTCAAGTTCGCTGACTATGAGGTGAAGGGTGTGCCCGTGCGCCTCGCCATCGGTCAGCGTGACCTCGAGCAGGGCACTGTCGAGGTGATGCGCCGCGACACACTCGAGAAGGAGACTCAGCCGCTCGAGGGCATCGTCGACCATGTGGCCGCCGAACTCGACGACATACAGCGGAGCCTCTTCGAGCGCGCCCTTGCCTACCGTGAGAGCCGCACCATCACTGTCGACACCTACGACGAGTTCAAGCGTCGAATCGAGGACGGCGTCTTCATCATGGCCCATTGGGACGGTACGCCCGAAACCGAGGAGAAGATTAAGGAGGAGACCAAAGCCACGATCCGCTGCATCCCGTTCGACGGCGACACGACGCCCGGCGTCTGCATGGTGACCGGCCGCCCCTCCGCACGCCGCGTGCTCTTCGCGCGCTCCTATTGACATTAAGCTCGAGAATCTCGAGAACCCCGAGAATATCGAGACCCTCGAGACCCCCGAGAATCTCGAGAACCCGAGACCCTCGATAATCTCGGATTAACTATTCACTTAATTTGATCATGTCACGATTTCATATACTATCATGCGGTGTGATCGGCCTGACGGCCGTAGCCGCCTCAGCCGCCCCTCTGACGGCAGAAGATTACTGCGACCCCGCCGTCAACGCCCCGGCGACGGTCAAGGACATGCGTCCGCTGGCCGACGGACAGACTTTCGCCGCTGTATCCGACGACGGTCGGTCGATCGAGGTTTTCAGCTACCGGACTGGTGAGAAGACTTCTACGCTCTTCTCGCTCGACGGCGTCAAGGGTGATGTACGCATCGACGGTTTCGATGGTTATGAGGTGAGTGACAACGGTAAGAAGATTCTTCTCTGGACCAACACCAAGAAGATCTATCGCAACTCGTTCTGGGCCGACTATTATGTCTACGACATACTCCGGTCGACCCTGGCCCCCGTCTCGACGGGCGGTCAGCAGCGAGGCGCGGTGATGTCGCACGACGGCCGCATGGTGGCCTACATGCGCGGCAACAACATCTTCATCTCCAACATCGACTACAAGACCGACCACGCCGTGACTGAAGACGGCAAGGTGAACGAGGTGATCTACGGCACGCCCGACTGGGCATACGAGGAGGAGTTCGGAATGCTCAACTCGATGCGCTGGAGCGCCGACGACTCGACGCTGGCATACATACGCTTCGACGAGAGCGCGGTGCCTGTCTACAGGTTCGACGAATACCGCAGCTATTGCGAGGCCGATCCGCTCGGAGACATGTATCCGCAGTCGTATGCCTATAAGTATCCTCTTGCGGGATATCCCAACTCGACAGTCGAGGTATACGCCTATAATGTCGACAACCGCAAGGCGAAGAAGATGGACCTCCCTGTGGGCGACGGCTATGTGCCCTCGATCGAGTTCGACGGCGACGGTGTCAACCTGATGGTGATGTTGCTCAACCGCGACCAGAACGATCTGCGGCTCTACAAGGTGAATCCCGGTTCGACGGTGGCGCATCTCGTGATGAGCGAGAAGAGCGAGGCATGGCTCAGCCCGTCGGCCTATCAGATGGTGCGCTACTACCCGAAGACGTTCGTGATCGGAAGCGAGCGCGACGGATACCGCCACCTGTATGAATATGACTACAGCGGCAACATGCTGCGCCAGCTCACCAAAGGCCGCTGGAACGTGACAGACTATTACGGCCGTGACGCCCGCCGTGGCGTGCATTACGTGCAGACCACGCAGAACGGCGCCATCAACCGCAATGTCGCTTCGGTCGACGCCAAGGGCAAGGTGACGATGCTCAATCCGGGCGAGGGCACGGAGTCGGCGTCGTTCAGCTCGGATTTCGGATACTACCTGCGCCGCTACAGCAACGCGCAGACTCCCCCGCAATACAGCATCTGCAACGGCTCGGGCAAGATGGTCAAGATGCTCGAGGACAACGCGGCCTATGCCGCCCGCTATGTGTCGGCGCCCAAGATGGAGTTCACCAAGGTGCCCAACGCGGCCGGAGGAGAGATGGACGCCTACATCATCAAGCCCGCCGGATTCGACGCCTCGAAGCGATACCCGCTGATGATGTATCAGTACAACGGACCAGACTCGCAGCTCGTGCTCAACAGCTGGAGGATGGACGGCGTCTATTACATCGCGTCGCAGGGATATGTGGTGGCTGCTGTCGACGGCCGCGGCACTGGCAACCGCGACCGCGCATGGTCAACGGCCGTCTACCGTCATCTCGGCCAGTACGAGACCGCCGACCAGATAGCCGGAGCGCGTCATATCGCCTCGCTGCCCTATGTTGACGCCGACCGCACGTCGTGCTTCGGCTGGAGCTACGGCGGATACATGACGCTGATGGAACTCGCTTCGCCCCACTGTCCCTTCAAGGCCGGCGTCGCCATGGCTCCCGTCACCGACTGGAGATTCTACGACTCAATCTACACCGAGCGCTATATGCTGACTCCCCAGCAGAACGAGAGCGGTTACGACAAGGCCTCCGCGCTCGACAAGTCACAGGACGTCAAGGCGCGTCTGCTCATCATGTCGGGCACGAGCGACGACAACGTGCATTTCTACAACACGCTGAAATACACCTCGAAAATGAACTCCGAGGGCACCGTCTTCGACATGATGGCGCTTGCGGGATTCGAACACAGCCTGCGCATGGGCAACGCCAGGACGCAGCTCTATAAAAAAATAGTCGATTTCCTTAACTCTCAGCTCAGATAAGCGTTATAACTATATACAACACGTGCACGTAGATCTAAGACATTATTAAAACTATCCGTAATTGCCTGGAGTTCACATCGACATGTGATGCTTCATGAACAATCTATCGTAACGGTTTTCTACAACGGGCTGCGCGGACGGCAATAGCAAAGGGAAGGTTCATTATTATGAAAGACCTCGGCAAAGTTAACAGCAGACAATTGTTCTCGTTCTGGAAGAATCTTTCAGTGGGAATGCTTGTGATGATGGGGACATTGTTCCTGTCGTGGCTGTTCCCTTTCTATTTCTCTCCGATAATCTCTCTGATTGCCGCCGCATATCTCTACACGATGCTCTATGAGAACAAGCTGCGTCACTCGGCATCGTGTATGATCGTGCCTTACGCCATGTTCTACTGCATGGTGAGTTACGCGTTTCTGGCCATAATACTCAACGTGCTGGGCATATGGGATATCGTGCGGATACCGAAGGAACTCTCCTTCTTCAACGACCCTTATATTGCCGCCCTGCTGCTCAACCCGGTGTGCTTCGTGACTTTGGTCGTGTTCTATTTCAGGCGCAACCGACTGGCCATCTGCATAGATTGCAAGCTGACCAAGGGGCTGCTGATCGAACGTGGCAAACTGGGCGAGATCCTGAATGTTGAGACACATCTGCAGCTTGTGAACCTTATATGGCTTTTCGCCATCCTGTCGGCGATAGACTGGACATATTACTTCGTCTGGTACTATCACAACGCCGTCGTCAACGGCCGCGACTGGTATGTCTTCCTGTGGCTCAACATCATCGCCTTCATCATCGATGAGCTCTATTACGCATCGAGATATTACAACATCTATCTTGACCTTAAGGAGAACGGCGAGATCATCACCGAGTCGGACCTGAGCGACATGACGACGAAGACCTATCTGCGCTTTTACGTGATATGCGGCAACAGCATCTTCATCAACCCGCATGTAGCCGATCCATACCATGCCAAGAGTTATGTGGCCGACACTCCTTTCGTCACTAAGCGTAACGTCAACGGTATCACCACCGGCGAGGTGCACGGCATAATCCAGCGCCTCACGGGGGTGCGCGACGGCGAGCTCCGTTTCTTCTTCGGCCGCAAGTCGCCCGACCTGTCCAAGCATCGTATCCTGCGTTATTTCTATTTCGTAGGCGACGAGAACGGATGTCCCGAGATGGATATAGACGGCGAATGGGTGAACTTCGAGAACATAAAGCGGGTCTACAACGAGAGCCCGCAGCAGCTGTCGCTCACTATGCTTACCGACATCTCGCGCATGGTGACCATCATCCTGACACAGAAGATATTCGACGAGAGAGGATACCGCCGGCTGAAGATCACGTCATATCAACCGACGTTCAACCTCGAGGATGTGCGCGAGGGCAACTACGATTTCCAGGACGACAAATGGCTGCGCGTGGCCATGTATAATTCCGACACACGCGGATTCCACTTCAAGAGATGGAAAGACAGATTCAGCACCCTGATGAAAGGGCGCAAAAGGAAGAGGCAATTCTGAGGCGCGCGATAGCCGTCGTCGGGCCCACGGCATGCGGCAAGACCCGTCGCGCCGTGGAGATAGCCCGTGCGTTCGGCGGCGAGATCATCTCGGCCGACTCGCGTCAGGTCTACCGCGGAATGTCGATTGGCACAGGCAAGGATCTCTGCGAATATGGCGAGGTGCCCTATCATCTGGTCGATGTGGCCGACGCCGGCGAGAAATACAATCTGTATCAGTATTTGCGAGATTTCCGCAGAGCATATGACGATATCCGTTCGCGCGGCGTGCGGCCTGTGATCTGCGGTGGCAGCGGCATGTATGTCGAGAACGCGCTCGCAGGCGTCAGACTTCCTGATGTGCCCGAAAACGAGGAGTTGCGCCGCGAGCTTGAAAGCCGAAGCCTTGACGAGCTCGCCGGGATTTTGGCCTCGTATAAGACGTTGCACAACACCACCGACATCGACACCTGCAAGCGTGCGATTCGCGCCATCGAGATTCAGGAATATTACCGCGTCCATCCCGACGAGGCAAGGGATGCAGACGTCAGGACGGCGAAGCCGCTCGACTGTCTGGTCATCGGCTTGGACATACCGCGCGACGAACGGATAGCGCGCATCGACTCGCGGCTTCGGGCGCGTATCGACGAGGGGATGATCGACGAGGTGCGCTCGCTGCTCGACAGCGGCATAAGCCCCGACGACCTGATATATTACGGCCTTGAATACAAATTCGTGACACTCCATGTCATAGGGAAGTTGAGCCGCGAGCGGATGGAGCGCGATCTCGCCACGGCCATCCATCAGTTCGCCAAGAGGCAGATGACTTGGTTCAGGGGCATGGAGCGCCGCGGCATCCCGATCCGCTGGCTGCCCTACGACATGCCGACCCCCGACTTCCTGGCCGAAGTGGAGGCACTTTTGGGATGAAAGCCGCAGGCTTTCACCACGCGACCTAATCCGCTCCCATCGCCTTTAGCGACCTTAGCGACCTTAGCGACCATAAAGACCTTAGCGACCTTAAAGACCTTAGCGACCTTAGCGACCTTAAAGACTTTAAAGACTTTAAAGACTTTAAAGACCTTACACTCCGATTATCCGGTCGCCGATGCATTTGGCCATTTTCGAGCGGATCTCCATCAGCGACGCGAGTTTGATCTGGAGCTTCTGCACCTCCTCGGGCGTGCCGGCCGATTCCATGGCTGAGATATCCTTGATGAGGTCTCTGATACGGAAGTTGAGTATCTCGTTCTTCCATTCGTCGATGGCGCGCAGCAGCAGGGTGTTGAGTTTGTCCTGCTCAAGCTCGGTGTTGCCGTCCTTGAGATAGATGTTGCTGAGATGATGCTTCTCGAGCACAAGGTCAAGCATCACCTCGCGGATCACACGATTCTCGTGGCTCGTCAGCACGCGGCAGGGGAAACTTGTCGCCGCTTCACGCGTCACGTCATCGCGCATTTCCTTTATTTGCTCCTCGAGCTTTTTCTCCTCGCGTTCGATCTCAGGCATCGACATTCCCGACTCCGAAATCCTGCGGTAGCCTTCCTCCCTTATCTTGGCAATACGGCCCTCAATATCATGGGTCCGGCTCTCGAGATACTTCTCATAAGCCGGCTGAAGGTCGAGTATCATTTTGAAAATGTGCGAGAAGACATCGATCGAGAACTCCATTTCCGAATCGCGGAGTTCGTCCTTGACAAACTCCACCACGTTGAGCGTGATGATCTTGTGCTGGCCGTCGGCTGCGGCGGTCTCGTCCTCGTAGCTGCAGAATGGCAGAAATGCGTAGCGCGCGCAGTATGCGAGCACCTGCCGTTCGAGTGAATACAGTGGCTGGCGGCGTATGCCGTCGATGTATTGCAGGGCCTTCCTGCGGCCCTCTTCGGCCGACGTCTCAACCTCGTCGAGGTTCAGTGTCTGAACCTGTCGCCGTTGTTCGGCTCTTTTTTTTTTTCGACTTCGATGCGGGCGCGTGCCACGGCGTTGGCTATGGTCTGCTCGGGTATGTCGAGAATCTTCGAGCACACCTGCACGTAAACGTCGCGCGACACGTCGTCGGGGATGTGGGCTATCGAGTAGGCCACGCTGTTGATTGTCTCGATGCGCTTCTGGGGGTCCGCCTGGCCTTCGCCGAGCATCACCCTGGCCTTGAAGCTGATGATGTCGGTCTCGTGGGCCGCCACATATTCGCGGAACTCCTCGGGCGTGTGCTTGCGGGCGAACGAATCGGGGTCGTCTCCGTCGGGAAGCAGGAGCAGCTTGACGTTCATGCCGGCCGCCAACAGCATGTCCATGCCTCGGAGCGAGGCCTTGATGCCGGCCTGGTCGCCGTCGTATATCAGCGTGATGTTGGGCGTGATGCGCTTGATGAGCTCTATCTGGCCCTCGGTGAGGGCCGTGCCCGACGACGCCACCACGTTTTTCATCCCCGACTGCCACATGCCTATCACGTCCATATAGCCCTCTACGAGGAAACATCTGTTCTCGCTCTCGATGGCGGCCCGGGCCTGATAGATGCCGTAGAGCTCGTGGCTCTTGCGGTAGATGTCTGACTCGGGCGAGTTGATGTATTTGGCCATGCCTCCTTTCAGGTCGCGGCCGCCGAAGGCCACGACCTTACCGATGCGGTTGTGGATGGGGAAAATCACGCGGCCGCGGAAACGGTCGTAGTCGCGGCCGTGCTGCGAGGTGCCGACCAGACCGAGTTTCTTGAAGAGCGCGATGTCGAAGCCTTTTCTGACGGCGGCTTCGGTCAGGGCGTCGCTCTTGTCGAGTGCGTAACCCAGGCGGAAAGCCTTGCGGGCCTCGTCGGTCACGCCGCGCTGGGTGAAATACTGCAGACCGATGTCGCGGCCTTCGTCGGTGGCGGTCAGGTCTTCTTCCATCTTCTGCATGGCCCATTCGTTGGCGAGATACATCGCCTCGCGATTGTCGCGCTGGGCGCGCTGCTCGTCGGTGAGGCGCGTCTCGACGACCTCGATGCCGTATCTGCGGGCCAGATGCCTCAGGGCCTCAGGATAGGAGAGGCCCTCCTTCTCCATGATGAAGTTCACCGGCGAGCCCCCTTTCTTGCACGAGAAGCAGTAGCAGAAATTCTTCTGCCTGTTGACGGAGAACGACGGGGTGCGTTCGTTGTGGAACGGGCAGAGTCCGACGTAGTTGGCACCGCGGCGTATCAGCTGCACGTAGTCGCTCACCACCTCGTAGATGTCGGCGGTGTTCTTGATGCGTTCCACGGTAGCAGGGTCAATCATAGTGCTTTAGGGTCAGTTGGTGAGTTCGTTGAGAAGTTTGCGCAGCTCCTGCGAGGTCTCGATGCGTGTGGGCACGAGCGGAAGGCGCAGCACGTTGTCGATGAGTCCCATCTCATGGAGCAGGCACTTGACGCCGGCGGGATTGCCGTCGACGAAGAGCTCGTCATACAGTTTTGAGAAACCGTAGTGGATCGGCAGCGCGTCGTGGTATCTGCCTTCGAGACAGAGGCGGACCATACGGCCATACTCTTTGGGGAATGCGTTGCCGACCACCGAGATGACGCCTTCGGCGCCTAGAGTCATGAGCGGGTAGGTGAGGGCGTCGTCGCCCGATATGACCTTGAAGCCGTCGGGCTTGTTGTTGATTATCTCCTCAATCTGCTTGAAGTTGCCCGAAGCTTCCTTGATGGCTATGACGTTGTCGTAGTCGTGTGCGAGGCGGAGTGTTGTTGCGGCGGAGATGTTTACGCCGGTGCGGCCGGGCACGTTATACAGAATCACAGGCAGCGGAGATGTCTCGGCGATTTTGCTGAAGTGCTGATAGAGACCCTCCTGCGAGGGCTTGTTGTAGAAAGGAGCGACCGAGAGAATCGCGCTGTAGCCCGTGAGGTCCTGCGACGCGAGGTCGTTGACCACAGCTCGGGTGCAGTTGCCGCCGACGCCGAGCACGAGCGGGACGCGGCCGGCGACGCGGTCGACGACGAAATCGCGCACCGCGGCGCGTTCTTCGGCGTCGAGCGTGGCTGTCTCGCCGGTGGTGCCCAGCACGACGATGTAATTCGTGCCGCCTGCAAGCAGGTGATCCACAACTAGTTCGAGTGCATTGAAATCGATGTCGCCTTCGTTGTTGAACGGTGTCACCAGCGCGACACCGAGTCCTCTGAGGTCTATATGGTTCATAAGAATGGGCGTAGTGTACTTAATACTAACTGCAAATTTACGAAAATATTCCTTATTCCGCAACTTTTGGGTGCCATTTGTTTGCACGGTCGGGATTTTTATGTTATATTTGCCCTTGAAATATCGCTCTTCTCACCCCTATTCTCCTCGCGGCGGAGGTGACGGACAACTTGCATACCTGTATGTCTGCCGACTAATGCCTGAAACTCAAATGATTATAATAAAACCAAACTCAAAAGAAACTTAAAATGAGCAAACCTTATGTGGTCGGCATTGACATAGGCGGTACAAATACCGTGTTCGGAATTGTCGATGCCCGCGGCCATGTCGTGGCCGCTGATTCCGTGAAGACGAGAAAGCATGTGGATTTCGATGACTACATCAACGATCTGCACGAGGGCCTGTCGCGCCTCATCAAGGCCAACGAGGCCGAAGACCAGATTCAGGGCATAGGCATCGGTGCTCCCAACGGCAACTATTACACCGGCGAGATCATCAATCCGCCGAACCTGCCCTGGGGTCCCGTGATTCCTCTGGCCGAGAAGATGAGCAAGGCGTTCGGCGGCATTCCCGTGGCTGTGACCAACGACGCCAACGCCGCCGCTGTAGGCGAGATGACCTATGGTGCCGCACGAGGCATGAAGGACTTCATTATGATCACGCTCGGCACGGGCGTCGGCTCGGGCATCGTGATCAACGGTCAGCTCGTGTATGGTTCCGACGGCTTCGCAGGTGAGCTCGGACACGTCATCATGAAGCGCAACAACGGCCGTATCTGCGGCTGCGGTCGCACCGGCTGTCTTGAGGCCTACTGCTCGGCGACGGGCGTGGCGCGCACTGCCCGCGAGTTTCTCGAGATCCGCACGGAGCCATCTCTGCTGCGCAACATCCAGATCGAGGACATAACCTCCAAGGACGTCTACGACGCCGCTATGGCCGGCGATAAGCTCGCCAAAGATATTTTCAACTATACGGGTGAGATTCTCGGCGAGGCGTTCGCCGACATGGTGGCTTTCTCGAGCCCGCAGGCGATCATCCTCTTCGGCGGTCTCGCCAAGAGCGGCGACCTGCTGCTCAAGCCTCTCAAAGAGACGTTCGACAAGAGCGTGATGCCCATCTTCAAGGGAAAGACCAAGATCCTCATCTCCGAGCTCAAGGAGAGCGACGCTGCCGTGCTCGGCGCGTCGGCGCTCGGTTGGGAGGCCCGCTATAAATACGAGGCTCCCCACGTAGACAAAGTCGAAAAAGCTGACGAAGAGGCGTAAGCCGCACACGTATGCAAACAAAAGCAGGCGTTCCCATCGCTGGGAGCGCCTGTATCTGTTTGCTCTGAGTGGAGGGGATGTCAGAAGGTCTTGAGCACGGTGAAAAGCTGGTGGACCGGCAGACCCATGACGTTGTAGAAGCTGCCTTTGATCCATTCCACAGCCACGCAGCCGATCCATTCCTGGATGCCGTAGGCGCCGGCCTTGTCAAAGGGCAGGAAGTTCTCGACATAGTAAGTGATGTCTTCGGCCGAGAGATCGGCGAATTTCACCTCAGTCACGGTCGAGAACGTGATGCGCTTCATCCGGGTGGAGACGCATACGCCTGTCACGACCTTGTGGACCTTGCCCGAAAGCCGCGCCAGCATAGCCTCGGCCTCCTCGTGGCCATGGGGCTTGCCGAGCACTTCGCCGTCAAGGATCACAAGAGTGTCGGCCGTGATGACGAGTTCCTCGCCCTTGAGAGTGGAGATGTAGACATCGGCCTTCTTGTTGGCGAGATACTGGGGAATCTCGTCGCATGGAAGCGTGTCGGGGAATGTCTCGTCTATTCCGCCGATGCTCACCACATTGAAAGGAATGCGGAGCTCGGACAGAAGCTCGCGGCGTCTGGGCGACTTGCTCGCGAGCAGTATCTTGTATTTTCTCAGATTGTCAAGCATAGGAGATATTTTGATTATATGCGCATCCTTCGGTCGCGCCATGGTTTTACCACCCGAAGGCGTCGTCATCTTTCATCCAGTCGCCGCGGGCACGCATCACTTGTTCAATGACGTCGCGCACGCAGCCGTGTCCTCCGTCGAATCGCGAGACGTAACGCGCCACGGCACGCGCCTCGTGGCATCCGTCGGCCGGCGAGCAGGGGAGACCGCATTCGTGCATGCATTTCAGGTCGGGCACGTCGTCGCCCATATATACGCATTCTTCAGGCGAGATGCCCCGGCTGTCGAGCCAGTTTCTGAATATCTCGAGCTTATGCGACGCGCCGAGCCATATGTCTTTGATGCCGAGGGCTTCATAACGGTGACGCACCGACTCCGTCTTGCCGCCCGTGATTATGGCGATATGATATCCGGCCTTTACTGCGAGCTGCAGCGCGTAGCCATCCTTGATGTTGACCATACGCATCGGTTCGCCGCTGTCCGACATGGGAATCGTCGAGGGCGACAGCACGCCGTCGACATCGAAGGCGAACGCGCGGATGCGGGTGAGGTCGTAGTTTATTCCGCTCATTTTTTGTCTGATTTGGGGTGATGTCTCATTATCGACTCTGTCAAAGGGACATATATCTCCTTAAGCTCGTTTTCGCCGTCGCGCGCGAGCGACGCGGTATGGCGGTCGATCGTAAGGCGGTCGTGCCTTACAGCGGGACCTGTCTGAGCCTCCGCGGGCGTCTTGTCTTCATGTTTTCGCGCCGTTTCCTTTATAAGAGGCTGCAGCGCGTTGAAGTCGAGTCCTCGCTTCGCGAGATATTCGGCCGAGAGTGCCCAGAGATGATTTACGAAATTACAGCTGAACACCGACGCAATGTGATACATGGCGCGCTGCTCCGAACTGACTTCCATAACCTTGTCGCTGATCATCGAGGCGGCCGCCGACAGCGTCTTTCCTGTGGTTTCGTCAGAGGCCTCAAGCATGACAGGAATCTCGGAGTATTCGAGGCTCACACCCTTGGTGAATGTCTGCAAGGGGTAGAAAACGCCCGAGTTGGCGAACATCGGCCTGATAGCGTCGAGTCCGGTGGTGCCGGAAGTGTGCGCCACGACGGCGTCGGTGGGCAGCGACGCGGCGAGACGACGCGCCACGTCGGCTATCGCGTCGTCTGTCACCGAAATCAGATACAGGTCGGCATCCCGGCGAAGGTCCTTGAGCGTGCGCGGGTTGACACAATTCACGTCGGCCTTCCCTTCGAATGCCTGCGTGAGATGCCAGCCCACATTGCCGCGTCCTATTATGTCTATCTTCATAAGTCCTTATATTTCAACAGTCCCGGCATGCCCATAGTATGCCGCAGGTTGACCTCGACGCTCGGATTGACGGCGCCGGAGCGTGTCGCGAGCATGTCGACGCCGAGCGGTCCCTCATAATTCGCGGCGAAAACCGTTTCGATGGCCTGACGTTGCAGCTGAAGGTAGCCGTCGTCCCACCCGGCGCACCGTTTCTTGATCGCGGCGAGGAGTTCGGTTTGCGGGGCGCTGACGTTTGATTGGTATTTCCCTCGGAACGAGACGTCGAACACCGAGTATCCGAGAAACCGGGCCTTCCCGTGTCTGCAGAACCATTCGGTGGCGAAATCGAACACTCTGTCGTAGGCCTTCTCGACCATCACCGACCCCTGACGTCGGATGATGCCCTGTATCCAGAGCTCCGTCTTGTGCATGTCGTCGTCGGTCGATGCAAGGATCACGCCGCGTCCGGAGCTGCTCCATGGAGCCTTGAACCATAACTGGCCTTCGCGTTCGAGCCTCAGTAGAGCCTCGGCCGATTCGGAGAGCTCGGCGGGCATCTCTATTCCCTTGTCGAGCCTCGGAGCCATGGCGCGGAGCATCTCGATGTTGGAACGCCGATGAGAAAGGCGTCTGATCTCCTCGATGGATTCGGCCGACGGCATACCCTGCATATCGCCGATAACGGAGGTCAGTGTTCGCCTGATACTTGCGTTCCAACCCCACGGCACCGCAACATAGGTTTGGAGCCGTCGGCGTTCGGCGCGGGCCAGCGACGGTGTAAGCAGCTCGACGCCGGCGAGCGAGGCCTGCGCCTCGTAGCTGCGCCAAGTCGGCGGGTCTATATCGTCGAGCACAAGCAGCGCGTCGCCCGGAGAAGCGAACGCCAGCGGGGTCATGGCCAGCGAGCGTCGCACCTCCACCACATTGGCCGGCGGAGTATACGAATCGGCACCGGACGCCAGACAATAGTCGGTGTCGGGATTGAAAACGAAGAGTCTCGGCATATGTCTATCCAAACTCAAGGCCGCAGAACATCAGATGTCCGCGGCCGTAGGATACCACCCGGCGCCCGCCTTGCGGGCAGGCGACAGCGCAGGTCAGTCGTCGAGGCGCTCCTTCTCCTTGAGGGGGTTGGAGAAATAGAGCTTGTGCTCGATATACTCCTGGGTCGCAATCAGAGTGGGCTTGGGGAGTTTCTCGTAGAAACGCGACACCTCGATCTGCTCACGGTTTTCCGACACCTCCTCGTTGTTGTCGGTCGAGGCAAACTCCTGGAGCTTCTTCTCGAGCTCCTTCTTGAGATCCTGCGAAATCTGATTGGCTCTCTTTCCGATGATGCATACGGTCTCATAGACATTTCCGGTCTGTTCGGCCATGGCGATCATGTCGCGTGTCACCGTCGTGATGGGAGCGTTTGTTTTCTTATAATCCATAAGTATCTTTATGATTTATGTTGGGTTTCGCACCGACGCGGCCGAGGCCGCCGTGCTGGATATTACGTTTTGTCTCTGTATCTGAGGCTCGGGGCGTCACTTGTTGCCCGTATGCTTCTCGGCTACCTTGAAGATGGTCTGGGCCTCCTTGAGGTGTTTCGACTCCGGGAAGTTGTTGACGAACGAATAGTACTCGTCGACCACGTCGCCGTAACGCTCGTTCATCTTCTCCGAGATACTGTTCTTCGCCATCTGGTATTTCGACTTGAGGATGAGAAACTCGAAATCCTCGCGATATTTCGAATAGGGATAATCCTTAAGGGCGTTGCGGGCCACAATGACCGCCGACTCATAGTTGTTGCCCATGAAGTTGCCGAGGTTGTAATAGAGCTGGGCGTTCTGGAGCTCCTTGAGGGTCAGCTTGTCCTGCATCTCGAAAATCGCGTTCTGGGCCTCGGCGGCCTTTTCGCTGGTCGGGTACCGTTCGAGAAAATTCTGGAGCTCCTCGATCGCCTTTATGGTATACGACTGGTCGAGCTGCGGGTCGGGCGACTCGAGATAGAAGCCGTATCCGGAATAGAAATTGGCCAGCTCGGCGAACTTGCCCTTGGGATACCTCTGGTAGTATGTCTTAAAGAAGACGTTGGCGTTGGTATAGTCCTGGTTGCCGTAGTAGGACATGGCGAGCAGGAACAAGGCTTCCTCTCCGTTGGCGGTGCCGCGGAGGGGAGTGTAGATCTCGTTGAGTATCGTGGAGGCCTGAAGATACTTCTTTTCTTCATATGCCCGCTTGGCATAATCGAACTTGTAATCGACATCGCGGCTCTTGAGCACCTTGCTGTATTCGGTGCACGAGGCCAGCATTGCCAGCAGGGGGAGAAGGAACAGGTACTTGCGCATGTGTAATCTTTCTATCTTGTTTCGACGCGGGGCATAGTGCACCCGTATCAAAATGCAAAGTTAGCAAAAATTCCGGATATTTCATCTATATTCGGCTCTAAACTTTAAGAAGAACATCAAAAAATGGGCAATCGCTTTAAAGTATCGCTAATTTTTGTTAACTTTGGGGGCTAAAACCGCTCAGACATTGAAAAGCAACCAGACCGACCACTCCTACAGCTGGGGTAGCAAGTTCATAGACCGCCATCCGGTGATGGCCAATTTAGTGATAATCCTGATTATCGCGGCGCTCGGCATATACGCCGCCTATCTGGCCACGGCCCTCTTCACCAAGCACGGCCGGTCGGTGCGCGTGCCGGGCGTCGAGAACCTGACGTATACCGAGGCTATATCGCGACTGCACGAATGCGGCCTGAAGGTCGATATCCGCGATTCGCTGTACAGAGACGACGTGCGCCCGGGGCTTGTGATCGAGCAATTCCCCAAGGCTAAGTCGATAGTGAAGCCGGGACGCAAGATTTTCCTCTATATCAACGCCGTGCATCCCAAGGAGGTGATACTCGACGACGACAACCATCCCAACGAGCTCGCCATGAAGGGCCTCAACCGGCGCGGAGTGCTCGCCAAGCTTGAGGAGCTCGGATTCAAGAACGTGCGCGAGGTCAAGGTGCTCGGCACGAGCGACCGCGTGGTGAAGATCCTGGCCAACGGTCGGCCGGTGCGCAAGATGCAGAAGGTGCCTGTCAACGCCTCGATTGTCGTGGAGGTCTCTGACGGTCGCCTATCGGATGTGGAAGACTCGCTCAACAACCTTGAGTATCTCAACAACTACCGCGAGCATCCCGAGGATTACGGCGCGGAGGAATATGACGAGTCGCAGCCGGCCTGGGAGCGTGAGCCGGCTCCGGCTCCACAGCAGCCCGCCGCGCCTGAGGAAAACGAGGAGGAAACCGTCGATCCCGACGTATTCAATTGACAGCGATGGCAGAAGAAGAACTGGAGACAGGAACCGTCGGCCTCGAAGCGGCCCAGGACGACGCGGCCGTCGAACCCGATTACGTGCTCGAAGACGGACGCGAGCTCTACGAGCATTTCCGCTTCACGGCCGACAAGGGGCAGCAGCTGCTGCGCATCGACAAGTTCCTGACCGAGCGTCTGGAACGCACGTCGCGCAACCGCGTGCAGCAGGCCGCCGACGCAGGCTGCATCATCGTCAACGGCAAGGCCGTCAAGTCGAGCTACCGCGTCAAGCCCGGCGATGTGATAAGCGTCGTGATGGACCGCCCGCGCTATGACTTCGAGATCATAGCCGAGGACATACCGCTTGACATAGTGTATGAAGACGACACGCTGCTCGTGGTCAACAAGCCGGCCGGACTCGTGGTGCATCCCGGCCACGGCAACTATTCGGGCACTCTGGTCAACGCCCTCGCGTGGCATTTCAAGGACAACCCCGACTATGACGTGAGCGACCCGAGGCTTGGCCTCGTGCACCGCATCGACAAGGACACGTCCGGGCTGCTCGTGGTGGCCAAGACCCCTGACGCCAAGACCGCGCTCGGACGGCAGTTTTTCGAGAAGACCACCCGCCGCGAATACATAGCCCTGGTGTGGGGCGACTTCAGCGAGGATTCGGGCACGATCACCGGCAACATCGGCCGAAATCCCCGCAACAAACTGCAGATGGCCGTAATGGCCGACCCGACGCAGGGCAAGCACGCCGTGACGCACTATGAGGTGCTGGAACGTTTCGGTTTCGTCACAAAGGTGAAATGCGTGCTCGAGACCGGGCGCACCCATCAGATTCGTGTGCACATGCTGCACAAGGGCCATCCTCTCTTCAACGACGCCCGCTACGGAGGCGACCGCATACTCAAAGGCAACACCTCGTCGGCCTACCGGAGGTTTGTCGAGAACTGTTTCGACACCTGTCCGCGGCAGGCCCTGCATGCCCGCACGCTCGGCTTCACCCACCCGGCCACGGGGCGCGAGATGTTTTTCGAATCTCCGCTTCCTGCCGACATGGAGGCCCTGCTGGAGAAGTGGAGAAATCTCACCGACGCGCGCAACAGAACGCGCGGCGGGTCGTTATGATGTTAAACAACTCAACGGCCGCGGCCTCAGCAGGGACGTGGCCCAAACATATACGCAGACATTTATGAGTGCCCAGGAAATAGACTACAGTGACATAGCGCCTTATGACGATTCGGTCTTCAAGGCCAAGATGGCCGAACTCGTGAAGGACCCTGGATTCCTGCATGCCGTCTACTACACGATGCCCAAGGACGACGTGCCAGACCTGATCGACGAGATGCTGAAGATCGACAACAAATACGACTTCCAGCATCAGGTGATGTTCCCGTTTCTCGAGATGCTCGCAAAGACCACGACAGCGGGCATAAGCCTCGGCGGCGTGAAGTACTACAACCCGGCGCTCAACTATGTGTTCATCACCAACCATCGCGACATCGTGCTCGACGCGTCGTTTCTGAACCTTGCGTTCATGCGCCGCGAGATGCCGACCTCGGAGGTGGCGATAGGCAACAATCTGCTCGTATTCGACTGGATCAACGATCTGGTGCGGCTCAACAAGTCGTTTATCGTGAAGCGCAACACGGGTCTTCGCGAGGGCCTTATGGCCGCCAAGAAGCTCTCGTCGTATATCCATCACGCCATCCTCGACAAGCATGAGTCCGTGTGGATCGCACAGCGCGAGGGCCGCGCCAAGGACAGCTCCGACCACACGCAGGAGTCTCTGATCAAGATGCTCGCCATCGGCGGCCAGGGATCGTTTATGGAGAGACTCAAGGAGATAAACCTGATGCCCGTCTCGATATCGTACGAGTTCGACCCCAACGACTATCTGAAGGCCAGGGAGTTCCTGATGAAGCGTCGCGACCCGAACTTCAAGAAGTCGCAGCGCGACGACCTGTTCAGCATGGAGACGGGCCTGCTGCAGTTCAAGGGGCATGTGCATTTCCAGCTCACTCCGCGCATCAACCCTCGTCTCGACCAGCTCGGAGAGTTCCCCGACAACAACACGTCGGCCCGCTATGTGGGCGCGCTGATCGACCAGGCCATACACCGCAGCTACGAGATTTTCCCCATTAACTATGTGGCCTTCGACATGCTGCACCACTGCAACCGATTCTGCGGCAAGTATACCCCCGAACAGAGAGTGGAGGTGGAGCGTTACTTCGATAGCCAGCTCAACAAGGTGGATATCGAAGACGTCACGGCTGAGGAGCGAGATTTCATGATGGAGATGATGCTCGTGATGTATTCCAATCCGCTGAAGAACAAGCTGAAGACAATCTTAGGCGGCATGGAGTGACCCGGAGGCGGTCGTTCGCGCCGCCGGCACTTAAAGTTTCAAGTTATGAGAATCCCCATCATGACCGCGGTCCTGCTCATGTTGATGTCGCTGGCCGTTGACGTCTACATTTTCTTCGACATCCGCTCGTTCGCCGCCCGCGCGAGGCGCCACCTATATTGCTGGATCTACGGCGTGTCGTGTGTGCTCTGCTGGGCGCTCGCCATCGTGACGCTCAACATGCCTATACGCTCGCCCGAGGCGTCGATATTGCCTGTGATGTGGATGCTCTTCACTTATCTTTCGATCTATATCCCCAAATTCATATACGCGCTTATCTCTATCGTCGGGCGTATTGTTAACGCGATCAGGCGCAAACGGTCGCGTGGCGGAGCAGTCACCGGGGCCGTCGTGGCGGTTCTGACTTTCTGTGTGATGTGGTGGGGTGTGATCTTCACACGCCGCGACATAGAGGTCAACAATGTCGAACTCTATTCCGACAAGCTCCCGGCGTCGTTCGACGGCTTCCGGGTGACACAGTTCAGCGACGCGCATGTCGGCACGTGGGGCAACGACACCACGTTCATTTCGCAGCTTGTCGACAGCCTCAATGCCCAGGAGGCGGACGTGATAGTCTTCACGGGCGATATCGTCAACCGTCAATCGTCTGAACTCGATCCTTTCATTCCCGTGCTGAAGCGGCTGCACGCGCCCCATGGGGTCTATGCCATATTCGGCAACCATGACTATGCGGGATATGTCGACTGGCCCGGCGGAGGCGATGCGAATGAAGATGTGGCCAAACTTGCTGCGAAGATTGAGGGGATGGGATGGAAACTGCTCGCAAACAAGACTCACTTCATCCGCAGCGGCAACGATTCTATAGTGATGATCGGAGTCGAGAATTGGGGAGAACCACCTTTCAACACCCTCGGAGACCTCGGTAAGTCCTATCCCGACAGTCTCGGCAGACATCGCGGTCTTAACGACGACATGTATAAGATTCTTCTGACGCATAATCCGCAGCACTGGAAGATGGTGGCGACTGACATAAGCAATATCGACCTGTCGCTTTCGGGGCATACCCATGCGATGCAGATGATGCTCGAGGCCGGCGACTGGAAATGGTCGCCGAGCGTCTATCGCTATCCTGAGTGGGGCGGACTATACAAGGCTACGGCCAAGGACGGCAATCCGATGAACCTCTATGTGAACATCGGTGTCGGAGAGGTGGGATTCCCGGCGCGTATAGGCGCAGCACGTCCCGAGATCACCAACATAGTGTTGCACACCAAGAAGTAAGATGATGGCGGCGAGCGTAGTGCTTTCAATCGGTTCGAACTGCAGATACGAAGAAGTGGGTCTCGCCATCGAATGGCTCCGCGGTCGGCTTGACGGCTGCCGGGTGTCGCATGAGTATCTGACGCCGGCGTTGCAGGGTTATGGCGCACCTTATACCAACGCTGTCGTGTCTGGCTCGACCGGACTGGGATACGACGCTCTTGAAGCGTCTCTGAAGGCTTATGAGCGGGCGCGGGGCCGCGACGAGGCGGCGCGCCAACGCGGCGACGTGCCTGTGGATATCGACATTGTGGTGTGGAACGGTGAGGTGACCCGTCCCCGTGACTTCCGCCATGACTTCTTCCAGATCGGATACAAAGCAATTATTAATGATTAGGGGGAGCGCGGCGGAATTTCTTTTGAAAATTACGGGAATCCGTCATTGACGGGCTGTGATTTTATGTTTAACTTTGCGTAAATCAATCGCCGCGTCAATAGTAGCGGCTACTAAAATCTATACCATAATATGAAAACCAAGATTGCAATTCTTCTGGTCGTCATGGCGTTCTGCAGCCTGTCGTTCAAGGCCAGCGGAAAGTACAGAATGAAATTCCCGGAGCCAATCGAGTGTATGGATACGGATAATACTCTGGGGCAGAATGCCTTCGGATATTATAATCTGAATGATGAAGACGGCTCTACGGTTCTTCAGATCGGCTACCAGTATGAAAACGCATATCCCTTCAACCCGGATACAGGGCTTGCGCGTATAGTTTCAGGCGGTAAATTCGGATTCATCGATGTTTCAAATTATCCCGTTGTCAAGGCCATATACGACGATGCGAAAGATTACACAGAAAACGGACACGCCATGGTGAACCTAAACGGCAAGTGGGGACTGATCGACAGCAAGGGCAATGCCGTCATTCCGTGTGTATACGACTCGATGTCGGATCTGTACAACGGCTGGTTTGAGGTCTCGCGCGACGACCAGTGGGGCTATGTCAACATGCAGGGCGTCTACGCCGGCAGCTACACTGAATACCAGGAAAAGAAAGCGGCCCAAAACAGCCAGCAGTGACATTTCTTGAATTTCCTGTATAGTCTGTGGTGCGTCAGAATTTGCGGGCGCGGTAGTAGAGGCCGAATCCTATGGCAAGGTAGACGAAGTTGGGTATCCACATGGCGACCCAGGGCGAGGTCAGACCCGAGATGGCAAACTGGCTCGTTACCGTCGAGAAGAGTATGTAGCTGAAACTCAACAGAAGTCCGATGCCGATGTTGATGCCCATGCCTCCTTTGGTCTTCTTGGCCGACAGCGAGACTCCTATAAGGGTAAGGATGAAAGCGGCCGCCGCCACCGCATAGCGTCGCTCCTTCTCGATTTCGAACGCCTTGATGTTGGCGACGCCACGGTTCTTCTGCTTTTCGATAAATTCCGACAGCTGTGGCGTGGTGAGCGTCTCCTGGTCGTTGACTGAGATTAGGAAGTCGCGTGGCTCGATGGGTATGATCGTGTCGAGACGCTCGCCGCGCCTGATGCTCTCCTTCATGCCGTCGAAGTCGCGGATCATGTAGTTGTGCACAGTCCAGTGGTAGTTCCTGGTGGAGTCGTAGGTTATGGTCTGAGCTGTCATGCGCGACGTCAGTTCCTTGCCGTTGAACTTGTCGAGCGAAAAGCGGTAGCCGGTTTTGGTATTGTTCTCGAACCGGCCGATATAGACCACCTCGCCGGGGCGTGCCATCAGCTGTATGTCGAGACCGGTGGTGACTTTCTTGTTCTTCACATACTTGTTGGTGTAGTCGATGCGCTTGACGTTGGTCGGCGGGATGATATAGTTGCTGAGCGCGAAAATCATCAGCGCGATCACTCCGGCGCCAATCATGTAGGGACGCAGGAACCTGTTGAAGCTCACTCCGCTCGACAGGATGGCAATGATCTCGGAGTTGCCGGCCAGTTTGGTGGTGAAGAATATGACGGCGATGAATGTGAAGAGCGGTGCGAGCTGATTGGCGAAATAGGGGAGGAACGACATGAAATAGTCGAAGATCGTCTCGCTCAGCGGTGCGCTCAGGAAGGCGTCGAGCTTCTCGGTGATGTCGAACATCGACACCACCGCCAGAATCAGGATTGTGGCGAAGAAATATGTGCCGAGAAACTTCTTGAGAATAAAGACGTCAAGAAGTTTGAGACCGAAGGTCTCCCACGAAATCCTGAACTTGAATCCGTTATGTCTTCTGCGTTTCGCCATCGTAGTCAGGTCAGTTAAAGTCTGCGGGTCACGTTGACCACCATTTCCTCTTTCCAGGATTTGAAATCCCCGTCTACGATATGCCTGCGGGCCTCGCGGACAAGCCAGAGATAGAACGCGAGATTATGGATGGAGGCGATCTGCATTCCGAGAATCTCGTGGCTCACGAACAGGTGGCGCAGATATGCGCGCGAATATTCCTCGTCGACTGCCGCCGGGCCTCCTTCGTCGAGGGGAGAGAAGTCGTCGGCCCATTTCTTGTTCTTGAGGTTTATGATGCCGTTGCGGGTGAATATCATTCCGTTGCGGCCGTTACGGGTCGGCATGACGCAGTCCATCATATCGACTCCGCGGTCTATGGCCTCGAGAATGTTGGCCGGGGTGCCGACACCCATTAGGTAACGGGGTTTGTCCTCGGGCAGTATGTCGTTGACGATCTCGATCATTTCATACATCTTCTCGGTGGGTTCGCCGACGGCGAGACCGCCTATCGCGTTGCCGTCTGCTCCGAGATCGGCGATGAATTTGGCTGCCTCCGTGCGCAGGTCGGGATATACGCATCCCTGGACAATAGGGAAATAAGCCTGACGGTAGCCGTATAGGCCTTCGGTCTCCTGATATCGTTTCCATCCGCGTTTGAGCCAGCGCTGGGTGAGGCCGAGCGAATTGCGGGCGTAGTCGTAATCGGCGGTGCCGGGAGGGCACTCGTCGAGGGCCATCATGATGTCGGCTCCGATGACTCGTTCGATATCCACGACCCCCTCGGGGGTGAAGAGATGCTTGCTGCCGTCAATATGGCTTCGGAACCATGCTCCCTCCTCATGCAGCTTGCGGTTGGACGCGAGCGAGAAGACCTGGAAGCCGCCCGAGTCGGTGAGTATGGGACGGTCCCAGCTGTTGAACTTATGGAGTCCTCCGGCCTTCCGGAGGATATCGAGTCCGGGACGAAGATAGAGGTGATAGGTGTTGCCGAGAATGATCTTGGCGTCAATCTCGTCGCGGAGCTCGTGTGCGTGCACGGCCTTGACGCTGCCCACTGTGCCGACGGGCATGAATATCGGTGTCGGTATCTCGCCGTGGTCGGTGGTGATGACCCCGGCGCGGGCATTGCTGCCGGCTGTAAGAGACTCTATCCTGAATTCCACTCTTTTCTAATTATTAATGATTAATTATCAGCGTGTTATCAACATTCAACATTGCTTCAGTCCATCCGCTCCTTGCGGGAGGCGTCGAGCCTGAGCAGGATGAACAGCAGTATCGTGAAGCCCCATAGCGACGAACCGCCGTAGCTGAAAAAGGGCAGCGGGATTCCTATCACAGGGCATAGGCCGATCACCATGCCGACATTGATGCCGAGATGGAATATCAATATCGAGACCACGCAATAGGCGTAGACGCGTTCGAAGACGGTACGTTGCCGCTCGGCTATGTAGATGAGCCTGAGAATCAGCGCGAGATAAAGCACGAGCACCCCTGTGGCTCCTATGAAGCCCTCCTCCTCGCCGATGGTGCAGAAGATGAAGTCGGTGTGCTGTTCGGGCACATATTTCAGCTTGGTCTGCGTTCCGTTGAGAAAACCCTTTCCGGTCACTCCGCCCGAGCCAATGGCTATCTTCGACTGGTTGACGTTATAACCGGCTCCCCGCAGGTTCTCCTCAATGCCGAGGGCCACCTTGATGCGCATCTGCTGGTGAGGCTCAAGTATGTTGTTGAACACGTAATTCACCGAGAAGAGGAATATCACCGACACGATCGCGAAGCCAATGGTGATCATGAACTTCGTGATGCGGTGGTGGAACATAGCAACCGCCGTGTAGATGATGGCGGCCAGAATGATTCCGATGAAGTATATCAGGCCGTTGACGTGGATGCCGCATAGCGACATGACCGCCACGATGATGCCCGATCCGACGAATCCGAAGATGACGTTGCGCGCTATGATGACGTCTCTGCAATAGAACAGAAGCATCAGCGAGAAGACGAGCATGATAAGGATGAAGACCGTGAACTCGCCCATCGGGATGCCGAGCACGAGCGGTTCGGCGAATTTGACGGCGATGACGAAGAATGTCACCGCGCACAGCACCGAGAACAGCACCAGGCCGCTCATCCCCTCGCGGTAGAGCACGAAGATGAACGAGATGTAGACCAGGGCGCTTCCCGTCTCGTTCTGAAGCAGAATCAGGATGATCGGCAGGAAGATGATGATCAGCGCGCGGAAATAGTTGCTGATCTTGGCGTTGAGCGAGAAGTTGTAGGAGTCGAAGAGTTTGGCGAGTGCCAGGGCGGTGGCGAACTTGCCGAACTCCGCCGGCTGGAGGCTGAACGAGCCGATCTTGAGCCAGGAATGCGAGCCCTTGATGTCGGGCGCTACGAATATCGTGACGAGCAGCACGATCAGCACGACGATGTAAATCGGATAGGCGTAGGTCTTGTATATCCTGTAGTCGGATAGCAGGATTCCGCAGCCGAGCACGAGCGAAAGCCCGATCCACATGATCTGCTTACCCGAGAACTCCTTGATGTCGAATAGGCTCGCGTTGTCGAAGTCATAGCTGGCGGCGTAGATGCTGATCGCCCCGAACCCGACGAGTATCAGGTAGAGCACGATCGTGACCCAGTCGATGGCCTTGAACGTCGATACGCCCGAATCAGTGTTTCTTGACGCCACTTGACACAATGGTGTTAGAGTTCAACATTCTATCCTCGATACCCTTGCGGGCCGGGCTGATCTCGCCCGTGAGATATTTCTCGATCATCAGCGAGCCGATGGGCACGCCATAGGTAGCGCCGAAACCGGCGTTCTCTACGTAGACGGCAATCGCGATCTTCGGGTTGTGGTAGGGCGCGAAACCCATGAAGACCGAATGGTCGCGGCCATGCGGGTTCTGGGCCGTGCCCGTCTTGCCGCAGACCTCGATGCCGGGCAGGTTGGCCGTGCGGCACGTGCCGCCGGAGACGGCCATGCGCATTCCCTCGGCCACATCCTCGTAATACTGGCGCTTGATGCTCGTATGCCGCTTCTTACGGTATTTCTCGTCGATAGTGCTGTCGGAGATCTCCTTGACGACATGTGGCGTATAGAACCAGCCACGGTTGGCGATGGTGGCGCCGAGGTTGGCGATCTGCAGCGGCGTGGCGAGCACCTCGCCCTGACCTATCGAAATGGATATCACCGAGTTGGCCGTCCAGTTGGCTCCGCGGAACGACTTGCTGTAGAAATCGTTGTTCGGTATGAAGCCACGGCTCTCGAAGGGGAGGTCGATGCCGAGTTTATAGCCATAGCCCATCTCGACCATATAGTCCTTCCACTTCTCGAATTGGTCGGCGACCTTCGTGCCGCGCTTGTCGATCATATTCTTGAATCCCCAGCAGAAGAACGCGTTGCACGATGTCTGGAGCGCCGGCTTGAGCGGCAGGGGCGAGCCGTGTCCGTGGCAACCCACGCGCAGGCCGTTGACGTATCCGTGATAGCATGGATACATCGTCGAAGTCGTTATCACCCCCTCCTGGAGAAAGATGAGTCCCTGCGTCGGTTTGAAAGTCGAGCCGGGGGGATACGCTCCCTGCACCGAGCGGTCGTAGAGCGGTTTCTGCGGGTCGGAGACGAGCATGCTGTAGTTCTTGCCGCGTTCGCGGCCCACGAGCAGCGACGGGTCGTAATTGGGCGACGTCACCAGGGCGAGCACCTCGCCGGTGGCGGGCTCGATGGCCACGATGGCGCCGATTTTGCCCTGCATCAGCTGTTCGCCGTACTGCTGCAGGTCCATGTCGATCGAGAGCTTGAGGTTATGGCCCGACACGGGCGCGACGTCGTGGACGCCGTTCTCGTATTTTCCCTTGATGCGGCCCAGCGCGTCCTTCATCAGGATCTCGACGCCCTTGTCGCCGCGGAGGGCTTTCTCGTAGCTCTTCTCGATGCCGAGGTCGCCGGTGTAGTCGCCGCGGCGGTAGTAACGGTCCTTGAGCACGTCGTCTGACGACACCTCGCGGATGTTGCCCAGGATGTTCGAGCCGCAGTGGTAGGCGTATTCGCGCACCGTTCGCTTCTGGATATAGAAGCCGGGCAGCAGGTTTAGCTTCTCCTGCAGTTTGCCGTAATCTTCCTGCGAGAGATGCGATATGAGTTTCTGAGGGGTGTAGGATGAATATCCGGGGTTGCGGTGGGGATCCTTCATCTCCTCCCATTTCGAGATGAGTTCGTCGCGCGAGATGCCGAGAGCGTCGCAGAGCATGACGGTGTCGAAATCGCCTACATCCTTGGGAATGAGCATGACGTCGTAGGCCGGCTTGTTGAACACCACCAGCTTGTCGTTGCGGTCGTAGACGAGTCCGCGCGCCGGATACAGGATGCGCTTGAGGAAAGCGTTGCTGTCGGCGCTCTCCTTGTACTTGACGTCACCGACCTGCAGCGCGAAAAGGCGCACGATGTATATCATCACCAGCACGGTGATGAATCCGCCTATGACATATTTTCTTTTTTCTAAATTATAGTCTTTTCTCACGATGCGTCACAATTAGGCTGTCGACACCAAGCAGGATGAGGAATGTGAACAGGGAGCTTGCGGCCGACATGATGACTATTTCCTTAACGTCGGCGAAATTGAAATATTCTATCGTGAAAGTTAGCAGGCAGTAGACTGTCGACATCGAGATTAGGTATTTGCCGTAGACGGCGAACCCGAGTGTGGAGAGTGAGGGCTCTATATCCTTGGTGCGGTCGTCTCGCGGCACGTAGGCGTAGAGCATCGGCCTCTTGAGCATGGCGAGCAGCGTGCAGGCCAGCGAGTTGACTCCCGGCGTGTCGGAAAACATGTCGACGGCCAGGCCTGCGAAGAATCCCCATGTCAGCAGCCAGTTGGTGTTGAGGTTCATCGGCAGTCTGATTATGACGTAGATGAAGACGAAGGCCATGGCGACGTTGAAGAGCATGATGCTGTTGCAGATCAGCACCTGCACCAGTATCAGCACCGCCAGAATGGCCACGTTGTTCAGAATCTCCTTGCCCATCACTGATTGTTTTTGACCTCGGTTTTAGTGTCGGCGTCCTTCTTCTTGTCGGCGTCCTTCTTCTTGCCCGTGACGAGTTTCTCGATATCGTCGAAGGTGGCGAGCGAGTCTATCTCGTTCTTGTATATGTCTTTGATGACGCGCACGGAGCTGAGGGCCTTGAAGTCGGACGTAAGACGGACCTTGAAGGTGAAGAAGCTGTCGTCGCGGCCGTGGACACGGTTGAGCACAACTCCGACTGGAATGCCCTCGGGGAAAGATGTGGAGAATCCGCTGGTGACGATGGTGTCGCCTATGGCGTAGCGCGCATGTCGCGGGATTTCCTCTACATATCCGACGGCCGGGTCGTTTCCGCGCCAGGTAAGGGTTCCGGCGAAGCCGGTGCCCTTTAGCTTCACCGAGAAGACCTGCGTCTCGTTGAGCAGTGATATGACGCGCGACAGATGGTCGCCGGTGACATTGACGATGCCGACGACTCCGTTCTGGTCGACGACGCCCATGCCGGGGCGCACGCCGTCGAGGCGTCCGCGGTTGATGGTGAAGAAGTTCTTCGGATGCCGGGTGTTGTTGTTGATCACGGCGGCCGAGACATAACCGAACCTCTCGCGGTCGCTCTGGTTGACCGTCGAGTCGTCGCGGAGGCTCTGCAGCTCGGCGAGACGGCTCTTGAGGTTGAGCACCTGGTTCTGGAGGTCGGCGTTGGTGACCTGCAGGCTCTCGTTGATCGACTTGAGGTGGAAATAGCCGGTGATCTGCGACCAGACGCCGAATACGCCGCCCGTCACTCTGTTGGCCGAAGTCAGATATACTGACTGCTGATAGACATTGTTGTCTACCAGCAGCATGCAGCTCACCACCACGTAGAGCGTGAAGACGAACCACTTGGAATATCTGATTATGAAGTTTAAGATGTTCCGCATCTGGGGCGGGGATGTCTGTTGCTTCTTATTGCCTGATTATGGTTATCTGATCAAGAAAGAGAACCTGTTGATGTTCTTGAGCGCCACGCCCGTGCCCATCGCCACGGCGTGCAGCGGATCCTCGGGGATCTTGAACTCGATGTGGAACTTGTCGGTGAATCTCTTGGCGAGTCCGCGGAGCAACGCGCCGCCGCCGGCCAGATAGATTCCGTTGCGCACGATGTCGGCGTAAAGTTCCGGGGGAGTCTGCTCGAGGGCGGCGAGGATGGCGTCCTCCATCTTTATGATGGTCTTGTCGATGGCGTGCGACACCTCCTCGTATGTGACGGGCACCTGCATGGGGAGCGAGTTCATGCGGTTGGGGCCGTGCACTACGAATGGTTCGGGAGCGTCGTCGAGCTGGGGGAGTGCCGAGCCGACGTTGATCTTGATCTGCTCGGCCATTGTGGTGCCCACCTTGAGGTTGTGGACGCGGCCCATATGCTCCTTGATGTCAGCCGTGAGGTCGTTGCCGGCGATGCGGATGCTCTTGTTGCTCACGATGCCGCCGAGCGAGATGACGGCGATCTCGGTCGAGCCGCCGCCTATGTCGACTATCATGTTGCCGTCGGGAGCCTCGACGTCGAGGCCGATGCCGAGCGCCGCGGCCATAGGCTCATAAATCATGTAGACGTCGCGTCCGCCGGCATGTTCGCTCGAGTCGCGCACGGCGCGGATCTCGACCTCGGTCGAGCCCGAGGGGATGCAGACCACCATGCGGAGCGAGGGGGAGAACCAGCGGCGTTTCGAGCTTACCATCTTCACCATGCCGCGGATCATCTGCTCGGCGGCGTTGAAGTCGGCGATCACTCCGTCGCGGAGCGGACGGATCGTGCGGATGCCGGGAGGCTCCTTGCCTTCCATCTGATGTGCCATCGTGCCGACGGCCAGTAGCTTGTCGGTCTTGTTCTCGATGGCCACCACACTCGGCTCATCCACAACTATCTTGTCGTTATGAATGATGATGGAGTTGGCCGTGCCAAGGTCCATCGCTATTTCCTGGGTGAATGAAAAAAGTCCCATCTGTTTTCTAATGTTTGGGTAAAATAAATCAGCCTTAAAAGGACTCTGTAACAGGGGGTTGTTCTGAACCGGGTTCTCAAGCGACGGGCGCGTGGCCTGTCGGCAGCACCTGCGCCGGGGAGACCCTTTAAGAAGTTTCCTCAAAATCCGAGTGCAAAGTTAACTATTTTTTCCCATAATCACAATTTTATTTGGGCCGGGATTGCCATTTTTTGCCGCGGATTGATTAACTTTGCATAAATTATTCATAATACATGGACAACAAACCAACATACGACAAGCCGCTTGTCGAGGCCAAGATGCTGAACCGTATCGGCATTCTCGTGCTCGGATTCATCTCGATGATTTTAGTCACGGGGATGTTGCAGTCTGTCCTTCATTCCACGATGACCGACGCGAGGAGTGTGTTCATGATATCGGCCACGGTGCAGTGCCTGCTCGCGTTCATGCTCCCGGCGTGGCTCGCGGCGCGTCTGTGCGGACGGCATCCGGTGGGTTATCTCTGTCTGTGCAGGGCCGTCGCGCCACGCCAGTTCGCCGGCACGCTGCTGTTGCTGTTGCTGATGACTCCGGCCATGAACGCCGTGATCGGGTGGAACGAGAACGTCTCGCTGCCGACGTCGATGTCCGGGCTTGAGGAGACTATGCGCAATCTTGAGAACTCCGCGGCAGCGACAACGTCGATGATACTCGGCGACGCGTCTGTCTGGGGACTCGTGAGCGGCGTTCTTGTAATCGGATGTCTCACGGGCTTCGCCGAGGAGATGTTCTTCCGCGCCGGACTGCAGAGGGCCATGACCGCCGGCGGGGTCAACGGACATGTGGCGGTGTGGACGGCCGCGTTCGTGTTCAGTTTCGTACACTTCCAGTTCTTCGGCTTCGTTCCCCGGCTGCTGCTCGGCGCGACGTTCGGCTACCTGTATCTTTACACGGGTTCGCTGTGGATTCCGGCGTTCGCCCATGCGTTCAACAACTCGCTTGTGGTAGTAGCGGAGTGGTTGGCGGCGAGAGGAACGTCGCGGATCGATATCGACACCGTCGGCGCCGATCTTCCCTGGCTTTCGGTTACGAGTCTCGCGCTGACCATCTTATTGATTGTCTTCTTCGGGCGGCCTTTGTTCAGACCCGCCGTACCTGCCGGGGACGCGGGGGCAAGCTGACGACAAACCTACAGAAAACCAACGACAATGGCAAACAATACGGCCTCTGAGGCCAGAAAAATCATATCCGACATCCGCAAGGGTGTGTTCAGTCCGGTCTATCTGCTGATGGGCCCAGAGTCATATTATATTGATATGATTGTGGAGAACATCGAGAAATACGCCATCCCGGAGGAAGACCGCGATTTCAATTACAGTGTGTTCTACGGCAACGACGCCGACATAGACTATGTGGTGGGTGTAGCCCAGCAGTTTCCTGTCATGGCGCCGCGCAAGCTCGTCGTTCTCAAGGAGGCACAGTCGATGGTGCAGGCCAAGGTGAAGCTCGAGAGGTTCGCCTCTTATTTCGCGCGTCCAAACCAGACGACGATATTCGTGCTCGTCTTTAAGGGCGATAGCCTCAACGCCACGTCCAAGCTCGTGAAGGGCGCCAAGGAGGGCGGCGCCGTGATATTCAAGAGCGAGGCTGTCAGGGAATGGGAGGTGGCGGCCTGTATCCGCGACTATTGCCAGCAGCACAAGATGGGTATCGACGACAAGGCCGTCGCGCTCCTCGCCGATTATATCGGTCTGCCGCTGAGCAAACTGTTCGGCGAACTCAACAAGCTGATGTCCGTCAAGGGCCCCGGCTCCACCCGCATAGACTGCGACGATATTGAAAGGAATATCGGGATTTCAAAGGATTTCAACAACTTCGAGTTTCTCGACGCCTTGCGCAACAAAGATTATCCTAAGGCGGTGAGGATTATAAAGTATTTCGCATCCAACAAGAGCAAGAACCCGACGGCTCCTCTGATAGGTCTGATGTTCGGATTCTATTCCAATCTGGTGATCGCGTATTACATGCCCGATAAATCTGAGGCGGCCATCAGGCAGCAATTCGGGTTCAAAGCCCCTGCGCAGCTTCGTGGATTCATGACCGCGATGAGGCTCTACAACCCACGTCAGGCTGTCAACGCGATCCATTACCTCCGAGACTTCGACCTCCGCTCGAAAGGCCGCGACTCTTACTTCGACGAGCATGACCTGCTTGCCGAGCTTGTGTTCAAACTCTTCACATAATCCTGATTGGCAAGATTATATTACTCTTTACTTATTACTCTTTACATATTACTCATTACTTTTTACTTAATAACTTACCATGATATTTTATTTTTCAGGGACCGGCAACACGCGTTATGTGGCCGAATCACTCGGTAACCTTCTCGATGAGGATTTAGTGTTCATCCCCGGCACGGATCCGAACAGCGTGAAACTGACTGGGAACCGTGTACTGTTCTGTTTTCCGGTCTATTCCTGGGGCGTGCCCCCGTTGGTTCTCGATTTCATAGCCGCGTTGCCTGATTCGTTTGTCAGCGAGGTAAAGGCTGCAGATATTTCGGTCTCGATGGTCTGCACATGCGGCGACGAGGTGGCCGAGACTCCGGCGATGTTTCGCAACGCCATAACGAGTCGCGGCCTCAGGATCGGTGGGTTATGGTCGGTGACGATGCCCAACGACTATGTGCTTCTGCCCGGTTTCGACGTCGATCCGCGCGAGGTGGAAGACCGCAAGCTCGACTCTTCGCAGGGACGCATCAAGGAGATAGCCGGTCTCATAAGTCGTGGAGAATACAGGGAGGACTACACGGTCGGAAAATGGCCGCGCCTAAAGTCGAAGGTCATATACCCGCTGTTCAGACGCTGGGGAGTGAATCCGAAGCGTTGGAACGTGTCTCAGGAGTGCGTAGGCTGCGGCCGGTGCGTCACCGCCTGCCCGATGCATAACATCAAGCTTGTCACCGGCAAGCCACACTGGGGACATAATTGCGTTTCATGCACCGCCTGTTACCAGCACTGCCCGGCACATGCCATCAGCTACGGCAGGTTCACCGACGGCAAAGGCCAGTACTTCTGCCACGTCAAGCCGCTGAAGAAACACTGAATTAAGGTCGTTAAGGTCGTTAAGGTCGTTAAGGTCGTTAAGGTCGTTAAGGTCTCTAAGGTAGTAAAGATTTCGTTGAAATTTTCTGGACTTCAGCGGCAGTTCCAAAGTCCTTTAGAATAGGTTGGAAGAATCCAAACGACTGCAATTCAATGTGCTCTTAGGGTATGTGATTTTGACAGGATATCAAGTTGTTACTTCATGTCCGTAAGGACATCTTGTGTGTAGCCGTGGGTATGACGTCCGACTGCGCAAAGCGCATAGTCGGACGTCATACCCACGGTAGGCGAGAGATAAATATGTGTCGGGACGACACCTTGTTGCACAATCCGAACACAGCCCCCTAATTCTCTTTCATCTTTATATCATCTGCAAACGGTTGGAATTTTCGTAATCTTATTGATATTCCATCGAAATAACCCCCGTTTTACAAAATATTAAGCTAATTTTAAAAAAAATATATATTTTTGTTGTGAGTCCTAAAATAAAATTGTATATTTGCAGCGAGTAATATTGCTCACAAAACATTTTAATACTTCAAGTATGGAAATTGCGAGAATCGAGACTTTGCTACTCCAGGAAATGGAGGATGTCAAAGGAGGTCGCGCGGGAGCTTGTCATTGCGACAAAGGTGCTGGTCAGGGTCCTGATGGCGATGGCGATTGTTATTGTAAACTGGGAGGCGCAGGAATGGTAACTGTTTCACCAGACCCCGGTTGTTTCTGTGGAACTGTCGGGGGTGCAGGTATGTAATCATAATTCTGACGTAGTCGTATTTTACTTACGCACAAATCAATGATTTAGCTATGTATATCGCTTTATCACCGGCCTATTCAATCAGGAATGAAGCATCTGCTTCATTCCTGATCAGGGTTGACAAAATAATCAACTTGCGTAAAAGCGAATCGGGTGCTTTCTGCATACCGCCGTTCATAGGGTATATATTGTCCCACATCGGGGATTATGAATATCCTGAATCGGTCCATGCAATCAGCGCCGCATTGAATGTTTCATTCACTGCAATCGACAATTTTGTTCGGCAACTCGTCGACAATGAGGAAAGCAAGGAGTTTGCTTTGTCAGACAACCAATCCGTGATTTTACCGCAGGGGTTGTTGATGCAATGTTCCGACCATTCTGATTCTCTTGTTTTTGAGGATGAAGGATTCAATGGATTGGGTGATTATGTAATAACCCGTCCTAATGTGCCTCTATACGCAAATTTGATGGTGACGACCAGATGCACCACCGATTGCATATATTGCTATGCAAATCGTAAGTTGCATCCCGATATGAAGACTGAAAAGATTCTCGATTTGATTCGGGAATTAAGAACTCAGGGGACAATCAATGTGACGTTGACAGGAGGAGATATATTCGCTCATCCGGATTGGCGTGCAATTTTGAAATGTATGCGTCAACATGGATACAAACCGTATCTGTCGACGAAGACCCCTTTGAATTACGAGCAGGTCAAATATTTGAGAGACTTAGGATATGACGAAATTCAATTTTCATTGGACTCTGTCGATCCGAACACTCTGAAGAGATTGATCAATGTCAGAGAGTCATATTTGGAAAAATTGACTTCATTTCTGAAATACAGTTCAGAATTGGGACTTGATGTGTTGGTGAGAAGCGTGCTTACCAAGATGAACGCATCGAGCGATAAAATTTCGTCCCTATACAAATATCTCTCGGAGTTCAAGTGTGTAAAAGAATGGGTGATGACTCCGGCATTCTTTTCAAAATACAAAGAGTCGGAATACAAGTCATTGGAAGTGAATAATGACGACTTGATCTGGGTATACGAATTCAGCAGGAGATCTGATTTGGCTTTTGGGGTCGGCCTCAGTAAAATTTCCGCAAACGGATATGAATTGAAGAAGTCCACGACCACAGAAGAGTATGTTTGTAAAAACCAGATTTGTATGGCTAACACAACGTGCATTTCCATATTGGCGAATGGCGAATGCAGCGTCTGTGAGATGCTGTATGATAATCCGGAATATTTGATCGGGAATGTCCACGACTCTTCAATAAGGAAGATCTGGAACTCCGAAAAGGCTATGAGCCTTTATCGAATGACTCAAGAAGTTTTCCCGGAAGCATCCCCGTGCAGACGTTGCGATGTTTTCGGGAAGTGCAGGAACGAATATGGCAAACGTGTATGCTATCTTGACATAGCGAAATCGGGTAAAACCAAATGGTATCCCGATCCGAGATGTCCGGAAGCGGAAGAGGTGGATTTAATTTTGTAGAAAGGAGGGATTATGAAACAATTCATGCTGCTTTTCTTGCTGTCTGCTACGTTTTTATGTTATGGCAGACAAATAGTGTTTGTGAGCGGGGACAATGCCCCGATTCATGATGTCCGTTGCACCGGATATTCATCCGGCAATGATTCTATCGCTTCATGGACTTCGGATAAGAACGGGATCATAGATTTCCAACAGAAGGGGGTGACCGGAATTGTGGCGACACATCCCGATTTCAGTGACAAGTATATAAAGACGACAGACCTGAAGTCCGAGCGCGATGTGGTTGTGATGACTCCGGCTGTGGCATTGAACGAGGTTGTGGTCACACCTCAGGATGTCCAGGAGTTTACAACACATACGTCATACCGTCTGAGCGAAAAAGAAATGGAAAGATACACGAACGTTTATCAGGCATTGAATCTTATTCCTAATCTTACCGTTCTTTCTAACGGCGCGATGTTTTTAGAAGGTAATCAGAATGTAAAGATTCTGATTGACGGTGTTGAGACCACACGACAGGAAGTCAGCGGCCTCTCGAAGGAGGATATCTTAAAAGTCGATGTATATCAGACTCCTCCGTTGCGTTTTGCTGCCCAGGGCGTGGAGGCGGTGGTGAATATCAGACTTAAATCCACACTTCATGGAGGGAATGGCTCTGTCAACATACATCAGGCATTCCAGTCGTTGGTAGGGGATAATTCGCTTGCATTCTTTTACAACTACAGACAGTCTCGTTTTTCATTGCTGTATGACAACGAGAACCGGCACTATCGAAAATATCGGTTGTCGGAGGTGCTGGACTATGATTTTGACGGAGTGCATTACAAGAAAGAGAAAAAAGGCCTTGATTCCAAAAAACATCTTGACGACAATACCTTGAATCTCTCATATCAGCTGTACTTGCCTGAAAACCTTCTTTACAACATAAAGGCCGGAGTCGGCTTTAACCGTAACGGAGGCGTGTCAGATCAGGAAGTCACTACAGCCGAAGAATCTTTTCTTGCGACCAACCGTCTTTTCTCGGAATATACCAAGTGGAAGATCGGGAATTATTTTGAAAAGAATTTCGGGGGGAGCGCGGGTAAGCTGTTGGCCAACATAAATTACCAGCATTACTCAACCTCCTACAGTTCCGCTTATAATGAAATGACCGATGCTGAGTCAGCTCTCAAAGATTCGCACTCTGATTACAAGACTCATCTCGACGCGGTGTTTTCTGAGATTCAATATCAATTTCCACATAGTAGGATTGGAGACTTCACACTTGTCGGCTATGAAACATACAAGCGGAGCAAATATGTCGATACGACCAATCCGTTCTATCAGACAATAAATGGCACTGGCGGATTGGTACAGTGGATGTATGGAACAAATAAATTGAATTATTTCGCGACTCTTGGATTTTCATGGAATCATACGTCTACAACGCTTTTAGACCACGCATATAATCAATATATGCCTGTCGTACGTTTAAGAGTCAACTGGAAGCCGACAAGGACTACTGCCTTTTCTTTTGACTATTCATATGATGGAGATATTCCCACAATTGCCCAGTTGAGCGAGACCGATCAGTGGATTGACACAAGACTGGTATATCACGGGAATGCGATATTGAAGCCATACAAGAAACATTCGGCCGGAATCAGGTTTGTATTTCTCAATCGCTATATAAATCTCGCGTCATACAATAGGTTCGAATCATCTCCAGGCATGATATGCGACATGTATACCACAACCGAGAGGTATATGTTGCAGACCATGGTCAATCTGTCTTCTTATAAAAATTGGAGCACTCAATTTGATATGTCCATCAGACCATTGGGCACCACCAAGCTTGTTTTCTGGAACAGGGTGATATTAGCGTATGTGAAAGGAAGCAACAAAGAATACTCCTGGCATGGCACCAGATTTCAGTGGATGTCGTCGTTGATGCTCAATCTCACGCATTGGTCCGCGGAATTGTATTATCAATATCCGGGAAAAATTGCTGACGGTCAATTGGTGCGACCCCGTGCGCAGTGCTGGTCGGCCCTACTCTGGTATCGGCCGAATACGAATCTCTCGTTGGGTGTGGAATGTTTTATGCCATTTGGCAAAGGATTCAAAGAAAGCGAGCATACCGTCCGCTCCGCGCCGGTACATGCTGATACTGAAGTAAGCATAATGGACATGAACAACCTGGTTTCTTTCAGGCTATCCTATAACTTCAGTTTCGGAAAAAAGAAAATCACAGCGAGGCCCGAGTTTGACAACTTGGACTTTGACTCCGGCATTCTCCGTAAATAGACACGATTTAATGTTATGTCTTTTCCATTTGTAAAACAACATGACGCCATGCAGTGCGGCATATCATGCATATGCATGATATGCCGTTTTTATGGTAGAAACGTCTCTTTGCAATATCTTGAGAAATATTGCCAGCCATCTAAGGATGGCGTTTCTTTGAAAAGTATAGCGGATTTATGCGATACGCTTAAAATTGATTATACGGCAGGACGGGCCTCACTAAACGAACTGGAAGAGTGTCCTTTGCCATGTATATTGCATTGGAATCAGAATCATTTCGTGGTGTTGTATAAGATTGACAGAAATGGAAACAGATTCTGGATTGCCGACCCCGCAAAAGGTAAGTATAAGCTGTCAGCCGATGAATTTATAAAACATTGGATTTCCACTACGTCCAACTTCACAGACAAAGGCGTGGCAATGTTTTTTCAAACAACCGACGAATTCGATAGGGTCTCAACATCTGATATTGATGAGAAGAGGTCATTCCGCTTTCTATTGAACTACGCAATGCAATATAAAGGCTTATTTGTTCAGATTGCTTTGGGTCTATTGTTGGGTTGCGTTCTGCAAATGATTATGCCGTTTCTCACGCAGTGGATTGTTGATATAGGAATAAATTATAAGGATATCAAATTCATCTGGCTGATTCTTCTCGGAGAGCTCATGATTGTCGTAGGCCGTGCTGCCACTGATTTCATAAGGCGATGGATACTATTGCATATGGCAATGCGAATCAATATCTCAATCGTCAGTGACTTTTTCATAAAATTGCTCAAACTGCCCATGTCGTTTTTCGAGACGAAATTATTGGGTGACCTACTCCAGAGAATGGGTGACCATTCCAGAGTGCAGTCGTTTCTTACGAATCAAGTTCTTGGAATTATGTTCACTGCTCTTTCGTTTATTGTCTTCGGAGTAGTGCTGTTGGTATATAATAAGTTGATTTTTTTCATTTTCTTTGGAGGCAGCCTGATTTATGGGATTTGGATCGCTTGTTTCCTCAGTAAAAGGAAGGTATTGGATTACCAATTATTTGAGCAACAATCCATAAGCCAGAACAGGACCTATCAGTTTATTATCAATATGACTGAGATTAAGCTGCAGGATTGTGAGAAACGTAGAAGATGGGAATGGGAAGACTCACAGGCCGATTTATTTTCCGTTCAGATGAAGTCTTTGAAATTGCAACAAACCCAAGAGGCTGGCAGTATCTTTATAAATGAGATAAAGAACATTCTTATAACAGTATTCGCCGCCACTTCGGTAATCAATGGCCAGATTTCATTGGGAGCGATGCTGGCGATCCAATATATCGTCGGGCAGCTTAATTCTCCGGTCGAACAGCTCATGCAATTTATTTATTCAATTCAGGATGTCAAGATATCTTTGGAAAGAATAAATGAAATTCATGAGTCAAAGAATGAAGAATCGGCCAACAATAGACTTCAGTCATTCCCTAATGATAAAACGATAGTTTTTAAGGATGTGTCTTTTAAATATGACAGACATTCTCTAAAATACACATTGTCGGATGTATCTTTCTCTGTACCTGCGGGCAAAGTAACGGCAATAGTAGGTGCCAGCGGAAGCGGAAAGACAACACTGATTAAACTTATGTTAGGCTATTACAAGGTATTGGATGGTGAGATTTTGATTTCAGGAAAAAATATAGATAGCTATGATCTTAAATGGTGGCGTCGGCATTGTGGTGTGGTCATGCAGGATGGGGTGATATTTTCGGAATCGATAGCAAGAAATATAGCTGTGGGTGATGGAGATATCGATCTCGAGAGATTGAAAACCGCATCGAGGATTGCCTGTATTCATGATTATGTCATGTCTCTTCCTTTAAAATACAATACATTAATCGGACAAGACGGCATAGGTCTGAGCCAGGGCCAGAAGCAGAGGATACTGATAGCAAGGGCTGTCTATAAGAATCCGGACATCATCTTTCTTGATGAGGCCACCAATGCGCTTGATGCTAAGAACGAACGCGACATCGTGGAGAATCTCGGCCAGTTCTATCAGAATAAGACGGTGGTTCTCGTGGCGCACAGGCTTTCAACAGTAAAGAGTGCGGACCAGATTATAGTGATTGGAGATGGCATGATTGTTGAATCAGGGAATCATACTCAATTGCTACAACGAAAGGGAGCATATTATAATCTAATTAAAAATCAATTGGAATTAGGCAGTTAGTTATGGGCAGCATTAAATCCGAGACTAATGACAAGATTGAACTTAGCTCAGAGAAAGTTAGAAATATACTGGGAGAAGTTCCAAATATATTCATTCGCTGGGGTATCTCAATCTTATGTATATTGTTTGTCATAATCATAGCTGTTGTAATGTCGTTCGAATATCCTCATGGACACGGTGAGACGATATTTGAACATTTGTTGAATGCCCTTTAGTGGCAGCAGGCAACGAGTGCTATTAATAAGCCGCAGCTGCATGAATATCCGTGATTCATACAGCTGCGGCTTAATGATAGTTGGAATCTGGCTCAGTTGAGTTCGAGGAGTTCGAGCACTTTGTCGGCGGCCGCGGAGAGGCCGGAGGCGTCTTTACCGCCGGCCTGGGCGAAGAAGGGCTGGCCGCCGCCGCCTCCCTTGATCAGACGCGCGGCCTCGCGGACTACGGTCGAAGCGTTGTATCCCTCCTTGACGAGGTCGTCGGTCAGCATGACGGTCAGTGTGGGGCGTCCTTCGTTGAGAGTGGCTGCGACGAAGACCGTCGGAGTCTCGGCCTCCTTGCGGAGGATGAACGCCACGTTCTTCACAACCTCGGGGATGCGCGGCCCGGCGAGACGGCAGACAGTGACGCCGTTGCGGACAACGGCGTTATCCTTGACCTCACGGGCGATGAGCTGCGTGCGTTCGGCCACGTAGCCCTCGACCTGATGACGCAGGTCGCTGTTTTCCATAATCGCTTTTCTGATGGAGGCGCGGATGTCGCCGGCGTTGCCGAGCAAGGCGCGTATCTCGGTGGTCATGTCCTGAATGTCGTCGAACATCTTCTCAAGACCTTCGCCCGATACAGCCTCGATGCGTCGGATGCCGGCGGCAATCGAACTCTCGTTGACGATGCGCACCATACCGATGTTGCCGGTATTTGCCACGTGCGTTCCGCCGCAGAGCTCGACCGACGTGCCGTACTTCACCACGCGCACCTTGTCGCCGTATTTCTCGCCGAATAGGGCCATGGCGCCCATCTCGCGTGCCTCCGCGATGGGAATCTCGCGGCATTCCTCAAGAGGCATGGCCTCGCGGATGCGGCTGTTGACCAGATGCTCGACCTTGCGGATCTCCTCGGGAGTGACCTTCTGGAAGTGCGAGAAGTCGAAACGCAGGGACTCAGGCGACACATACGAGCCTTTCTGCTCCACGTGCGTTCCGAGCACCTCGCGCAGAGCCTCGTGGATGAGGTGTGTGGCCGAGTGGTTGGCCGACGTCGCCTTGCGGGCCTTGAGGTCGATGCGTGCGATGAACTCTGCCGACGGATTGGCGGGGATCCTCTTCGAGAGATGAACGGCGACGTTGTTCTCCTTCTTGGTGTCGAAGATCTCGATCGTCTCGCCATCAGGAGCGACGAGCACGCCGCAGTCTCCGACCTGTCCGCCCATTTCGGCGTAGAAGGGAGTGCGCGAGAGCATGATCTGGTAGAACTCCTTACCTTTCTGCTTAACCTTGCGGTATTTCAGGATTCGCGTCGGAGTCTCGAACTCGTCATATCCGACGAACGTCTCGTCGCCCTGGTAGACCTCCACCCAGTCGGCCGTCTCGACAGAGGCTGCGCTGCGCGCGCGCTCCTTCTGGGCCTTCATGTGCTTGTCGAAGCCGGCTTTGTCGACCGTCATGCCCTGCTCGCGGAGTATTAGCTCGGTGAGGTCGAGCGGGAATCCGTAGGTGTCATAGAGCGTGAAGGCGTCGGCGCCGTCGAGCTCGGTCTTTCCCTCTTTGCGGGCCTTGGCCACGAGCGAGTCGAGCAGGCGGATACCGTTGTCGAGCGTGCGGAGGAACGAATCCTCCTCCTCCTTGATCACCTTCTTGATGAGGTCTTTCTGAGCGGGAAGCTCGGGATATGCCTCGCCCATCTGGTCGACGAGCGTGTCAATCAGTTTGTAGAGCGTGGCCTCCTTCTGGCCGAGGAACGTATAGACGTAGCGGACGGCGCGGCGCAGGATGCGGCGGATCACGTATCCGGCCTTGGCGTTGGAGGGGAGCTGCGAGTCGGCGATGGAGAACGCGATGGTGCGCACATGGTCGGCGGCCACACGCATTGCCACGTCGACTTTCTCCTCAACTCCGTATTGCTTGCCCGAGATTTCGCTGATCTTGGCGATGAGGGGCGTGAAGATGTCGGTGTCGTAGTTCGACTTCTTTCCCTGGAGGGCCATGGTGAGGCGCTCGAAGCCCATTCCGGTGTCGATCACCTTGGCGGGCAGAGGCTCGAGGTGGCCGTCGGCCATGCGGTTGTATTGCATGAAGACGAGGTTCCAGATCTCGATCACGAGGGGATTGTCTTTATTTACAAGCGATGCGCCGTCGACGGCAGCTCGTTCCTCGTCCGAACGGAGATCGATGTGGATCTCGCTGCATGGTCCGCAGGGGCCTGTCTCGCCCATCTCCCAGAAGTTGTCGTGGCGGTTGCCGTTGATGATGTGGCTCGCCGGCAGATGCTTCTCCCAGATGGATGCCGCCTCGTCGTCGCGCTCGAGGCCCTCGGGGGCGTATCCCTCGAACACCGTGGCGTAGAGCCGCGCCGGGTCGAGCTTGAGCACGTCGACAAGATATTCCCAGGCCCAGTCGATGGCCTCCTTCTTGAAATAGTCGCCGAACGACCAGTTGCCCAGCATCTCGAACATCGTGTGGTGATACGTGTCGTGGCCCACCTCCTCGAGGTCGTTGTGCTTGCCCGACACGCGCAGACACTTCTGGCTGTCGGTCATGCGGCGGCATTCGGGCGTGCGGTTGCCGAGTATTATGTCTTTGAACTGGTTCATTCCGGCGTTGGTGAACATCAGCGTCGGGTCGTCTTTCAGCACCATCGGAGCCGAGGGCACGATCTTGTGGCCCTTCTCCTTGAAGAAGTTCTTGAAAGACTCTCTGATTTCTTTGGATGTCAGCATTTATATCTTGATGTTTGTTATATTCCGTTTGCTATCAAACTGCAAAATTAATAATTTTTTCTTTAACAACGGTCACAGATTCCCAAAAACTATTTCAAACGGCAGAGGTTATAACTAAAAAAGGTTACAAGGATATGGCTGATAGACTCCTTGACGGATTGGACAGGGTGATAGACCGCAAAGACATGCTCGACACCGAGCTGTGGCGTGAAATCTATGCCCGCGATGCGTCATACTTCGACATAAAGCCGCTGTGCGTGGTGCGCCCGCGCAGCGTCGAGCAGATACGTGAACTGCTCGGATTCGCGTCCCGGCGGGGGATAGGAGTGACTTTCCGCGCCGGAGGCACATCGCTGTCGGGCCAGACGGTCGGCCCGGGCATCATCTGCGAACTACGCACAGGCTGGAAGAACGCCGAGGTGCGCGACGGCGGCTCAAAGGTCTGGTTCGAGCCCGGGCTGACCGTCAATCAGGTCAACGCCATCCTGAAGCCTCATCATCACCACATCGGTCCGGATCCCGCCTCATCGTCAGCCGCCTTGATGGGCGGAGTGCTCTCCAACAATTCAAGCGGCATGGAGGCCGGAGTCGAATTCAATTCCTACCATACGCTCAGCACGATGCGGTTCATGCTGGCCAACGGACATTCGTATGACTCCGCCCACGCCGACGACCGGAAGCGGTTCGAACGCGAGGAGTGTGAACTCTGCGCCGGATTGCTCGACATCAGGCGGCGCATACTCGCCGACAGCGAGACGCGCGAGAAGATAGAGCGTAAATACCGCATAAAGAATGTCACGGGGTATGCCATGAACTCGTTTGTCGACTTCTCCGAACCGATGGATATCTTTGTCCATCTGCTCATCGGGGCGGAGGGCACGCTCGGATACATCGAGTCTGCCGAACTGCGGACGCGGCCTCTCTGCCCGGTCTATTCTTCCGCCCTTCTCTATTTCCCGACGGTCACCAAGGCGGCGTCGTATGCGGCCGAGCTGGGTGAGACGGGCGCGCTGGCGGTGGAGATGATGGATTATGCCTCGCTGCGCAGCAGCCAGGGACTGCGCTCGGACATGCCGGCCGGGACAACGGCCATGCTCGTCGATTACGGAGCCGATTCGGCCGAGGAGATGGCAGAGCTCACAGGCTCGCTGCGTCCGAGGCTGTCTTCATTACCCGGGCTGATCCATTTTGACGATTTCACGCGGACTGTCGCCGCCCGCCGACAGCTGTGGAACATCCGCGACGGCGTGTTTCCCTGCGTGGCCGGAGTCAGGATCCCGGGCGCATCCGTGATTCTGGAGGATGTCGCGGCTCCGGTCGAGAAACTCGACGCGCTCGTCGAGGGCGTCCAGCAACTCTTCCACAAGCATGGATACGACGGTGCCATCTTCGGCCATGCGCGTGCCGGCAACATCCACCCGCTAATCACCTCGAAGATGGACAGCCGGAAGAGCCTCGACAATTTCAAGTCGTTCATGGAAGACTTCGTGACCCACGTCCTGGATCTCGACGGCTCGCTAAAGGGCGAGCACGGCACAGGACGCGCCATAGCGCCGTTTGTCAAACGGGAGTGGGGAGAGAAGATCTACGGAATGATGGCCGAGATCAAACGCCTCGCCGACCCGAAGGGCATTCTCAACCCGGGAGTCATCATCAACAACGACCCCGAGGCATATATTAAGCCGATGAAGAGCCTTGACCTGTTCGGCGAACAGCTCGGTTATCCCGAGGCCGACAAATGCATGGAGTGCGGTTATTGCGAGCATGTATGCCCGTCGCGCGATATCACGCTCACGCCTCGTCAGCGCCTGCAGGCCCGTCGCATCATAGCCCGCACCGGTTCGAAGGCTCTGGAGAAGGAATATGCGTACATCGGCAACGACACCTGCTGCGCAGACGGCTCGTGCCAGCTTCCCTGCCCGATGAACATCAACACAGGCACGGTGACCGACGCGGTGAGGGTGGTGAGCAACAGCTCGATATTCGACAAGGCACTCTCAGCGTCTGCGGGGCATTACAGCACGGTCGAGACCCTGCTGCGCGGCACGCTGAAGGCCGCGGTGGCCACCGAGCGGGTCATTTCGCCATATCCGCTGATTTGGGCCACTGACTTCATGCACAAGCTGTACAGGCAGTCGCCGCACTGGTCGAAGCACTTCCCGATGCCGCCGAAGATGTCGTGGTGTGACGACCCGAATCCCGACTTCATCTATTTCCCGGCATGCGTGACGCGCATATTCGGTGGTTCCAATTTCGGCAAGGACGACCTGATGACGGTCATGCTGCGCATCGGACGCCGGGCCGGATTCCGCATGGCCCTGCCGAAGGATATGCACGGGGTGTGCTGCTCGCAGATATGGGAACACAAGGGAGACCCCGACGGACAGCGTCGGGTGGCGCATGACACCATCGACACGTTCTATCGCGTCACCGACAGCGGACGGATTCCGCTCGTGTGCGACACGACCTCGTGCACGCACACCCTGCTGAATCTCTCGCGAAACAAATCCTTGCTCGACGAGGAGCATCTCAAGAAATATGGCAAGCTGAAGATCATTGACATAACCGAGTGGCTCGCCGACCATGTGATGCCGCGTCTGAAGGTCGTGAAGCGAAAGGAAAACATATTGCTTCATCCTACGTGCGCGTCGCGCATCACGGGCCATGACGTCATGATGCGTCGTCTGGCGGAGATGTGCGCCGAGCATGTCGACGTTCCCGACAACGCCTATTGCTGCGGCGCGGCGGGCGACCGCGGGTTCATATTTCCGGAGGTGGCTCGTTCGGCGACGGTGGCCGAGCGTCGCGAAATAGGCGAGAAGCGATATGACGGCTGCTATTCGCTGGCGCGTACATGCGAGATCTCCATGATGGACACCATCGACCGCCCCTATGAGTCGATAGTCTATCTGGTGGACGAGACGACGGGGTAAGCGCTTCCTTCGGTCGCGCCACGGTGGGCTACCTCCTCTTGTTGAGGGCGGAGAGGATTTCCTGGAGCTCGTCGCGGGTGTCGGTGAGGAGTTCGATCACCTCAAGGCGGCGCGAGACGTTGGTGCGGTTTTTCGACAGTTCTTCTTTCGCGGCCTCGATGCGCAGGCCCTTGACCTTGACGAGATAATGAATCATCCGGAGCACCTTTATGTCTTCGGGACGGTAGTAACGCTGGTTGGAATTGCTGCGTCGCGGCTGGATCTCGGGAAATTCCGATTCCCAGTAGCGCAGCGTGCTTGGGGCGACATCGAGCAGGGCCGACACGTCGCGTATCTTGTAATATTTCTTGTCGAGTTCGTCGAGATAGTCAATGTCATCCATAGCGTTCCTGTTTTCAGTCCATCACGTGGCCGGCGTTCTCGGCCTCGCGCACCATTTCTGCATACTGCTCGGGGGTTATGTCCATGAAGTAATAGTTCACCGGGTTCTGTGGCTCGTCCTTGAAGCGCACCTCGTAATGCAGGTGCGGACCGGTGGATTTACCTGTTGAACCGACCTTGCCGATCAGGTCGCCGCGTTTCACGTCCTGCCCCGGCTTGACGAGAATCTCGCTGAGGTGGGCGTATCGCGTCACGTAGTTGTAGCCGTGCGATAGGTCGATGCAATTGCCGTAGCCGGTGCGGCGTTCGGCGACTTCCACTACGCCGTCGCCAGTGGCATATACGGGTGTTCCCGTCTTGGCCGCGAAGTCGAGCCCTTCATGGAACTTGGTGGAGCCGTAGACGGGGTCACGACGGTAGCCGTAACCGCTCGACATCGTATAGTCCTTGACGTCGATCGGTATCACGGAGGGTATATGCGAGAGTTTGTCTTTCTGGCGGCCGGCCTCCTCGCGCAGCTGGTCGAACGAGATTGACTGGGCGTAGAGACTGCGGTCGAACAGATCGAGGCGCTGGGTGAGGAGTTTGACGAGACCGTTGTCGGGAAGCTTCTGGAGCTCCTTGTAACGGTGTTCGTTGTCGAGACCGGCGAAACGCTGACTGTGCGACATAGGTTCCATCTGCATCATGACGCGATAGAAATTGTCGTCACGGTTCTGTATGTCGCCCATCACTTTGAGTGAGTTGTCGAGTCGTCGGTTCAGGATATTGTATTGGCTTTTGAGGGCGGCGTTCTCGCGGCGCAGGTTTTCTTCAGTCGGCGTACCGAAAGAGTAAAAGAAGACGACCATCATCAGGACGCCGGCGCCTATCGAGCATAGCAGGAAGAGGAGAATCTTCGCCATTCTCGACCTCCAGGAGGGATAGATGCGCTCAAAGTTGTCTGTATCAGGGTTATATCTGTATTTTACGTTCCGGTTCATCGGTTAATTCTGTGATTAGACCTAAAAACGCAACGAAATTAATAAAATATCCGCTGATTTCAAAATAAAGCGCGACCAATCCGGATCAGTGGTTCGTCAATTTCTCCTGGATGTTGATGCTGACGGGCTTGCCATTGATGGTGAACGACAGGGAGCAGTCGGAAAACTCAGTGAATCTCTTGAACTCGAGGACGAAGGTACTTCCATCATCTCCTTTTACATCCACTTTCTTGACGTCATATGCTTTCCCTCCATTGTGGAATCTCCAGTCCTTTATCACGGTGAACTGGGATAAGTCTGACTCTGGAATCTCGATTTTGATTGTCGTCTTGCCGTTTTTGTTGTTCAGCTCTTTGAACTGAGGCGATGCGAAAGCGCAGCTGAACGACAGCAGAGCGAATGCAAGTGAGATGAAAGTCTTCTTCATATCTTTAAGATTTTAGTTTGTGGCAAAGTTAGTCAGAAAAATCGATATTTCCTAACAAATGTTGAGAAATGTCGTCAGAACGATAAATTTTAAGGAACGCGCCCTAAATCCGAAACTTGAGTCTCTGAATAGTTTGGGGGCCGCGTCCGGACAGGAGCGGCCCCCTCGGGTTGTTGTGCATTCATGGTTGTTATCTCACCACAACCTTGGATGTTTGGCCTGTTGTCTTCACGATGTATAGTCCTGGAACCACCGCGATTCTGCCCTCGCCGCCGCCATATATTGACTTGCCGCTCGCGTCATACACATACACGAAGCCGTCAGATCCGCTCACACAAATCGTGCCTTCACCACTGGAAATCCTCACTCCGCCGGAGTGGATGTCGTCTATTCCGACTGTGACGAAGCTGTCCTGAGGCGACAGAGCCGCGAAAAGGGATGCGGCTGTCGACTGTGCCTGTTCGTGAAACCGCGTATTTTCGGCAGCCGGTTGGATGTCAGGTTTGACATTGCCCCTTATGTAGAGCGTGACGGTGTGGGAAGGATCGTTGACATCCGTCTTCCAACCCTTGTTCAAAAGGTCAGTCGCGGGCATGAAAACACGGAATGTCTGCTCCGCATCCGATGCCGGGATTCCCTCTTTTATGACAATCGCGTCGTTATGGCCCAGGCCATTGTCGACAAATCCCTCTTCGGTGGCATGTTCGTGTCTGCCGACTATGCCGTACACGTCGTAACTGTCGAATATCGCGCAGTTCTCATCCTGAAGGATGTTGAAATCGAAGGCGACATTCTGCATGTCTTCGCCCACGTAGAACTTTACGCCTCCGAGGCCAAGCATAGGCGATAAATCATCAAGACGGTTCATCTCGCAGTCGCTATATGTCATGGTCTGTCCCGAACCTTCGTCGATGATTTCGCAGCTACCGTGGAAGCGGTTGTTATAGCCATAATATGCTTTGCCACCGCATGACCTCATCCATCCGCCGGCGACTTCGTATGCGCCCGAACTGTTGAATGACCCGCCGATTGTTCTGTTCGTAATCTTGAGATCTTTCAACCTGAGGGTCATGTATCCGGACGATTCGCCAGCCCCCATAATCTTGTCTTTAAATTCGGCTGTCAAAGTGCTGTTGACCATCTGTCGCGGCATAACGCTGTTCGCATCGGTGTCTCCACTCATCATAAGGCCGAAACCTTCGTTGACCTCGCTTCTTGAGCGATCGGCGTAATAGCCGAAATTCGTTCCTGTTCCGAGCAGATTGACGCACGTGTTTCTGAGCGTTCCGTCGGCGTCGTACCATTTGTAGGTGTAGGTAGGCGACGCGACTCCGTCGGTTGAAAGATTGCCCGAACCGTTCGACTTGAATATTACGAACTCGAAAGAACTGAACGTGTCCAGATAGTCAGTCCAGACCTCGTCGGCGTTTGTGTTGTGGGGAATAAGGACTCCATAACCGCGTTTGAGGAACTCCAGATGATGTGTGCCGTCGAATGTGAAGGTTACCCTTACGGCATCAGGATTGTCAAGTCTCGATATCTCGCCAGAGAATGAAGACGCTGACGGGATGAAATAATGGCGGTCTTTCGCCTCCCAAATAAGAGGGGAGTACAGTCCGTGCTTCACCGACAATAGCCGGAAAGCCTCCTCTTTACTGCCGGACTTTATTATTCTGCCCTTCTTGTCGTCCATGCCGTCGAGTATCAGCCTGTCGCCGTCGATGGTGAATGTGATGTTGTCGCCGGCTTCGTTTTTGAAGCGGTCGAGGCGGATGTGGGTGTCGTCGATTTTTGTGAAGGTTCCCCAGCTGCTTTCCTGGATGATGTCGGTGCCGATCATTTCGGAGGCCCAGAACGTCTGGACGCAGAATTTTCCTTCGCCACAGAAATCATCGGCTGTGAACGCTTCCGCCGATGCTGTGAACGCGCCTGATGCGACCGTCATTGCGGTCGCGAATGTTAATGATAGAAATTTAGTCATTTGTCTACAGTGTTTAAACCCTCGGAGGTTGGAACTTGCTTAGGCAATATATTTGATTATCGAGACAAGCCCATTTTGTCCAGGGAAATTGTGTATGATAGAAATGCATTGCAAATTTATATTGGACCGGCCTAAATATTACTAAAATAAACGTTAATAAATCTTAATTGGTTCCTGACGGGAATAAAATGGGCCAATATGGCCAATGTGGGCACGGCACGGGAAGCGGAGTGGGGCGGCGGTAGGGCGAGTTTTAACACCGGCGGTGTAATTTTAGGCCTATGCGGGCCGTTAATTGGATATGATTGATTATATTCAGGGCATTCCAGCCGAGATATCACCCACCAACGCCGTGATCGATTGCAACGGCATAGGATATGATATCAACATAACGCTCATCGACTATCCGCGCATCTCCAACGTGGAGAATACAAAACTCTACGTGCACGAGGCGATACGCGAGGACGCGCACGTGCTCTACGGCTTCCTCGACAAGCGGAGCCGCGAGTTGTTCCGCCTGCTTATCGGCGTGAGCGGCGTAGGGCCCAACACGGCCCGGCTGATACTCTCGGCGCTGACGGTCGATCAGCTCGAATCGGCCATAGCCGCCGGCGAGGACAAGCTGCTCAAGAGCGTCAAGGGCATAGGCGCCCGCACGGCCCAGCGCATCATCGTGGACCTCAAGGATAAAATAAAGACCGAGGGGCTGGCGTTAAATACGAATGCGGCATCCAACGAGTCGTTCGACGACGCCCTCGCGGCGCTCGTGATGCTCGGGTTCGCCGCCCCGCAGTGCAAGAAGGTGCTGCAGAAGCTTTTCGCCGCCGATCCGGCACTCACCACCGAAGCCGCCATCAAGCAGTCGCTAACGATGCTCTGAGCGCGGCAACACTATAACTTTTCGACCCTAAAGCATGCATTTCTCACGCAGTCAGTTGTCAGTTCTGGCCACAGTGTTCATCGCTGTGCTGCTTGCCACGGTGATGGCTCGCCCGCAATACCGCAAGAGCGAGCTCAAGCCCCCTCCTCCCGCCGAGCCGGAATCTCCGACATATATACCCTCCGACACGCTCGAACTCCCCGGGCGCGTGCAGCCTACCGTGCCAGTCACGCCCGAGGATTATATGGACGGCAAGGAGTATCCCGCCGATCTACGCAATCCGTCCAACATCAAGACCGAGGCCGTATACGACCCCGAGACGGGCATGTACGTGCTGCGAACCATGCTCGGCGACCGCGAGATCGTCACCCCCTACATGATGACCGCCGAGGAATACAACAACATGATGATGCGCAAGGATCTCTTCGGATACTTCAGCGAGCGCAACCGCGAGACATACGAGAAGAAAGACAAAGAGCCCTTCAACATCTTCGACATGAACTTCTCGCTCGGTCCGCTTGAGAAAATCTTCGGCCCCGGCGGCGTGCGTCTCCAGACACAGGGCTCGATCCAGCTCTCGATGGGCATCAAGAGCAACAAGACCGACAACCCTGCGCTGTCGATGCGCAACCGCCGCAAGACATATTTCGACTTCGACCAGAAGATCCAGGCCACAATCAACGCCTCGGTCGGCGACAAGATGAAGTTCAACATGAACTACAACACAGACGCCACCTTCTCGTTCGACTCGCAGAACCTCAAGCTGCAGTACGAAGGCAAGGAAGACGAGATCATCAAGAACATCGAGGCCGGCAACGTGAGCATGACCACCGGGTCGAGCCTGATCCGCGGCGGTACGGCCCTCTTCGGCATGAAGGCCAAGCTGCAGTTCGGCAAGCTTACTCTCACCGGTCTCGTCTCGCAGCAGAACTCCGAGTCGAAGACCGTCAGCACCCAGGGCGGCGTGCAGAGCACCAAGTTCAGCATCAAGGCCGACAACTACGACGCCAACCGCCACTTCTTCCTCGCGCAGTATTTCTATGAGAACTACGACCGGTTCGCCTCGCGGCTGCCCCACGTCTCGTCGGGCATCAAGATCACCCGCATCGAGGTGTGGATCACCAACAAGAACGGCAACTACAACGAGTCGCGAAACTTCGTCGGCTTCATGGACCTCGGCGAGAACAGCAACCTCGCCTCCGACTACTGGACGCCCAACACGGCCTACGACACCCCCAGCAACCAGTCGAACAACCTGCTGACAGTCATAAAGAATGACTATCCCGGCGCGCGCAACATCAACTCCGTCACGCAGACGCTCGAGCCTCTGCGTGCGTTCGGCATCGAGGGCGGCCGCGACTACGAGAAGGTCGAGTCCGCGCGTCTGCTGCGCGAGAGCGAATACACGCTCAACTCCGACCTCGGATACATATCGCTCAAGTCGGCCCTCAACACCGACGAGGTGCTCGCCGTGGCATACGAATACACCTACGGCGGCAAGGTCTACCAGGTGGGGGAGTTCTCTTCCGACGTCACCACCACCAGCGAGTCGCTATATCTCAAGATGCTGCGCTCCACCACCGTGTCGCCCAAGCTGCCGATGTGGCGACTGATGATGAAGAACGTCTACGCCCTCGGCGCCTACCAGCTGCAGAGCAAGAACTTCAAGATGAACATCAAGTTCCTAAGCGACACCACTGGCACGGAGATAAACTACCTCCCCGTCGGGGCGATAGCCAACCAGCCGCTGCTGCAGGTCATGAATCTCGACCGCATCGACTCCAACCAGGAGTCGAACCCCGACGGATTCTTCGACTATGTGGAGGGCTACACGGTGCAGTCACAGTCGGGCAAGATCATCTTCCCCGTCGCCGAGCCCTTCGGCGAGCATCTGGCGCGCAAGATCGGTGATCCCGCCATCGCCGACCAGTACGTCTACCGCGAGCTGTATGACTCGACGCTCGTCGTGGCCCGGCAGTTCGCCGACAAGAACAAATATTCGCTCATGGGCGAATACCAGGCGTCCAACGGCGCGACAATCCGTCTCAACGCCATGAACGTACCCCGCGGATCGGTGGTCGTCATGGCCGGAGGCGTCGTGCTCACCGAGAATTCCGACTACACCGTCGACTACTCGATGGGTATTGTGACCATCACCAACCAGAGCATCATCGACTCGGGCACGAACGTCAGCGTGACGCTCGAGAACCAGTCGATGTTCTCGATGCAGCGCAAGACGCTGCTCGGTCTCGATGCCCAGTATGCCTTCAACAAGGACTTCACCCTCGGGGCCACTATACTCAATTTCTCCGAGAAGGCACTCACCGAGAAGGTCAACATCGGCGACGAGGTGATCAACAACACCATGTGGGGCCTCAACCTCAGCTACCGCAAGGACTTCCAGTGGCTCACCAACCTTCTCAACAAGGTGCCGACCATCAACGCCACCGCGCCGTCGACTTTCAGCGTCAACGCAGAGTTCGCGCAGCTCGTGCCCCACAAGCAGAAGAGCGGCAGCAACAAGGGTTCGAGCTATATCGACGACTTCGAGGCCACCCAGACCGGCATCGACCTGCGCTCGCCCTATTCATGGTTTCTCGCCTCGACACCTTACGACTCTGGTCCGGACGCCCTCTTCCCGGAGGCCGCTCTCTCCAACGACGTGGCCTACGGCAAGAACCGCGCCCTGCTCGCCTGGTACTACATAGACCGCGCCTGGACTCAGCGCAACTCCAACATGCTGCCCGGCTACCTCAAGAACGACCCGCACCAGATGTCGAGCCCGTACGTGCGCGAGATATATGTCAACGAGCTCTTCCCTTACCGCGACCTCGCTTATGGCGAGGCCAACTGGATCCAGACGCTCAATCTCTCGTTCTATCCCCGCGAGCGTGGCCCCTACAACCTCGACGCCGACAACATCGACTCCGACGGTTCGCTGCTCAACCCCGAGAAGCGGTGGGGCGGAATCATGCGCAAGATGGACAACACCAACTTCGAGACGTCGAACGTCGAATACATCCAGTTCTGGCTGCTCGACCCCTTCCTCGACGAGGACAACCACAACCGCGAGGGCGGCGACCTCTACTTCAACTTCGGCGAGATCAGCGAGGATATCCTAAAGGACGGCATGAAGAGCTACGAGAACGGTCTGCCCGTCGACGGCAATTACGATTTCATCACCGAGACCAACTGGGGACGCGTGTCGCGACAGAACTCGCTGACTTATGCGTTCGACAACAACTCGACGTCGCGCCTGCTGCAGGACGTCGGCCTCGACGGCCTTCCCAACGACGATGAGTTCACCTTCTCTTCATATAAGGATTATCTCGACCGTCTGCGATCCAAACTCCCGGCCAGCACAATCGCCGCCATGCAGGAAGACCCCTTCTCGCCCATGAACGACCCCGCGGGCGACAACTACCACTTCTACCGCTCGAACTATTACGACGAGGTCAAGGCCGGTATCCTCGACCGCTACAAGCGTTACAACGGCGTCGAAGGCAACTCGCTATCGCCCGATGAGTCCACCAATCCTCAATATCAGTCGGCGCGCGCCGTGCCCGATGTCGAGGACATCAACCAGGACAACACGCTCAACGAATACGAGCGCTATTTCGAATACAAGATCTCGATCCGCCCCGAGGACCTTGAGGTGGGCCGCAACTACATCACCGACAAGCAGGTCTCGGAGGTCTCCACGCCCGAAGGCAAGCAGACCGCCGTGTGGTATCTCTTCAAGGTGCCCCTCAACTCGCCCGACAAGGTGGTGGGCGGCATCAACGACTTCACCACGGTGCGCTTCGCCCGCATGTTCATGACCGGTTTCAAGGAGGTGACCCATCTGCGTTTCGCCACCCTCGAGCTCGTGCGCGGCGAGTGGCGCGACTATAAGTTCAACCTCAACTCTCGCAACGACTCGCCCGCCGAGGGAACGGTCGACATGAGCGTCGTCAACATCGAGGAGAACTCCGGTCGTGAGCCGGTGAACTACGTGCTGCCTCCCGGCGTGACCCGCGACCAGGATCCCGGCGCGGCCCAGGCCACGCAGCTCAACGAGCAGTCGCTCGAGATGACTCTCAAGGGCATTCAGCCCGGCGACGCCCGCGGCATATACAAGAACACCCAGATGGACCTCCGCATCTACCGCCGCATGCAGATGTGGGTTCACGCCGAGGCTCTGGTCGACAATGTCACCAACCTCCGCAACGGCGACTTCTCGCTCTTCATCCGCCTCGGTTCGGACGTCAAGAACAACTACTACGAATACGAGATACCCCTCGACCTCACGCCTCCCGGCCGCTACAACAACTTCAACAGCCAGGACCGCGCGAGGGTATGGCCCACGTCCAACCGCCTCGACGTTCCCCTCGACCTGTTCACCCGTGTGAAGACCGAGCGCAACCGCGAGCGCAGCGCCCACACCGAGGGCGTTGGATACACCAAACTGTATACGATGATCGACCCCGACAACGACCACAACACCGCCGGAGTGATGGGCAACCCCTCGCTTTCGGACGTGCGCGTCATGCTCATCGGCGTGCGCAACCGCTCCAACTCGGTCAAGGACGGCACGATCTGGGTCAACGAGATGAAGGTCACCGATTTCAACGAGTCGGGCGGCTGGGCGTTGAACGCCAACGCGAGCCTGTCGCTCTCAGACGTCGCCATGGTCAACTTCAGCTATCACCGCGAGACCGACGGCTTCGGTGCCGTCGACCAGGGTCTCTCGCAGAGACGTCTCGACACCTACGACCAGTATAATGTCGTGGTGCAGGGAGATGTCGGCAAGATCCTCCCCGAGAAGGCCAAGCTCAACGCCCCCGTGTATTTCACGCGCTCGCAGGAGACGACGACCCCGAAATACAATCCCCTCGACCAGGATATCCTGCTCAAGGACGCGCTCGACGCCGCGGCGACCAAGGCCGAGAAAGACTCGATCAACTCCTACGCCATCACGCGCAAGACCACCGAGAGCTTCTCGGTGTCCAACTTCAGGTTCAACGTCCAGAGCAAGAATCCCATGCCATGGGATCCCGCCAACTTCACGCTGACCTTCTCCTACAACAAGCAGAAGAACCTCGACCCCGTCACCGAGTACGAGAACACCTACGACTACCGAGGCTCGTTCCAGTATTCCTATACCCCCTATTTCAAGCCGCTCAAGCCGTTCGGCTGGATCAAGGGGAAGGGCAAGACGGCCAAGTTCTTCAAGGACTGGGAGCTCAACTGGCTCTTCACCAACCTGACGTTCTATACCTCGATGCACCGCTACTACTACGAGCAGCAGACGCGCTCGGAGGTCGACGTCGACTTCCAGCTCCCCGTGCAGGTGAGCAAGAATTTCACCTGGGATCGCCAGCTGTCGTTGACATGGAACCTCACAAAGTCGCTCTCGCTCTCGTTCGCCAGCAACACCACCGCCCGCATCGAGGAGACGATCGGCGCCGTCAACAAGCGTCTCTTCCCCGATCAGTACCGCGAGTGGAAGGACACCGTCATGTCGTCGATCAGGCATCTCGGTACGCCCTGGAACTACAACCAGACGTTCACCGGTACCTACCGCGCACCGTTCAACAAGATTCCGTTCCTCGATTATCTCACCGGTTCGGTAAGCTACAATTCGGTCTACCATTGGGACAAGGGCGCGACAGTCGACGACATCTATCTCGGCAACACCATCCAGAATCAGACTTCATGGAACGCCGACGCACGCCTCAATTTCGAGACCCTCTTCAACAAGTCGAAATACCTGCAGAAGATCAACAAGCGCTTCTCGGGCTCCGGCTCGCGCGGTAACCGTAACAACAAGAACCGCAACGACAAGGGAAAACTCGACAAGGGCAAAGATAAGGATAACGACAAGGGCAATGGCAAGACCGACGGACGGTCGGGCAAGTCGGGCAAGCCGAAGCGATTCGAGCGTGCCATAACGCTCTCTCCCGATTCGGCCACGACAGTGAAGCATAACCTCAACAACAAGAAAATCCGCTTCTCGGCTAAGTCCGGCGGCAAGGTGGTGAAGGTGAAATACAAGGTAGTCGACGAGAACACCATCCAGATCACCGACACCGGCCGCATGAACCTCGCCATTACCATCCTCGAGGACCGCAAGAGCTCCGACGACAAGAAGAGCTTCGGCACCGAGCTCGCCGAGCATGCGCTGAGATTCCTGATGATGCCCCGCTCGCTGTCGTTCAAGTGGCGCAGCAGCCATTCGCTCAACGTGCCGCTCTACGCGCCCAATGTCGGCAATGTCTTCGGCCAGTCGACCAGCTACGGCCCCATGGCTCCCGGTCTCGACTTCGCCTTCGGTTTCTACGACAGGGATTATGTCGAGAAGGCCCTGGCCCGCGACTGGCTCATCACCACGTCCGAGCAGGTGTCGCCCGCGCTGTGGAGCCGGAGTCAGGAGTTCAATTTCGAGCTCAACCTCGAGCCGATACGCGGTCTCAAGATTCTGTTGACTTCCAATCTCACCGACGCGCGGACCGAGCAGATGCAGTTCATGTACTCCGGGATGCCGACATCGTTCTCGGGCAATTACGTGCGCACGGCATGGGCGTTCCCCACGTCGCTCCGCAACTATGACGCCGACAACGGATACCGTTCGGACGCGTTCGACAATTTCCTGTCGTACATTCCGCAGGTGGCCTCGCGCATCGAGAGCGCATATGCCGGCACGCAGTATCCCTCGGCCGGATTCATGGAGGGAAGCCCGATGGCGGGCGCGCCCTACAATCCGGAGGTGAGCGCCGTGAGCCGCACCAGCGCCGATGTGCTTATTCCGGCGTTCATCGCCGCCTACACAGGCCAGAAGCCGGGCAAGGTCGGCCTCGACCATTTCCCGGGTCTGTCGTCGATGCGCCCCAACTGGCGCGTCACCTACGACGGTTTCATCAACCTCGGCAACATGAAGAAGTGGTTCAAGTCGTTCACGCTCTCGCACGCATATCAGTGTACTTACTCGGTCGGTTCGTATTCGAGCTTCATGAACTGGATTCCGGCCGCAGGAGGTACGGGCGACCAGGGGTTCATTCTCAACGAACAGAGCCAGCAGCCGATTCCGTCGACACCGTTCAACATCGCCTCGGTGTCGATTACCGAGAAGTTCGCCCCGCTGATCGGATTGAAGTTCACTCTCTTCAACGACGTGACCTTCAATGCCGAATACCGTGACTCGCGCACGCTCAACCTCAACACGTCGGCCGGTCAGGTGGTGGAGACGCTTTCGAAGCAGATGACGATCGGAGCGGGCTACAAGATAGCCAACTTCAACAAGATCCTCAAGATCGGCGGCGGCAAGCAGGGCAGCGTGTCGAACGACCTTACGCTCAACCTCGACTTCTCCTACAGCAACAACCAGTCGCTGATACGCCGCATCGAGACCGCCTATACGCAGGCCACGCAGGGCACGAGCACATTCTCGGTCAACTTCATGGCAAGCTACATACTGAGCAAGCGCATCACGTTGTCGGCCTTCTTCGACCACCAGACCAACACACCGCTCGTATCGAACTCCGCTTACCCCACGAGCAACTCCAACTACGGCATCGCCGTCAACGTCTCCCTGGCCCGCTGACGCGAACATTGGAAACCCAAAAGCCCTCGACCTGGAGAAGGTCGAGGGCTTTTGGGTTTCTGGGTTATATATAGCCTTTTCAGTCGTCGGTGGGGGCGATGAGCTTGTAGCCTTTGCCGTGGATGTTGATGATCTCGATCTGCGGGTCATCGCGCAGCAGCTTGCGGAGCTTGGTGATGTAGACGTCCATGCTGCGGGCGTTGAAGTAGTTGTCGTCGATCCAGATCGACTTCAGCGCGTAGTTGCGCTCCAGAATCTCGTTGATGTGCTGGCACAGCAGCGACAGCAGCTCCGACTCCTTGGTGGTGAGCTTCTGGGTCTTGTTGTCGGCTATCAGAGTCTGCTTCTGAGTGTCGAACGTGTATTTGCCAATCCGGTAGACGGTAATCTCCTTATCTTTCTTGCCGCGGACACGGCGCAGGATGGCGCTGATACGCGACACGAGCTCCTCCATCGAGAAGGGTTTGGTGATATAGTCGTCTGCCCCGAGCTTGAAGCCCTGCAGCACGTCCTCTTTCATATTCTTGGCGGTCAGGAAGATGATGGGGACCTCGCTGTTGACGTTCCTGATCTCCTGAGCCAATGTGAAACCGTCTTTCTTCGGCATCATCACGTCGAGAACACACAGGTCATATTTCCCCTTGAGGAACGCCTTGTAGCCTTTGTCGCCATCGGGGCAAAGGTCGGCATAGAAACCTTTCGCCTGAAGAAACTCCCTGAGGAGCATCCCCAGGTTCTCGTCATCTTCACAGAGAAGTATCTTTAACTTGTCATCCATACTTTATCATGTTTTCACAGACTCTTCTATCGTCATGACGGGGGACACGACAGGATAGAGACCCCGTTCTGTTAAATTTTCATATTTTTATAACAAACGAATTGCCAAATTTCCGCATCAATTGTTAAAATTAATTTTCACTCGCCAGAGGCAGGTTGATGATGAACGTGCTTCCGACGCCGAACTCACTTTCGACCGTGATCGTGCCTCCGAACGCCTCGATCATCTTCTTGACATAGGCCAGCCCTAGGCCGAAGCCCTTGACATCATGACGGTTGCCGGTCGAGACACGATAGAATTTCTCGAATATGTGGCGTGCATCCTCCTTCTTTATGCCTATGCCGTTGTCGGCGATGCGTATCTCGAGCCGGTTGCCCGGCAGGTTGAGGGTCGTGATCTCCAGCGTGGGCTCGACGTCTTCCTTCATATACTTCAGGGCGTTGTCGAGCAGGTTGAACACCACGTTGGTAAACTGCATCTCGTCGACGTTCACCTCGGCGTCCTCGGCGTCGAGACGCGCCGAGATGGTGCCTCCCTGCTTCTCTACTTTGAGTTTGAATGTGTTCACCACGTTGTAGATTATCGCGTTGGCGTTGACGTCGGTGAATTTCAACGTGCTCCCCGTGCGGTCGAGCACCGACAGCTGCAGCACCTTCTCCACCTGGAAGCGCAGACGTTTCGACTCCTCGACGATTACCTCCGAGAGGTGCGTCAGCGAGGAGGGAGACTTTCGGATCGACGGGTCGCTGAGCATCTGACCCGCGAGCGAGATTGTCGAGATGGGCGTCTTGAGCTCATGGGTCATGTTGTTGACGAAATCCGTCTTCATCTCGGCGAGGTTCTTCTGTCTGAACGCCAGGATGAGCGTGTAGACGAACACCACGAGCAGAATCACCGTGAACGCGAGCGTCGGGATGATGAACCTCACCGACTTGAAGATATACGAGCTCTTGGTCGGGAACTCGACGTTGAGCGTATAGCTGCGGTCGGTGTTGTTGAAGAGGGGTATCGAGTATATGTCTTTCGATCCGTTTTGGTATCCCTCGGTCTGATAGACCATGTCGTTGCGGCTGTCGAGCACGGCGAACACGAACGGCACGCGCACGCCGTTGTTGGCCAGCTCGGTCGTCAGGCAGTTGCGGATCACTGTCGAGTCGGCCCTCTCCATTATGGGCCGCGTGCTCGAGTCGCGGAGTATGCTGAGTATGACCTCGTCGAGCAGTCCCTTCTGGTAAAGATACTGGCTGCGTATCACCTCCTGCATCATGCCGTAGCGGCTGCCGATGTCCTGCACCGGCGAGGGGAATCTGAAACGGGAGTTGCCGTCGGAATGGTCGATGCGCGACGAAAGTGTGTAGTTGGTCACGCTGCCGTCGGGATTCTCCACCTGATAGCGCAGCTTGTCTTCGTCGCTTCCGTAGCCGTCGTAGAGCGACGACTCGATGATGTTGACGTCCTGCTCGAGATAATGCAGCGTCTCCTGGCGTTCGAGAAACTCCGACGTCGTGTTGAGGGCGCGCATGACTCCTTCGGTGAACTGCTCATCACGCATCTTCACCATGTTCTCCAGATACATGATCTGGAAATATAGCAGCGCGGCGAACGTAATCGCCATCACCACCGTCAGCATCCACATCAACGACTTCTTCATTCGGAATCTCCCTTGCTTTTAGTTGTTAAACGGTTCTGTTTCTATAACCTGCCCGGGGCGGATTATTCTAACCGGAATCCGAAATTTTAACAATGCGGTGCAAATTTAACATTTAAATGTTAAAATTCCAAATTTATCGACCGCTTATTCATAATTACAATAAATTTCCGTTGAATTATTATGAAATTGAAACGAATTCTCACATATCTAGTCATGCTGGCGGTGCTTACCGCCTGCGGCAGCGACGAGCCCAAACCGGAAGACAACCCCCGCACGGAGGAGATAAACCCCGCCGAAGTAACGCGCACGGTCGTGGTCTATGCCGTCAACCGCAGCAGTCTCAGTCCGGATTTCACTGACGATTTCGCCGAGATGACGGCGGCCCTTCAGAACATGGACCTCGGCCGATACCAGCTTCTCGTGTATCATTCCGAGCGCGACGGCTCGTGCGGGCTCTACCGCAGCGTTCGCGAGGAGCGCAGCCGTAAGGTCGTCTTTGAGCTGTTGCGTTCCTACGACGCATCGCGGCTTTCGACCGATCCCCGCAGGATCGGGGAAGTGATAGACTACGCGCTGTCGGTATATCCAGATTCCGACTACGACCTCGTGTTCTGGGGCCACGGCATGTCGTGGTATCCCTATTTCTCCAGTCATGAGGTATACGACGCGCCGACGTCATATTCCTATGGGGGAGAATACTCCGGCCCCGGCTCACAGCAGACCGACTGGACAGAGATTGACGAGCTCGCCGACGCCGTGCCCGACCGTAAGTTCGACACGATATGGTTTGACTGCTGCTATATGTCGGGAATAGAGGTGATCTATCAGTTCCGCGACAAGTGCTCGACATTCGTGGGTTATCCGACGGAGGTGTGGCAGTATGGCCTGCCTTACGACCGCGTGCTGCCTTATATAATGAGCGACCGCCACGACGTGGTCGGGGCGGCGCGGACCTTCTACGACTATTACACATCGACCGGTGACCCGGTGACTGTGGCCGTCACCGACATGTCGGCCGTAGGGAAGGTGGCCGACGTGTCGCGCGCGATCTTCGCGTCCGGAGACGTTCGTCCATCGCGCGGCAATCTGCTGAACTACTCTCGGTCGACCTATGCTCCATTCTATGACCTCAGGCAGTATCTCGCCGAGACGGCGGCGGTAAACGGGCGTGATGACCTCGTCGGCGAACTCGACGCGGCGATGGCTTCCATGGTAACCTATCATGCCGAGTCGTCGCGGAATTTCAATCTGCGACCCTGGGATGTCCGCAATATCTCGGGCGTCAGCACCCATGCATGCACCGGTTCAGACTCGCCCCAGGAGAAATATTACCGCACGCTCGACTGGTACCGGGAGGTGATAGGAGGGGAATGATTAATGATTAATGATTAATGATTAATGATTAGGATCGCCCGCGTTTGCTGTGCATTTTGGGGCGCAAGGGTCATTGAATTGCTTTTTTTGATGTTTGGTCGCGGTTTCGACGGCAATTTTTATCTCCCGACTGTTTTGCTTTTGTTGATTTTTCATTATATTTGCATTTGTAAACAGTTTTCAGTCTATTTCAAACGATGACCGACATTACTCTTTTCGAAACCAACGCGTGCCCCGAAGCGTCTCCAAGACGGTTTGGGACGTCGCAACATCTTATAATGCTGGCTCTTGCAGTGTTTGCCTGCTTGCTGACCTCATGCCACTCGTCAAAAAAGATCACCAGCACGCCCGGACATCCCGAGATAAGCGAACTTCACATAGGAAAGGCCGACAAGACCCAGAAGAAGATCGTGGAGGAGGCATACACCTGGCTCGGCACTCCCTATAAATATGCCGGCGAGGAGAAAGGCAAGGGAGCCGACTGCTCGGGTATGGTGATGATGGTATACAAGACGGCCACGGGCGAGAAGATTCCCCGCAATTCAGCCAAACAGGCGGAATACTGCACCCGAATCGACGCGTCCGACGTTAGCACGGGCGATCTTGTGTTTTTCGCAACGGGCAAGGACCCGAACCGGGTGTCGCATGTCGGCATAGTGCTTGATGACGAGAATTTCATCCATGCCTCCTCGTCGAAGGGGGTTGTGGTGTCGAAGTTCGCCAACACATATTACCAGAAGAAATTCATCATGTATGGCCGCGTGCCCCGCAACAGCGACCTCGTCTCGGAGACGAGCCGCGCGGATAACTGAAGAGTTCTATTATGAAAGCTACGACTTATAGCGTCGGGATTGATATCGGAGGCACGACGGTGCACTATGCCGTCGTCGACGATGCCGGAAAGATCAGGGAGAGGGGAGACCTCGCGACCCGCGACTATCCCGAGGCGACAGACTTCCTTACCGCTCTGGCCGGAGAGATCAAAAGGGTGGTTCACTTTTTCGGCCGCGATTCATTCATTGGCATAGGTGTCGGCGCGCCCTGCGTCAATCCTCACACAGGCGCCATAGAGGGCGCCACTGACCTCCCATGGGAGTCGCCGGTGCCTCTCGCCGAGGTACTGGGCCGTTTGACGGGACTCAGCGTGTATGCCGCCAACGATGCCAACGCCGCCGCCCTGGGCGAGATGCAGTTCGGCGCCGCCCGAGGCATGAGAAATTTCATCATGCTGACTCTTGGCACGGGTGTCGGCGCCGGTGTGGTGGCCGACGGACGGTTGCTCGAAGGCAGCCGCGGATTCGCCGGTGAACTCGGCCATATATACGCCGTGGGAGCCGAAGACCGCATGTGCTCGTGCGGGCGCCCCGGATGCCTGCAGACCGTGGCCTCGGCCGGCGGGATTGTGGCGACAGCCATAAGTATGCTGGAATCTCCCGAAGGCAAGGATTCTTCGCTCGCCGGCGTTTCCGCCGACCAGCTGACAGCCAAGACGATAGCGCAGCACGCGAAGCGGGGCGACACATTGGCACGCTCGGTCTACGAGTTCACAGGCGGAGTGCTCGGCACGGCCTTCGCCTCTTATGCGGCGTGGATCGATCCGGAGGCCATCATCCTCTTCGGAGGGGTTGCCAACGCCTTCGACCTCATGGAGCGTTCGATGCACGAGGCTTATGACAGAAACGTCCTGTTCCTCTATAAGGACAGCGTGAAGCTGATGCGTTCCGGACTCCCCGAGGCCGATGCCGCCATACTCGGCGCCGCCTCGCTGCCTTATCAAAAGCATTGAAGGCCAGATTATCCAACTTCAAAATTAGCCTACTGTGGCGCGCCCGAAGGGAGCGCACACCCCACTATAACACCTTACAACCATGCGAACACTAATGGCAGCCGCGCTTGCGGCGATCTCTGCGCTCTCGCCCGCGGCGGGAGCCTATGCCGATAGCGGCGTTTCGACCTATCATCCCTCGGAGGAGGTGCGCCGCTCGCAGCGTGAATTCTCGGCCGACCGCTTCGGCATCTTCATCCACTGGGGAATATACAGCATGTTCGGCCAGGGGGAGTGGTATCTCAACTACGGACCGACCGCCGAGGAGTACGCCAAGGCCGCGCGCGGCTTCTATCCCGCCGATTTCAACGCCGACGAATGGGCCGAGGCTTTCAAGGACGCGGGGGCAGGATACGTATGCTTCACGAGCCGTCACCACGACGGATTCTCGATGTGGGACACGGCCCAGAGCGACTACAACATAGTTGACGCGACCCCCTTCAGGCGCGACATACTCAAGGAACTTTCGGAAGCCCTGCAAGAGCGCGACCTCGCGCTTCACCTCTATTACTCGCATATAGACTGGACACGCCCCGACTATCCTTCGGGACGCACAGGACTCACCACCGGCCGCGACCCGAAGCTCCGCGACTGGGATTCATATTACAAGTTCATGAACGCCCAGCTCACCGAACTGCTTACCGGCTACGGGCCGGTGCGCGCCATATGGTTCGACGGCTGGTGGGACCACGACGAAGACCAGACTCCGTTCGACTGGCACCTCGACGAGCAATATGCGCTGGTGCATTCGCTCCAGCCGGGATGCATGATTGCCAACAACCACCATCAGAACGTCTTCCCGGGCGAGGACATACAGATATTCGAGCGCGACCTTCCCGGCGAGAACACCGCCGGATATTCCGAGCAGGACATAAGCCGTCTGCCTCTGGAAACGTGCAACACAATGAACGGAATGTGGGGATATAAGATAAAGGACCAGAATTACAAGAGTTCCGAGACTCTGATACGCTATCTCGTCAAGGCCGCCGGCATCGGGGCCAACCTGCTGCTCAACATAGGGCCGCAACCCAACGGCGAACTGCCCGCCGCCGCGCTCGAGCGTCTGCGCGACATGGGCGTGTGGCTGCGCGCCAACGGCGAGACAATCTACGGTACGGAGGCCGGACCGTTCGCCCCTCAGCCGTGGGGCGTCGCCACCCGCAAGGACAACCGTCTGTTCGTACACGTCATGACTGCCGGCAATGCCGATATCCTGCTCCCGGCCGACCTGCGTGTGCGCGACGCCGTCACCTTCGCCGACCGTCGCAAGGTGCGTTTCTCAAGGTTGCCGGGTTGCGTGGTGCTGCATCTCGACTCGGTCCCGAAATCAACCGACCACATCATCGAACTCACTCTGAAATGAACCAAGAAGTGACACTTGAAGTCTGCTGCGGCGACCTGACATCGGTCGCTGCGGCGCGCGCCGGAGGAGCGACGCGGATAGAACTGTGCACGGCCCTTGAGGTCGGCGGACTGACTCCGTCGGCGGCTTTGGTCCGTAAGGCCGCGGATATGGGTTTCCGTAGCGTCAACGTCCTCATCAGGCCGAGGCGCGGCGACTTCGTATATACTGAGGACGAGGCCGGAATTGTGATCGACGACGCGCGGCGCGCTCTCGACGCCGGGGCCACGGGCATTGTGTTCGGGGCTCTTTCTCCCGACGGCTCGGTCGATGTCCCCCTGCTCCGCAAAGTCAGGACGGCCTGCGCCGGGGCGGACTTCACCTTCCACCGCGCGTTCGATTTCTGTCGAAATCCCGAGGAGGCGATTCCGGTTCTCATCGACGAGGGATGCACCACGCTGCTCACCTCCGGATGCAGACCGACCGCGATGGAAGGCATCGACCTGATAACGCGACTTGTCGAACTTGCCGGACGGCGCATGAACATAATGGCCGGTTCGGGAGTGAACGCGGCCAACGTAAGAGAACTTGCCGACCGCGCGGGCGTGGATCTCGTGCATGCGTCGGCGCGTCGTCGGCGCGACAGCGCAATGAAATTCCGCAACCCGGCGCTGACGCTCGGCGGGGATGACGAATGGACTATCTACGAAACCTCGGCCGACGAGGTAAGACGAATTATAGAAGAACTAAGACGATGAATAAAACCGATATGATGCGCGCCGTCTCGTTTGGCGCGGCGGCGGCGGCGACGGCCACCGCGGTGGCGATCACGCTGCCCGACGATGCGGCTGAGATGTTCCGCAACAGAATGTCTCTCCACGAAGCCAAGTCCGTACGCGACGCGCTGGCGACGCAACCGCTTTCGGGCGACACGCTCGACGCCCTCACGTTCCTGTACGCCTACATGTCGCTGCCCGATATGATGGATTATTCCCCGCAGTTCTATATCGCCAACATCGAGGCGAGTCTGAAGGCACGCGAGGAGATGCCCTGGGGCAGTAAAGTCCCCGACCGCGAATGGCGTCATTTCGTGCTGCCCGTGCGGGTCAACAACGAGAACCTCGATATGTCGCGCCCGGAGTTCTACGCCGAACTGAGAGACCGGGTCAAGGGGCTTTCGATGGCCGAGGCGATACTTGAGGTGAACCACTGGTGCCACGAGAAGGTCACCTACAAGCCGTCGGACGCGAGGACGTCGTCGCCGCTTTCGTCGGTGAGCCAGGCCATAGGACGCTGCGGCGAGGAGTCCACATTCGCCGTCGCCGCCCTACGCTCGGTCGGCATACCGGCCCGTCAGATATATACGCCCCGCTGGGCCCACACCGACGACAACCATGCGTGGGTCGAGGTCTGGGCCGACGGCAAGTGGCATTTCATCGGTGCCTGCGAACCGGAGCCTGTGCTCGACCTCGCATGGTTCAATGCCCCTGCGTCGCGCGGCATGATGATGAACACAAACGTGTTCGGCAACTATGACGGACCCGAGGAGGTGCTGGTGAAGACACCCTACACCACGCGCATCAACATAACGGCCAACTATGCGCCGGTGCGTCAGGTGGAGGCTGTCGCCCTCAACCCCGACGGCACCCCGGCGGCCGGGGCCGATATCAGTTTCTGCATCTACAATTATGCAGAATATTACCCCGTGGCCACGCGGAAGACGGGAGCCGACGGACGCGCGTCGGTGACGGCCGGAAGGGGAGACATGATGGTCTGGGCCACCGACGGCAGCCGGTTCGGTTTCGCGAAGGCCCCGGCCGACGCGGTCGGCCCGGTCGCGGTGACACTCGGAGCGTCGCCTGCTTCGGACGCTCCGGCCGAGTTCGATATCGTTCCCCCGTCGGAAAATCCGACCACACCCTTTGTCTCCGAGGAGATGAGGCAGGAGAACAACCGCCGTTTCGCCCGCGAGGATTCGATACGCAACGCCTACACCTCGACGTTCGCCACGAGAGAGGCCGGCGTCGCCGCTGCCGGACGTCTTGGGCTGCCGGGCGACGCGCTTGCCGATGTCCTTGTGGATTCGCGCGGCAACCACGCCCGTATCGTCGCCATGCTCGAAAGCCTCGACGGCCCGGCAAGGACGAGGGCGCTCGACCTGTTGCGCGCCGTCAGTGAGAAAGACCGTCGCGACATGGACATGGCCGTGGTCATCGACCATCTTGACAATACCCCCGACCGACGTGACGGAATGGATGAGACGACATACCGCGACTATGTGCTCAACGCGCGTGTCGAGAACGAAGGGCTCACGCCCTGCCGTGGCGAACTGGCGAAGATACTCGCCGGAATCCCCGGGGATGCGAAGACCAACCCTGCGCGTCTCGCGCTTTGGGTTGGCGAGAACATAGCCCTTGCCACCGAAGGGAATCCCCAGTCGCTGCGCATGTCGCCCCTCGGCGTCTGGAACGCCCGCAAGGCCGACGCGCTGAGCCGGTCGATATTCTACGTGCAGTGCGCGCGCACGCTCGGTATGCCGGCGCGTGTGAACGCCGTGACCGGAAAGACGCAGTGGCTCGACGACTCCGGACGCTGGACAGAGGCCGATTTCGGCGGCGGGACCGACGGCGGTGCGCAATCCGCGGATACGCAGGGCACTCTGCAGCTCGTCTTCACGCCCGACCGCTTCAATGTCGATCCGAAATATTACTCGTCGTTCAGCATCTCGCGCGTCGAGAATGGGAAGGCCCGTCAGCTCGAATATCCAGAGGACGCCACATGGAGCGGCACGTTCAGCCGAGGCACGGCGCTTGACGCCGGCGAATATCTGCTCACAACCGGTCAGCGGCTCGCCAACGGCGCGGTGCTCGCGTCGAGCCGGACATTCACCGTCAGACCGGGCGAGACTTCGGTCGTTCCGCTCGAGATACGCAGCGACGACAACGCCCTGCAGGTGATCGGGTCGCTCGATGCCGAGACCATCTACCACGACCTCGCGGACGATGTGGACAAGAGCATATTGTCGACCACTGGGCGCGGTTATTACGTGCTTGGACTCATATCGACGGGCCACGAGCCCTCGGCGCATGCCATCAACGACATCTCGCAGGTGCGCCGGGAGGTGGAGAAAACAGGCAGGCGGTTCGTGCTCCTGTTTGCCGACCGCGACGAGGCGGCGAGGTTCGACCGCTCCCATTTCCGCGACATTCCTGACAACCTGACATTCGGCGTAGACACCGACGGAGCCGTGCGCCGTCAGATAGAGTCGTCGCTGCATCTCACTTCGCCGGGCAACCCGGTGTTTGTCATCGCCGACAGCTTCAACCGCATTGTCTATGTCAGCACCGGCTACACCATCGGCCTCGGCGAGACCCTGTTGCGTAACCTGAGAGCCACCGAGCAGTGATGATGAAAGAACGATCCGCGGGATTCAGGGCACTGATCAAGAGGCTGGCGTTGCGAGTATCCATGTCTCGCCTCATGACGTTCGGATGCAATTCGAATATCCCCGAGCGCAACATCGCCCTCGGCTATCTGTTCTATATCCTCGTCGGCACGGTTCTGCTATGCCTGCCCTGGTCGGTCAGGGCGGGCGCGCATGCCACGGTGATCGACCACATCTTCACTGTCACGTCAGCTGTGTCGACCACCGGACTGGCCACCGTCGATGTGCCGGGCACTTATTCGATGTTCGGACTTATTGTGATTCTCTTTCTGATCCAGATGGGCGCGATAGGCTACATGACGATAAGCTCGTTTCTCATGCTGCATATCACCAAGAAGATCAGCGAGCGGGGCAGCCGGGTGATGGGTACCGCCATACCGGCGCCTTTCGGGATGAACCTCAGCATGTTGATCGACAGCGTGGTGAAATTCACATTCCTGATAGAGGCCATAGGATTCGCGGCGTTATGGATCACGTTCGGATGCCTCGGTGTGGAGACTCCGGCGTGGAACGCCATATTCATCAGCATCTCGTCGTTCTGCACGGCCGGATTCAGTACATTCCCCGACTCGCTTTGCTCGTTTAGCGGCAATGTCGCCGTCAACCTCATCGTGGCTGCGCTGAGCTACAGCGGCGCCATGGGATTCATCGTCATGACCGACCTGAAGCGCAAGTGTCTCGACCGGCATCACAAGGTGACGTTCACGACGCGTGTAATCCTGACCATCACGTTCTGGATGACCGTGGCGGGCACCGCCGTGCTGCTCATCTTCCCGCGTCAGGGCGAACCTGCCGATCTCACCACGCGTTTTCTCGAGAGCTTCTTCCAGACCATGACGGCGATGACCACCGTGGGCTTCAACACATTCGACCTGTCGACGCTGCCGGCTATATCGGTTCTCGTGATGTCGGTGATAATGTTCGTGGGCGCCTCTCCGTCGGGCACTGGCGGCGGTCTCAAGTCTACCACACTCTCGGCCGTGTACGCGTTCGTGACCTCGATGCTGCGGGGCCGCAAGAATGTCACGCTGCGAGGCAACACGCTGCCATTCTATCGTGTCAATTCTGCGCTGACCAACATCATAGTCTACGGCACTGTGCTGCTGCTCGGAGTCCTCGCGCTCACAGTCTCCGAAGGGTTCAGTTTCTCGGCGCTTCTGTTCGAAGCGACTTCGGCGCTCGGCACCGTCGGCATAAGTCTCGGCATCACCCCCGGTCTTTCGGTGGCGGGAAAGATCATAATCACTCTTCTTATGTACATCGGCCGAACGGGTGTGCTGACCCTCGCGGCGGCACTCATGACCCACGCCATCAGCCAGACCCCTGCCAAGACCATCGACATCGCAGTGTAAATGTAAATAAGTAATAAGTTATAAGTAGGAAGTAATACGGGATATTCGCACTGCCTGTATTACTTCCTATTTATAATTCTTTTTTATAATTCTTTGTTGTCGCTCATCGCTTGCAAATTTTTTTGCTATGGATGTAATTTTTCGTGAAAACCGACGACTATAGGGATAAACGACAATTGCAAATGATGATTACGATTCCAGCATACGCCGCTCGTCCCGGCTTCCTCAGACGGTTGCTCGCATTTTTCGCCGAGGTTCTCACAGGCTCCGACGGGGCCGATGCCACACGCCGTCAGAAATACACCGAGACTGTGAAATGTTACGGAGGCCTCATCGAGAGGGTGTGTTTCGGATATGCCGCCACGGCCATGGATTTCGACGACCTGAAGCAGGATGTCCTGATGAATCTCTGGACGTCATTGCCCGGTTTCAAGGGCGACTGTTCCCTGAAGACCTGGATCTATCGGCTTACGCTCAATGTGTGCGTGTCGACATTGAGAAAATCATACCGCAGGGTGACGACGGTGCAGCTCTCCGAACTGTATGACCTTGTCGACAACGACGCAGAGCAGCGGGTGGCGATCCGCGAGATGCACGAGGCGATCGCAACTCTCAATCCTCTCGACAAGGCGGTGATAATGCTGTGGCTCGAAGAGGAAAGCTATGACGACATTTCAACAATCACCGGATTGAGCAGAGCTAACGTGGCGACGCGCATCCATCGTGCAAAGGGCAGACTCAAATCAATAATGACGAAATAATATGGAAGAACTTAGAAACTGCTGGTGCGAAGCGAGATTCCGCCACGACCCGAACGTAAATCCCGACAACCGCCGCAGAACGGCGCTCGCCGCTCTCGCGGACCACTACCGTAGATTCTCGAACATCGCATTGATCCTGGCGTTATGTATGCCGCTGTGGATGTGGGGAATATTTCGCCATGGGAACGGTATGAATCTGTGGCTCAGCATGGGGATTGTATTGTTCGGCATGTCATATATGCTGACCGTCTGTGTCATGGACCGCTGGCTGAGCCGTGGCGTGTCGGGCATCGACGTGGCCTCTATGCCGGTGGCCGATGTCTGTCGTCTGGCTATGTACTATCGAAGGAAACATTTCCAGTTCATGGCCATACTTCTGCCGCTGGCTGTCGGATTCATTCTGGCATTGGGCTGGCTGCTCTCGTTCGACACTTGGTTTATCATCGGCATGGCCAGCGGCGCGATGGTGGGACTCACTGTGGGCGTGATGCAATTCCGCAGATTCATGTCGGAGTATCGCGACGTCATGGAGTAATACTTACTCGGGACAGCTGCGCATTCCGTGGAATCTATGAATATAACAGTAGGAACCATCCGAACGCTAGACTCGGCTCTTGGCGATTGCGTAGCCACCGGGGATGGCTACTGTCCCAGTCGCCGGGGTATGTGCTCGCGATAGCGAGCATTCTTGTTGTCATAAATAAACATGACATCTGATTATCCATGCTCGCTATCGCGAGCCTCCTTCCGGCGACTGGGGACAGTCGCCCTCCCCGGTAGGCTAACGCGGTCACCAAGCGTCGATTTAGGAAAAATAAGAAGTGCTATGCACACTCTGTTCTCGGTCCGTTCGGTGAACTCTTATGCAGGAAAAAGTGTCTACAAGTATGAAGTAAACACAAGTATGAAGTAAACACAAGTATGAAGTAATAAGTAAAAAGTAATACAGGTGTTCACTTTTCCCGTATTACTTCATACTTCATACTTCATACTTCATATTACTTATTACTTCATACTTACTTAATACTTGGATAAACATGAAGGGCAATACCATCTATTCCCGTTTCAAGGAAATCGTCGGCATGACTCCCGACGCTCCCGCCGTCATAGAGGAAGACCGTACCGTAAGTTACTCTCAACTCGACTCTATGGCCGACAGCATTCTCGCTAAATTCATTGACACGAAGCCTGAATATGTCGGAATCGTGATGAGCCACGGTGCCGAACAGATAGGGGCGATGCTCGCCGTGCTGAAGAGCGGTGCGGGATACATTCCCGCCGAACCCTCCCTGCCTCAAGAACGCATCGACTACATGATGCAGGCCGCGGGTGTTAAGCTCATAATCAACGACAATTACTGCCGGGACCTGAAGGCACCGGGCGAAGAGCTGTCTGACCGTTCGACCCCGGACGGCGTGGCGTACGTGCTCTACACTTCCGGCACGTCGGGCAAGCCCAAAGGAGTGGTGGTCGAAAACCATTCGGTTGTGAATTACGCCCGGGCATTCGAGTCGGAGTTTCATATCGGCCGTGGCGACGTTATGCTCCAGTTTTCAGTCTGCTCGTTTGATATCTTCGTCGAGGAGGTCTTCGGCTCTCTTCTAAACGGGGCGGCCATCTCCATCCCGCCGCGTGCGGTGCATAACGGTTCGCTGCCGGGTCTGATGCGTTTTGTCGAGCGTCACGGCGTCACCATAGTCGACGGATTCCCGTATCTGCTTGCCGAGATGAACAAACTGCCGGGTATCCCGAAGTGCATCAGGCTTCTTATAAGCGGAGGCGACGTGATACGCGCAAGCTATATCACCAACCTTCGCAGCCGTGGCGTGAAAATCTACAACACCTACGGTCCGTCGGAGACCACGGTCTGTTCGAACTATTACCGTGTCGACAATGCCGAGCCCCTCGCCGACGGCACATTCCCCGTAGGCAAAGCCATCAGTGGCGTGGAGGTGAGAATCCTCGACAGCAATCTGCATGAGGTGCCCCCGGGCGAGACAGGTGAAATCTGCATATCGGGAGAAGGCGTCAGCAGGGGCTATCTCGGCAATCCTCCCGAGCAGAATAACTTCGTGACCTTGCCCGACGGCCGCAGGATGTATAGCAGCGGAGACCTCGGTTATCAGCTACCCGACGGCAACATCGCCTTTCTTCGTCGCCGGGACGATCAGGTCATGATACTCGGAAAGCGTGTAGAGCCCGATGAGGTTGAGAACGTGCTCAACACCTGTCCGTGTGTGGAACGCGGCATAGTACGTGCATTTCTCGATGATAACGGCCTTCATTATCTTGTGGCATATCTGATTCCCGGGAATGGATGCACGCTGCATGATGTCAAGGAATGGCTTTCGTCTCGCCTGAGCGACTTCATGGTGCCGGAATTCTTTGTGAAGATGAAAGAGATACCGATCACCAACCGTGGCAAGGTGCGTGTCGACGTGCTGCCTGTGGTGATGAAGGAGGGAGGTGTGTGATGGTCGGTCTACGGAAGGTGACGGCGTTGCCGACGCTGATGCGCTGGCGTACGGAGGTGATACGCAATGTGTTCGGTGTCGAGCCTGATGCGCGTCTGCTCGTGGCCAACCGACAATATTACCGCGCCCACATCGCCGACGGCACGCATATGGCGTTCGTCGCCGAACTCGACGGCGAGGACTGCGGATGCGGTGCCGTTTGCTTCAGCGACGAACTGCCGTCGCCTGACAATCCGACGGGACATTGCGCATACATCATGAACATCTATGTCCGTGAGCAGTATCGCAACCGAGGGGTGGCACACCACATAGTCAGACGTCTGGTCGATGAGGCCCGTCAGAGGTCATGCGGCAAGATATACCTTGAGACGACCGCCGAAGGCCGCCCCATCTATCTGTCTCTCGGCTTCGCCGACATGCCCGACATGATGAAATACAAGAAAAAGTTATAAGTAAGAAGTAATAAGTAAGAAGTAATACGAACCTCATGCGGATGCCTCTAATCATTTATCATTAATTATTCTCATTGAGGTTCGCGTCCCAGCATGGAGGGGCGGTCCGTCCCGGCAGCCCACCAATCTGTGCGCGAGATACATGTGATTATTCCATGTCTGGAAGACATCTTGTGTGTAGCCGTGGGTATGGCAGAGGGCGTTGCGAAGCGCAACGCCCTCTGCCATACCCACGGTAGGCGAGTGAATAATCTGTGTCGGCAACGACACCTTGTCGCACGGCTCGACTTCCGTGATTAGACACTTCAGGAAATATTTTCGGAGCAGCGGCGTAGTTCCGTGGAATCAACCCAAAGCAAACTTACTCTGCCGCGATTCTGGCGATTGCGTGAGCCACCGGGGATGGCGACTGTCCCAGTCGCCGGGAGGATGCTCGCGATAGCGAGCATGGATAATCGTATGTCATGTTTTTAATTTATGACAACAGGAATGCTCGCATTCGCGAGCACACATCCCGGCGACTGGGGACAGTCGCCCTCCCCGGTGGCTACGCAGTCGCCAAGCACTGAGTCTTACGTCCGGATGGTTCCTGCTGTCATATTTATTAGATTTTGCGGTGTGACGAATTTCGTTCGGGAACCTAAGCGTGTGGTTTGCCGACAAGCTGACGCTCCTGAGGGCTTTGGTCTTCGAATTGTGACGTCAGAGGGCATTGAGACGGTCGGGCGAGAATTTCTCGCGGGCCATGGCCTGGAGGTCTTCGGTGGTGTCGCACTCGTCGACGATCTCGACGCCGAGCATCGACTCGATGACGTCTTCCATCGTGACTATGCCGCGCATACAGCCGTATTCGTCGGTGATTACCGAGATGTGCTCCTTGCGCTCGAGCATGCGTTGCCAGATGTCGGACACTCTGTCACGCTCGGAGAAGAAGAGTATCGGACGGATTATGCTGTCCATGGTCTCGTCGAATCGGTCGCGCGACAGATTCTCGAGTACGTCGGCGCGACGCACAAACCCGGTGATGAACTCTCGTTGCGTGTCATATACCAGGACGCGCGAATAGGGCGCAAGCGTGGCGTTGTCATGGAACTCGCGCATGGTTGTGGAACGCGGCACGGACGAAACGACTACGAACGGCGTCATGATCTCTTCGGCGCATACGTCGGCTATCTTCAGAAAACTCTGTAGGATGCGGTTTTCCGACCGGTCGAACACTCCCTCGTCAGTTCCGACCTCTACCATGGCTCCGACCTCCTCACGGCTCACGGTGAGAGGCTGGATCTTTGGCGAGAAGCACTTGGTGAGCAGTTCTGAAATCCAGACCAGCGGATAGGTGATGAAGACAAGCACCCTGATTATTCGCGCCGAGGGCATGGCGAGCGAGCGCCAGTAGGAGGCGCCGATAGTCTTGGGGATAATCTCCGAAAACACGAGAATCAGCAGCGTGAGAATCGCCGAGATTATACCGAAATATGCCTCGCCGAAGACCTTGACCGACTCCGAACCGACTCCGGCGGCGCCGATGGTGTGGGCCACGGTGTTGAGTGTGAGGATGGCCGCGACGGGCCGGTCGACGTTCGTCTTGTATTTCATCATCAGGGAGGCGGTCTTGTCGCCCTGATTCTCTTTCATGGAGATGAACGATACGGGAGTGGAAAGAAGCACGGCTTCGAGCACGGAGCAGAGGAACGAGACCGCGAGTGCTCCGAACAGATATATAAATATTATAATCATTTGTATACGTATAAGTTAAACCTGCCGTCGAGGTCATCGACGGAAAAAGGAGAGAGGGGGCTTGACTTATACAAATGCTATTCCCGGAAGACGCAGTATATGATCCGGAGGTCCGGGGCGACCGGACGTGGGGTAATGGTTTGCTTAAATATCTGAAGCGAGGTTTCCGCAGCGTCCGATTTGACGATTCTGGCTTCCGGCTCATAGGCCTCCTCGGTGCTCTCGGGGCGCACGCACTCCATCATAATCTCCGCTTCCGGTTCGGTTTCCATAATCTCGGCGCAGTCACCTTCGACAGGAACCATCAGGAAAGTGGCGATCATGCACATGGCAATATGGAGCAGTCGCTTCATGGCTTTTCTTTTTTATTCTTAACAAGGCATCCGTTCAGATTGTTCTGGCGGAACGGCCGCGATAGCAGCGCGCATTATTGTTTAGCTTGGGTCGAGGGCCAGGGGAAGTTGGAGGGGTTCACTGTGAGATGGATGTTCTTGCGGCCGAGTCTCACCTCGATGTATTTGGTGAGCTTCTCGCGACTGGTCTTGTCGAGGCCCGCCGGAGCGTTGACGAATATCATGCCGACGGTATCGGTGTTTTCGCTGCCAGTGGCCGACGCCACCATCGACGAGAGCGCGATGTCGCGGATTGTGGGGAAAAGGACCTTGATCTCGGGCGAGACTGCGACGCTCTCGTCCGAGAATTGCTTGTGAAGCTGCACGATGGAGCGCAACGAGTCGATGGTCGATTGTCGGGCCGCTATCTCCGACTGCATCAGTTGATAGAACTTGTCGGCGTTGCGGTCGTCGTCGAGTTCCGAACGCGTCAGCGAGAATCCCTGCTTGATGTTGAGCACCGTACCGCCGAGACCTACGGAATCGAGTTTGTTCATCATGGCGAGCTGCAGCGAGTCCTTTGGCAACGCCTCGCCAATGAGCGTGACGTCAATGTATTTCTTTCCGTCCTTGACATACTGATCATGGCTCAGGACCTGCGTGTTGGGGAACACCATCTCCTTGGCCACGAAAGCCTGAGCGCGCTCGATGAAGATACTCTTGTTGATCATGATCACCGTGAGGTAAACGCTGATGCCGATGGTGATGGCTACGATGGTGTAGGCGATGGCCTTCATCTTTAGGGCACGCTTCTCGTTCTGATACACCACCTTCTTGAAGCCCATCAGTTTGACGCCGATCCACGTTGCGAAGAAGATGAAGGTCATGTTGGTCAGGAAGAGGTAGAGCGCCCCGAAGAAGAAGTGCATCTGCATGGTGGCCAATCCGTAGCCGGCCGTGCAGAGGGGAGGCATGAGTGATGTGGCGATCGCAACGCCCGGAAGGACCTGCCCCTTGTTCTTGGCGGCGATGCTTAGGATTCCGGCCGCGCCTCCGAAGAGCGCGACGAACACATCGTAGATCGAGGGTGAAGTGCGTGCGAGCAACTGGCTCGAGCCTTCGTATTGCGGCGAGATCAGGAAGTAGATGGCCGACGCTATCAGCGAACCGACCACTGCGGCCGAGATGTTCTTCAGACTGCGCTTGACGAGAGTGAAATCCTGGATGGCTATGCCGAGGCCCATGCCGATGATCGGGCCCATGAGCGGGGAGATCAGCATGGCGCCGATAATCACGGCGACGCTGTCGGTGTTGAGGCCGAGCGAGGCGATGAATATGGCGAAAATCAACGTCAGCAGCTGGCTGCCCTTGAACGAGACGCCCGAGCGGATGCTCGTCTCGATGTCTGCCTGCGGTTCAAGGTCGCCCTTGACATTGAAATAAGTCAACAGGTTCTTGAGCGTGCCGAGAATCCTGCTTTTGATAGAAGTCGCTTCCATAGTTGGGAATGTCAATTTCGTTATAGTGGAATTCTTGTTATAGAGGAATTCTTATTGATATAACGCGCAGTTGTGGGCGACTTATTCAAGAAGTCGGAAATTTTTCATATATCGGAGTGTTGCTTTTTTTCTATATTTTTAAGATTTTTTGTCCGAAAGTTTGTCTGTTTGGAGTTTTTTTATTACTTTTGGAGCACGATGTTAAATGTATTTATATTCTGAATCTTTAAATCTAAATAATTTGGTCAAGATTATATAACTACATTTTTCAACACACGCACACTCAGCTTCAGATGGGCTTACAAGCCTTATTTTTGAAAATTAACTGGATATAATACTTTTCTTTATGGCCGCCTCCGGTAATGGTTTCGCGCGGAGCCCGGCCTCAATTAGCGGAACCTAAATTTTTTTGTATGATTCGAACTTTATCAAAAACATGCGCATTGCTTGCGGTTTCGGGTCTCGTCGCCGGATTAGCCATTGCCGGAACCCCGCAAGGCAACGGCAACCGTGAAAGGCCCAGACGGACCAATCCCATCGAGCACAAAGTGGGAGAGGGCAACATTCTTCTGCCTATTGATTCCCGGTCGCTCTTCAAGACCGTCTCGGGACCGACGACATTTAATCCGTCAGACAAGGGGCGTATGCGTCTGCCTGCATCAGGACCGGAACTCTATGGCTCCGTGGTGAATTCAGACGCGACAATCGGACTCTACAAGCTGCCGACATCATCGACCGCGAAGATGACCATGGTGATTCCCGATGTCAAGGCCCAGTCGGCTCTTCTGATCAACGGCCAGTATTACGCCATCAGTCCAGGCGAATATTACGGCGTGCCTTCGGTCGAGGTGTATGACATGACCACCTGTACGAAAGTCAGCTCATGGGAGGGATCGTATTCCGACAATACGCTGAAGAATTATGGGATCGACCAGGACCCCGTCACAGGCGACATCTACGGCGCTTTCTATGACGAGGACGGATACTACATCGAACTCGCGAAGGTTACGTTCGACGGTGCTAAGATGACCCGCACCGAGACAATCGGGAAGCTGAACAGATATTCAGTATGGTATGGTCTTGCATTCGACAAGGAGGGCCAGCTCTGGGGAATTTCCGGCGAAACATACGACCTCGCTTATCTCTATAAGATCGACAAGACCACCGGCGCGATGACCAAAGTCGGGTCAACCGGATTTTATCCCACAGCCAACACCGACGCATGTTTCGATCTGGAGACAAACACTCTCTACTGGAGTGTGGCGGCAGAATCAGGCTATTATGACGCAGGATTCCTCACCACGGTGAATCTCACAACGGGAAACGCCACGAAGATCTACGAGTATCCTAATGCGGAGGTAGTAGGCGGCATGGTGATCCCGCGCAACAGCACGGCCGCCGGCGCTCCGGGAGAGTGCTCGAACGTGAAGGCCCTGTTCGAGAACGGCAATCTGACGGGAAACATAACGCTTACAACGCCTTCGACAACACAGGACGGTAAACCCGGCGCCGGAACCCTGACGATCAACGTCAAGGCCGCCGACGAGACGGTCGCCACGCAGGAAGCGGAATGGGGTGCCACGGTGACAGTGCCGGTCACCATGGCAGTCCCCGGCATGTATAATTTCACTGTATATGCCTCGAACGACGAAGGCGAAGGCAAGGCCATAGTGCTCAACAACATATTCGTCGGACCCGACGCGCCGAAAGCCACGACCGCCACACTTGTCTATGAAGACGGAATGATGAATCTGACATGGACCCCCGTGACCGAGTCGGTCAACGGAGGATGGCTGGATATTGATAATCTGACGTATAAGGTAACGAGATTTCCCGACGAGACAGTCGTGGCCGAAGGCCTGACGGTAACGGAATTCAGCGAGGATTTGGCCGAGCCTGAAGCCTGCACCCAGTTCTGCTATGAGGTGGTTGCCGTTTGCGGCGAGAACCAGTCGGCGCCAGCGCGCTCGAACGTCGTGGCTCTCGGCTCGATCGTCCCGGCGTATACTTCAGATTTCAAGACCAATGGTCTCGAGGGCTTCACCGTCATTGACGCCAACGACGACAGGAACAAATGGGAACTTTATACCGAGGACGACGCCACCGAGGTACGCGTGAAGTACAACAGCAATATGGACATGGACGACTGGCTGATAACTCCCGCCATCAAGCTCGAGGCCGGAAAGTCGTACAAGTTCAGCGTCTCGGCGCACGCCCACAGTTCATCCTACCCGGAACGTCTTGAGGTCAAATACGGCAGGACTCCCGATGTTGAGGGCATGACCAACGAGCTTATACCCGCGACAGAAATCACCACCAAGCTCAACAAGAAATTCGAGGGTACGATTGTGGCTGACGAAAGCGGAAAGTTCTACATCGGATTCCATGGGGTCTCGAAAGCCGACAACTATTATCTCTATATCTCCGAGTTTACCATCGAGGCCGGAGAGAAACTCGCCGTGCCTGTAGCTCCGGCGGATCTTACAGTCACTCCTGCTGCCGACTGCTCGACCCAGGCGGAGATATCGCTCACCGCGCCGTCGGTTGACGTTTACGGAACCGAACTCACCGAACTTTACAAAGTCGAGGTCTATCGCGGCTCGGAACTTGTGAAGACATTCGACACCGTCGGCCCCGGAGAGGAGCTCGGTTTCACCGACTATGTCTCAGAGAACGCGGAGTTCACATATTCGGCCTATGCCTACAACAGCTATGGCAAGAGCGAGCCGGCTGTGGCCACGGCCTATATAGGCGTGAGACTGCCCGGTATGCCTACGAACGTCAGGTCGATGCGCACCGCCAATGTCGGCGAAGTGAAATTCGTCTGGGACCCCGTGACGGTCGACAAGGATGGAAATGCAATAAACCCCGCTCTCGTATCATATGTGGTAGGTGTGCCGGAAGGTGATGGTTTCGTCGCTATATCAAATGTACTGACAGAGACCACGTTCACTTATCAGTTTGTGGAGCAGGGCACCCAGGAGCTCGTCCAGGCCGCCATCTTTCCCCTGACAGCGGCCGGACAGGGCACGGGCATATATGCTCCGCTGATTCCCGCCGGAACACCCTACGATTCGTTCCATGAGTCATTCGCACTCGGAGGTGCCGACCTTCTCTGGTATACCGACTCGTCTGGCGGCGGACGCTGGGGATTCGCGACCGACAACACCGCGAATGTGGCGGCTCCTGACGGCGACGGCGGCATGATTGCCATGCAGGGCTCCACGATGGACGCATCGGCCGACCTCATATCGGGAATAGTCAATCTCGGGGCATTCGAATATCCTGCGCTCTCGTTCATGGTTTACAACCAGTCGTCGAGCGACAACGGCTATAACGCCAATATAGTCATGGCAAGCGTCTTGGCCGATGGCGAGGACACTTTCACCAAGGTATATGAGAACACCATCGACCAGATTGCACCGTCGAAGAAGTGGGGCACGGTCGAGATTGACCTGACGCCTTATGAAGGCAAGACGGTGCAGGTGATGTTCACCGTCATCGTCAAGCAGTATACGAACACTCTTCTTGACAACATACGCATAGAGTCTCAGGAGGTGACATATCCCGCGCCGTCGAATCTGCAGACCGACAACGGCGTGAACTGCGTGACGCTGACATGGAGTGCTCCGGAATTTGACGAAGGCTCTCCTGTCAAGCCGGACCATATGCTGGGCTATAAGGTATATCGTGATGACGAGTATATTCTTGAAAACCATCTTGAGACTCCGGCTCACGAAGACTTTGACGTCGAAGACGGCAAGGCATATGCATACCACGTGACGGCTCTCTACAACCACGGCGAGTCCGCGCCTTCCAACAAGGTGCAGCACAACTACACGACGGCTCTCGACGGCGTCGCGACTTCGGAGGCGGTCGCCTTCGTCGACGGCGGCTACATCGTCATAGCCAATGCCGAAGGCATGCGCGTCAACGTCGCCACGTCGTCGGGCGTGAATATTTACGACGGCGATGGAGCGTTCCGCACGGTGCTTCCCGCTGGCAAGGGCGTATATGTTGTGACCATCGACAGAAAGTCGTTCAAACTCATCGTGAAGTAGGACCGGACTGAACACTATCTCGGGGGGGGGAGGGATTCCCCGGGAGTCTCCTCCCCCCCTGCTGAATCAAATCATCAGTTTTCAACAGGAACTTTTATGAAACGCACCATATTAATCACATCAACAGCCTTGGCGGTGGCCGCGTTGTCGGTGACCGCAGTCAAGTCTCCTCCCGCTCGCGAGACCGCGTCTGGCAACATAGTCTACAGTAATAGCTTCGACTCGTATGCCGATTTCGACGAGTGCACCATCCTTGATAAGAACAACGACGGAATCTGCTGGGACTGGCGCGAATATCAGGGAAAATCGTTCGCCCATTGTCTCGGAACCGAGACAAACATAACAGCCAACGACTGGCTCATCACTCCGGGCGTTGCCCTCGAAGCGGGTCATTCCTACAGGATGTCGGTCGAGACTCAGTGTCTCGGCGAGAAAGAAGAAAAGTTCGAATGCAGATGGGGCAGCGGCTATCATGTCGAGAACCTCACCAATCCCGCCATACCCGCGACTGTCATGGGAGAGGATTTTCAGGAGACATCCAAGACTGTAGAGGGAATCCGTATTGACATTACGAAGTCCGGGGAATACCGCTTCGCATATCATATGATGAGCGATCCCGGTTCGAACGGCGTCGCGGTTCTCTCGATGAAGGTGACCCACCTCGGACTCACCGGAGATCTGCCCGAAGAGGAGGTGCTCGTATATAGCGAGCAGTTTGAGAGTCCCGCTTCGTTCAACACTTTCAAGACATATGACATGAACGGCGATGGCGCCGTGTGGAGCCACGACATTACGAAAAAATGTGCCCGTTACACCTACTCGGGCGTCAATGCGGCCAATGACTGGCTGATTACGCCTGCGATATCGCTGAACGTCGGACGCAATTACAAAATACGTTTCAAAGCCTCCACGGCCTCCATGCCCGAACGGCTTGAAGTATGCATGGGCCGTACCGACAAGCCCGCGGACCAGACTGTTGTCCTTGTGGAATCCACAGACCTCGCGAAGCGTTCGGAAATCGAGCTGGGCAACGGGCTTTTCAAGGTCGCTAACAGCGGCGACTGGTTCATCGGCTTCCATGCCATTTCCGACAAGGACTGCGACAAGATCTATATCGACGACATCGAGGTCTACGACACAGGTGCGAACGGAGAGACAGAGGATCCCGGTCCGGAACCGCCTCGCGGGCTACCCGTTCCCTACTCGGCCGACATGACGCAGCCCGGTACTTTCGCCGAATATAGCGTCGTTGATGCCAACCATGACGGACGCACCTGGAAATATGATCCCATCTTCAACACCACGCTCTATACATACTCGCCCGACAGGGATGCCGACGACTGGCTGATCACGCCCGCGCTCGCCATCGAGGCGGGCAAGAACTACCGTCTCACCGTGACCGCCGCCTCAAGAGGTATCGAATTCCCCGAAAAGCTCGAGGTCATGCTTGGCAAGGGAACCGAGCTCGAGACTTATCAGACTGAACTCATCGCTCCTATGGAACTCGTGATGAATCTCGGCGAGCCGGCGCTCCGTCTCCAGAGCGTGCCTTTCCATGTGGACGAGACCGGCGACTTCAATATCGGCATACACGCCATATCTGTCGCCAACATGAGCGATCTGATCGTCAACAGAATAGAGCTTGAGGAGGTATATCTCGACGCTCCGACGGCGGTGACTGAACTTACGGCCAGGGCGAACGAGACGGGAGACCTCAAGGCGACCTTGTCGTTCAGGGCTCCTACGCTCAACTATGCGGGCGAAACTCTCGGCGAGCCGCTGTCGAAGATCGAAGTGATCCGTGGAGAGAAACTCGTCAAGACTCTCGAAGGCGTAAAGCCGGGCGAATCTGTGACGGTGGTGGACGATGACGACGAGATAGCAGAGGGTATGAACCAATATACGGTGACGCCTTACGTAGGCGAACATGCCGGTGATGTTGCCCAGGTCAATGTGTTCATCGGCAATGATGTGCCCGTGAAGCTCACCGGTGTGGGCGCAACCGACGTCGACGGTGCCGTGAGGCTCGAATGGGACGAAGCCGCCCGTGTCGGCAAGAACGGCGGCGTAGTGTACCCGTCGCTCGTGACCTACAACGTTTACCGGGCCGAACCGGTATATGAGTTGGGAATGATCATAGGAATCAATCTATATAAACTGGAGTCGGTGAAAGGCACTTCAACGGTAATCGACGCGCCTGAGATGAATATCGGAGCTCAGGAACCCGCTCATTACGCAGTGACGGCAGAGACTTCGGCAGGAGAGGGTCCCGCAGCCTATGTCAATATGATCAAGGGCAAGTGTTATCCCATGCCGTTCACAGAGAGCTTCGAAGGCGAACGACTCAACTCGTATATGTCGGTCGACACTGATGCCGTAGGCGAGAAGTCGGGACTGTACATCAGCGCGAACGCGAGCGACGGCGATGGCGGAGCGATAGCTTTCGTCAGCTACGAGGGCGACAGATACGTGGCCGTGTTCACCGGCAAGATCGCCGTCAAGGGAAGCACCGAGCCGCATCTGAAGTTTGACGCACGCAACGCCATCGGAAACAACCTGCTTAAAGTCCAGGTGATGACTCCGGACAACTCGCGTCATGATCTCTCCGAATTGACTCCCGGAGACGAATATTCGACCTACGACTTCGACCTCAGCGACTATCGTGACTGCCTGTGGGTGCGTTTCGTAATCGCCACGGAGTTCCCTATATATGTGAATGCCGATTACGGAAACGAACTTGATCTCGACAACATCCGCGTCTTCGACATCGACAACGGAGTCGAAACTGTTATCCCGGGTCTCGGAGAAGGGATGTTCCCCTGTGACGTCTACTCGGTCGAAGGACACCTTCTGCGCAAGAATGCCACCGATCTGCAGGGCCTGAGCGGCATCGTGATAATCAACGGACACAAATACAGACTGAGATGAAAGGAAAATCAATGATACTGGCGGCCGCGCTGGCGGCCGCCGGCACGCTCCCCGCCGGTGCCGAAACGTGGCTCTACGGACTGACCACGACGTCGATGGAGGAGGGTAACGGACGCATCGTGCGCGTGGACGTCGAGACGCTTTCGTCCGACATGCAGAATCCCACGCAGTTCGAAGAAATTGCAACGGTGGAATATGCCAACGACTTTATGGCCGGCACATCGGTCAACGGGTTGTATTACTGCTACTACAACACCTACGACGCATCTTCGGGCGTGTCGATGCAGCATTTCGGGACGCTCGACTTCAAGACGGGCGACTTCTCGACAATCGCGGAGGCAAACCATGTCGATAGCGGCGACGTGACCGACATGATGGACATGACCTATGACCCTGTTGGCGGAGGCCTGCTCGGACTCGACAGGCAGTACGTACCGTCGCAGGACAAGTTCGTGAGCACCATCCAGAACATCAGCATGGCGCGTGGAAAGCTTCAGGAGATCTTCCTGTTCGACCGCAAATATGTGGCGATATGCAGTGACGGAGAGGGAGGCTATTATCTCGCGACGCTCGACAAGGACGCCGACGAGGTCTATCGTCCGGAGTTCTATAAGGCCGACGGAAGATTCAACGTGACGCGCATACTGACCGATGCCTCGTCCTTGGCCGGAGAAAGCTCGTTCGCCCACAGCATGACGATCGACGACAACCGGCTTTACCTTGTGACGGGAAGCGTCGTGACGCGACTTGACCTGACTACCCACAATGCGGAGAACTTCTATCTTGAGAAGGGGCTTTACGGGGTTACGTTCGTGCCCGGCGGAACGGTCGGCGTCTGCGCGCCGACGCTCGACGACGGCGGAAACAGCGAGCCTGTCTATTATGATATGCAGGGCAGACGCCTGTCCGAGCCGCGTCATGGCGAGCCCTGCATCCGCGTCACCGGCTCCAAAGCCGAAAAGCTAATGAACTAAGACTAAAAACAACTATAAAATTGGGATAAAATTCTGTCTGACAGATTTTATCCCAATTTTTATTGTTTTACTGGCGGAGGGGGATGATGCGCTGGTTGGATGAGCCTCGGAAGAGGAGGTCGGTGTCGCGCAGGGCCTCGACGTAGGGGCCGTCGACTATGGTGTCGATGAATTCAAGTGCGTCGGCGAGCCTCGGGTCGGATTCTATCTCCTCGATTGTGAAACCGGTGTATAGCCAGACTTTGTGACCGGCGTCCACCACGCGGCGCGATAGCTCGCGCACCGCCTCGGGATGATACAGCGGGTCGCCGCCGGATAGCGTCACATCGAAATCCTCCTCGCGTACTATCTCCATTATCTCGTCGAGATCCATCTCGACGCCGCCGCTGAAATCCCACGACTGCGGATTGTGGCAGCCGGGACAGGCGTGACGGCATCCGGCACAATAAATGGAGGTCCGGAATCCCGGACCATCCACTGTCGTTCCTCTCACGATATCGAGAACGCGTATCTTCATAGTCTGTCGTTTACTTGTGGACGATACGGTCGTGAAGTTCGGCGAGTTTGCCCGAGTTCCAGCGGTCGGTGGTGCCGACAAGATAACCGGTGATGCGCTGGATCGTCTCGAACGCTGTGCCGCATTTCGGACATGTCCGGGCCTCTTTGTCTGCGTTCTCGTAGCCGCAGCGCGGGCAATGGTTGCGGTTGTGGTTCACCGAACCGTACCCGATATTGTACTGGTCCATCATGCCGACGATCTGCATGATGGCCTGCTCGTTGTGGGTCGCGTCGCCGTCGATCTCGACATAGAAGATGTGGCCGCCAGTGGTCAGCGCATGATAGGGCGCCTCGATCTTGGCCTTATGGCGCGGAGAACAGTGATAGTAGACCGGCACATGGTTGGAGTTGGTGTAGTAATCCTTGTCGGTCACGCCCGGAATCACGCCGAACGACTTGCGGTCTTTCTTGGTGAATTTGCCCGAGAGACCCTCGGCCGGAGTGGCGAGGACGGAATAGTTGTGCTGGTATTTCTCGCAGAACTCGTTGACGCGGCTGCGCATGTGGCCCACGATCTTCAGACCGAGAGACTGCGCCTCCTCGCTCTCGCCATGGTGCTTGCCCGTCAGGGCGATTAGGCACTCGGCGAGACCGATGAACCCGATGCCGAGCGTCCCCTGGTTGATCACCGACTCGATCGTGTCGTCGGGGCCGAGGCTGTCGCTGTGGTTCCAGAGAGTGCTCATCACGAGCGGGAACTGCTTGGCGAGGGCCGTCCTCTGAAAGTTAAAGCGTTCGTGGAGCTGTAGGGCCGTAAGGTCAAGAGTCTCATCGAGTTTCTCGAAAAAGCGCGCGATGCGCTCCTCCTTGTCCTGTATGCCCATGACCTCAATGGCGAGGCGCACGATATTGACAGTGGTGAACGACAGATTGCCGCGTCCTACCGATGTCCGCTCGCCATAGCGGTTCTCGAACACACGCGTGCGGCATCCCATCGTGGCCACCTCGTGGAGGTAGCGCTTCGGGTCGTCGGCGCGCCAGTCGGGGTCCTGATTGAATGTCGCGTCGAGATTCAGGAAGTTGGGGAAGAACCGTCTTGCCGTGACCTTGCACGCGAACCGGTAGAGGTCATAGTTGCGGTCTTCGGGCAGATAGCTCACGCCGCGTTTCTTCTTCCATATCTGAATGGGGAAAATCGCCGTCGCTCCGTTTCCCACGCCTTCGTAGGTGGAGTTGAGGAGCTCGCGGATCACGCAGCGTCCTTCGGCCGATGTGTCGGTGCCATAGTTTATCGAAGAGAACACCACCTGGTTGCCGCCGCGCGAATGGATGGTGTTCATGTTGTGGATGAACGCCTCCATCGACTGGTGGACGCGGTCGACGGTCTTGTTGACGGCATGCTGCAGATAGCGTTCGCGTCCCGCCAGCCCGTCGAGATCCTTCTTCAGATAGTCGTCGAGTGCCACATCATATAAATCCGAGAGATCCTCGCCCGAAAGCTCCTCGATCTTCTTGAGTTCCTCGACGAGCGAGCGGCGTACGAACGGGGCGAGATAGAAATCGAAAGCCGGGATGGCCTGCCCGCCGTGCATCTCGTTCTGGGCCGTCTCAAGCGATATGCAGGCTATCACGGCGGCCGTCTCGATGCGTCTTGCCGGACGCGACTCTCCGTGACCGGCCACGAACCCGTGCTCGAGAATCCGATCGAGAGGATGCTGCACGCACGTCAGGCTCTTGGTGGGATAGTAATCCTTGTCGTGGATGTGGATATAGTTGTTGCGCACGGCCTGACGCACGGCCGGCGAGAGAAGGTAGTCGTCGACAAACGGTTTGGTGGTCTCGCTGGCGAATTTCATCATCATGCCCGCCGGCGAGTCCGTGTTCATGTTGGCGTTCTCGCGGGTCACGTCATTGTTCTTGGCCTCGATAATCTCGAGGAAGATGTCGCGGGTCTTTGCGCGGCGCGCTATGCTGCGCTGGTCGCGATAGGCGATGTAACGCTTGGCCACATCCTTGCGCGCCGACTTCATCAGCTCGATCTCGACCTTGTCCTGAATCTCCTCGACAGTCATGCGCTCCTTGCCGGTCATGCCGATGCGGTCGGTGATGCGCTGGATGAGAGCCTCGTCTTCGCCCATCTCGGTGGTGAGCATTGCCTTGCGGATGGCCGCCTTGATTTTCTCTTCGTTATATCCGGCCACGCGTCCGTCTCTCTTTACGACTGTCTGTATCATCTTGGGTTGGTTATGAGGTGTATTCTGGTTTATTCGGTTTTGATAGGTGCTTTCGGGAAAGCCGATGCAAAGTTACAACTTATTTTTCAATCCACAAACAATAACGCCAAATAATTCACAAAAGTTCTTTTTGGACAACTTTTAACCGTATGTAAAATATTAACCTGCTGATATACTGGGTTATGAAAATATTTTTGGAAAACTTTATACATTATTTCCATTGAAAATATTTATAAATAAAGAAAGTCCGCGGCGTTGTTGGCGTCGCGGACTTTCTTTATTTCAGATAGATGGGATGTCGTCAGATATTTTCGCTCTCCACGGGGTTTTCCTTGGGCGATTCGAGCGTGCGGCCGTTGTCGCCTGTGCCTTCCTTGATGAAGAAGACGCATACGGAGCCTATGATGAGCGACACTCCTGCCACGGCCATCATGAGATATTCAGGAGCGAGTTCGCCGGGTGAGCTGAGCATGGTGAGGATCCAGCCGCCCACGATGGCCGCCACAATCTGGGGCACGCAGATCGTGCAGTTGAAGAGGCCGAGGTAAGCGCCGATGTTTCCGCCGCGCAGCGAGTTGGTGAGGATTGTGAACGGCCATGCGAGCATAGCGGCCCAGGCGCAGCCGATAAGCGCGAACGCGACGAAGAGGACGTAGGGATCGGTGACGAATGCCGTCATGAAGAATCCGGCCGCACCGAGCAGCAGGCTGAGCGTGTAGGAGAACTTGCGGCTGCGGAATCGGGGGAGCATCACCGCCCAGAGCACGGAGCCGAGGGCCTGGATGGCGTAGAGCACGCCGACCCAGTTGCCGGCCTCGTTATACTGGGTGGATGTGGCGTCGAGCACCGTGCGGCTCATGTAAGAGCACTCCGACGGATTGTCGATCTTGACGCTGCCCGTGGCGCTGATGTCGAGAGTGCCGTCGGCGCGCTTCTCCACGATGTCGGCCGTGGTGAGCGTGAAGGGCTGCGTCTGGTTGGCGAGATAGTCGCCGGTCTTGGTGCCGTGGTTGATGATGATGCTGTCGTTGTCGGCAATGAGATATTTGCCGGTGTAGTTCTTGCCCTGATAGGTGATGCCGGGGTAATTGACAGTCTCGGGTGTGGAGAAGGCGTTGTGGGCCACGGTGTTGGTGGCGTATGTCCAGAGGAACAGGAACGCGAACCAGCAGAAGAACTGCACGACGCCGACCGTCCAGAACGTCGAGGGGGCGTGCTTGAGAAGGGTGATGACGTCGGTCTTCTCCTTCTTGGCGGCGTTCTCGACGATGCCGTTGTATTCGTTATAGAGCTTCGGCGGCCACTCCTTGATCTTGATGAGCGAATAGACCACGCAGAGCAGCAGGATGGCGGCGCCGATGTAGAACGACCATATCACCGTGTCGGGGACGACTCCGGCCGGGGCGGTGTTCTTGATGCCGAACCACATGAAGAGGATAGGGAAGATGTAGCCGACCACAGAGCCGGCGTTGCAGAGAAAGCTCTGGATCGAATAGGCGAGCCCTTTCTGCTTCTCGTTGACCATATCGCCGACAAGCATCTTGAAGGGCTGCATGGCCATGTTGATCGACGTGTCGAGCATCATCAGCGACACGAGGCCGAAGAGGATGGCGCTCGAAACGGTGAAATTGAAGCTGCCCGCATTCGGCAGGAGGCACATCACCACGACGGCCACCAGCGCGCCGACCACGAGATAGGGGAGACGGCGGCCGAGCTTGGTCCATGTCTTGTCGCTGAGCATTCCGACGATGGGCTGCACGATGAGGCCCATCAGAGGGGGAAGGATCCAGAAATAACTGAGGTCGTGGGGGTCCGCACCGATTGTGGTGAAGATACGGGATACATTCGCACTCTGCAGGGCATATGCGATCTGCACTCCGAAGAAGCCGAACGAGAGGTTCCAGAGCTTCCAGAAACTTAAATCAGGTTTAGTTCTCATGCGTATATATGTTTTATTTATTTCGGTCAACACAAGAGCGGCGTTAGGTCGGAGTTGACTACGTTGACGCCGCCTGAAGGTTCTATTTTCCTATCATCGAGTATAGCCATGCTATCTCCTCGGCCCATCTGTCGGGGTCAGGAGTCTCGAGAATCAGGGGCATGTCGTCGAATCGGGGGTCGTTGACCAGCCTGATGAAGAACTCCTCGCCGAGCGAGCCGAGCCCGATGAGTTCATGGCGGTCGATGCGCGATCCGAGCGTGCGCTTGTTGTCGTTGAGGTGGAGGGCCTTGAGGTAGCCGGCGCCGACCACGTCGTCGAACTCCTTCCAGGTCGCCTCGTAGCCCTCCTCTGTGGCGAGGTCGTAGCCGGCCGAGTGGGTGTGGCATGTGTCGACGCATACGCCGACACGCGTCTTGTCCTCGACCCGGTCGATGATGCGGGCGAGATGCTCGAACCTGTATCCGAGGTTAGTCCCCTGTCCGGCCGTGGATTCGAGCACCGCCATGACGCCCTCGGTCTGGTCGAGTGTGATGTTGATGCTCTCTGCTATCAGGTCGAGACAGGCGTCGACCTCAAGCTGGCCGAGATGGCTGCCGGGATGGAAGTTGAGCATCTTCAGCCCAAGGGCCTCGCAGCGTCTGAACTCGTCGAGAAAGGATTTTCGCGACATGGCCAGCTTCTGAGGGTCGGGGCTGCCGAGATTGATGAGGAAATTGTCGTGGGGCAGGATCACCGAGGCGTCATAACCCTTGGCCTCGCAGTTGGACTTGAACGCCTCGGCGATTTCGTCCGAAATCTGCTTGGACGCCCAGCGGTTGCTGAAGCCGGTGAAGAGAGCGAACGCCTTCGCTCCGATTGCGTCGGCGGCCAGAGGAGTGTTCTGCACACCGCCTGACGCGCTGACATGCGCACCTATATATTTTGACATCTGTTATCTAAATTTAGTCTCCGGATACGACGCCGGGCAGCCTATCGCGGAGAGTTGAAATACTGAAAACCTTATCCCGCCCGAAATTATCTTCAAATTTAGTAATAATTTTTGAAATAGTCATTGATTACGTGCGATAATTTACAACAAAAGTATTAACTTCGCGTATATTTCAAATTCCGAGACAACGATATGGAACTATCGAAGACCAAGACGGGCGTTTATTCGTCGCTTTCGTCGGCCAGGATGAGACGTCGGCACGGACTCTTCATCGTGGAGGGGGAGAAGTCGGTGCGCGACACTCTGGGACATTTCGAACTCGAGTGTCTGATATGCCTCAAAGGCTGCGGAGAATTACCCGATGTGCCTGCGGATAAGGTCCGCGAGGCGTCCGAAGCCGACATGAAGAAGATTTCGGGGCTGCAGACCGTTCCGCCGGTCGTGGCCGTCTATCGCATCCCACGGCAGGAGGAGCGCCCGGCCGATGTCGGCCGAGATCTCTATCTCGTGCTCGACGGCGTGCAGGACCCGGGCAATCTCGGCACGATTGTGCGAACATGCCATTGGTTCGGCATACGCCGCATATTCGCGTCGCGCGACACGGCCGATGTCTTCAATCCGAAGTGCGTGCAGTCCACGATGGGATCGATCGCCAAGGTCGAAGTGACATACTGTGACCTTCCCGCACTGTTCAGGGAGAACCCGTCGATGCCGGTCTACGGGCTTCTGCTCGACGGCAAGGACATCTTCCGCGCCGAGACGGGCGACTGCGGTTTCATCGTGATGGGCAACGAGGGCAACGGCATCTCGCCCGAGGTCAGGTCGCACGTCACGTCGCCTCTGCTGATACCTCCTGCCACGGCCGACCACGCCGAGTCGCTCAACGTGGCGGTGGCAACGGCGATAACGCTCGCCCGTTTCAGAGGGAAATAGGACGCTCTGACAGCCGGCATAAAATAAAGGCGCGCGTCCTCGTGGAGGGGACGCGCGCTTTTGTTGGGGGGAGGTAGCGTTCAGCGCTTTTTGTATTGGTTGGCGAGCGGGATGAAAGCGTCGGGGTAATGCCTCATCTCGTAGTCGTCGCGGGTGCCTGTGAAGGTCACTATGTCGAACCTGTACTGATAGAGCACCGGCAGCCTGCGCAGGTAGACGTCGGCGGCGTTGACGAGGTGGCGGCGCTTGGTGAAATCGACAGCCGTCACCGGGTCGTGGCTGGTCGGCCCCTGTTTTCGTGCCTTGACCTCGACGAAGACAATCTGCCGGTCTTTCTCAAGGATGAGGTCTACCTCGAGCCTGTTCATCTTCCAATTGCGCTCGCGGATGGTGTAACCCTCCTTGAGGAAATACTCGGCGGCGAGGCCCTCGGCCTCGTGGCCCCAATCGCGGTTTTCGGCTCCCTGCTGCCTGCGGTCGGTCATGGTCACACGGCCTTGAAGCTCATGTCGAGGCCCTTGACGCTGTGGGTCAGCGCGCCGACCGAGATGAAGTCGACGCCGGCCTCGCCATAGCTGCGCAGGTTCTCAAGTGTGATTCCGCCCGACGACTCGGTCTCGAAGCGTCCGTCCACCAGCTTCACGGCCTCGCGGGTGAGTTCGGGGGTGAAGTTGTCGAACATGATGCGGTCCACTCCGCAGTGCTCGAGAACCCTGCGGATGTCGTCGAGGCTCCTGACCTCGACCTCGATGCGCAGGTCCTTGCCGTTGGCGCGGCAATATTCGTTGGCGCGGTCGATGGCCTTCTCGATTCCGCCGGCGAAGTCGATATGGTTGTCCTTGATGAGAATCATGTCGAACAGACCGATGCGGTGGTTGGTGCCTCCTCCGGTCTTGACGGCCTCCTTCTCAAGCATACGCATTCCGGGAGTCGTCTTGCGCGTGTCGAGCACGCGGGTGTGCAGACCCTTGAGCTCGTCCTGATAGCGGCGGGTCATGGTGGCCACGCCGCTCATGCGCTGCATGATGTTGAGCATCGTGCGCTCGGCCACAAGCAGAGACCTCACCGGGCCTTCGGCCGTGAAGGCGATGTCGCCCTTGCGGACGTCGGCGCCGTCGCCGATGAAGACCTCCATCTTGATGGAGGGGTCAACTTTCTCCAGGACCTTGCGGGCGATTTCGACGCCCGAGAGCACGCCGTCTTCCTTGATGATGAGGCGGCTCTTGCCCATGGCGTCGGCGGGTATGGTCGAGAGGGTCGTATGGTCTCCGTCGCCAACATCTTCGGCGAAGGCGAGGTCGAGCAGGTCGTCAATCAGTTCATCTTTTGTTTTCATCGATTGGGGTTGTTTGAGTCCGTGATTGATTTATTTGAGTCCGTCACGCTCGAGAAGCGCGTCAACGGTGGGTTTCTTGCCGCGGAATTCGATATAGAGCTCCATGGGGTCCTTGGTGTCGCCGGCCTGGAGCATCTTGAGGAATTTTCCGGCTGTCTTCTGGTCGAAGATGCCGTTCTCCTTGAATGCCTTGAACGCGTCGGCGTCGAGTTCCTCGGCCCATTTGTAGCCATAATAGCCGGCGGCGTAACCTCCGGAGAAGATGTGGCCGAAAGCGGGCGAGATCACGCAGCCCTCAACGGGCTCGAAGACGCGCACGGGCTTCTGGGCCTCAGATTCGAAGGCCTCGATGTCGAGCGACGCGCGGAGCGGCTCCTCGATCGTGTGGTACGCCATGTCGAGATATCCGAAGCCGAGCTGGCGCATCGTGCTGTATGCCGCGCCGTACTGGGCCGACTTCACGAAGCGGTCGAGCAGGTCGGCCGGTATCTTCTTGCCTGTCTTGTAGTGGCGTGCGAAACCGTCGAGGTATTCCTTGCGGGTGAGGAAGTTCTCGTTGAACTGCGAGAAGAGCTCGACGAAATCATGGTCGACGTTCGTGCCGCTCAGCGACTCGTACTTGGCCTCGCTCGAGAGTCCGTGGAGAGCGTGGCCGAACTCGTGGAGGAAAGTCTCGACCTCGTCGGCTGTGAGGAGCACGGGGTCGTTGCCCACGGGCTTGGAGAAGTTGCAGACGATGGAGATCAGCGGCAGGGTCTTGCGGCCCTCGTCGTCTTTGCTTTCGGCGCGGAACTCCGTCATCCACGCTCCCGGAGCCTTGCCGGCGCGATAGAAGAAGTCGGCGTAGAGCAGGCCGAGGAGCTCGCCGTCTTTCTTATAGACCTCGTAGACGCGGACGTCCTGATGGTATTTCTCTACATTCGATATCTCCTTGAACTTGTAGCCGTAGAGTTTCGTGGCGAGACCGAAGACGCCGTCGATTGTGCGGTTGAGCTCGAAGTAGGGGCGGAGGTCCTCGTCGTTGAAGGCGTAGCGCTCGTTCTTGAGTTTGTCAGACCAGTAGGAATAATCCCAGGGCATGAGCGTGAAGTCAGCGCCCTGCGTACGGCGGGCGAATTCCTGGATCTCGTTCACCTCCTTGCGCATGGGCTCGGTGTAGGCCTCGCGGAGGTCGCCGAGGAACGACATCACCGTGGCGGGGTCGCCTGCCATGGTCTCCTCAAGCTGGTATTCGGCGAAGTTCTTGCGGCCCATCAGGCGTGCGATCTCAAGGCGTATGTTGGCGATATCCTTGAGAATCTGCATGTTGTTAAACTCTCCCGACATGTTGGTCGAAGCGTTGAGTTTGTAGAGCTTCTCGCGCAGATCCCTGCGGTCGGAATACATCATGAAGGGGCCCAAGCTCGGGCGGAAGATTGTGACGAGATAGAGCGAGCCATCGTCGGGCTTGCCTTCATCGGCCAGGGCCTCGGCGGCTGCTGCGCGATAGGCTGACTTGATTGACTCGGGTATGCCGGTGAGGTCATCGGCCTTGAGCCACATGCGGCGAGCCGTGTCCTTCATGGCGTTGGTGACGTTCTGCGAAAAGCGGACGTTGAGGTCGGAGAGCTCGGCGTTGAGGCGGCGGAACTTATCGCGGTCGTCGCCCTTGAGGTTCGCGCCCGAGTGGACGAACGACCTGTAGGTCTTCTCGATCAGACGGCGGTCCTCATCGTTGAGCGACGTGTCCTTGTCGCGGAGGTCATAGACCTGCTTGATGCGGTCGAAGAGGCGCTCGTTGAGCATGATGTTGGCGCTGTGGTCGGACATGGCCGGCGTCAGTTTGGTCAGAGTGTTCATCAGTGTGGTGTCGCCGGTAGCGTGCTCGAGGTTACTGAGCGCCATCACAGAGCGGTTGAGCACCCGGCCGCTGCGGTCGAGTGCGACAATCGTGTTCTCGAACGTCGGGACGCTGCGCTGGTTGCAGATCGCCTCTATTTCCTGATTCTGGATCTTCATGCCCTCCAGGATGCCCTGTTCGTAGTCGGAAGCGGTGAGCTTCGTGAATGGCATTGTGCCGTAGGGAGCGTCCGAACCCGAGATGAGCGGGTTGGCTCCGGCACATTCAATATTGGTAGCAACTGTCATTATTGTCAATGCCGCTAATGAATTGATTATTGTTTTTCTCATATTGATAAGGTTGATTTCGAAAAATATCACGTATCGTTCTCGGCCGCGGTCGTCGGTCGTCAGAAATTCACGCCGAACATGAGCCTGGCGAAGAAGATGTAGTTGGAATAAATGCCGATCTTCTCCTGATTTTCCGCGTTGAAATACTGGTATGCGGCCGACAGGACGAAATAAGACTTCGCCGTGCGTGTCTGCTGCAGGTTGATTCCGACGCCGAGGGCCCCCATGAAGTCGCCGACCGACTTGCCGTCGCCGAACGAGTTGAACGAGTATCCGGCCTGGACGTTGAGGAAGAGCAGCGATGGGCGGCTGCGGAACGACGAGCGGAACACCGCGTAGACAGGGATGAAGTTGTTGCCCTTGTGGACCGAGCGGTGTATGCCGGCCCCGACGCCCGCGAGCTTGATGAACGAGTTTTTGTATCCGAGCAGTACGTCGACGTCGAAAGTCGAGAGGTCGTGGCTTGTCAGGTCGAGAGAAGCCCCGGCCTCGGCGCCCCACGTGAAGTGTGAGAAGGCGAGGCTGAGCGGACGGCTGCGGAAGATGCTCTCACGCTCCTCGGCCACTGTGCCGGCCACTGTGTCGGCGGGCAGCGCCTTCCGTTCGTCTGCGACGCTCTGCTGCGCGGTCGGGGCAGTGGTCCTGGCTTCAGGCACGGGAATCCTGATGATCTCGTCGGTGCCGCCGGCAAGCGCGGAGATTGAAAAAAGAAAGCCCATGGCAAGGGCCGCCGTCCTGCGGATGACCTTTGCCATAGGCTTGTGCTTATGTCTGTCGTTATGCATCACATGTCGGTATCACTCTCCGAGATAACTCTTGAGCAGTTTGCTTTTCTGGCCCTTGAGTCTTCTAATGGCCTTTTCCTTAATCTGGCGCACGCGCTCGCGCGTCAGGTCGAATTTGGCGCCGATCTCCTCGAGGGTCATCTCCTGGCAGCCGATGCCGAAGAACATCTTGAGGATATCGCGCTCGCGGTCGTAGAGCTGCTTGAGTGCGCGGTCAACCTCTTTCGAGAGGGATTCCTGATTGAGGCTCGCGTCGGCCATGGGGCTGTCGTCGTTGTTGAGCACGTCGAGAAGAGAATTGTCCTCGCCTTCGACAAATGGGGCGTCGACCGAGATATGGCGGCCCGACACCTGAATCGTGTCGGAGATCTTGTCGACGGGCATGTCGAGACGCTCGGCTATCTCTTCCGTGCTCGGGCGGCGTTCGTTCTCCTGCTCGAAGCGCGACATCTCCTTGGTGATCTTGTTGAGCGAGCCCACCTGGTTGAGAGGGAGGCGCACGATGCGCGACTGTTCGGCGAGAGCCTGTAGTATTGACTGACGGATCCACCACACAGCATATGATATGAACTTGAAACCTCTTGTTTCGTCAAATTTCTGTGCGGCTCTGATCAGACCAAGATTGCCTTCATTGATTAAGTCGGGAAGACTGAGGCCTTGGTTTTGGTATTGTTTTGCCACTGACACCACAAAACGCAAATTGGCTTTGATCAATTTCTCGAGCGCTGCATGGTCTCCTTTCTTAATTCGCTGGGCCAGTTCTACCTCCTCGCTGACGGAGATCAGCTCCTCGCGACCTATTTCCTGCAGATACTTGTCGAGTGACGCGCTTTCGCGGTTGGTGATTGATTTTGTTATCTTTAATTGTCTCATCTTTCTATATAAGTTCAAGCCCGGCCGAACTCGTCAGGCCACGCGGTTACAATATCAATCACGAAAGTGCAAATCTCGTGCCAGACCGCTCGACGACAGTCGATCAAATCGGCATTTCAATCACACTTTCAACATGATTTCATGAAGCGGGCGTTCCACTTCTATCTTATAACAGATTCAACCCCGATTTATTTTATACCCTATGAAAAATATTCAAATTTTTTATTCACTCACGTCTTCTGAGTTCCCAGAAGGTGACTGCCGCCGCAGCGGCGACGTTGAGCGAGTCAGCCTCGTGATGCATCGGAATCCTGACGACGTAGTCGCAACGGGCTATTGTCGTCTCGCGCAGTCCGTCGCCTTCGGTGCCGAACACGACCGCCAGCCTGTCGACGGTCTTCAGCCTCGGGTCGTCGAGCGAGAGGTTGTCGTGTCTCAGCGCGAGTGCCGCCGTCGTGAAACCGAGCCGGCTGAGTTCGGCCACGGGGTCGTCGGCGACGGTCCAGGGGACGTTGAAGACGTTGCCCATCGACACGCGCACTGCGCGGCGGTTGAGCGGGTCGCATGAGTCGGCCGACAGCACGACGGCGTCGACGCCCATGGCGCACGCCGACCTGAAGATGGCGCCGATGTTGGTGGTGTCGCTCACGCTTTCGAGCACGCACACCAGCCGCGCTTCACGCGTCAGCTCGGCGAGCGGGGGAAGTGGCCGGCGGCGCATGGCGCACAGCACTCCGCGCGTGAGCCGGTAGCCGGTGATGACCGAGAGTGTCTCGCGCGTGCCGGTATAGACAGGCATGTCTGCGAACCGCGCCACTATCGCCGAGGCGTCGCCGTCGATGTGGCGCCGCTCGCAGAGCAACGATACCGGCTCATAGCCCCTCGACAAAGCGACTTCTATCACCTTGGGACTCTCGGCTATGAAGATGCCCTCGGCGCATTCGCACTGCTGTCTGAGCGCGGCGTCGGTCATGCTGCGGAACGCCGCGATCCTGGGGTCGTCTATATCGTCGATCTCGATGACCATCGTGTCAGAACACAATGCGGCCTTTCTTGGCCTGCTCGAGCATCTTCTTGCCCGGAACGAGGTAAACCTCCAGACGCCGGTTGCGCTCGCGGTTTGACATAGAGTTGTTCTCCACCAGCGGCATGTCGTCGCTGAACGCATAGGGGAAGAGATAGGACGTGTCGGCGCCCTGGTCGGAATACCAGTCGGCCACGGCCTTGGAGCGTTCTTCGGTGAGGCGCTCGCGGTAGGCCTCCGAACCGGTGTTGTCGGTGTGCATCACCATCAGCACGCGATACATGTCCGGGTCGCGCAGATAGCGCTTCAACGGCTCCAGCAGTTTCGAGGCGTCGGGGCGCAGCTCGGTGGAGTTGGGCGGGAAGAGGCTCGAAGCCGGAATGGTTACGAGCAGCACCTCCTTGTTGCGGTATGTCTCGACGGTGCAGTTGTTCTTCGAGTTATATTCACGGCCATAGAGACGGTTGCGCCCCTCTTTCTCCTGGAATTTTCGGATGAGTTCGGCGCTTTTGCCGTCGAGCGGCACGGAGTTGACCATCTCGATGAAGTTGAGTTCGTCGAGGTCGTCGAGATTCTCGGCGGCGCCTTTCAGGTCTGATGCCGGACGGTTGGCGGGGGTGTTGGCCGGATCCGACTTGCCTGACGTGACGACCTTGCCCCCTTCGACGCGGATGGTCTTCGTGTTCTGGGCGCAGACGCCTGACACGCCGGCGGCGAGCAACAGGGCGACGATCGATATCTTAAAAATCTTCGATAGACTCTTCATACTGCAGTTCTGCTTTTACGATTGTTTCGGCATCTTCGGCCGACACATTGAGTTCCTTGGCCCGGCGGAGTTCCTTGACGACGTAGGCCGTGAGGTCGTCGACATGCAGTTCCTCCTCGTCGGTGACGTCGGCGTTGATCTCGAGGTATCCGTTCTTCTCATACCAGTCCCATATGCAGTCGATGATGTAAAGGATCTCATCGTCGGAGATTTCGGCTGATTTGTCTTGCGGCAGCGCCTGCCGTATGAACTTTATGGCCTCGTCTTCGTCAAAACGTGTAAGTTCGCTCATAACTTTCGAATTTTAATGTCCAACTTTCGGGTGTCTATGCCTTCTTGGCGTTGAGGTCGACGAGGCCGTCGGGCAGCGTGGTCTCTATGACCTGGCGGTCGTCGTCGATGGTGTCGATGAACTCTTCGGCCACGGGGATGTAGACCGTATCGCCGGCGTCGGTCCCGACGACGAAGAGCACGTTGGCCGTTGTGTCGTCGATGTCGGTGACGGTGCCTATCTCTCCGAGGCTGCTGTCGACTATGCGGAAGCCGACGAAGTCGGCCGTGAGCTCGGCGTCTGGGTCGTCGAAATAGTCGGCGAGGTCGGAGCGAAGACCGTAGATGGCCTTGTTGACGAACATAGCCGCGTCCTGCTGCGAGTCTATGTCGCGAAGCTTGACGAGGTAAGACTCCGAGCCTTTGGGACGCACCGATTCGGGGTAGAAAGGCACGAAAATCCCGTCGACCGACACGATGAGGGGATTGCCGTCGAACGCATAGTCGGGCTCGACGTCGAGCAGCGCGTTGAGCTCGCCCTTCAGTGCGTGGGTCTTCTGAAATTTTCCTATTTCAACAATATCTTCCTTTTTTATCATCTGGCAATGCGTTTAAAGCAAGACATCACTCTTCTATTCTAATGATTTTGGCCCCGAGTTTGTTGAGTCTGCGGTCTATGTTTTCATAGCCGCGGTCGATCTGGTTGATGTTCTGGATCCGGCTTGTTCCGCGGGCTCCCATGGCGGCGATGAGCATGGCGATACCGGCGCGTATGTCGGGCGAGACCATATCGGTAGCCCTGAGACAGTGGAACTTGCCGGCGCCGATCACGACGGCGCGGTGCGGGTCGCAGAGTATGACGCGGGCTCCCATGTCAAGTAGTTTGTCGACGAAGAAGAGCCGGCTCTCGAACATCTTCTGATGTATGATCAGCGAGCCTCGGGCCTGCGTGGCCACTACGAGGAGTATGCTGAGCAGGTCGGGCGAGAGCCCCGGCCAGGGAGCGTCGGCCACGGTCATGATCGAGCCGTCGATGAATTCGTCGATCTCATAGATCTCATGCTGGTTGACACGAATGTCGTCGCCCTCGACCATCAGGTTGACGCCGAGCCGACCGAACGCCGAGGGGAGCATGCCGAGGTCGCCGATTCCGACGTCCTTGAGCAGGAGGTTCGAGCCGGTCATCGCGGCCATGCCGACGAAGCTTCCCACCTCGATCATGTCGGGCAGGAGCTTATGGGTGGTGCCCCCCAGGCTCTCGACGCCGTTGATGCGCAGCAGGTTGGAGCCGATGCCGTCGATACGCGCGCCCATCCTGACCAGCATCCTGCAGAGCTGCTGGATATATGGCTCGCACGCGGCGTTGTAGACGGTGGTCTCGCCATGGGCGAACACGGCGCCCATGACGATGTTGGCCGTGCCGGTGACGGAGGCCTCGTCGAGCAGCATGTAGCATCCCTTGAGCCCTTCGGCCGGCGCGCTGATGTTGTATGTGTGCGACTCACGGTCGTAGCTGAACTCCGCGCCGAGGCGCTGTATGCCCTCGAAGTGAGTGTCGAGACGGCGACGGCCTATCTTGTCGCCTCCTGGCCGCGGCATCACCGCCACACCGAAACGCGCCACCAACGGACCCATCACCATCACCGAGCCGCGCAGCGACGACGCCTTCTTGCGGTACTGCTCGGTGTGTATGTATCCGATGTCGATGCTGTCGGCCTGGAACTCGACCTCCGACGGTGTGATATATCTCACCTTGACGCCCATCTCGGCCAGGAGGTCTATCAGGTTCCTGACGTCGGAGATCTGCGGGAGATTGGAGATGACCACCTTCTCGGGCGTGAGCAACGTGGCGCAGATCACCTCGAGGGCTTCGTTTTTCGCTCCCTTGATCGTGATCTCGCCGTGGAGCGAGTGGCCGCCCTCTACGATGAAACTGCTCATTTCCTTTTCTTCTTTTTGTTCTGATGCTGCTGCGGGGCCTGCACCTCCTTGAACTCATGCAGCAGATAGGTGTAGGGGTCGAGGTTGATGCGGCCCTGCGAATACATGGCGAGGTCCTTGAGGATCTTGGCGTCGTCTACGCCCTCCTTGTTGTGCTGCATCATGAGCTTCTTCATGTGGTGGGCTATCATCGATATCAGCAGGTCTTTCTCCTCGCCGTCCTCGAGGTCGGCCACGATACCTATCATCTTCTCGATGTTACGGCCGTAGTGGCGGAACTTCATCTGCGACGACGAGTAGGGCAGCTTTGCCGGCTTCGGGTTGAGTTTGTCGGCGCTGATCACCTCGCAGGGGAAGTCGATGTCGAGTTCGAACCTCGACATGATGTTGATCTGGTCCCATATCTTCGACCAGTCGCCGTTCTCACCTATAAGTTCGGGATATAGGCCGGCCATGGTTTCGGCTATGGCATACGCGCATTCGGTCCGCTCGTCGCGGTCGGGTATTCCGACGCAATAGTCCACGAGGCCCTGCAGATGACGGCCGTATTCGGGAAGAAGCACCGGCTCCATGTCGGTGTTGTATGGTAGCATCATTTGAGTTGGTTTTTCGGTTTTGTGGTGTGATACTGTTTGAGATAGTTGGGCGTGGAGTATGCGATGTCGATGAAGTCGTTCTCGCGGAACGCCTTTTCCGACAGCGCCAGCATGTCCTTGGCCTGGGGCAGGAGACCGTCGATCCAGTGGGCGTTGGGATGCGAGATCACCTGCTTGGTCTTCTCGGCGCCGTCGCCCATGAAGTAGAGCTGGTGTCCGGCGTCCAGAAGGTCGCGGAACGAATCGGCGTCGATGATCATCGCCTGCGGCTCGACCACGGCGTTGAGCGCGAAATCGTATGCGGCCGTGAAGACCTCCATGCGCCTCGCGTCGACCATCGGCACGAGAATCTCGTTCCCGGTCCAGTCCATCGAGCGGAACATGGCCTTGACGGCCAGGATCTTCAGCGTGTCGACTCCTATGAGCGGCACGTCGAGGCTGAACGCGAGGCCCTTGGCCAGTGACATACCGATGCGGAGCCCGGTGTAGCTGCCGGGGCCCATGCTCACGGCCACGGCGTCGGGGCGTATCCCCTTGCGGGTGAGTTCGGACATGCATCTCTCGGCGAACGGGGCGACCTTGTTGGCATGCTGCATGCCCTCGCAGTCGTCGAGCTGCATCTCGAGCGCGCCGTCCATGGTGAGGGCGACACTGCATATCTTGCCTGATGTCTCTATATTCAGAATCGTCATATCTTCTGTTTTGTTTTGTCGTGCGATGAATTTTTGCGTTCCGCCAGTCTCGCGGCGGCCGCGTCGGCGCATCTCATGCCGTCGATGGCGGCCGAGACTATCCCGCCGGCATACCCGGCGCCTTCGCCGGCCGGATAGAGCCCGGCGACGTTGACGCTTTCGAGCGTCTCGGGTTCGCGGGTGATCCGTACGGGCGACGATGTGCGCGACTCGAGTCCTATCATGACGGCGTCGTTGGTGAGGAATCCCCGCGCCTTGCGTCCGAAATGCCTGAATCCGGCCGCGAGTCTGGAGGCGATGAAGGGAGGCAGCAATGTGTTGAAGTCGGCTGACTGTACGCCGGGGGCGTAAGACGTCTTGGGCAGCGTCTTCGACAGGCGTCCTTCGGTGAAGTCGAGCATCCTCTGGGCGGGGGCGACGATGGTGTCTCCGGCCGCCTCGAACATGCTCTTCTCGAGCCATTCCTGCAGATGGAGCATCTGCAGCGGACCGTCGCCGTCGAACTGCGGAAAATCGCCTGGACGTATCTCGACGACGATGCCCGAATTGGCCCATTTCCCGGCGCGGGCCGAGGCCGACATGCCGTTGACCACGAGTTCGCCGTCGGCGCTTCCCGCGGGCACGACGACGCCTCCGGGGCACATGCAGAATGAATACACGCCGCGGCCATCCTGCTGCGACACGAAACTGTATTCGGCGGCTGGGAGATATCTGCCTCTGCCGCTCCGGCTGTGGTATTGTATGCTGTCGATCAGCGTCTGCGGATGTTCGAGGCGGACGCCTACGGCTATGCCCTTGGGCTCCATGGCGACGTCGCGCCCGGCGAGCACCTTGAATGTGTCGTGGGCCGAGTGTCCGGTGGCGAGTATGACTGCATCGGCTGCCGCCTCACCACGGTCGGTGATCACGCCACGCACCTCGCCGTCTGCGATGATGAGATCGCGGACGCGGGTCTCGAAGCGCACCTCCCCTCCGTTGTCGAGGATTGTCTGCCGTATGTTCTTGATGACGTGCGGCAGACGGTCGCTGCCGATATGCGGATGCGCGTCGATGAGAATGTCGGGCGAGGCTCCGTGCTGCACGAACAGTTGAAGTATTTCTTCAACCGAGCCGCGTTTCTTGCTGCGTGTGAATAGCTTGCCGTCGCTGTAAGCGCCGGCTCCGCCCTCGCCGAAACAGTAGTTCGACGCGGTGTTGATGCATTTCTCCCTGCTAATTGCGGCGAGGTCGAGCCTGCGGGCGTCGACATCTCGGCCGCGTTCCATCACGATGGGCCGTACGCCATGGGTTATCGCGCGAAGGGCGGCGAAGAGTCCTGCCGGACCTGCTCCTACGATCACCATGACCGGTGCGTCGGCCGGAACGGGGGAGAACCTCACCGGACGTTCGAGAAGTGGAACGGCGGCATCTTCGCCAGTGGCGACGCGCACGTTGAGGTTGAGCATCACAGGATGCTTGCGGGCGTCGACCGAACGGCGTGTGATCCTGATGTCGTTGACGTCCTCGGGACGTAGTCCGGACACACGACAGGCCGCGCCGACAAGTTGTGCCGGCGAAGCCGCCTTCGACGGTTCGATGCGCAGAGTTATGTCTTCAATCACTTTTTCAGAACGCGTATGTTTCCTTTATCAAACTGCAAATTTAATAAAAATTTCCGAGAAGAGGCCAATAAGTAAGTAATAACTTTCAAGTATAAGGTAATGCGGGCAGAGCGGCGGCCTATTTTAAGTCTCCCTGCCATTAGTCAGGGGCGCGGCAATGGCGCGTAGGGGCTTGGTGGGGCGTCAATACCTAAAATTGGGTATTTTGGGCCGATTATTTGGTCGCTTGAAGATTTGGTTGTAATTTTGTATCCAAATTGAAAAACATGCGACTTTCAGATCTAAAACCGGGTCAGACCGGTGTCATAACCAAAATCCTCGGCCATGGCGCCTTCCGAAAGAGGGTCATGGAAATGGGCTTCGTCAGGGGACGCGAGGTCAAGGTCGTGCTCAACGCTCCGCTCCAGGACCCTGTGAAATACGCGCTGATGGGCTACGAGGTGTCGCTGCGCAGAGCGGAGGCCAATCTCGTCGATGTGGAACTGCTCGAAGACTGGAACTCGTCGGCGACCCATGCCGACAACGCTTCGGACACCCACGAAGAACAAGCGTGCGAGAAATGCATGCCCCTGCGACGCGACAAGATCATCAATGTAGCGCTGATCGGCAACCCCAACTGCGGCAAGACATCGCTTTTCAATATGGTGTCGGGCGCGCGTGAGCATGTGGGCAACTATGCCGGCGTCACCGTCGGCGCCAAGGAGGGCTCGCTGAAATACAAGGGTTATCGCATCAACATCGTCGACCTGCCCGGCACGTACTCGCTTTCGGCCTATTCGCCCGAAGAACTGTACGTGATGCGCTACCTGCGCGAGGAGACTCCCGACGTCATCCTCAACGTCGTCGTGGCCTCGAATCTGGAACGCAACCTATACCTCACGACCGAACTCATCGACATGAACCTTCCTATGGTGGTGGACCTCAACATGTTCGACGAGCTCCAGAAGAGCGACGCCAAACTCGACTACAAGTCGCTGGGCAAGATGCTCGGCGTGCCTTTCGTGCCGACTATCGCCGCCACCGGATGGGGCGTCGACAAACTCCTCGACACTGTGATCCAGGTCTATGAGATGAGATCGCCCGACACCCGCCATATCCACGTCAAGATGCATCCGGAGGTGGAGCAGGCCGTCTCGGCTCTCAACGCTGAGTTCAAGAGCGACCACACCGTGACCGAACATTTCTCGCCCCGTTTCCTGGCCATTAAGTTCATGGAACGCGACCCGGAGATAGAGCAGATGCTCGGTGTCAACCCCAGCTACGAGCGATGGAGTGCCCTGCGCGACCGAGAGGACAAGCGGATTCAGACCAAGCTCAACGAGGATGTGGCCTCGGTGATCTCGGCCGACAAATACGGTTTCATCCAGGGTGCGCTCGCCGAGACCATGGAGGGCTCGTTGGCCAAGGACGAGAAATCGACACGCATCATCGACGCCTTCGTCACCAACAAACTGTTCGGTTTCCCGATATTCCTGCTGGTGATGTGGGTGATGTTCTGGGCCACTTTCCAGCTCGGCAGTTATCCGATGGAATGGATCGAGAGCCTCGTGAGCTGGATTTCTGGCCTCATAGGAAAGTACATGACCGACGGCCCGCTCAAGGACCTGCTGCTCGACGGCATTATAGGCGGCGTGGGAGGCGTGATTGTCTTCCTGCCCAATATCCTGATACTCTACGCCTTCATATCCTTTATGGAAGACTCGGGATATATGGCCCGCGTGGCGTTCATCATGGACAAGCTGATGCACCGCATGGGTCTGCACGGCAAGTCGTTCATTCCGCTTGTGATGGGATTCGGCTGCAACGTGCCCGCCATCATGTCGACGCGCATCATCGAGAGCAAGTCGAGCCGGCTCATCACGATACTCATCAATCCGTTCATCAGCTGCTCGGCCCGAATACCCATCTATGTGCTGCTGGCCGGCGCCTTCTTCCCCCATACGGGGGCTTGGGTGTTCGTGGGGCTATATCTGCTCGGCATAATCGTGGCCGTCATCACGGCGCGGCTGATGAGGAAATTCTGGTTCAAGGCCGACGAGACACCTTTCGTCATGGAACTTCCCCCCTACAGGATGCCGACCTTCAAGGCCACGATGCGCAACATGTGGGGCAAGGCCGAACAGTATCTGAAGAAGATGGGCGGTCTGATTCTGCTCGCCTCCATAATCATATGGGCGCTTTCATATTTCCCTCATTATTCGGCCGATGAGATACCCGAGACATACCGAGCCGGGATGTTGGCCGATATGCCTGAGTCATCGCTCGAAGCGATGGACCCCGCCGCGCTCGACGAGATGGTGGCCACGGAATACCAGCAGGAACATTCAATACTCGGATACGTGGGCAAAACCGTCGAACCGGTGGTGCGTCCGATGGAATTCGGATGGAAGACATGCGTGTCGCTCATTGCGGGCGCCGCCGCCAAGGAGGTCGTGGTGTCGACGCTCGGCGTGCTGTATGTAGGCGACGACGACGCGGCCATGCTCTCCGAGCGGCTCGCCACGCCGTCGAAGATCACGGGCAAGGCGCCGTTCGACGCGGCCTCGGCGCTCGCTTTCATGGTGTTCGTGCTGCTTTATTTCCCCTGCATAGCGACTCTCGCCGCCATAACCCGCGAGACCGGCAGCTGGCGATACACGATGTTCTCGGTGGTCTACAACACCGGCGTTGCGTGGCTGCTCGCTTTCATCACCTACCGGATAGCGGTATTGTTCTGACATATTGTAAATTTTTAGCAGAAAGAAATTTGCAATATTTATCAATATGTATTAATTTTGCCGCAAGATAGGGCCGGGAGACTCCTACCCGGTCACGCCCGGCCCTGTCAGGCATCGCCGTCGATGGCGACGCACCACACATTAAAATCTCGCCGGCAGTCGACGCATATGAACTGACCGAAGCGAATCTTATATCCAATTAATTTCATTTACATCATGAAAATCTTCAAAAGAAGTGTTCTCGGATTGCTCCTGACCTTGGGTGCGGCCGGAACAATCCAGGCCACGGACTACGGTCTGCCTTCAGGAATTCAGGAGGGAAACATCCTGCACTGTTTCAACTGGACGGCCTCGGAAGTCAAAGCCTCTCTGGCCGACATCGCGGCCTCGGGCTTCGGCGCAGTTCAAATCTCGCCATGTCAGCGCCCCGACGTAAGGGTGGGCACGTCATGGCATGACCTCTATCGGCCCTACGACCTCGCCTTCAAGAGTTCGTCGTATTGCTCGGAAGAAGACCTCCGCAGCCTCTGCTCGGAGGCTGCCAACTACGGTATAAAGATTATCGTCGACGTCGTTGCCAACCATGTCGACAGGACAGCCGGTTACCACGATACGTGGTGGGACGGCAGCGGCCGCGTCCGCTGGGAAGGCGGCATTGACTACGGCAACCGCAACTCAATTACACACGGACAGCTCGGCGACTACGGCGACATCGTCTCGGAGAATGCCGACGTAATAGCACGTGGCAAGGCATATGTCGAGAAACTCAAGTCGCTCGGCGTGAAGGGTATCCGCTGGGATGCCGCCAAGCACATCGGCCTTCCGTCGGAGGGCTGCGGCTTCTGGTCGTCGGTGACTTCGGTGCCGGGCATGTACCATTACGGCGAGATCCTAGACGCTCCGGGCCCCAACGCCTCGATCATCAAGGAATATGCAGGCATGATGTCGGTGACCGACAACAAGTATTCGAACGGCGCCGCCAAGGACAACGGTGGTATTCCCCGTGGTTACGGCGGCGACTGGGTGGTAAACCAGAACCTGTCGGACACCAAGGTTGTATACTGGGCTGAAAGCCATGACACATATGCCAACGACGAGTGGTCGCAGAACGTCGACCAGAGCGTAATCGACCGCGCGTATGCATCCATGGCCTGCCGCAACGGCGCCACCTGCCTCTATCTGGCACGCCCGAACGCCAAGGGATTCAACAACATCAAGGTCGGCAAGGGCAGCACGGCCTACAACAGCAAGCACGTGGCCGAGGTCAACAAGTTCCGCAACGCCATGACCGGCCGCAAGGATTGGTTCGAGAGCAACGGCAACGCCTGCTCCATCACCCGCGAGAACGGCGGCGCCGTGATCGTGATGAAGGGCAGCGGCAACGTCAGCGTCACCAACGGCGGCGGCTATTGTCCGGCCGGAACATACACCGACCGCGTCAGCGGCGGCACGTTCACCGTGACTGCGTCGACCATCAGCGGCAATGTCGGTTCGAGCGGTATTGCCGTGATCTACAACGACGGCGAGAATCCTCCGACACCTCCGACACCACCGACGCCTCCCGTTCCCGGCGACGTCACAATCTATTATGACAATTCGGCGACCAACTGGAGCAACGTCAACATCCATTACTGGTCGTCTCCTTCCACCACCTGGCCCGGCACGTCCATGACCAAGGTCGAGGGCAACATCTGGAAATACACGTTCACGACTGATCCCTCGGGTCTCAAAGGCTTCCTCTTCTGCGACGGCAGCGGGTCGGGTGACAACAACCAGACCGCCGACGTCAGCGGCGCTCCCGCCGACAAGCATCTCTATAAAGGTGCCGGCGGCGCGAAGGGCGCTGTCTCCGACCAGGGCGAATACCAGGGTGGCGATGTTCCCGCCGTTCCGACCGTTACGGCCAACCCCGCTTCGGGCGCTACGTTCACAGAGAGCATCACGGTGACACTCACCGTTTCTCCCGCCGCGACAATCTACTACACGACCGACGGCGCGACCCCGACAACCTCTTCGTCGGTTTACTCGTCGCCGCTGAAATTCACCAAGACCGTCACGCTCAAGACTCTCGCCGTGACTTCCGAGGGCGGCAAGAAGGAGCAGTCGTTCACATACACCCTCAACGACGGCCCCACGCCTCCGACGCCTCCCTCTCCGGGCAACAACCTCATCACCGATTATTATAAGGTGAACCCCAACGGCAAGGTCGGCACGCAGAAGACGATGCACATGAACGGACATCCGGCCGCGAACGCCATGAGCAACTGGACTGACGACGAGCTTATCGCCCAGGGCGTGGCCCGCGACGTCTGCCAGGCATTCCGCGGCACTCACGAGCGTCCCATCGTTGACTCTTATGCCCTCTATGCGGCTTACGATAACGACAACCTCTACCTCGGCGTTCAGTTCGTATACACCGTCTGGGATGCCGCCGGCGAAGGTAAGCAGCCCGGCGAGTCCAAGCCCTACAACATGGACGGCCACATGATCCTGGCCTTCGACCTCGACCCGAACCTGTCGTTCGACGGATACATCGGTGGCACAGGCCCCATCTGGAGCGACCAGTTCAAAGGCGCGAAGTTCAACAACGGCGTTGACCATATCCTCATGCTCTCCACCAAGCCCCAGACCAACAACTTCACGCTCTTCAAGCCCACGCCCGACGGCCACGCAAGCTATGATCCCGAATACTGCATCATAAAACCCAGCGGAGTGGAGTACGGCTATTCCGACGGTCTGCTGCCCTCGATCGAGCACGTATGGGGCCAGTCGGAGTTCGGTTATGACCCCGAGCTTCTGAAGGGCAACACCGGTTTCGTCGACCTCCGCAGCGAGATCGATGACTCGGCCCACACCTTCTATGAGTTCAAGATTCCTCTGAGCGTGCTCGGCTGCACGGCCGACTATATCCGCCTCAAAGGTATCGGCGTGATGTATGTCGACAAGTATGGCGTCAGTCCCGTCGGCGGCACACCTTACGACCCCTCATACTTTGACGATCCGTTCAGCGAGTATTCATATGGCGACAATACGTCGGCCGAGAAAGAGGATGAGGACATCATCACCTACAAGCCCGCGCGAATAGGCTTCATCGGCAACTCCGGCGTTGAGTCGCTTCCCGTCGAGGATGCTGTGGTTGCTCAGCCCGAGTACTACAACCTCCAGGGCGTGCGTGTCATGAATCCCGAGCAGGGAATCTATATCGTGCGCCGCGGCAACAAGGTGACGAAAGAAGTGATCAGATAAGATTCCGAACCAATCCAGTCGGCATAACCGACTGGGTCGAGACAATAGAGGAGTGTACTGTCAGGGGCACTCCTCTTTTTCGCATCCGAAACATTGACGGCCTGCGGTTGTTCTAATTGTAGTTGTTCAAATAGATATAATCAACACTCGGTATGAAGAAAATAGTAATAATGGGCGCCTCTTCGGGCATAGGGCTGAGAGTCGCCGAGGAGTTCGCCTCGCGCGGCGTCAAAGTCGGACTCGCGGCGCGTCACACAAAACCCATGGCCGACCTGAAGGCCAGATATCCCGACATGGTGGAATACATGTCGATCGATGTTACTAAACCCGATGCTCCCTCGCGGCTCGGAAGTCTTATCTCCAAACTCGGCGGCATGGACATCTATTTCCATGTTGCGGGAATAGGCTACGAGAATCTGAAACTCGACCCGCAGAGGGAGGTTGACATAATCGCGACCAACGCCGGAGGTTTCGCGAGGATGCTCAGCACCGCCTACCGTTATTTCCGCGACACCGGCAATCGCGGGCGCATAGCCGCCGTGACAAGTGTGGCTGGCACCAACGGCATAGGGCGGCTGTCGGCATATTCTGCCTCGAAGAAGTGTGCCCAGACCTATATGGTTGCGCTCGAACAGCTTGCGCATGAGGAGGGAGCGCACATCAGGTTCACCGACATACGCCCGGGGTGGGTGAGAACTCCGTTGCTGCTCGAAGGAGTGAAATATCCGATGGAGATGACGCTCGACTATGCGGCGCCTTTGATCATCAAGGCCATAGTCAAGGCCCCGCGAGTCGCCGTGATCGACTGCCGCTGGAATGTGGTCGTCGGCCTGTGGCGGCAGATACCCAACGCGCTATGGACACGCCTCTCGATTCCCGTGTCAACACCCGACAGCAAGATGCCGCAGCCGAGCGGAAAACCATTCCCGTCCGTCAGGAAAGAGAAATCCGAATCGGAAGAAGTCTAACACAATGATAAATGATAAATGATTAGAGGCTGACGCGCGGATGCCTCTAATCATTTATCATTTATAATTACGCTTACCGTTTGCGTTTGCCCTTGTATTTCATGATTTCTTCCTCCATGCCGGGGCTGACGGGCACGGTGCGGCCGCTGAGACGCAGGTAGCTGTCCTCGATGTTCTGGGGCCTCGATTCGTTGGCGGCGAACTTCACGATATTCTTGGTGTAAGGCTTGACTTTCACCCTCATCACCGTCCATCCCTCGGCGTTCGTCTCGGGGAAGCAGTCGACGCAGCTGTCGGCTATGTCGGAATTGGGCTTGACGTTGCCGATCTCGCAGAAGGCGAACCGTATGAAATTCATGATATACAGGCGGTAGTGGTCGTCGTCGGGACTCGAAATGTATTTCATCTTGTACAGTTCCTGAATGTCCTGCTCGATGCCGCCGGCGAATCCGGCGTCGTTCACACCGATCAGCAGGTCGCCGCCGGCGCGTGAGTTCAGGAAACCGCACACAGCCTTGAGAATGGCCCACTTCTGGAGGTCCGGATCGGCGTTCTGCCCGGCGATGCGGCGCTGGTTTTCGGGCGGGAACACGACTGTGCTCTTGAACTCGAGACCGATGCTCTCGACTCCGTAATATGTGCGGTCGTGGAAGATGGGGACGTAGACATCTTCGACACGAAGCGTGCGGGCTATCACCTGCTTGATGTTGTTGAGCTCCTGCTCGTCGATGATATCTATCAGACTGTTCGACGCCGACACGAGGGCTTCGATCCTGTTGACCTTGTCGGTGTCGGCCGCTTCATCACTGAGGCTGCGCGTCTGGAGCGCGTTCTTGCGCCTGTAGTTCATCAGGGTCTTAACAATGCTCGCTTTCCTCTCAACCTCCGTGACTCCCATCAGGATAGGGGAGTAGGAGAGAGGCTTGAGCTCCTTGTCCTTGGCGAAAAGCACGGTGGCGTTCTCGAACGACCGTTCATATTCGAGATATGTGAAATTGTCGTCCATCTCGCATATCTTGGCCAGCATGGCGGCCGCCGTGATGCAGTAGAAGCGCATCATCGACGAGACGTCGGGCAGTCCGGCATAACGCTTCAGCAGAGGTATGAGGGTCGAGAGTTCCGTGCTGTCGGCCTGCTCGAAGAGATTGCATTTGCCGATGCGCAGATGTCCGGCATCTTCCTTGCAAGCCGTCAGATATCTCTGTATCAGCGAACGTTCCGCCTCATCCTGTGTGTACTTGTGCTCATCATCGTCGTCATCGTAGAACCCCTCGATCTCGGCATAGACGTTGAAATCTGATTTGTTTATGTCGGGGGCCTCGTTGTAGAAGCGGACGGCTATCGGCGTGCGGCAGGTTATGGCGTCCTGGAAAGAGAGAGTATCCTCCTCGTCGAGCGACGACGATTTCGAGCGGTCTATTCCGATGCGTATTCCGTCGGGTGTGATCCATTCGGTGCCGCTCGAATATCGGTTGACGTAAATGGCCGATGCCACCCTGGCCTTGAATGTCGAGGCGAATACGCGATAGAAATCCTCGAACGCGTCATAGACCTCGAACTCGTAGCCTTCGCGATTGCTCTTATAGACCCTGATTATGTCGCCGACCTTCAGGATATCGCTCAGCTGGGACATCTTGGGGCGTCGGGGCGGCAGCTCCATGAGAAGCTTTCCTTTGATGCCGACATATGCGGGGTCGATGGTCTCGGCCTCGACCCTCCAGCCTGATTTGGAGGTGATCAGTACGGGGAAACAATCGTCTGACGTGTATTCGCTCAAGGTCAGCTGAAGAGACTTGCGGTAGTTGCTCTGGGCCGCGAGAATGCGCTCGGTAATCGTATAGAAACGCGATATGTCGTCGAGTTTCTCATATCCATCCTGCTCGGCGAGCACCTTCAGCAGACCGGGAATCCCGAAAATCTCCTCCGTCTTGCCCTGGACGTAAAGTGATTGATTTACGAGTGAGATGTCAATCGGTCCGGAGGGAGGAACGACAACGAGGCCGTTGTGCTCCACATAGTAATTGGTGGCGATTGTAAGCTGGCTTCCGAATCTCATCGATTTGAACTTGTAGATGAGAATCTCGCTGCTGATGTCGCTCTTCATAATATCCGGCCAACCGAAACCTGTATAAAGCAGTTTGCTATGTCTGAGGCAGTTGGCAATTATATTGAAGAGACTGTCAAGAGTCTGGATGTCGGTCTTGATGTCGGAGATAGCGAAAAGCACGCTAAGCGAAAGTATCGGTCTATATGGCTGCTGTCCGACCTTATGCGACGCCAGGATGTCAGCGCAGAGAAGCCGCATCACGAGCGAGCGGTCATATGGAAGCTGGAGTTCCTTGTAAACGGGATTCTTGACTATAGCCTCGAAGATGTCGCCCGACAGCTGATGCAGGCATTCGAGGGTGGAATCATAATCTGAATTGTCCGCATCGGAAACATAATCGTAATGAAGGAGATAATTGACGAGATTGTCGAAATTATCGATGATGTATTCCTTGCGGAGCTGTAGCCAGAACGGAGGTCTTGGTGAGCTCATAATTTTGGAATTTAATTAGAAATATGTGGAATCAAAGGGTATGACGCGAAAAGACGGCATACTCACTACAAAGATAATAAAAATTTCACGAACTATAAAGAAAGAGGGCCGACAAATTTTGAAATTGCCGGCCCGGGGTGTGTCGCGGTGTTATTTCCGCTATCTGTTTAACATAATATAGATTATGCCACCTTTATCCATCCACAAATATGAGTATCTCTCAGATACT
>CAJTXU010000001.1:121175-257774 GCA_910584125.1 uncultured Muribaculaceae bacterium | reverse complement strand
AAATTATCTATGACTCTACCAAACAATTAGTTAACTATTTTCTGAGTATCCCTAAGTAGTGTCGGATACTCGATGCCTCACGCAGAGCGACCGCAGAGTATCGCAGAGTTTTTTCTGCGCAGATTGCGAATTTTATCCGCGCAGAGCGCGAAGTGTATCCGAGCGGAGTCCTCTGCGCTCTTTGCGTTCCCTCTGCGTGAGGTGAAAATTCGCGCGGGCAGCGCGAACACTCATGTCACTCAGTGTGTTTCGAGCGAGGCGTAGAGGGCGGCGACGACCGAGGCGTAAGACGACGCCGAGAAGACTGCCGCGCGGTCGATAGCCTCCGCCGACAGGCGGCGCAACTCCTCCGGCTGCGCCAGCAACCGGCCGAGTGCCGACGCCAGCGCCGACGCCGACCCGGCGGCGTGCAGCCGCCCCTCGACCCCGTCGCGCACCACCTCCGGCAGTCCGCCGACATCCGCCACCACCGGTACACACCCCCGCGACATCCCCTCCACCGCCGTCAGCCCGAACCCCTCCGAGCGCGACGGCATCAGCAATACATCGATCGCGTCATAATACCCCTGCAGCCTCTCCTGAGGCTGCCGCCCCGCGAACGTCACCCACTCCCCGACACCCGCCTCGCGCGCCTGTCGCTCCATCTCCTCCCGCAGCGAACCGTCGCCCACCACCAACAGCCGCACCTCCGGATGCTCCCGACGCACCTCCACGAACGCCGGCACCACCAAGTCCATCCCCTTGATCCGCTCCAGCCGACTCACCACCCCGATCGTCACACCCCGCGCACCGTCCCATTCACGCGGCGACTCCCGCCGCGCGATATAAGCCGGCACATTGTTGTAGATTGTGAAATGATTGCCGTGCCCCCGCAGCGGCATTCCCGCCTCGAAGAGGCGCGACTCGCCGAAAAACGAACGCTCAGCCCGCTCCGTGATGCACTGGAAAGCCGACAGCACATGGCCGTTGAGCCAGCGGATCACCTTCAGTCCGCGCGGCGAATAGATATCGCCCGCCGTGTGGGCCGTCGCCACGATCCGCCTCACGCCCAGCGCGCGCAGGATGATGATCGGCAGAGCCCCCGGCGCCATATACTGCACATGGGCCACATCCGGGCGCACGTCGCGCACCGCGCGACGCAATCCCCGCCAGAGATGGCGGACCGTGGCCCGCACCCCGGCGGTATGTCGCCCGTCGGGCGACAGCAGGCGCACCTCCGCGCCCGCTGCGCGATAAGCAGCCACCATCGGCGCGGCATATTCAAAATAACAGGCCACGACAACGTCATGGCCTGCCTCGCGCAGAGCCCTCACGAGGCTCAGCGTCTGTATCTCCGTTCCGCCAGTCAATAGACACGGGATAGTTACCAGTATTGTCATAGAGTCATACGTATGATGTAGGTTGCCAAGTTGTGGCGACAGGATGATGACATGCTCATTCAGGAATGCCCAACAGAGCGTCAGTAAGAAGATTTCAATCTCCCAAGAGCGTTATTGATTTCGATTTTAGCATGTTTGAAGATTTCAGCTACTTTCTCGCTGTCCGGAATATCCTTCATGAGTTCATGGATGAGCTGTTTGATAGAATCCTCTGCTTTATAGAGATAGCGTGGTCGTGTTGGACCGGTATGGTCGAGCGTGATATTACGCAGCATGTCATAACATAGCATACACATTTTGGTAAGCTGCCATTTGCTGTCCTCCTCTTTTAAATTATCGCCCGTCTTGATTTTATCATCAAAAATCTTGATAAAGTTTCTGATGGTTCTTTCTGACAGCTTGCGATAAGCCTCTTCGGTCTTTTTATGCAGTCTAAAATTGCGCTGATCAATTCGTTCACACCTCTGGACAAGGAATTTTTCAAATCCTTGATTATGGTTTCATTAATTGCCATAATTGAAGCGGTTTAGTTGGTATGTAGCTCGGAAAGAAAGAGCTTTATCTTTCCTATGAATGCGAAGTTAATAATAATTAATTACTTTTGCAAGAAATATGGTGTAAAATAAATTCGATTGCTATGAAATGTATGAAGTTTGCTTAAAAGTCGAGTGGCATTACGCAAAACAAGGCCCTGCGGGAAGAGCCTTTCCGCGAACAGCACCATCAGCACTGCCAAAAAGATGCAGACAAACGCAAGACTATTGAAAAACATCAATTCTGGAAAATATGAACAAGCTCGTTATATTCATTCAGAATGAGGCAAATAATAATTCAGCAGAGATTTTCTTGCTGATTCAACTCCTTGATTTTTTTCAGAAATTTATTGACATCATTCAGATAAGGAAGAGCCTCGTTGATTTTATCCTCAGGTAAATTCCACCATTCAGAATCAATCAATTTTGAAATGGTTTCTTCGTCGAAACGATATTTTATGATGCGAATAGGATTTCCGACGGCGATTGCATATGGAGGTATATCCTTGCTGACAACAGCGCCTGCTCCAATAACAGCTCCATCTCCGATTGTTTTTCCAGAAAGAATTGTGACCCCGTTTCCGATCCAGACGTCATTACCGATAATGGTGTCCGCTGAATCCGGCGCATCAAAAGTGTTCGCGTTTTGAAAGAGACTTTTTTCTCTATAATAAAATGGGAATGTTGATGCGTAATTTATATTATGCCCCCCCCCGAGTAATATCTTTACATCATTAGCAATGGAGCAGTATCGGCCAATTTTCAATTTTATGCCGAGATCATAGACAATCACATTGGGTATTCCATAGGTATGGGTCCCGATTTCAATGTCCGGGTTGTCGAAATGAAAGCGGGTTTCATCTCCATGCTTTTTCCAGACTTTGGCCTTTTTAAGCACTCTCAGTCTTTTGGATATGCTCCATTTTAGATTTGTTATAAATCCCACAGGTTTCTGTTTATTAGTTTGTATAGTCTTCAACAGTTTTCTTCATAAGGATAAGATGATTTTTTCGAAGAAGAAGTATTTTGGGTATGTTGTAATCAGGAAGTTGTGATTTTAATCTCTGTTACTTAATTGTTTATAAATGCTGATAATGGAGTCCGCGATTTTCTGCCTTGAGTTTTGCTTCAAGGCAATTTCTCTTGCTTTATCGCTAAAGCTGTTGTCGCGCTTGTCGAAAATGCAATGTTTCGCTTTCATTATCGCCTCTGCAAGTTGGTCTGTATTTCCCGTCTCACATAAGAAACCGTTTTCTCCGTCTTTTATCACTTCGGGTGCAACCCCAGTTTTGAATGATATTACCGGAGTCCCGCACATGAGCGATTGATTGATCATGGAAGGTCCGGCATCATCGGTAGAGGTTGAGATGAAGACATCTGCGGCTTGATAAGCTTTGATTAGTTTGTCTTGCTGGACGTGCCTTAGGTTTTTGACCCGAATCGTCCCGTCAAGACCTGTTTCGACTGTGTGGTCTCCGATGGAGACTATACGGATTTCGTCTTTTGTAATTTGACCATTGGCCAACAATTGTTTTATTGCTTCAATGAAAAATGAATTTCCTTTGCGTCCGTCATGAGAGGAGCGAAGCAACACTGTGAACTTCTTGGTACTTAATCCCAAGCGCTTCTTTGCCCGAATCTTGTCGAACGGTACAAACAGAGTCTCGTTTATGACGATGCCTATATTTTGGATTTTGTCATCGGCAAACAGTTTGCTTTCCCTTGCTCTGTCGCACATCCATTGATTGCCTCCAAATACAATGGGTCTGCCGGTGTAATTCCTTTTCTTAACAAGATAGTTGATATGGGTGGCATCGTTTGGGTTGCTTCCTCCATAAGCTGGGCATCTTCCGCATTCGGAGGTGTATCTCTTGCAGGTAGAGAAATAGTAGCATCCTCCGGTAATTGGGGACATATCCGGTGCATAAATGATTATAGGCACCTTAAGCTTGTCATATACAGCTGCGAGTGTCGATGAATTGATCATATAATGCCAGTAAAATGTAATGACGAGATCATATGAGTCATCGATTTTGTCTAAGACAGAGGCTATTTCAACATCGGGTTTTGTTTCATCTGGATGATAAATCAAAACTCCATTTGCGCTTGGATATTTTGAAGGAGTGCAACTTGTTCTTTTTTTTCTATTCTTTATACTGATTATTTTTTCAGCAAAGCGTCTGAATCTTTTTCTGAACCAAAAAGGGGCAGGTATAGGTCCATTAAAAATCTTGATATGATTTTTAATCCTTTTCTTTAGTTTTACTGGAATATCGTAAATATATTTCACTTCTGATTTGGAACCTGCAACCTTAAAACGGGTGAGATAATCAACGCGGTGTCCTGCATCTTTTAGAGAGTTGATGATATCATCTCCTATTCCTGCTGAGGCACTTGGTGACTCGGAAGAAATAATAAGAATCTTGAGGCTTCTGGTATCGGCTATTTTATTACAGCTCATATTTAGATGTTCGTATCAGCTCTTCGATGAATAGAACTCAAGAATTGATTCTACGATATAGTCCACTTCTGAATCAGTCAGTTCGTAGAATAAAGGGAGACGGACAAGGCAGTCGGCGAAATGATCGCATTCCGGCAGGTCAAGACCTTTGACTTCAAGTTCGTCTTCATTGGCTGAGATTGTTTCAGCAAGGTATTCTGGTCTGTGTTCGGGTTTTGTAGTATAGAATCGGCTTTTGTGTAGACTTAGATAGTGGAACACCGAAAGAACCTCCTTTTCGCGGAGGTACTGGATAAGTTCAGTTCTTTCCTCGAGCGACCGACAGACGACATAGAACATATGCGCGTTGTTAGTCGCATATTCCGGGATTACGGGAAGTTTAAGCAGCCCCGCAAAGGCCAAAGTTTGTAGTGCTTCGAAATATCTAAGCCATATCTCTTTGCGTCGGTTCTGGATTGTGTCCAGATTCTCAATCTGCGCCCACAGGAATGCCGAAATGAGTTCAGAGGGGAGGAAAGAAGAACCTGTATCAACCCAGCCATATTTGTTGACTTCGCCGCGGAAGAATTCCGAGCGGTTCGTACCCTTTTCCCACAGAATCTCGGAACGATTGATGAATCGTTCATCGTTGATTGTGAGAAGACCTCCTTCGCCGGCTATTATATTCTTTGTCTCGTGGAAAGAAAAGCACCCCATGTGGCCGATAGAGCCTAAAGGACGTCCCTTGTAGTAAGAGTCGATTGCTTGGGCGGCATCTTCGACAACCAGAAGGTTGTGACGGTTTGCGATATCCATTATTCTGTCCATATCGCAAGCGACGCCGGCGTAATGTACCGGTACGATGACTCTGGTTTTCGGAGTAATCAGAGCCTCAATCTTCTCAGGGTCGATGTTCGGGTTGTTCTTGCAGCTGTCGCAGAACACGATTTTCGCGCCTACGCGAATGAAAGCAAGTACGGTTGAGACGAACGTATAGCTTGGCGCAATTACTTCGTCTCCAGGTTCCAGGTCGCACAGAAGTGCCGCCATTTCAAGAGCGTCTGTGCATGATGTTGTCATAAGAGCCTTCTTGAAACCATAGTGGTTTTCAAAGAAGTTCTGACATTTCTTTGTGAAATCTCCATTGCCTGACAGCTTTCCGGATTTCACGGCGTCTGCGATATATTCGCATTCTTTGCCTGTCAGAAAGGGTTTGTTGAACGGTATCATAGTTGTTCCGAATGGGAAAATATTTCTAAATATATTGCACTAAATTGAAATGATTGAGATTCAATTAGTTTTGGATTAGATACTTCACTTAAGGAGTGTTTGCGAAGAATCAATAATTAGTTAACGAATGTTTGAAAGGGATATTATAGCGAGCCATCTACGAGTAAATAACCTCTGGATTTATTTGCCAAGTCGTAAAACCCTATTAATAGGCTTCAAGAATAGCTTTCGTATCTCTCCGCCAGATATGATAAATTGACGTAATTGAATCAATCTCGAAGCCAAGATGACTATAGAATTTACAGGCACCCTCGTTGGATTTTTGAGTTGCTACATAGAGTTTTGTTACAGAATGTAACAAAAGAGTATCAATGACTTTATTGATTAATTTTCTTCCGACTCCAAATCCCTGGGATTTGGAGTCAACTGCTATCAGTCCAATGTTGGCTTCTTTATTGATGATTTTGAGAGTTACGAATCCATTAATATCTCCATCTTTCTTTGAAACAAAGACATAATCCGCAATCTTTTGCGAAATGGAATTGTCAACCCAGATTCTATATAGACGTTCAAAATCATCTTTATTGAAGTGGTTGTCGACCTTAAAACGGGATTTATGGCCGGATTGATAAGCAAGGTCATACAATTGCCCTATTGAATCTTTTGGCGAAAACAGCTGAATGGATTCGTCAATATGTTTACTTCTGGAAAATCTGAAATTGTCCAGATTTATCGAATAAGTAATCTTTATATCTATTGGAGCTTGTGAGAGCAGTTCGTTTGAAGAGACGGTGTCGTCACACCCATCATGCATAATGTATATTAAATCAGCTTTCGTTGCTTTGATTGTGTCGGTTATGCCCTGAATGTTATTGACTTCCTCTTTGATATTTATTCTGAATATTTCAAAACCAAAAAAATCTGAATCCCACTGCAGTTTCTGTATTTCCATTGTAATAAAACGGAGAGTTCTATAATTAATCTATGTCGAATGAAGATGCTAAATGTTGAATCCGAAAATCGTACAGTTGATCTTAAGCAGCCTGACGCATAATCAAACCCATAATATTATTAAATTTTATTGCCTTTTTGAAGTATTCTAATAATACCGATATCACAAGACAAGATGTCAGTAGGGTTGCGAATATTACCAAAGGATTCCGATTCCAATATATTATTTCAGGGAAGTACAGATAAAATAGGAATGTGTGAAATAGGAAAATGTTGAAACTGTGGCGACCAAAAAATCTCAGCGACCTGTTGTTCAGACTCCGGAGGTTCCTGTATGCAAAAATGATGAGTACTGCAATGACACTGTCGAACGCTGGAGCAAGAGGGCACTTCATTCGAAGCGCAAAACAAATCGGAATCAACATTAGCAGAACTGATTTTCCGAATCTGCCGAGATTTCCTTCTATTGTCCTGATAATTAAAGATTTATATTTCGGAGGGGGGGGGTAAATATTTGCCAATCAGCCCATTACGAAAATAAATCCCTAAGATGAAAGTAATCAGATAAAACCGTATTGGTTGAATCGGAAGTAACGGACACCAGCAAAGCAAGATGCCCGAGATAAAGATTCCGTGCTCAAACCATCTGTTTCCCTTTTCGCATAGAGCTATTATTAGAGGAAACAGCAGATAAAGTAAGATTATGCAGCTATAAAACCACCAGGTGGGATTATAGCCCAAAAGTCCAATGCAATTTAGAAGTCCGAAAAAATCAAGGATGCATTTACCGAGCCAATGTTCTCCATACACTAATGGAAATGTTAGGCCCATAGCTATTATTCCAAACGGAACGAATAAAAGCCATATCAACCAATAGTTCGAATATAGTTTTGTAAAACGCTTGATATAGAACTCTTTTAAAGAGATGCGTGATACTTTCTCCGCGCCTGCCATAAGTCCATATCCGGATAAAAAGACAAACAAAGGCACGCATACCTTTGACACCTTGCCTATTATTCCGACAATGCCATGTCCTAAAATATAGAAATCATCATATTGTCCATTTTGAATATAAAACAAATGATGAATCAGTAGGAATACAAGAGCTATTCCCTTCAGAGCCTCGGTATCTTGTCGCGAAAGGTTTAGTGAAACGTCTGTATGATTCGTTTTCATTGCCGATGAGACTATTTAAGTAGCTTGTTTCTAAAGTATTCGATTACTTTGGCTTCGTGTTTAATTCGTGAATCTATATATACCTTGTTTCTATAGAAAAGACGTTTTATTTTTAAACTGTTGCGAGTGCGCTTTGTTATGGCAATCGCCTCCCTGTATCCCACTGTCTGGCTGACAAGACCATCATACTCTTTGATATCCTTTTCAAACGAATATTTTTTAGCCTTGTCGGATGCTGTCGAGACACCTCCTAAATGAATTATTTGAGCCCCGGCATAATACACAGTCTTATATCCTAATCTGTCGGTACGGAAGCCAAACTCCGGTTCTTCTCCATAGAAAACGAGGTTCTCATTGAGCCCTCCGACCTGCATGTATTTGTCGCGTGGAATCATCATACAGCATCCAGCTACCCAGCCGGTACGATGTGTGACGTCAGGGCGTCTATCCAATACAGGCCAAAACCTATGAAGCGGGAGCAGTTTGTGGAGTCCATAGAGGAACACATATTGATGGAACTTTTTTCCCCATTGGAAATTGCCGCAACTTTGAAGTGTCCTGTCTGGATTCAGTATCTTTGGACCAACGCAGATTACGTCGTTCGGTTGAGTCTCGAAGAAGTCAATCATCTTTTGGAGATTGTCTTTTTCAACAATGGTATCGCTATTGAGCAGTAGCAAATATTTCCCGTTCGCAACCTTCGCTCCTTGATTGTTCGCTATGGCGAATAGCTTGTTGTCCTTGTTTGCAATCAGTTTGACTTTTGGAAATTCTGTTTTTATCATTTCCAAAGAACCATCTTCGGAATTGTTGTCAACAACTATAATCTCAAAATTATCGCGCCACTCGGCCTTGTATATTGACTCAAGACACTGTCTGGTTACATTGCGAGTGTTGAAGCTTACTATAATGATAGATAGTTTCAATCCTGAAGGATTATTTCTAAACATTTCTGAACACATATCTTTAGTGCTGTATATTTCCTGAGATTGCTTGTTATTGAAGTTGTGCGCAGATTTCAGATGTCGACTTAATACGACACGTTGTTCCAGACCTTTTTGTGATTTTCATATTTTCAGAGATATGGTCATACGTCGAGCAGCTTGTTTTCGGCGGTTTGCTCATCATTATAAACATAAATTGTGGCAATGGGAGATATAATAGGCTGTGTTACTTGAATTGGGCCTTCAGGAAGTGCGGAATCCTCAGCATCGGTTTGGGGTCTTTCCAGTTCCACCAGAGGAAACAGTCGGTTTTGATAACATCCCTCAGCCATTGGAAAACACTCATGCTTTTATCTAAAACATTCAAGATGTCGGTCCGCTCTTCCATAAAAGTAACGTCCTTAAGTCTCTTAATGGGGGAGGTCTTTATAAGTTTATTTGCTGACGCAAATCTTTGCGGCATGTTAAAACCACCTTTTGTCACGCAATATCCATAGGCGCCATTCCTAAAATTGCATTCTATGAAATATGGCTCACCTCGATATAGGATAAAGTCTGTGTCGAAAATCCCAACATACCCAGTCTTTTGAATATACTTTTTTAATACAGGAATAACATCAAAATTCTGGTTAGGATGATAGACTCCAAAATTATTGATATTCGAACGGTTCCTTATTTTATCGATATAGCCATGTATCTCCACACTTCCATCTGGATACGAAACTCCTGTAATTCCAATCTCCTTTGAATCGGAATCATGTAAATATTGTTGATAGAGGATGTTGCTATATCCTTTGGATTTTAAAGAGTTTATTGCTGTAGATAATTCGCCGTCATCATGACAGATGCATATATCCGATTTTCCGCCTTTTGTGCTTTGAATCGGTTTGAGTATTATCGGAAAAAGATATAGTGGTACCTCGACTTTTTGATTAAATTCTATGATACCTGTAGAAGGTACGCGAAGTCCGGTATCTTTCGCCATCAAGCCCATTTCCTTCTTATCCATCAAATGCTCAATATCAACTTGTGCATAGGGCGTGATAAAATGATTTGATAAACTGTTATTTAGATTGTCAACTGCAATAACCGCATCATCTGAAGCCGGTAAAACAAGAAACTTCGTTTCTGGGTATTTTAATTCATAATGTTTAAAGATATCGTTCAGATTTGTCAAGTCTATGGAATCGTGTTCTATTACATATTTACTTTTGTAAATTGGAACTACGATACTGTCTCTGTGTATAAGATAAATAGATTTCATTTTGGCCTCTCCACAGCTGCGTATAAGACCAATATCGTTGTATGAGCCTATGCCAATGATAATTGCTATTGAATTCATATTGAAAATTATAGAATATTATTGATTAAGGAAATAGAGTTCGCGTCGAGACGTGTTTGCCCTGAGGAACGGCTTGGGCAGAAACCCGCTCCACGGGTCTCCGTTCGGTGCCTTGGCCGACACATAGATATTCACGGCCCGTAGCTTCGCCGCGTGCTCCATGTCAGTCATCTCAATCTTGCGAGCGTTCTTCCAATCCAAATTCCAGACATTGTAATACCACATCCATACGCAGTATTCGATGATGGTTGGGTGGTTGCCGCTGAGCGCGATTTCGCGCGTCGCGGTATGGTCTGGCCATCCTTCGCTGCGATGCGGCACGAGGATTGCCGACGACTGGAGTCGGACAATAATTTCTCTGAGTCGTGCCATCTCCCTCTCTGGGCGATTGGCAATACTTCCGTCAACGAAATCAAGAAAATGGATGTTCTCTTTTGGCAAACCGAGTTCACGCGCTGAGGCGAGAGTCAGTTTGCGGCGAGCCTCAATAACCTCATTTTCCGGCATATCCGAATGGCCACGAAGCGAGCCACCGCCGCCGGTCATGATTACGACATATGGAGGATTGCCCTCGGCGCATAACCTTGCAATCAGTCCACCGCAACCAAGAACCTCGTCATCGGGATGAGGGGCGAGAATCACAAAAGTGCCGGACAAGTCCAGTCCCGGGCATTGTCGGCATCTGAGGTTTCGGATGCGCCAAAATAGCTCCTTGACTGCGTTTTTCAGATACCCAAGCATTCGCGATATACATTTAGAGTGAGGCGAGAACAATTCTCCCATGTGAATAGCATACTCTGCTTGACATTCTCTTCAATCAGATCTTCTTTTCGGATAGTTCCGTTCTCAAAATCTTCCATATATTTTGCCATACCTGAGATGTCGTCTGGCTCAACATAAAAAGCGACTGAGCCACCGACTTCTTCAAGAGAACTATTTCGACATGTCACCACTGGCGTACCGCAAGCCATGGATTCAGCTATCGGTAGTCCGAAGCCTTCATATCTGCTTGGAAAGAACGAGCAACTTGCTCCGCAATACAGTTCCGCCAATTCTTCGTTTGAAATATTCGAAGCGAAATGGATTTTGTCTTTTACCGCCGGATTCTTTTCGATGGTCTGCAATACATCATCAGATGGATTGGGCCATACACATATCAGTTCATGTTCAGGGCTGTTTTTCGAAAACTCAATAAACGCCCTTATGGTAGAAATAGTGTTCTTTCTGATGGCGCCGCACGATACAACGATGAAAAAAGGTTTTGTCTTGGTGAAACGATTTGATATTATTTTTTGCGGATACAGAAGCGAATGGTCGACACCCCAAGGAGCGACATGAATCTTTTCGGGTGGAACGTCCATATACTCCGCAATCTCGCGTTTGGAATTCTCGCTACAAGTCAGAATGGCTTTTGCTCTACGGGCGAAATCAGGAATCACTTTTCGTGAAGCTTCGTGTCCAAGGACGTTTTCCGGATAAGAAAACATCATCGCGTCATGAATGGTAACTATACATCGGTCTGGATGCGCGACATCATGATAATTATGGGTGATATGCATCAAGTCATAATTACTCAACATCTCACGGACGCGTAGCCGTCTTGCGATGGCGTTTCCCTGAGGATTATCCCTCAAAAACGCGTGTATTGTCTTGAAGCGCGTATTCAGATTCTTTGCGCTTACTCCCCTTATATTCTGAGTATACAGCTCTATTTCAAATGGGATTTCCTCTTTGGGAATGGTATCAAGGGCTTTGATAAGCTCTATGTTGGTTCTTCCAATTCCGTTTACTTTTCCGGAGACAAGATAGGGTACGCATGGATTTGCGTCGATAAGAAGTTTCTTCATCTGATAAGGCTTCTGTATACTTCAATTAATTTGTCGCAGTGTTTCTGGATTGAAATCGCAGAACAATTCTTAGACATTTCAGGCAATAGATTTTTGTTTTCTATTGCAAATTCTATCTTCTCTTTGAGGGCATCCTTGTTATTAGGCTCAACGAGCCAGCCGTTCCTGCTGTCTTCAATCTGCATCTCGCCACCTCCACAACGTGTGGCGATAACGGGTTTGCCGAGTGCCAATGCCTCAGCTATATTGAGACCATATATTTCCATATAGATTGACGGGGCAATCGAAACATGGAAATCTTTCGTAATAACAAAAATCTGGTCTGGACTAACTTTCCCGTGCCAGATGATGCGTTTGTCAGATTTATATTGCCTTTGTAAATTCGACATATATCGTTGTTCCGACTTGTTTCCGGCACCTCCAATTAAATGTAGTTCCATGTCATTGTTGTTAATTTCATGGAAAGCTTTCAATAATACATGGATACCTTTGACATAGCAGATACGGCCGACGTAGTAGAATGTTAAACGTCCGTTCTCTATTCTCGGGTATTGTGGCCTGAATTCTGGAAGAGGAATGCCATGCGGTATTACTCTAAACTTATTCTTGTCTAAACCATTTTTAATCATTGTCTCCCCAATGGCATTGCAAGGAGCTATCATTAATGTGCATTTTTCAGCTGCTTCATTCCAATATTCGGACATTCTTTGAATTTGACATGCCGCTATTCCGACAGGTGTTATGAATGGAATGAATCTTTTGCTTTTTAAGAATTTGCCAAATTTGAGATAGGATTGTTCCGGAACGAACCTCATGAATGGATACCACAGTTTTAAACCTGTTCGTGTGTTCTTTAAAACACAAGGCAGACAATTCTCATGGGTTATACGCCTTGTACAAATGTGGCCCTTGTAATTTAATCTTGTCCCTGCAGGGCAAAGCAAGCCCCCATGATGACATGTCACAACGATTGGAATCTTAAGATTCCGGCCTATCCTTGAGAATTCCGCTTCACCCGCATGAACGTGGATTATATCTGGTTTTAGTTCTGCGACAATTTCTTCTTCAAGATTGAACGATGATTGATCTGATATCGAGATGATTTCAACTGAGCCCAATTTTTTTCTTTCGACCTTGTTGGTTTTCGTAAATGAAATAACAGAAATCTGAAGGTTGTCGCGGCTGCTTAGTTCCTTGACAATATTTTTGACATAGACTTGGCCTCCGCCATAGGTAGAGAAGAAATCGCCGGATGCAACTTGAAGAATTTTCATTAAATACAAAGATGCGTTTCGGTAAAAAGGGAACCTCGTTTGTAAGTTAGCAATACACCAAGATATCCGTGGTTTTTATTTAAGGGTGTTGCTGTTTTTTAAATTATAAAGCCTTATTGACATTTTAATTCCAAATGCTTTGGTCAGTAATATCTGGAGCGTTTTGTTAAAAGAGATATACCGAATGTTTTTTGCTAAGCCTTTGATGCTTGGAAGAATCTCAACAATCTGCTTTTGCAAATCTTCAAATGACTTCGAATTATGTTCTAGGTTATAACGGAGAAAGCAGTCTTGTAACTGAATGAAGCCATTCACATGATAATATGAATCCTTACAGTAGCATATAATAGTTCTTACGGATTTAAGGCTTGTTTCAATCTTGTGTTTGCTCTTTAATGCTGAATATTTGCTTTGTGTAATGGATCCTCCTCTTATTTTATACTTGTAAAAACCAAAATCATCAATATATATATGATGAAGATTAGGAATAATATCGGTTATGAACCATACGTCTTCAAAATACCTTCCTTCAGAAAAGTGTGTCAAATTAAATAGTTGTCTATTGTAGATTTTATCGCAAGCAGTCCCTGTTAATCTGCCTGATGAGTAATTTTGACCAATGTTGATATTGTCTGTCAAAGAATCTTGTACATTGCCTAAAATATGTTTTTTATTATCATTCCAGTACCACATGGTTGGAAACTGAATTAAGTCTAATGTTGGATTATTAATAAATATATGAGCATAATGTGCTATCATATCCTTATTTCCATATTCATCATCTGAATCCAAGAAAGCTATATATTCTCCTTTTGAGATTGTGATTCCAGCATTCCTTGCTGCTGAAAGACCAGCATTGTCCTGATGTATCACCTTTATATATGAGTATTGAGAACCATATTCATCGCATATTTTTGGCGAAGAATCAGTTGAACCGTCGTCAACCAAAACTATCTCCTTGTTCTCATAAGTTTGATTAATCACACTTTCTACTGCTGCACGTAGATATTGTTCGGTGTTGTATACAGGTATGATTATCGAAATTTTCGGATTTTTCTCCATAGTCTGCTTGCTTTTTCAATATTATCGATGTTATTTACAATAGTTTTGTGACCGTAAAGTCGTTCCTTTTGAACTTGCTCGCGGAATATTGATCCGCTCGCTCCATAACTTGTGACATATTTGGTTTTGCTCTCTATGATATTATCCAAGAAATCAAGCAACATCTCTTCCCAATTCAAATAGGGGCTGTTCTCGATTGGGTTTGCTGACAGTATCTCCAGATATTCAGATTGATTGCAGTCTACATATTTTATGTATTCGAGAGACTTGTAGACAGTCTCAAATTTATGTATATTGATGAATGATTTGGGATTTATTTCTAACTCGATATCCGGATTGCCCCAGTAAATAGGAACGGCTTTTGTGCCCAATGGGTCTATAATCTTTTCTGTCGTGTATCCATAGACCAGACTGTTCTCAAATGCGAGATTGAATTTGTAGTTGGAAATGAATTCAAGTTTATCGTCTACCGGCCCTCCGACATTGTTGGCGTATCTTCCTCCTGATGCCACATTCCTGTAGCCATTCAACAGGTTCAGGAAATCCAGCCTCATCGAATCACAATTATTGTTGTTGCTTATCAGGACACTGCAGAAGTTCCGCTCGAACAACGCCTCCGAAACTTCAGGTGGTTGACTGCGGAGTCGTTCAAACGCTGGATATATGACGTAAAGCGGAAGTCTTAGATGTCTATCCCTGAGATTGAGATGATGGAATGATATGGCATAGTCGCAGAAATTGAAGTTAGGGACATCATTTTCTCCTGTATAATACAGTTTCAGGTTGTCATACTTAAGGTGTTCGGTACCGAAAAACGAATATATGTGGATATCCGGTTTTTCATATGGTTGAACAACGGAAACATTATATTTTCTTCTCAGTACTCTTGTGAAGAAGTTGTTTCTGATGTCAAATCCGGCCCAGAAATCAGTGAATGTAATTTTAATATCCTTCATCTATTCTTATTCAAAAGATAAGACGTAATCTGTTTGAGAAACTCCCTGAATCCTTTGTCTGTCAGGTAAATCAATATTCCTGTCATAATCGAATATAAAAGGACCATTGCAATCATTGCGACAAAGAGATTGAAAAAGTTCTCTTGTGAGTAGGCCAATACTTTATCGGAAAATCTTTCTATGAATAGCAACACGACCGCTTGGATCGCCATGAACTTGAAAAGGTACAGGTAAAATTTTCCAAGTTCGATTCTGAGACCTTTTTTGAAAAGAAAATAAGATTTCCAACCTATGTTGATTATGATGTTGCTTGTCATGCTTCCCAACAATACGCCGAACAATCCCCAAAAATATCCACATCCAATTGACACCGCAGCGCAGATTGCAGCCTCTACAAACGGAGCCCAGACATCATAGAACAATCCGTGAGCGTATAGAAACGTTCCCAGTGTTGACGTAGTATAATCACAATATGTTTTAAAGAAGAATGGTAACAGAATCCATATCGGCAAGACGTATTCCTGACCGACCCATAGATATATAAAAGGATTGGAAAACGTGTATATGCCATAGAAGAATATCCCCCCAATGAATGTCTTCATTGCGCTGATTCTCCAGAATATATTTTTAGTTTTGTCTTGATTACCTTCTGCAACGAGGTTGCCTATGCTTGCGCCCATGCCACCTAAGAAGTTTGACAGCATGGTGTTCAATTTTGAAATTATCATCGTGTAGTTACCATAAATGGCAACCGTGGCAAGATTCGTGAATGCGTATATGATGACATTATAAGATTGACATGTGACCATATATGCTATCTTGTGAAGAAATAGCTGGCCGGTTTTCTTCCAAACGTCAGGATATTGCTTAAGCAGTCTTCTGCCTTGGCTAAGTTCTGTGTTAAGCCATGGGTAGGTTTGCTTTAACTTCCAGTTGAGAATGAATGCGTATATGATGCCAAACGAGAATTCTATAGCTACCCAAAGATATAGGTTGCGGGTGTAGTAGGCGAGTACAAGCTGTACTATTGTCTTGATTATGTTGGCGGACTGATAGTAGGCAGTTACAACATATTCTTTCTGGTCTGCACCGAGGAGTATCTGTTTGTAGTTGATGAAGTATCCTATCAGCGATGACCCTAAAAAGGTGAAATAGGCGAAGAAAATCAGTTTCATAGGGAACTGATCTCCCGGGAATATCGCAGGAAGGAAGAAGGAGATTATTATGCCGCCAGCGATTATCAGGATTCCTATCCATCGGTAGAGGAATCCCATCACTGTGATTATCTCGTTGATTTTGGTGTGGTCCTGGTCGAATATCGGTTTGTAGAGCAGATAGCCTATGGCACTGCCTATGCCGAGTTCTGCAAGATTGAGATATCCCAGAATGTTTTGGAGCGTGCCGGTCAGGCCGACGAAGTCCGCTCCCAGACAATCGAGGAATATCTTTCTTGAGAAAAAAGAGAGTAGGAGAGTGAGAAAATAGAAAAGTAAATTGACGCGTGCATTAAGCAGCGTCTTCTTCACTCTTGATTCACGTTCCATAATTTAAGCTGTCTCAATTTGGGGCTTCTGCCCTCATAATTGAACAATAATCTCGAGGCGTAGGGAATGTATGTCGTTGCCTTGATTATAATCACACATGCCAACAACACTCCCAAGCTTATTATGGGACAGTAGATCAGATTGAAAACATAAGGGTTGATCTCATCGAAATTGAGAGTGGAAGCCAACCAATTTTCAAGTATGTATGACTGCAGGATATAGATTCCCAAAGTCAACTGTCCAATTATAGATAACCAATTCATCAGTCTTGAGCCGCCGTTGTTTTTGGCGAATAGCAGTTCGAAGAGACCGAAGAAGAACAATGTTACCGATATGCCAATTATCAGTTTGTAAAAATGAATCCACCAATAATCCGGTGAAGTTATTAACTCTTCCGGGATTATCGCAAGGGTGAACGTATAACTGTAATTCCAGAACGAGGCGTCGAAGAAAATCAGCATTGTCAGAAACACAATGCCGGGAATCATCGTGTATTTAAGAAGATTGCGGCTTATGGCCTCTTTGTTTCTTTGGATTATGGCCCCGAGTATAAAACATGGATACATCATGTCGATCAAAAATATCCCGACGAACTGGGAAATGATGATTGTCAGAATAAATCCAATGTTGTACTTTGGCCATAGCCTGTTAAGCCGGGTCGCTATATAGAACAGACAATAGCAGATGAACGCGCACTTAAGAAACCAAAAGCTCCAAAATGCTGATAAACAGACGCTTTTATACCCCCCTCCAATTTTTGAAAATGGTTTCTATGCCGACAAATAAAAAGGCGGGGAAAATCAACTGAAAGAATTTTTTCTTAATGAATTTCGCAACTGTCAGTTTTGTGGAACTCCAAGCGAAATATCCGCAGAGAGTCATGAACAGCGGCATATGGAAAGAATAGATGGTTCGATATCCTGCCTTGTCATAATATTCGCCGCTGATGAAATATTGGATGCAATGCCCCATCAACACCAAGAAGATGGCGAAGCATTTCAACAGGTCAAGATGTGCTATGCGTTTTTTGTTGCCATTGTTGCCGTATTTTGTCGTGTTTCAGCCTCTGACTGAGCTTGGCAAAAGTCTGCCTGTTATTTTGTTTGTGTGTTTGATAGTCAGTGATAGGACGATTGCCGCGCAGACGGTTGATAATATCAGCCATACATCGGATATCTGGTAGAATACACCGATTTCCATTGGGATGCCGTGGGTCATGTAGATTTCGAATGAGATGCCTCCGAGCAATGCGAGGAATTTTGATTTAGGCATTCCGAGGCTATACACTATCGCGAACACGCACACGCTGCGGAACAATACCTCAAATGCGTGGAATATTGGCCTTAATGTTTCCGACGTTGACAGCAATTGCATTTTGTCGTTCACGGTGAACAACAACTGCATTGCTATCAATATGCAGATGAAGTTTTTGAAGTTGCCTTTTATCGGATTTACGGACATAATGTATCCGACTGGTGCGCAGGTGTAGCTCAGCCACCAATGGGTCTTGAAACCGAATGCTTCTTTTGTGAGATAGATGTAAATGCATGTGAACAGCATCAATAGCAAGCCGACTCGCTTCGGATTGTCGCTAATCAGACATGATACATAAAATGTCAGATAGAAATAGATGATTGCGAATATGAACCAGGAGTTTGGTAACGGCGGCTCACCTTCTAAAAATGACTGGATTTGCGCCGTGATATCCCTGCCGTAGACGACTATTGCTATGCCGATGTATATGACAGTCAATATCAGAAATATTGGAAATAATTTCCCAAGTCTCTTGGGTAAGAACCCGGAAATATATGCCCTGCCTTTGTTTAGATATGAGATGCCAACACCATAACCAGACATGAAGAAGAACATCCCTGTGACGGGGTATCCTAAATTGGAGAATATGTAGCTCACAGCCGGAACATCAGTGTGTATCCCGAGATGATGGAACATGATGAACAGAGCGAGAATGCCTTTCAATAGATTTGTGTTTTCTCTATCAAACTGGTTGGTCTGCTGACATTTGTCTATACCCCCCCCCGTTTGCTGTAATTTTGCTATCTTTATCTGCTTGATTATAGCAAAGATTAACAAGATGAGAATAATGATGTTTACAGTCATAGGCGTCTCTGCTGGGTCGGAATTTAAAGTTGGAATTACGTGAGAAAAGATTTTCTGCCGTTTTTCGGTCGAAGCGGCGAGCAGTGCCTAATGAGGCAAGGGGGCTTTGGCGGGGAATCGCTGGGCGCCCGGGACGGACCGCCCTTCCATGCTGGGACGCACGCCATCCAAGCTTCCAAGCTTCCAATCATCCAATCATCCAATCATACTATCAACTAATCTTCTAATCTTCTAAATCGAGTTGGCCGCTGAATACGTTGATAGGTGTGCTGATGTCGAGGTGTGCAACCTGTGCTCCGCAGTCGCGTCTTATTATGTCGATCTTTTTCTTTGCCTTGACATCCGAGGTTACAAAATATCTTATATCCGGTCGTATGGACGCTTGTGCGAAGAGTTTTGCGTCGTTGGGAATTGCAATCCTTTCCTCTTTGTCTAAAATTCCTTCAAGCCTTGCCTTATATAAAATTTGTCCGAATCTGCCGGTTTCTTTGCCATCGAATAGTGTGAATGGCAATATACGAACATCTTCAAAAGGAATCGTGTCGTATTCTCCTCGTATACAGTATTCTGCTACGGATATTGTGGAGAAATAGATCGGGATGTCGTTATCGAGGAAATACCGGAAGTAATCTTTTGCATTTTTGTGGTGGATGCTGTTCGCATTGAGCAATCCCACCATGAAGCAGGTGTCTATGAGCACGGAATAATCCATAAGCGCAAGTTCGGATATTGTGTCGAAGTAATTGCTGTATCAATCGCTAAGGCCTCGGAGGTCGGCGACCCAGACGGCGGGGTCGCCGACGCCGGCCCATGCGGGGGTGGCCTTGGCTATAAGGCGGTTCAGGCGCTCTTCGTCATACCTGGGGTTGTGGCCTTTCATGCTTATGATCTTGAGCGACGTCTTGTCCATTTCCCCTGTCCATATGTTCTGACGCCCTTGCGCCACAATCTCGTAGTTGCGGTAGAGGATGTTGTGCTCGATGTTCCGAAGCGATTCTTTATCGGCTTCTATGTGTAATATCCCATATTCCTTGGTGCGCAACTGCACGGTGCTTTTGGTCTTGCCCCCTGCGTCCACTATCTCTCCATAGAGATAGAATTCCGCCTCGGCCCAAGTCTTCGGACTCCTCTTGAAGTCTGTGGCCGAGGATATGGTCAGAGAGGGGCTGCTGGCGTTCGGTGAACCGATATTATAGGTCAGACCTGTCTGACGGGCGTCTTTTTGAATTTTTTCAAGGGCTTCCGCTACAGGGAGTTCAAGTGTGTCGAGACGACCGGTCTGCGCCACAACGGTCATGGCCGCGAGAAAGCCCATGGCGGCCTGTATGGAAGTCTTGAATTTGTTGACCACACAACCGTCGGATATGGAATATGTGATGGGTGCATGCTGCTTGCCTTTCTTGCCGGGATAGAGCATGTCTTCTATCAAGTCAAGCACGAGTTTGGCCTGACGGATGTCGTAGTTGTCGGGCGATACCGGCACATTTCCTATCTTTCCAGATATGGTAATCTGAATTGTGTCTGTATTTTCCATTTTCTACGAGTTTTTGGGTTTTGCGGATTGTTATAGCTTATTAACAATCTGTGGGGCCTAATGATTAATGATGAATTATTAATTATTAATTATTAGAGGCTGCGCGGGGAGGGTTTGGGCTTGCGCGGGGAGGGCCCTAATCATCTATCATTGTGGCAAGGGGTCTTTGGCGGGGAATCGCGGGGCGGCCGGGACGGACCGCCCTTCCATGCGGGGACGTGCTTTTAGTCCTGCCGGGCTTCGCTATAGGTTGCAAGTCAGGAAGTTGCGGGGTTGCGCCGTTTTTGTTTGCGGGGTGGAGCGTCTGGTTGTCTTCGTTCGTTTCATGTGCCGCCGGCCCGCGCGTTGTTTTGTCGCGCTTCGTTTTAGAGTGCAAATTTACTCAAAATTTTTTTAATATGGAAATCCGGGAGGGCGAAACGCCCTCCCGGATGCCCATATTTATGTATTTTTCAGAGTTTTTTAGGGTGAAGAAGGGGGAGAGGGGACTTCAGGAGAGGCAGGGGAGAGGGGGGAGCAGGGGGGCTGCGGAACCCGCTGCAATGCAGCGGCTCACCCAACCTGAGACGGAACCCATTCTGGTTTTCTCCACTTCTTACTTCTTACTTCTTACTTCTAACTTCTAACTTCTAACTTCTTACTTCTTACTTCTAACTTCTTACTTCTCCACTTCTTACTTCTTACTTATTTAACGATGCCTTTCTCGAGGTATTCGGCGAGGTTGGTGCAGATGTGTTCGCCGGCTCGTTCTACGGCGACTTTCTCCATGTCGTGGTCGACCATGAGGTTGACGAGTTCTTCGAAACAGGTCTTCTTGCCGGGGTCCCAGCCGAGGCGCCCTTTGGCTTTGGTGGGGTCGCCCCATAGGTTGACGACGTCGGTGGGACGGTAGAAGTCGGGGCTGACTTCGATGAGAATGCGGCCGGTGGCGGCGTCGATGCCTTTCTCGTCGGCGCCTTCGCCTTCCCAGCGCAGTTCGATGCCGGCGCGGCGGAAGGCGAGCTGGCAGAATTCGCGCACGGTGTGCTGTTCGCCGGTGGCGATGACGAAGTCTTCGGGCTTGTCCTGCTGCAGGATGAGCCACATGCATTCAACGTAGTCTTTGGCGTAGCCCCAGTCGCGCAGCGAGCTGAGGTTGCCGAGGTAGAGCTTGTCTTGCTTGCCCTGGGCGATGCGGGCGGCGGCGAGGGTGATCTTGCGCGTCACGAAGGTCTCGCCGCGGCGTTCGCTCTCGTGGTTGAAGAGGATGCCGGAGCAGGCGTACATGCCGTATGCCTCGCGGTATTCCTTGACGATCCAAAAGCCGTAGAGTTTGGCGACGGCGTAGGGGGAGTATGGGTGGAAGGGGGTGTTCTCGTTCTGGGGCACTTCCTCGACTTTGCCGTAAAGTTCTGAGGTAGATGCCTGGTAGAAGCGGCAGGTGGAGGCGAGTCCGCAGAGGCGTATGGCTTCGAGGCAGCGCAGGACGCCGGTGGCGTCGACGTCGGCGGTGAATTCGGGGGAGTCGAACGAGACCTGGACGTGGCTCTGGGCGGCGAGGTTGTACATCTCGTCGGGGCGCACTTTGGCGACTACCTGCATTATCGACATCGAGTCGCCGAGGTCGGCGTAGTGGAGGTGGAAGTTGGGATGGCCTTCGAGGTGGGTGATGCGTTCGCGGAAGTCTACCGACGAGCGGCGTATCACGCCGTGGACGTCGTAGCCTTTGTCGAGGAGGAGTTCGGCGAGGTAGCTTCCGTCCTGACCGGTGACACCGGTGATGAGTGCTGTCTTCATATCTTTTCTGTCGTTATGTCTTGAAATTTTTTTCAAAATTACACAAAAATCGGCATATTGGCAATTCTTTCAGCCTCGGCGGGGGGAGAGGGGGCGGGGGGCGGGACGGAGGCCGGCCTCGAGGCGACGGTTGAAGTCGCGGCGCTGCGGGTCGATCAGCCAGCCCCATTTGTTGAAGTAGCGGATCATGTTGACGATGTGGATGCGCAGCATTCGCCAGTTGCGGCGGGAGGCGGCGGCGTGGCAGTGCACGATGCTCACGTCGGGATAGTGGAGCGTTCGCCAGTTGGCGTGGATGCGGCGGGTGATGTCGATGTCTTCGGGATACATGAAGAAGCGTTCGTCGAAGAGCCCTTCGCTTTCGAGGGCCTCGCGGCGGAAGAGCAGGAAGGAGCCGAGCAGGTAGGGGGAGTCGATGATGACGTCGTGGTCGGCGTCGGCGAGCAGGTATCGGTCGACGCGGCGCCGCGCGATGCTGCGGGGGAGGAATCGCTTGGCGATCATGTCCAAGGGTGCGGGGAGTCGGCGGGGGGTGAGCTGCAGGTCGCCGTCGGGGTAGTAGACTTTTGGCATCATCATGCCGACGTCGGGATGGGCGGCCATGTAGCGGGCCATGCGGCCTATGACGTCGCCTTCCCACCAGGTGTCGGCGTTGAGGACGAGGTGGGCGTCGGGGCGCAGCTTGAGGGCGTCGCGGATGGCGGCGTTGTGGCCGGCGCCGAAGCCGCGGTTTTCGACGTGGCAGTATTCGACGCGGGGCGTGCTGGCGACATCGGGGCAGGCGGGCGCCGGACTGTTGTCGATGATGTAGAGTGTGGCGACGTCGGGGCAGGCGAGCACGCACTCCATGCAGCGGCGGAGCTGGGCGGGGTCGGGGCGGTGGACTACTATCGAGGCGGTGAGCACTTTTTTAATGATAAATTATTAATTATTAATGATTAGAGGCTACGCGATGAGGTCTCTATGGTCTAACTTTTTACTTTTTACTTTTTACTTTTTACTTTTTACTTCTTACTTTTTACTTTTTACTTTTTACTTTTTACTTTTTACTTTTTACTTCTTACTTCTTACTTTTTACTTATTGCTTATTACTTGCTTTTTTGGGGAGGCGCCCGCCGGCGAGGGGGACGAGCAGGATGGGGGTGTGGCGCGACATGAGACGGTAGAGCAGGGTGAGGCCGCCGAGCAGTACGGTCATGGCGAGCACCCAGACGGCTATGTCGCCGGGTTGGGCGCTGTCGCCGGGGAGTATGCGGAAGTTCTCCATCCAGACGCTGATGGCGCGGGGGGCGTGCGCGACGTAGATGAAGAAGCAGGCGGGGGCGAGCCACATGAGCGGTCGGGCGAGCCGCGGGCGAGCCTGCACCCAGAGGAAGGCGCGGATCCAGACGGGGAGGCTGACGAGCGTGTAGATGCGGAAGAAGAGCTGGCTTCGGACGCCCATGAAGAGGTGGTGGTTGTCGAAGTCGCCGCACATCCAGGCGCACATCGCCGTCAGAACTACCCATGGCACGATGAGCCACGGTCCGAGCCTTCGGGCCGTCTCGGCGGGGTCGTAGCCGCAGACGGCGAACGTGACGCCCAACGGGTAGAAGTAGAGGCCGTCGAGGCTGATGAGTCCGTTGGGGAGTCCGGCGTTGAGGGTGAATGGTATGAGCAGCAGGGGTATTGTCCAGGCCCTGAGGCGCAGGGCGATCCATCTGAAGGCGGGCGAGATGAGGAAGAGCACGAAGAGGTCGCGCAGGAACCAGTACGGCACCGTGACCGAGGGCGAGCAGCGTTCGAGGAAGTCGTATCCGAGTATCGAGCGGCGCGGGGCGACCTCGAATCCGTGGACGAACATGCGCATGAAATTGCCGGGTTCGGGGAGCCCGAGCTGGGCGCGGGGGCTGAGGAGGAAGAGGATGTAGGCTATTGCGCTCCACACGACGAAGGGGAGCAGGATGGAGCGCGTCTTCGAGCGCAGGTCGCGGCGGTAGTCGGCGGGGGTGTAGGTGTCGCGCCCGCAGTATTGCAGGTAGCCCGATATAAAAAAGAATATCGACATGAGCACCTGTGCGCTTTCGCCGACGCGTTCGAGGTAATAGAGTGCATGGCCGCGCGGCAGGCCCAGCGGGAAGTGGAAGGCCACCACGAAGAGGAGCAACGGGAAGCGCATGCATTCGAAAGCCCGGCTTAGCGGCGTGTCGCGTGAAAGCATCTCTATTTTAATGATTAATGATTAATGATTAATGATTAGGGGGGGCTCCGCAGGTAGGTCTCAGGGGTCTTACTTATTACTTATTACTTGTTTACTTCTTACTTCTTACTTCTTACTTCTTACTTCTTACTTCTTACTTTTACATATTACTTGTTTGCGGCGGCGGAGGAGGAGGGCGGGGCGGCCGACAAGGTTCCAGGAGAGGAGGGAGAGCAGGACGGTGACGGCGACGGCGGCGAGCAGGCATGGCCATTGACCCCATGCGGGCAGTCCGAGCCATACGGCGAGCTGAAGCACCGGGAAGTGGAAGAGGTAGATGTCGTAGCTCACGTTGTCGTGGCGCGAGATGTACTTGCCCCAACTGCCTGTCATGCTGAACCATATCACGAGTCCGCCCTCGACGACGGGTCTGAGCGCTACGCGGGCGTATGGACCTGTCTGCATCAGCAGCCAGCCGGCGGCGAGCAGCGCGAGGATGAGCCAGCGGCGGCGCAGCAGGGTGTCGAGACGCGTGAACGCCAGCGCGCCGACGTAGAAGAACGAGAGCTGGCCGAAGAACTGGCGGCCGAGCACGGCGTATATCTCGCGTTCGGTGGTGTGCCACAGCCAGGTGAAGAGCAGCGAGTATAGCGTCGAGCCGACGATGATCCAGCCGAAGAGGCGCGTCTCGCCGGCGCGGCGCATGCGGCCCAACAGCCATACGGCCAACGGCACGGTGAGGTAGAGGCACCACTCGACTTTCATCGTCCATAGCGAGCCGTTGACTGCGTCGGTGGCGAACTCCGGGCCGCCGAAGACGCCGGGCAGCGCGGGCTCGAGGAAGTTGAGGAACGTCAGGTTGGCCGCCAGATAGCGCCACCATTGCGCCGCGCCGAAGTATTCCGCGGCCGTCAGGTCGGAGACGGGCGCGAGCAGGAAGGCGCAGAGCAGCACGATCAGGAAGTAGGGCGGCAGGATGCGCAGGGCGCGGGCGGTGAGGAACCGGCGCAGGCCGGGGTTGGCCCGGTAGCTGTGCAGGATCAGGAATCCGCTCAGCGCGAAGAAGCCCCCCACGCCCGTGGAGCTCGAGATGGGCCACGGTATGTCGAAGCCGCAGAGCTCGTTGAAGTGGGCCACAACAACAGAGAATGCCATCACATATCGGATGGCATCCATATTGTTGTTCTCCCTATGCAGTTTCTGCGCCGGGGTCATCATGTCGGGTCGTGAATCCGGAGCGCCTCGCTCAGCGCACCACGGGGAGCGTGAACTCGGGCATCAGGTTGTTGCCCGACGCGTCCGAGATGGTGTAGCGGCCTGTGGGCACGAGATTGCCGTCGGCGTCGAGCAGGTTCCAGAATGTAGTGCCGTTCTTGGTCTCGGGCAGGGCGGCCACGGTGCGTCCGTCGGCGTCGCGTACGCGCAGGGCCACGCCCGCGGGCACGTTATGCAGCGAGACGTTGCCGGTGAAGTCGGCCGATACGGCCTGCGGCGTCATGAAAGGCGCCGAGGTGCCCATCGAGGCGAGGACGTCGCCGGGCTGGTCGGGCTTGACCTCCACCAGACCGTAGTCGGTCGAGATGAAGAGGGTTTTGGTCTCGGGGTTCCAGCCGAGGTTGCTGACGTTGTTGTCGGGCAGTCCGGAATTCTGGGCCGTATAGTAGGCGAAGACGCCGCGGTAGTCGGGGTTGACGCCGAAGACGCCGGCGTTCTGGTATGCGACCCATATGCGGCCGTACTCGTCGATGCAGAGGTCGCGGGGCACGGCGTTAGGCGTGACGGGGACATCGTTGCCGTTCTCGCCGGTGAGCGTGAGGGTGCGGGCGTCGATGGTATAGTCGGTGATGGGGTCGTTGACGTTGAAAATCAGGATGTCGGTGCTGTTCGACACGAGCACATCGCCGTTCAGCGGGTTCTCGACGATTATGTTGGTTGGCGAGAAGATCTTGGTGCCGTTGTTGCGGACGTTGAAGCGCTTGATGAGCTCGAGCGAGTCGTCGGAGTTGTCATCGAGTGTGTTGTTGTGGTCGAAGACGCGGAGTGTGGCTCCGTCGAGTTCTCGGCTCATCGAGCAGCAGACGATGCGGTTGCCGTTGGCGGGATGCGACAGCACGCGTGCGTTGACCCAGACGCCGTTGCTGATGATGAACGGGACGTAGATGTCTACCAGACCCGACGGGCGGGAGGTGTCGCCGTCGGCGAGCACGGCCCTGCGGGCGTCGGCGGGCCAGCAGATGAAGTGGAGATACCAGTCGTCGTCAGTGGCGATGTAATTCAGGTTGTGGTACATCCACATGTTGTTGTCGCTGTCGAATCCGGCCACGGCGGTGGCGTTGAACTCGTCCCATCCCGTCTTGAGCGGGAGGTGGTAATAGGGTTTGAACGGATCGTAGCGCTTGTAGGTGCTCTTGTCGCCCTTGATCATGACGGGGTTGCGGCGCGGGTCGTCGAGGTATACGGCCGGGACTCCCCAATAGAGCGAGCCTGCCACAGCGACGTCGGGGTTGAGGGGGTCGACGGCGAATCCAATCGGGTCGCATAACGGGAACTCGTTGCGCTCGTTGTCGAAGAGCGCGCGTGCGGCCGGGTCGGTGTCGGTGATGTACGGGGCGTGATAGGTCGGGCTGAGGTCGGTCCATTTGCCGCCGCGCATGGCCGTGACCATCATGGGGTTGACGCGGTCGAGACAGTTGTCTTTCCACTGCCAGAGTCGGTTGGAGGCGATGAAGCCGTGTCTGGACGAATAAGCGAACTGCATGTCGCGGGCCACGAGGGGGCAGGCCGGGCGCATGGCGTCGGAGGGTTCGCTCCAGTCGGAGCCGGAGAGGGTGCGGGTCACGAACTCGCCCCGCTCGCGGTAGAACCAGAACTTCTCGCCGTCATAGCTTGCCGAATACAGCGACGAACCGGTGGGCAGGGCCACCGAGCGGAGAGTCGCCTTGCCGCCGGGCGTGGCCGGGCGCTCGAGGAAGTGGGCCTTCGAGGCAGAGGCCATATAGTAGCCGTCGGCGGTGGGCATGGCGGTGTGCTCGACGCTGTTGATGACGCGCTTGTCCTCGGGCTTGAGCATGGTGCCGTCGCCGCCGAGACCCGAGGCCTTCCACTGGCCGTCGGCGCGATGCAGCAGCCAGATGCCGCCGTTGTAGCGCAGGAAGCCGACATTGTCGGCGTCGAGTGGCAGCAGGCGTGCCGGGCCGGGGTTGAGGTCGACGGCTCCGGCCACGGGCTCGAAGGCGTCGGCATAGCGGAGGTCTGCGTCGGCCGGAGCGGCGTAGACGGTGCCGCCCATTATGGCCATCACATAGTCGCCGGCGGGGCATATGTCGGTGACGAGGCGGCCGTAGTCGGCCACGAGCGCTGGCTTGAGCGTGGCGTAGTCGACGTGAATGAAGCCGGTGGCGGTCGAAATCCAGACGTCATGGGTGGCGGGGTCGAACGTGATGCTGACCACGCTGCGTTCGTCCTGGAATCTGAGGTTCTTAAGGTTGTCGAGATATGTAACCTTGCGGTCGGCGGTGATGAGGTCGATGCCGCCGTCGGAGTACGCTATCACCATCAGGCCGGTGGAGGGGTCGACGGCCGCCTGGCGTATGTCGAAGCCTGACGTGGGGGCGAGCTTGGCGAAATCCTGCAGTCCGGCGCCGGGGTTGCTCTTGTCGTAGATGAAGAACGACCCGTTGGGACGGCTGTAATACGAGCCGTGACCTGTCTTCGAGAACGGCGTCTGGCCGACGAGGAAATAAGTGGCGTCGGGCGTGTCGAAAATCTTGCGGATCTCGTTGTCGAACGTCGAGTGGAACGTCCACGTGCCGTTGCCGTTGTGGCGCGGATGCGACGCGAAGGCCGGCAGCGCGGCCACAATCGCCAGGGCCGCTGCGACAGCCTTTATATAACGTAAGGGTCTGAACATATCTTGCTTGTAGGTATATTGCTTTATTCTATGAGTTAACGACATATGCCGCTGTTTATTGCGTCGCCGGGTTGCTAAGGGTGCGTTCTAAGGGTTTTCGGACGCGAGGACGGTGCCGTCGGGCGTGACGCAGAGGTGGGCGCGGGCGCCGAGGGGGATGGGCATGTTGTCGTCGGTGTGCCCGGCGGGGAATGCGAGCGCCAGCGGGATGTCGGGCAGGTCGGCCATGAGGCGGGCGATCATAGTCTCCATGTCGGGATGGTTGCGGTCGGGGCGGTATTCGGTGAAGGCCCCGGCCACGATGCCGCGCACGCGGGCGAAGCCGTCGGAGAGGCGGATGCGTATCAGCATGCGCTCCACGGCGTAAATGGCCTCGGAGATATCCTCGACGAAGAGCAGCAGCGGCTCGCCGGGGCAGACGGCCAGCGGGTCGAATGGAGTGGAGGCCAGCCCGCTGATCACGGCGAGGTTGCCGCCGACAAGGGTGCCTTCGGCCTCGCCGTGGCGGTCGAGCGGATGCGGCGGCGAGTATGTCTCGGCCGGAAGGCCGTCGGAGAGCGTGCGCATCAGGGCCCGCGTGCAGTAGTGGTCGGCCGGGAGCAGAGTGAGGTGCTTGGCCATGGGGGCGTGCAGCGAGACGACGCCTGCGCTCTGCCACAGGGCGTGCAGGGCGGAGACGTCTGAGAATCCGATGAGCCACTTGGGGTCGGCGGCCACGAGGGCCGGGGGCACGTGCGCGAGGAGGTGGTTGCAGCCGTATCCGCCGCGGGCGCAGAGGATCGCTCGCACCGAGGGGTCGCGCAGGGCGTCGGTGAGGTCGGCGAGGCGTCCGGCGTCCGAGGCGGCGAACGAGCCGCTGGCCGGCCCCTTGGCGTGGGGCATCACCACCGGGCGGTAGCCCTCGGCGGCGAGCAGGCGCGCGGCCCCGTCGATGTATGCGGGGTCGACTATGGTGGCGGGCGAGATTATGGCTATGCGGTCGCCCGGCCGCAGGGGTTGCGGAGTGACCAATTCGTCGTTGTTTTGCGGTTGTCAGAAGGGTTGCACGGGGATTCCGGCGGCCGAGATGAGGGCGGCGACGCGCTCGAGTTCCTCGCGGGGGACCTTGCGGAGGTTCTCCTCGGGAGTGCTGCGGTCGATGCTGTAGATCATCACCTCGCGGGGGCGGATGTCGTGGTAGGCCGAGATGAGGGCATCGATCTCGCGCGGGGTCGTGTTGTCGACGGGTATGCCGTCGTGCTCGCCGCGCAGCAGCATGGTCTGGATGATGGCCTGGCCCTCGAACTGGCGCAGAGCCTCGACTACGCGTTCCACGGTGAAATCGGGCGAGTTGGGGCGGTCGATGAGGCGCATCGTCTCCTCGACGGCCGAGTCGAGCTTGAGGATGTTGTTGTCGACCTTGCGCAGGGCTGCGGCCACGGCGGGGTCGAAGATGCGCGTCGAGTTGGAGAGCACCGAGATCTTGGCGTCGGGATAATGGATGTCGCGGAGGCGTATCACCTCGTCGACGATCGCGGCGAACTCTGGGTGGAGCGTCGGTTCGCCGTTGCCCGAGAACGTTATGACGTCGAGCGGCTCGCCGTCGGCCCGCATACGCGAGAGCTTGGCGTCGAGGTCGGCGGCCACCCTTTCCTTCGAGGGGAGGCCTGCCCGGCCGGCGCCCTGGGCGTTGTATCCGGCCTCGCAATAGAGGCAGTCGAACGAGCAGATCTTGCCGTCGCTGGGCATGAGGTTGACGCCTAAGGAGACTCCGAGCCGGCGCGAATGGATCGGGCCGAATATAGTGGAGTGGAAAAGAATGGTCTGGTCTTTCATATTCTACTGGTTTTTGCCTGTGAGGAGCGACTGCAGCTCGTGGAGCACGGTGAGCGACTGCAGCGGGGTGAGGTTGTCGATGTTCAGGCCGAGCAGGCGGTCGCGGATCTGCGAGAGCAGCGGGTCGTCGAGCTGGAAGAGCGAGAGCTGGTATCCTTCGCGGGCCTTTCCGACGTCGGCCATTGAGGGTCGCTTGGCCGAGGCCGGCGACGACTCGAGCTGGGCGAGCACCTGGTCGGCGCGCTTCACTATCGAGGGGGGCATGCCGGCGAGTTTGGCGACGTGGATGCCGAAGCTGTGGGCCGAGCCCCCCTTCTCGAGCTTTCGGGTGAAGACCACCTTGCCGTTGATCTCGCGCACCGACACGTTGAAGTTGCAGATGCGGCGGAAGCTCGACTCCATCTCGTTGAGTTCGTGGTAGTGGGTGGCGAAGAGGGTGCGCGGGTGGGCGTGCGGGTTCTCGTGGATGTGCTCCACGATGGCCCAGGCTATGGAGATGCCGTCGTAGGTCGACGTGCCGCGGCCGAGTTCGTCGAAGAGTATCAGCGAGCGGCGGCTCATGTTGTTGAGTATGGCGGCGGCCTCGTTCATCTCGATCATGAACGTCGACTCGCCCGACGAGATGTTGTCGGAGGCGCCGACGCGGGTGAAGATCTTGTCGACGAATCCAATCTCGGCGCTTTCTGCGGGCACGAACGAGCCGATCTGGGCCATGAGGGTGATGAGGGCCGTCTGGCGCAGCAGGGCCGACTTTCCCGACATGTTGGGGCCGGTGATCATCAGGATCTGGGTCTTCTCGGTGTCGATCTCGAGCGAGTTGGCTATGTAAGGCTCGCCGGCGGGGAGGCGGCGTTCGATCACGGGGTGTCGGCCCTGGCGGATGCGGATGGTCTCGGAGTCGTCGACCGTGGGGCGGACATAGCCGAACGTGTCGGCGGCGTCGGCCAGGGCGAGCAGGCAGTCGGTGTATTCGGCGCCGGTGGCGTGCGACTGCATGTCGGGGATGAGACGCGACAGGCCGTCGACGAGGCTGGCGAAGATGCGGGCCTCGATGGCGTCGATCTTCTCCTCGGCTCCCATGATCTTCTCCTCGTATTCCTTTAGCTCGGGGGTGATGTATCTCTCGGCGCTGACGAGCGTCTGCTTGCGGATCCATGACTCGGGCACCTTGTCGCGATGGGTGTTTCGCACCTCGATATAGTATCCGAACACGTTGTTGAATCCGATCTTGAGCGAGGGTATGCCGGTGTCTTCCGACTCGCGGGCCTGGATGTCGGCGAGCGCCTGTTTGCCGCCGGAATGAAGGGCGCGGAGCTCGTCGAGTTCGGCGTCGACGCCCGGGGCGATGGCTGGGCCGCGGCCGAGCTGTGCGGGGGCGTCTGGGGTGAGGGTGGCGGCGATGGTGTCGATGATGGGTGTGCAGTCGCACATGGCGGCGGCTGTGTCGCGCAGGGGCTGCGAGTCAGACTCGGCGAGCACGCGGCGCAGGGCCGTGCTGGCGGCCAGAGAGTTGCAGAGGCCCACGCACTCGCGGGGGGAGATGCGCCGCGAGCCGACCTTGGTGACGGTGCGCTGCAGGTCGGCCACGCGTTGCAGGGCGTCGGCGGCCTTGCAGCGCGTGTCGGGATCCTTGAAGAAGTATTCCACGATGTCGTGGCGGCGCGATATCTCGTCGAGGTCGAGCAGCGGGAAGAGGATCCACTGGCGCAGGCGTCGCGCGCCCATAGGGGTGCAGGTGCGGTTCAGCACGTCGTAGAGCGACATGCCGTCGGGGGCCAGGGGCTCGATGAGCTCGAGGTTGCGCACCGTGAAGCGGTCGAGGGCCACGAACCGGCCGGAGTCGATGCGGCCCAGGGTGGTGATATGGCGCAGTTCGGTGTGGTGGGTCTGGTCGAGGTAATGGAGTATTGCTCCGGCCGCCACCACGGCCTCGCGCATCCCCTCGACGCCGAAGCCCTTGAGGCCGCGGGTGCCGAACTGCGTCGAGAGTCTCGACTCGGCGGCGTCGGCGGTGAAGATCCAGTCGTCGAGGTCGAACGTCGAGCAGCGGTAGGAGATGTTCTCCTCGGTCCATTGGCGAAGGCCGCACATGCGCAGCAGTTCCTTGGGCCGGATGTTGTTGAGAAGCTTGTCGATGTCGGCCGTCGTGCCCTGCGTGCACAGGAACTCGCCGGTGGAGATGTCGAGGAAGGCGACGCCGGTCGCGGTTTTGCTGACGTGGATTGCGGACAGGAAATTGTTCTCGCGCGCCGACAGGGAGTTGTCGTTGAGGTTGACGCCCGGTGTGACGAGTTCGGTGATGCCGCGCTTCACGAGCTTCTTCGTGAGCTTGGGGTCCTCGAGCTGCTCGCAGATCGCGACGCGCTTGCCGGCGCGCACGAGGCGCGGAAGGTAGGTGTCGAGGGCATGATGCGGGAAACCCGCCAGCTCGATGTACGCGGCCTTGCCGTTGGCGCGGCGCGTCAGCGTGATGCCGAGTATCTCGGAGGCGGTGACCGCGTCTTCGCTGAACGTCTCGTAGAAGTCGCCGACGCGGAACAGAAGGATTGCGTCGGGATGTTTTTTCTTCATCTCGACATATTGTGTCATGAGCGGAGTCTCAGCTATCTTGGCCATCCGTGTGAAAATGAGTTTGAGATTAGAGATCTAATGGGGGAAGACCCGGAGCATCCATATCGACATGCCGACATAGATGAGCAGGCCGACGACGTCGTTGGTGATCTGGATGAAAGGGCCTGTGGCCAGGGCGGGGTTCACCTTGAGCCGTTCGAGCGTGAGGGGCACGAGCGTGCCGAACACGGTGGCGAATATCACCACGGCGAAGAGCGACACGGCCACGGCCATGACGAGCGCCATGTCGCCCGGTTCGGTCAGGGCTATGTAAGCGAACACGACTCCCGAGATGACGATTGCGTTGAGCAGGGCGATGCGGACGCCGCGCCATATCTGCCCCCAGAAGTCGGAGAGCTCGAGGCGTCCGTTGGCGAGACCCTGCACCACTATGGCCGAGGCCTGCACGCCGACGTTGCCGCCCGTGCCGCCGATCAGCGGGATGAAGAACGCCAGCGCGGTGACAGCCGCGATCTGCGCTTCGAATCCGCCGAGAATCAGCGAGTTCACGATGCCTCCCACGATGCCTATCAGCAGCCAGGGGAGCCGCGCCTTGGTCTGGGCGAATATCGAGTCGTCGGCGTCGATGTCAGACGAGATACCCGAGGCCAGCTGGTAGTCGCGTTCCGACTGCTCGCGCACCTGGTCCATGACGTCGTCGACCGTGATCTGGCCCACGAGGCGGCCGATTGAGTCGACCACGGGCATGGCCACGAGGTCGTATTTCTCGAAGTCGATGGCCACCTCCTCGATGGGCATGTCGGCCTTGACCGAGACAGGATCGGTCTGCATTACATGCTTGATTTTCGAGACCGACGGGTGGGTGATCATCTTCTTGAGCGGCAGCACGCCCTTGAGGCGGTTGTCGTCGTCGACCACGTAGACGTAATAGATGTCGTCGAGGTCCTCGGCCTGGTGGCGCATCTCGCGCAGGCAGTCGGGCATCGAGAGGTTCTCGTTGACGGAGATGAGCTCGGTGCCCATCAGACCGCCGGCCGTGTCCTCGTCATATTGCAGCAGGTCGACGATGTCGCCGGCCTGCTCGACGTCCTCGATGTTCTGGATCACCTCCTCGCGGTCTTCCTCGTCGAGTTCCTGTATGAGGTCGACGGCGTCGTCGGTGTCGAGCAGGTCGATGAAGTGGCCGATCTGCTCGTGGTCCATCCCCTCGAGCAGCTTCTTGCGGTCTTCCTCGTCGAGCTCCATGAGGACGTCGGCCTTCTTCTCTTTGTCGGGGATCAGCTCGAAAAACCATTCGGCCTGGGGCAGGTCGAGGTCCTGGAAGAGCTCGGCGATGTCGGCCGGGTGCATGTCGTCGATTTCGGCGATGATGGCCGGCGTGTCCTGGTTCTCGATCAGGTCAATGATGCGTTCTATCTCTTCATGTGTGAATTCTTTCATCTTCCTTCAGGTCTCAATAATGGAATGACGACCCGCCCAGGAACTCTCGGAGCAGCGACGTCGAGGGCACCTGCGTCTCGGGTATCGGTTTGAAAATGTGCAGGAAACGCAGCAGGCGGTAGGCCGTGGTGTATTCCGGCACGTTGTGGGGCACGGTCTCGAGCAGGGGCTCGGCATAGGGCTTCATGACCCCGATTTCGAAGAGCAGAGAGGAGTTGAAGGTCGCGTCGGCGTTCTCCTGGAAGGGGAAGATCCAGCGTTCCTCGCCGCGGCGCACGCTTGGCCAGCGGCGGATAGTGTCGGCCGGGGGCGTATGGCGATATTTGTTGTCGCGCACGATGCGGCGCAGCAGGCGGTTGTCGGAGGTCGGGATCCAGTTGTGGTCGTCGATGCGCAGCGTCGTCAGCGCGGAGACGTACATCTTGAAGATGCGGTCCTGGGGCACGGCGGCCGTCAGTTCGGGGTTCAGGCCGTGGATTCCCTCCACGATGAGGACGTCGTTGTCGTCGAGCCGCAGGGGGCGTTCGCGTTCCACCCGCTCGCCGAGTTCGAAGCTGTAGGTGGGCAGGTTGATCTGCTCGCCGCGCAGCAGGGCGCGCATGTCGGAGTTGAAGCGCTCGAGGTCGAGGGCGTAGATCGACTCGTAGTCATAGTCGCCGTCGGCGTCTCGGGGCGTGTCGCAGCGGTTGACGAAATAGTCGTCGAGCGAGATCATCTTGGGGCGCATGAGGTTGGTCATCAGCTGTATTGCCAGTCGCTTGGAGGTCGTCGTCTTTCCCGACGACGACGGGCCGGCGATCAGCACGACCGAGGCTCCGCCCCGGCGGCTGCGCTCGTGGATCTCATCGGAGATGCGGCCTATCAGCTTGTCGTGCATGGCCTCGGCCACGTTGATGAGGTCGGAGGTCTCGCCGCGTTCCACGGCGCGGTTGAGCTCGCCGACGGAGGCGACGCGGATCACGCGGTTGAACTTCAGGTGGTCGGTGAAGGCGTGGAACATCTTCTCCTGTGTCACGGGCGAGGCGGGCACGTCGGGGTCGGACGTGTCGGGGCCGAGCATCAGCATGCCGTCCTGCCAGGCCACGAGGTCGAAGACGCGGATCGCGCCCGTCGACCATGCCAGCGGGCCGTAGAACGAGTCGGCCAGACCGTCGAGCGTGTAATAGGACGTGTATATTTCCGACACAGTCTCGAGCAGGCTCGCCTTGTCGTCGAGGCCCTGGCGGCGGAACATATCGATGACGTCGGGCGTGCGCTTCTCGAACCTCGTGAAGCGCAGGTCGCGGTCGGCCAGCGAGCGCATGCCGGCCAGCAGGCCGGCGATGAAGGCGTCGTCGACGGCATGCGGCCGGCCGTCGGAGTCAAGCACGCGGCAGAAGAGCCCGCGCGCTATCGAGTGCTCGATGCGCACCCTCAGTGTCGGGTCGATCTCATGCAGTGCCCTGTAGAGCATCATGCACAGGGACCTCACGTAGACCTCGCGGCCGATCGACGTCCGGGCGTCGAGAAACTCCACCTCCTTGGGTGCGAACACCTGGAAGCCCAGATGCTCGGTCTTGTTGTTGGCCAGTGCGCATATCGGCCTGAATCTGAGCCCGACCTCGGGCATCTGCGATATCTCATGAAGGGTCGAGCCCCCTTCGACGTCTATGTATTTGCCGCTGTTGCGGCAGAAAATCTGTATCTGTCTGCTCATCGGTGGTCCACGCGACATGACGCGCGCAACTGCAAAAATAACTATTTTTTTGCGGATTGAGAAATTTTTATTATGTTTGGGAAAAATTTCGTAAAAATCCCCGGGGTGCACGCGCCGTCAGCCGGTGGCGACCCCCCTAAAACCGATATCCGAATGGAAAGCATATCAACCGTGGCCAATGAGGTCTTCGACCGTTGCGTGGCCGACTATCACCTCGCCGACGACGTCGACGCCACAGTCTCGAACCCCTATCCGAAGGGTTCGTTCGAGGCCATACTTTATTCGAAAAACTGGGTCGACGCCGTGCAGTGGCATCTGGAGGACATTATCCGCGACCCGGCCATCGACCCCGTTGAGGCCCTTGAGCTCAAGCGTCGCATCGATCGTTCGAACCAGGTGCGCACCGACATGGTGGAGGACATCGACACCTGGATGCGCGACCGCTACAAGGGCGTCACCGCCCTTGTCGACGCCACGATCAACACCGAGTCGCCCGCCTGGGCGCTCGACCGCCTCTCGATCCTGGCGCTCAAGATATGGCACATGCGCGAACAGACCGAGCGCACCGACGCCGACGCCGACCATCTGTCCCGCTGCGAGGCCAAGCTCGACGTCCTGCTCGAGCAGCGTCAGGACCTCTCGCTCGCCATCGACCAGCTTCTCGCCGACATCGCCGCCGGCCGCAAGTATATGAAGGTCTACAGGCAGATGAAGATGTATAACGATCCGGCCACCAACCCCGTGCTATATGCCAAGAGACAGTGAGCGCCGCGCCGTGCTCGTGTCGCGCTTCTCGGCGCTGGGCGACGTGGCCATGACGCTCCCATCGGTCTATGACGCCTGTCTGGCCAATCCCGACGTGGAGTTCTATTTCCTGACGCGCCACCATCCGGCCCAGGTGTTCATCAACCGGCCGACTAACCTCACCATGGCCACCGTCAACCTCGACAACTACAAGGGCGTGGCGGGCATGTGGCGTCTGGCCCGCGCCCTGCGTTCACGATACGGCATCACCGACTTCGTCGACCTCCACGACGTGACGCGCACCAAGCTGCTGCGTCTGTTCATGCGTCTGGCCGGAGTGCGCGTGCATTACATCGACAAGGGACGCCGCGCCAAGGCCGAGCTGACACGTCGGCACGAGAAGGTGCTCGTGCAGCTCAAGCCGATGACCGAGCGCTACCGCGACGTGTTCTACCGCGCCGGCATCGCGCTGGCCAACGACTTCACGACCCTCTGGGGCGACGGCAGGGGCGACCCGGCAGACTTCGCCTCGGTCACGCCGCCTAAACGCGACGGGGAGCGTTGGCTCGCGGTCGCGCCGTTCGCCAAGCACAAGGGGAAGATATACCCCATTGAGCTTCTTGAGCGCGTCATCGAGCATTTCGACCGCCTCGGCGGCGTGAAAATATTCATATTCGGTTTCGGCGACGCCGAGGACCAGATTATCGCACGTCTGGCGCGCCGCTATCCGTCGGTGGTCAACATGGCGGCAGCTCGGCTCGGCATCGCCGCCGAACTCTCGCTGCTGAGCCATTGCGACGTGATGCTGTCGATGGATTCTGCCAACATGCACCTGGCCTCGCTCGTCGGCCTGCGCACGGTGAGCGTCTGGGGCGCCACGCACCCCTATACCGGATTCCTGGGGTGGGGGCAGCGCACGCGCGACGTCGTGCAGCTCGACATGACATGCCGGCCCTGCTCGGTGTTCGGCGACAAGCCATGCATGCGCGGCGACTACCATTGCTTGGCCGGCATCACCCCCAAGATGATCATCGACCGCATCGAGAATATCTGAAAGAATGGACTGACCTTAAAGACCTTATCAATACCAATATATGAATCTTAAAAGTATTCTCATCGGCACCGCATGCATCCTCTGCGCAGGCGCCTCACAAGCAGTGCCGGCAAAACCGGGCGTCATCGACGTCACGATGCCCGACGGCACGACGATGGCCGTGCGCCTCGTCGGCGACGAGTATTATCATCTCTGCCTCACCGAAGACGGTTATCCTCTCGTCGAGGGAGATGACGGCTATTATTATTATGGCGAGCCCGTGGCCGACGGCCGGATGCTGTCGTCGGGCATAAGGGCCGCGAACGCTTCGGCCCGGGATGCCTCGGCCCGCGAATGGCTCTCGCGGATAGACAAGAGTAGTCTCGGCGAAGCCTTTGATTCCGGACGCCGGGTGTCCATAAGCGGCAGGATGTCGAAGGTTCCCGTTTCAGTCTCGGCCGCGCAGCCGCTCAAGGCCGCCACGGCCGACCAGGGTTACGCTCAGGGCCCGGGGCTTGTTCCCGGCTCGCACTATCCCGTGACCGGAGAGCAGAAGGGCCTCGTGATCCTCGTGGAGTATTCGGACGTCAAGTTCCAGACCGATGACCCTGCCGACTATTTCGGGCGGATGCTCAACGAACGCGGATTCGACGACTACGGTGGCACGGGTTCGGCCCGCGACTTCTTCGAGGAGTGCTCGTCGGGACTGTTCCGCCCCGAGTTCGACGTGCTCGGACCGGTGACCCTGCCTGAGAATATGAAATACTACGGCGGCAACGACGCCTATGGCAACGACCGCCGTCCGTACCGCATGTGCATCGACGCCTGCCAGCTGCTCGACGACGCCGTCGATTTCTCGCAATACGACTGTGACGGAGACGGCTTCATCGACAACGTCTTCATCTTCTACGCCGGACGCGGCGAGGCGTCCGGCGGCAGCAGCGACACGGTGTGGCCGCACGCCTGGTATGTCACGGCGGCCACCAGCAAGACATATGAGTTCGACGGCGTCACGCTCGACCGCTACGCCTGCTCGAACGAATGGGAATACAGCCGCGACACCCGGCAGTCCCGTCCCGACGGCATCGGGACGTTCGTCCATGAGTTCAGCCATGTGATGGGCCTTCCCGACCTTTACGCCACGACCTACACCTCGGCTTTCACCCCCGACACGTGGTCGTGCATGGACTACGGCCCCTACAACAACGACGGCATGACGCCGCCGCTCTACGGTGCCTACGAACGTTATTCTCTCGGCTGGATGTCGCCCACCGAAATCAAGGGCGCCGTCAACGCCACGCTGCCGCCGATTGGTACCAACAAGGCCGGAATCATCCGCACCGCCGACTTCAACGAGTTCTTCCTTCTTGAGAACCGGCAGCAGCAGGGCTGGGACGCCTATCTGCCCGGCCACGGCATGCTCGTATGGCACATCCAGTTCGAAAGCAACATCTGGTACAACAACTCGGTCAACAACAATCCGATGCATCAGTATATCGATATCGAGGAGGCCGACGGTATACGCGATGAGGAGACCCGCGACGGCGACGCGTTCCCCGGCGCGGCGGGCATCACTTCGTTCACCGCTACCACCGAACCGTCGATGATCACCTGGGCGGGTGTCCCCATCGAGCTGCCCATCACTGAAATCGTCGAGACCGCGGCCGGCGACATCACCTTCAAGGTCTGCGGCGGCTCCGAGCCAATAGGCGCGACCGAAGGGCTGGCCCATGACGTGATCACCCCCGTCGGTTTCACTCCGAGCTGGAACCAGGCCCCGGATCTTGAATATCTTCTGTCTGTCTATACTCTCGACGGTTCGGAACCTGCATACGTGCCCGGCTACCGCGAGCGCAACGTCGGTGCCTGCGGCTCGTTCGAGGTGACGGGTCTCGAGCCCGAGACGGAATATCATTATGTCGTGGCCGCCACCAACGGCTGGGAGACGGGTCCCTGGACCGCCCCTGCCGCCGTGACGACCGCCCCCGGGTCGCTGGCATACGACAAGGTGGAGGCTCTCGAACCTTCCGAGGTCGGCGACGTCTGGTTCACCGCCGCGTGGAACCGTCTCAATCGCGCGTCGGATTATCTGATCGACGTCTACCGCAAGGAGCCGGGCGAGCCTCTTGAGGATGTATGCGACTTCTCCGACGGAGTCTGGCCTCTGCCTTACGGCTGGAGTTCCGACTCCAAGACGGCATATACCGACGAGGGTTATTTCGGACAGGCGGCTCCTGCCCTCAGGTTCAACAAGAGTTCCGAGGGGCTCAACACGCCTATTTACTCCGACAAGGTGAAATATCTCTCTTTCTGGCAGCGCGGCACGAGTGAATCGGACCTCATCATGGTCGTTGCAGTGACGCCGACATCCTATCAGACGTTGAGTATGATCCCGGTGACAGCCGCCGAAGGTGGCCGCACGGAGGAACTGACCGAGATTCCGGAGGGAACGACCTCGATCAAGCTTGAATATGTGGCCGTAAAGTCGGGCAATTCGCTTGCTATCGACGACATAACGATAGGCCACGGACATTCGCTCGACAAGGTCGCACTGGCCGGATACGAGGGCCTCGCCACCGGCGATGTCGCCTGCATCAAGGTGACCGGACTGGAACCCGAGACGGAATATTACTACACCGTCCGCGGTGTCGACGGCGACCGTATGTCGCTTCTCTCCGACGAAGTGCGAGTGAAGACCAACGGCACAGGCGGAATTGTCGGTGCGGAAGCCGACGCGTCGGCCCTTATCCATGTCGAAGGCCGCACGATAAGCTGCGCGGACCACAGCTTCATCAATGTCTATGACGCCGCGGGCCGCAAGGTAGCCACGGGCCGTGGCCGTGTCACGGTCGATGCTCCCGGCCTCTATATCGTGACAGCTGGCGGCAACACCATCCGCAAGACGGTAATCAAGTAAGCAATAAGAAGCAATAAGAAGTAAAGTAATAAGTAATAAGTAATAAGTAAAAAGTAATACGGGATATCGCATCGGCGGCAGCCCGTATTACTTTTTACTTTTTACTTTTTACTTTTTAGTTATCTTCGCTTTCGTCGGCGAATTCCATGAGGTATGCCTTGATGAACTCGTCAATCTCGCCGTCCATCACGCGGTTGACGTCCGAGGTCTGGTAGTTGGTGCGGTGGTCCTTGACGCGGCGGTCATCGAAGACGTAGCTGCGGATCTGGCTGCCCCATTCTATCTTCTTCTTGCCGGCCTCGACCTTGGCCTGTTCCTCCATGCGGTGGCGGAGTTCCTTCTCGTAGAGGATCGACTTGAGCTGTCGCATGGCGTTCTCCTTGTTCTTGGGCTGGTCGCGGGTCTCGGTGTTCTCGATCAGTATTTCCTCTTCCTCGCCGGTGTAGGGGTCCTTGAACTGATAGCGCAGGCGCACGCCCGACTCGACCTTGTTGACGTTCTGGCCGCCGGCTCCGCCCGAGCGGAACGTATCCCACGACACGCGCGCGTTCTCGACCTGGATGTCGATGGTGTCGTCGACGAGCGGCGTGACGAACACGGAAGCGAACGACGTCATGCGCTTGCCCTGGGCGTTATATGGCGACACGCGCACGAGTCGGTGCACGCCGTTCTCCGACTTCAGGAAACCGTAGGCGTAATCGCCCTCGATGTTGATGGTCACCGACTTGATGCCGGCCTCGTCGCCGTCGAGCAGCTGGGCGATTGACGTCTTGTAGCCGTGGCGTTCGGCATAACGCAGATAGAGGCGCATCAGCATCTCGGCCCAGTCCTGCGACTCTGTGCCGCCGGCTCCGGAATTGATTTTGAGCACGACGCCGAGCTTGTCTTCCTCGCGGCGCAGCATATTGCGCAGCTCGAGGTCCTCGACCTCCTTGACGAGGGCGGCATACTGTGCGTCGACCTCCTCCTCGGTCACGAGTTCATCTTTCAGGAATTCCAGGGCGAGTTTGAGTTCCTCGAGTTGTTTCTCGACGGCCGTATAGCTGTCGATCCAGAAATGTATGCCTTTGATCTTGCGCATCTGGGCCTCGGCCTTCTCGCGGTCGTCCCAGAAATCGGCCACATGCGTGCGCAGTTCCTCCTCCTCGACCTCGATTTTCTTGGAGTCGATGTCGAGATAGCGTTTCAGGTCTGCCACACGGGTCTCGATATGTTTTAACTGGTCGGTTGTAATCATCGCGGATATATTTTCCGCAAAGTTAGCAATTTTTTTTCAAACAGCCCAATCCGGGTGGATCAGTAATCGTCGGAATACATGCGTTCGATGAGGTCGGCGTAGGGGATGAATGGCCCATAGCTGAGAAAATTTTGATGTTACGGAGAAAAGTAGTAAATTTGCCCATCGAATATGAAGCAGTTTCTAAAATTCATCGCGTATCTTCAGATCATCGGCATCATCCTTGTCGTGCTTGGCCACTCATTCCATGAGTATCCCGACGGTGAGATGGGGAGAACACTGCCGGTCTACCGGATGATATACAGCTTTCATATGCCGCTTTTTATGTTCGTATCCGGATTCCTGATGGTGTTTTCCGCCCGGATAAAGACACGTTCGGGGCGGCCGGGCGTCATGAAATTCATCAGGCAGAAAATATTGAGATTGCTTCTGCCCTTCACCGTTCTGACATTGGTCACGTTCATACCGCGTTCTGCCATGTCGGGTATTGCCGATGACAGCATCGAGATGACTCCGGAGGCTTTGTTCAATTCTTTTTTCTACGGAGACTCGCTTGTAATCCCGTTTTTCTGGTTCCTTCAGGCAAGCTTCATACTGCTGGCATTCAACTATACGGTCATGACTCTTGGAGAGAAGGCCCGCGTCAATAATGTCACGCTTTATCTGACGGTCGTATTGCTGTTTGTCCTACTTCCCGTCCTGCCGATCAATTTCGGTCCGTTTTTCTCTATCAACGAAGCGGTCCGTCTGGGAATTTTCTTTGCGCTTGGTGCGACCTATAGCCGCTTTGCCGGTACGCTCGACCGTCTCATCCCATGGACGTCCCCTCTTTTTCTGGCAGCTTCAGTTTTACTGTGGGTCGCCTTGTTTTTTGTCACTGAGGGCACGCAGTGGATAAGGGCATGTTCCCTTGCCGGTATAATCATGTGTGTCTCTGTCGCAAAACTTATGGAACGCCACGGAGTGAAGGTGTTTGACCATCTTATAGGGAGCAATTATCTGATTTTCCTTCTGTCGTGGTATTGCAACGTAGGTGCGCAACAGGTGCTCAGCCATCTTGTCGAATTGCCATGGTGGTGCTATACGGTCTTGTCGCTTGTATCCGGCATCTATATTCCGTGGCTTGGATACCGCTACCTTCAATCGCATCCCGACAGTCGCTGGATCAGGGTCACCGCCTTTCTGCTCGGACAGTCAATAAAAAAGACAAGATAGCCGGTTTTATTGAAATCAGCTATCTTGTATGTATGCTTTCGCCGTGGTGGATCAGTAATCGTCGGAATACATGCGTTCGATGAGGTCTGCGTAGTTGCGGGCCACGACGGGGCGGCGCACCTTCATGGTGTTGGTCACCTCGCCGAGCATGATCGAGAAGTGGTGGGGCAGCAGAGTGATGCGCTTTATCTTCTCGAAGTCGGCTATGTCTCGCTGGTAGTTCTCGATCTGTGACATGACGAAGTCGCGCACGCGGTGGTCGGCCATAAGGGTCTCGGAGTCGTCGGTGCCGATGCCTTTCGACGCGGCCCAGGCCCTGAGCTGCGAGAGATTGGGCACCACCAGTGCCGTCACGAACTTGCGCCGGTCGCCGATTACGGCCACCTCGTCGATATACTTGTTCTCCGCCAGACGGCTCTCCATCATCTGCGGGGCTATGTACTTGCCGTTCGATGTCTTGAAGAGATCCTTGACGCGTTCGGTCAGCACGAGCGCGCCGCTCGGGGCGAAGTGTCCCACGTCGCCGGTGCGGAAATAACCGTCGTCGGTGAACGCCGCCGCGTTCGCCTCCGGATTGTTGTAGTATCCGGGCGTCACCGTCGGGCCCTTGACGAGAATCTCGCCGTTGGAGTCGATGCGCACCTTGATGCCGGGCAGAGGCACGCCGACGGTGCCTATCTCGTATCCGACGGTCTGGAAGCACGACACGGTGGCCGTCGTCTCCGACAGGCCGTAGCCGATTATGATGTCGATGCCGATCGAGCGGAAGAACTCGCATATCGAGTCCGACAGCGGCGCCCCGGCCGTCGGGAAGAAGTTCGGGTCTGGTATGCCGACGGCATGCTTGAGCTTCGAGAATATGCGGCAGTCCCAGAAGCGGTATTCCTTCTCGAGAAGCCAGGGCACGTTGCGGCCGGTGCGCACATATTTCAGGTTGCGCTTGCGGCCCACGGCCAGCGCATGGCGGATGATGAACTTCTGGATTGCCGGCATGGCCTCGATTTTCTCGCGGACCCCTGCGTAGACCTTCTCCCAGAAACGGGGCACGCAGCACATCAGGTTGGGATGCACTGTGTGGATGGTCTCGGCGATGACGCGCGGGTCATAATTGACGGCGATCGCCACTCCGCGCGTAATGCAGAAATAGCACCAGGCCTTCTCGAGGATGTGCGACATAGGCAGGAAAGCCATCGACAGGTCGGTGTCCTTGACGGCATGGAGGATGCTGAGATGCTTCTCTATGGCCGCGTCATAGTTCGAATGGGTTATCGCCACGCCCTTGGGCTCGCCGGTGGTGCCCGAGGTATAGATCAGCGTGGCCATATCCTCGGGCAGGCCGCGCTCCGAGCGTTCGGCCACGAGGCGGACGGTCTGCTCGTCGGCCTGCATGCCGAGCCGCACGAAATCATCCCAGAAGATAGTCACCGTGTCGTCGTCGTGCAGCTGAAGTCCGTCGTTTTTGAAGACAACGATGCGTCTCACGCGGTCGGGATGTTGCTTCCAATGGTTGTAGGCCATGGGATACTGGTGCTTGTCGCCCACGAAGAGCACGGTGGCGCCTCCGTCGGCGACAATGAAGTCAAACTGCGACTGCACGCTGCTCGAATATATAGGGATGCATGCCAGGCGGTTGCGGAACGCGCCGAACTCCGTGATGAGGATCTGCGGCGTGTTGGGCGAGCATATGGCTATTGTGTCCTTCTCGTTGAGGCCGAGAGAGGCGAGGGCCTTTGAGGCGACGTCTACCTGCACGGCAAACTCGCTCCATGACGTAGAGAGCCACTCGCCGTCCTTGCGCCAGCAGAAGCGGTAAGCCTCTTGGTCGCCGCGACGGCGGCTCTGCTCAGATATTATTTCGACTAATCGGTTCAAAACAAATCAGGGTTAGATAGAAAATCGGGATAACTCTCGATGCGTCTAATTAAATCTCGATGCGTCTCGCTAAGTCTCGATGCGTCTCGCTAAGTCTCGATGCGTCTCGATGTGTCTCGATGTGTCTCGATGTGTCTTGATGTGTCTTGATGTGTCTTGATAAATCTCGACGAATCTCGACGAATCTTGACGAATCCCGGCTATTGGTTTAACGCCCTACGGGCGTGTTATGTTCTGGTCGAGCATACGCCGCTTGACCTGCATCCGCAGCCATGTCGGGGCGACTCCGACGGCGACGATGCCGATGCGGTTGAGCCACCCGTTGATATACTGCATACGCCCCCTGAGCATCCTGTCGACGGCATGCCGCGTGAATTTCTCGGGGGTCTGGATTGCGTGCAGGCGCAGGGCGAGCCGCTTGAGGCGGTCGGGCAGGCCGAAGAGGTCGGTGGCTATGCCGCCGGGGCATGCCACGGTGACGCGCACGCCCGCGTCGCGCAGTTCATAGTGGAGGGCGCGCGAGAAGACCCTGATGTAGGCCTTCGTCGCGGCATACATGGCGATGCCTGGCATAGGCGTCCAGCACGACATCGACGACATGTTGAGTATGTTGCCTCGGCCCTTGGCCGCCATGCGGCGTCCGAAAGCCCGGCTCAGCGAGGTCACCGCCCTGACATGCAGGTCGATGAAGACATCGGTCTTGCGGTCGGACATCTCCGTGGCGGGCATGAAAGAGAACACGCCCGCGTTGTTGATCAGTATGTCGGCTTCGAGGCTCCGGCCGTCGAGAAAGGCGAGCACCTTGTCGGCCGCGTCCGGAGCCGTCAGGTCGCAGTAGAGGGGCGTGGCCTTCACGCCGTAGTTCGCGGCCGTGTCGGCGGCGGTCTCTTCGAGGGCCTCGCGCTGGTTGGAGATCATCACGAGGTCGCAGCCCCGTCCGGCCAGCGTCCGCGCGAAGCAAAGGCCGATGCCGCTGCTCGCTCCGGTCACGACGGCGAGCCTCCCCTTGAGGTCCTGTCTACAGCGTGCCATTCCTGCGCTTTATGTCGTCGATCTCGCGCAGGATGCGCGGAGGCAGGTCGCCGCAATGCTTGTGGCAGGCCATCTCGCGCGAATACATCCTGGCGATGCAATAGTTCACGTGGTCGCAGCCGCAGTTGACGTCGCGCCCGTCGGCCTGGCGCATCCGGTTCACGAAGTCGGGCTGGGTGAGCAGCGCGCGGCCCATCTGCACGAAGTCGAAGCCCTCGTCGTCGAGAACCTTGTCGGCGCCGGCGCGGTCAACGACCCCGCCCACATATATCAGCGGCAGTTTCAGCTCGCGGCGGAACAGGCGCGCGTCGTCGAGGAAATAGAGCGGCTTGAACGGCTCGGAGGGAATCATCATCCGGCCCGCCATGCGAACGCCGTATTTCAGCCAGAGCTGCTTCATGTAGTATGTCATGGAGTAGATGGGCATCTCGCCGCGCATCACGTACATCGGCGCCTTGCTCACGAATCCGCCCGAAAGCACGATGCCGTGTACGCCGGCGCGCTCGATCTCGCGTGCCACCGTGAGGCAGTCGTCGATCTCGAGGCCACCCTTGAAGCCGTCGCGCATGTTGGTCTTGACTATCACGGCCATGTCGTCGCCGGCCGCGCTAAGTGCCTCTTCGAGACACATGTTCATGAACTTCATGCGGTTCGACAGCGTGCCGCCGAACTCGTCGCGGCGGCGGTTGGTATATGGCGAGAGGAACTGCGAGATGAGATATCCGTGGCCGGCGTGAACCTCGACGCAGTCGAAGCCGGCGTCGCGCGCCGTGCGCACGGCGTCGCCGAAGCAGCGGGCTATCTGCTTGATCTCGTCGCGCCGCAGGCCGCGGCAGAACGTCGGCGAATAGAGGTTGAAACCCGTGCTGGCCCCTACGGGCGTGCATCCCGCCGTCGAGCGGTGGGTCATGTTGCCGCAGTGGCCGATCTGTATCGACGCCTTGGCCCCGGCGGCGTGTATGCCGTCGGTGATCTCGCGCAGTCCCGGCACGATTTCGGGCCGGAGCCACAGCTGTGTGGTGAACGACAGCGCCGACCGGCATATGCCGGCATAGGCGAGCGTCGTCATGCCCACTCCGCCGCGCGCCACCGACAGATGGTAGTCGCGCAGCATATCGGTGGGTCCGTTGTCTTTCCCCATGCCCTCGAACGCGGCCGAACGGATCGTGCGGTTGCGTAGCTCTATGGGGCCTAACTTTGCGGGGGTGAATAGTTTCATATCATTGAGTGCGGGGCCCGGGGCCCTCAGTAGATGAAAGGTATTATGTATCGCCGGTGCAGCGAGGCGTATTCGTCGCCGAATTCCGCCAGATAGCGGCGGTGGATGCTCCGCGCCCTCGGCGCGAGGTTGGCGAAGGTCCATATGGCGAACGCCAGCGCCCCGACGCTCCACGTCAGGATCGCGTATCCGACCCATTCGGTCAGCTCGCCCAGATAATTGGCCGACGTCACGTAGCGGTACATCCCGCCGCGCGGGATGTAATGGCGCGTGTCGCCCGGACGGCGCAGGTGGCGCACTATGTTGTCCGAACTGAGGTTTATGGCCATTCCGGCGAAAAAGAGCAGCGTGCCGGCTATGAAGAGCGGGCTCGCGAGCCACGACGCCGGGTAGGCTTCGGGCGGACTGACATAGAAGAGCCAGCCACCTATCATGTAGCTGTTGACCACATTGAACACGATGCCCATCAGGATGATCGTCAGCGGCATGCGGCTTCGGCCGCGGATCAGCAGCGGGAATATGAACGAGCGCTGGAAATAATGGAGCTCGAAGAGCGTGGCCATCACCACGAGCGCCGGCTCGGCGGCGCGCGGACTCAGCAGCCACAGCAGCAGCATCAATATGAACGAGGGCGCCTCCATCAGCATCCATCCCGTGCGGTTGCCGAGTGTCGGCCCCCAGTGCCGGTTGTACATCATGCCGTAGCCTGCCGTCACCCTGTGCAGGGCGAAGAACGCCGCCACGGCGAACACGACCATCGTGCCCACAACCGAGTAATATACTGTCGGGTCGAAAAGATTCATCTTGAGAGGTCGCTTAATGGCGGAGTCAGACTTTGACGGCGCGTGGAGCGACATGCAAAATTATAAAAAATCAACGGGACTGCCAAATGATTTACTCTTTTTGGCTTATTTTTGGTTGAAAAGGCGCAATTTTGACCCGTATGGCGCGTGGCGGATACGAAAGGAGCCGCGGTGTGGGCGCGGCTCCGGTAAGTTTTGATCGGGATGAACCGGGATTAATATCCGGGCTTCTTGAGAAGCTTGAACATATTCTTCTTGTAGGCCTCGACGCCGGGCTGGTTGAAGGGGTTGACGCCCAGCATGTAGCCGCTGATGCCGCACGCCTTCTCGAAGAAGTAGATCAGGGCGCCGAGCGTGTGCTCGTTGAGCGAGTCGAGTACGATGCGCATGTTGGGCACGCCGCCATCGACGTGGGCCATCTGCGTGCCGAGTTCGGCCATCTTGTTGACCTCGTCGATGCGCTTGCCGGCCATGTAGTTCAGGCCGTCGAGGTTGGCCTCGTCAGAGGGCACGCGGCGCTCTACGGCGGGCTTGGCCACAGAGATCACTGTCTCGAAGATGGTGCGCTCGCCCTCCTGGATCCACTGTCCCATCGAGTGCAGGTCGGTGGTGAAGTCCACGGCTGCCGGAAAGATTCCCTTGTGGTCCTTGCCCTCGGACTCGCCGTAGAGCTGCTTCCACCATTCGTTGAAATAATGAAGCTTGGGCTCGAAGTTGACGAGAATCTCGATTTTCTTGCCGTCGGCATAGAGGGCGTTGCGCATACGGGCGTAGGTCTCGGCGATGTTGCCGTCGCCGCTGTGCTTGGTGGAGTTCTCCATCTCGACGGCGCCTGCCACGAGCTTCTTGATGTCGTGTCCGGCCACCGCGATGGGGAGCAGGCCAACGGGGGTGAGCACCGAGAAACGGCCGCCCACGTTGTCGGGAATCACGTAGGTCTCGTAGCCCTCCTGGTCGGCGAGGGTGCGGAGCGCGCCCTTGCTGGCGTCGGTGATGGCCACGATGAGGTCTTTGGCGGCAGTCTTGCCGGCCTGCTTCTCGAGTTTCTCCTTGAGGATGCGGAAAGCGATGGCGGGCTCGGTGGTCGTGCCCGACTTCGAGATCACGATGATGCCGAAGCGCTTGCCGTCGAGTAGTTTCTCAAGCTCGGCGGTGTAGTCCTCGCTGATGTTCTGGCCGGCGTAGAGCACCTTGGGCTCGCCGGGATTGGGAGCGTAGTAGTATTCGAAGTTGTCGGCCAGGGCGGTGTTGACGGCCTTTGCTCCGAGATACGAGCCTCCGATGCCTACGCAGACCACGTAGTCGCAGTTGTCCTGCAGACGCTTGGCCGTGGCGTTGATGCGGTCCAGAAGTTCTGCGGGCGTCTCCGACGGGAGGTTCACCCAGCCCAGGAAGTCGTTGCCGGCGCCCGTGCCCTCCTCTACTTTCGTGAGGGCCTCGACGGCGGCGTCCTTGTTGTCATTGAACTTGCCCTCGGCGAAATAGAGGGCTTTTTCAATGTTCAGTTCGATAGCTTTCATATTTATTGTCTTGATAAAATTGATTTACCGGAAAAAACCGTACTTCAGTATTAACGTTTTCTGACGGGTAATGGTTGATGTTTCAATTGCGGGTCCGTCGGGCGGAATCACACGAATGTCGGAGTCACGGCCTCGACGGCGCGTCGGGGCGTGGTTCCGGCGTACAGGATATCGTGGACGGCGTCGAGGATGGGCATGTCGACGCGCGGGCCCGACGTGTTGATCTGATACATGCATTTCGCGCCGTAGTAGCCTTCGGCTACCATCTCCATCTCCATCATGGCGGCCTTGACGCTGTAGCCCTTGCCGATCATGGACCCGAAGTTGTGGTTTCGCGAGAACCGGCTGTAGGCCGTGACGAGCAGGTCGCCCAGATAGGCCGAGCGGCATATGTCGCGGCCGGGCAGCGGCGCGGCCGCGTCGATGAACCGGCGCATCTCGGCGGCGGCGTTGCAGACGGTCATCGCCAGGAAGTTGTCGCCGGCCTTCATGCCGTGCAGTATGCCGGCGGCGATGGCGTAGACGTTCTTGAGGACGGCTGCGTATTCGATGCCCTCGACGTCGGCCGAGACGATGGTGCGCATGTTCTTGCCGGCGAGCACCGACGAGAACGCGCGTGCCTTGTCGGTGTCGTGGCATCCGATCGTCAGGCAGCTGCGGCGTTCGAGCGCCACCTCCTCGGCGTGGCAGGGGCCCCCGACGACGAGCATGTTGTCGCTCGCCGTGCCGAAGCGGCTCCGCATGTAGTCGGAGATTATCATGTTCGAGTCAGGCACTATGCCCTTCACGGCCGAGACCACGATGCGGTCGGAGATGTCGGTCGTGATGCGGTCGGCCGTGGCCTTGAAATAAGGCGACGGCACGGCCAGCACCAGCGTGTCGGCGCGGCGGCAGGCCTCGTCGATGTCGGAGGTGAAGTGTATGCGCCCTGTGTCGAAGGGCACGTCCGAGAGATACACCGGGTTGTGGCCGCATTTCACGAACTCGTCGATACGCTCCTGTCGGCGCACGAACCAGGTGATTTCACCGCGGTTGCCCAGCACGAGCTTGGCCAGTGCCGTGGCCCAGCTCCCGCCTCCTATCACCGCGATCCTTCCCATGCAGTCCATAAGGTCACTCCTGAGTCTCCCCGGCCTCCTTCTGCTGTTTCTTCTCGGGTCGCATCTGGGGGAAGAGCAGCACCTCCTGAATGGTGCTCTGCCCTGTTAGCAGCATGGCCAGACGGTCCATGCCGATGCCCATGCCCGACGTCGGCGGCATGCCGTATTCGAGCGCGCGGATGAAGTCGGCGTCGATGATCATGGCCTCGTCGTCGCCCTTGTCGGCCAGACGCATCTGCTCCACGAAGCGGCCGTACTGGTCGATCGGGTCGTTCAGCTCGCTGTATGCATTGGCGAGCTCCTTGCCGTTGACCATCAGCTCGAAGCGCTCGGTCAGCTCGGGGTTCTCGCGGTGACGCTTGGTGAGCGGCGACATCTCGATGGGATAGTCGATGATGAAGGTCGGCTGGATATAGGTGCCCTCGCACTTCTCGCCGAATATCTCGTCGATCAGCTTGCCCTTGCCCATCGAGGGGTCGGTCTCTATGCCGGCCTCGCGGCAGAAGGCGCGAAGCTCGTCCTCGCTCTTGCCCGTTATGTCGAAGCCGGTCTTGTCGAGTATGGCCTGAGTCATCGTGACGCGCGGATAGGGGGCCTTGAAGTCAATCTCGTTGTCGCCCACCTTGACTTTGGTCGTGCCGTTGACGTCCATGGCTATCTTCTCGAGCATACGCTCGGTGAAGTCCATCATCCAGTTGTAGTCCTTATAGGAGACGTATATCTCCATGCAGGTGAACTCGGGGTTATGCGTGCGGTCCATGCCCTCGTTGCGGAAGTTCTTCGAGAACTCGTAGACGCCCTCGAAGCCGCCCACGATCAGGCGCTTGAGGTAGAGCTCGTCGGCGATGCGCATATAGAGGGGGATGTCGAGCGCGTTGTGGTGCGTCACGAACGGGCGGGCCGACGCGCCGCCGGGGATTGACTGCAGGATCGGGGTCTCGACCTCCAGATAGCCGTGCGAGTTGAAGAACTCGCGCATCGAGTTGAACATGCGGGTGCGCTTCACGAAGATGTCGCGCACGCCCGGGTTGACCACCAGGTCGACATAACGCTGGCGGTAGCGCATCTCGGGATCGGTGAAGGCGTCATAGGCCTTGCCCTCCTTGAGCTTCACCACCGGCAGTGGGCGCAGGCTCTTCGAGAGCACCGTGATCTCCTTGGCGTGGACAGTGATCTCGCCCATCTGCGTGCGGAACACGAATCCCTTCACGCCGATGAAGTCGCCGATGTCGAGCAGCTTCTTGAACACGACGTTATAGAAGTCCTTGTCCTCGCCCGGACAGATGTCGTCGCGCGACACGTAGACCTGGATGCGGCCCTCGGCGTCCTGGAGTTCCATGAACGACGCCTTTCCCATGATGCGGCGGCTCATGATGCGGCCGGCCACGCTCACCTCGCGCAGCGGCTCCTCGCCGTCGCGGAAGTTCTCCTTGATTTCGGCCGTGTGGCCCGTCACCGGATATTCGGCGGCCGGATAAGGCTCGATGCCGCGCTCGCGAAGGGCGTCCATGCTCTTGCGGCGCACTATCTCTTGCTCTGAAAGTTCGTGATTTGCCATATATATTATGATGTGTAATTTCAAAAAGAAAGCAGATTGAAACGCATAGGTGCGTTTCAATCTGCAAAGTTAATAAATTGCCGCGTCATTAGCAAATTTCACCACATGGCGAAGCCTCCTCGGCCCCCGTCGCGCAGCGTGTAGAGGTTCTGGCGCGCCTGGGTGCGGACCGGCGGCTCCATCTCGTGGAAGCATATGTGCAGTCCGATGGCGCGCGTCATCAGCAGGTCGTCGTGGCATCCGGCTATCGCGCCGTACGACCCGTTCTGCCGCCGCTCGTAGGCAAGGTATTCGTCGAGGCACGCCTCGTCGCGCTCGGTGTACAGGCCCTCGCGTATCACCTTGACGAGCGTGGCGATTATCATCGGCTTGGTGGCTGTGTTGGTGTGGAATCCGTAGCGTGTCGGCGCCCCGCGGCTCACCTCCTGCTCGCCTCGGGGCCGGGCGTAGAGGTTGGGGTAGACGTCACGCAGACGGTTCAGCAGGAATCCCGACTGGTCTCCGTCGATGTCGCGGTCGGGGTCGCGCGTCTCGAGCGTGTTGCTCTCTATCACGAGCAGGGCCTCGTCGTACCAGGCGGCGGCCAGCGCGGCCTTCCAGGCCAGTATGTCGAAATCGGTGTGTCCGCGCCATTGCGCCACGACCTCCGGTCCGGTTCCCGACAGCATCGGCTCGCGGTCGAAGACCGTCACCACCGACCAGTCGGCCTTGGCCGAGCGGCCTCCGACGTCGACCACCGCCACGTAGCGGTCGCGTATCCTCGCCGACGCCGATGTCTCCGGGCGCCGCCACACTTTCCAGCCTCCCGAGGCGAGCGGGGTGAACGCGGCCTCGCGCAGCATGGCGCGACGCTCGCCGTCGCCGACGGCCCGCGACGTGGCCCCGGCGGCTCCCGGCGCGTCTATCTCGCCGCGCTCGGGCTGCAGCCCGCAGGCCGGACGCAGCGCCTCGACGCGGTATTTGTCGAAGACACGCGCCCCCGAATGTACGAACGCCTCCACGTCGTCGCTCGGGTATTCCGAGGCCATAAGGCCGTGGTCGGAATATTTCGACCGCTCCGACACATACCACGCTATGGCCTCGAGAGTCGCCCCTTTCTCCCACAGCCACCAGAGGTAGCATCCTGGCTGCTCGCGGTCGCTCGCCGCCCCTTCGGCCGTGCGTCCGGTAAGCAGACGCGCGGCGAGGTCGCGTCGGTCGTCGTCGTCGAGCTGCGCGCTGTATTGCTCGATCTCATACCAGCTTACGAACAACGGCTCGAACTGCGACTGCCCGCGCCGCGCGGCCTCGTATTCGCGGTGAAAGAAATTGCCCGTGCCGTTGGCCGTCGATTCGTAGACTATCATCGTCATGGGCTGCAGCAGGACGCCCGAACAAGCCGAGCGAACTATCTGCTCGGGCGTCTTGCCGAGTGTCTTCTTCCAGATGCCTACCTCCGAGCAGTGCACGAGGCTGTAGTCGCCTCCGCGGCAGGAGTCGGGACGCTCGGCGGTGCCCACCTTCACCTTGCAGTTGCGGGCCGGGACGCGGAACATCGTGCGCGTGCGTCCCACCCACTCCACGCGCCGCTCGCGCACGTCGGGCTCGTCGTCGGGCTCATGCAGCAGTTCGAGCGGATAGCGGTCGATCATCCGGTCGAACATATCCTTGATCTCCTCGCTGCCCACGCCCTGATGCGCTATTATCAGCGAGTTGAGGCCGCGCTTGTGCACGAGCTGCAGCCATGCCATGTAGAGCTGCGTGCATGTGCTGCCACCCCATTGCCTCGCCTTGAGCAGCAGCAGGCGGATCGGACGCCCGGCCAGGCGCATCGACTCGAGTTTCTCGACGAGCTTGCGCTGCGGCCTGTTGAGGCGGAACAGCACGTCGTCGCCTCCGCGCTTGTCTTTGATATAGGCGCGAGTCGCGGCCCAGTACGGGAAGTCGTGGAGCATCCTGACACGGTCGAGCCGGGCGCGCAGTTCGTCGCGGTCAGCCGGCGTGGCTTTGCGGCCGTTGCGCCGGCGCAGCCAGCGGTCGGCCGAACCGCATTCGCGCAGACCGGTCACCTCCGGGTCGTCAAGCATCGCGGTCGGTATCCATGCGCGCTCGACTCCCTTGACGTCCAGTTCGGTGCGCTCTCCCGTCGAGCCACGGCCCGACACCGGGTCGAACTCCGCGTATATCTCCGATTGTCTTCTCTCGTTTTCCCTGAGTATTCCCTCGATATCGATGTTGTCCTCCATAATGATGATGTGTCAGTTTTTTGTCTTTCTCTTGAGGTCGAGCGCGCGGCGCAGCTCCTGCATCCTGCGGCGCCGCTGACGCATGCGGTAGATGATGCTGCGTGCCGATTCGTCGGTGAGGTAGAACTCGGGGGCCTCCTCATAGACGGCCTCGTTGACCGCGTGCTGCAGACAGAGGCCGGGGTCGAGCCCCATCTTCTCGGTGACGCGGCGGCACAGCTCGTCGTACATCTCCTTGCGTTTGCGATACATACGCTCGGGCGCGCAACCCCTCATCATCGCCGAGATTACGATGGCCGCGCGCGTCTCGCTCACCCAGAACCGCGACGCCGGGCGGCGGGCCGCCGCGCCGAACATCCGGCGCAGCGGCATGTCTGTGGCCGTGCGCAACACGTGCATGAAACTCGCATGCAACTCGCGGTCGCGGTCCGCGATGAAATCTGAAGTGCTGCCGGAATTTTTCATTTCTGTCTCTTTAAGGCACGGCCCCGCCTCGCCGGCGAAACCTTTTGGTAATAGTGATATGTTAAGAAATTGATTGTCAGTGGGGAGCCCTGCAGCTGGCACGCCGTTGGCGCATCCCTCACAGGCAAGTGTCCCTATCTGTCTGCAAAATTAACAGCAGTGACTGCAAGAACCTTTCAGTCAAACCCAAAATAATGTTAATAAAATCTTCCCCATTGACCTTAAAGACCTTAGAGACCTTAAAGACCTTAAAAAGAAAAGGCCGCCCGGATTGCTCCGTGCGGCCAGTTGTGTCATAAGGCAAGGGGCTTCCTACATCAGCAGAATCTCGAGCATGTAGACGCCGGCACCGGCGAGATAGCCCACGAGGGCCGCCAGCGAGAAATGCTTCAGATACCAGCCGAAATTGATCTTCTCGAGGCCCATGGCGATCACTCCGGCCGCCGAGCCGATGATCAGCAGGCTGCCGCCTACGCCGGCGCAGTAGCTGAGGAACTCCCAGAATATGCCGTCCTGGACGAAATTGGCGGCGTAACCCACGGCCGTGGCGTCCTCGATGGGATACATTCCCATCACGCCGGCCACGAGCGGAACGTTGTCGAATATCGACGACATGATGCCGAGCAGCACATTGATGATGTAGACGTTGTGCACCTCGTTGTCGAGCCACGAGGCTGTAGCGGCCAGCACGCCCGACGCCTCCAGCACGCCCACGGCGAGCAGGATGCCGAGGAAGAAGAGAATCGAGGGCATGTCGATGCGCGAGATCACCTGCGGCAGACGGTGCTGTTTGCGGCGTTCGATGCGCTTGCCGTTGTAGAATATCTCAGTGAAGAGCCACAGGACGCCGAGCACGAAGAGCATGCCGACGAACGGCGGCAGGTGGGTGATGCTCTTGAAGATGGGCACGAAGAGCAGGCCGCCCACTCCGAGGAAGAAGATGAGCGTGCGCTCGCCCATCGACATGCCGTGGGTCTGGTCGGGCAGTTCATGCTCGAAGGGTGGGATGTCGCCCTTGAGCGAGCGCGACACGATGAGCAGCGGCACGACCATGGCGACAACCGACGGCAGCAGCACACGCTCGATCAGAGCGAGGGCCGTCACGTTGCCCTTCACCCAGAGCATGATGGTGGTGACGTCGCCGATGGGGCTCCATGCGCCGCCGGTGTTGGCGGCGATGACAATCATGCCGGCGTAGAGCCAGCGCTCGTGCTGGTCTTCTATCAGCTTGCGGAGCAGCAGCACCATCACGATGGTGGTGGTCATGTTGTCGAGCACGGCCGAGAAGATGAATGTCACGGCACAGATCACCCAGAGCAGTCTGCGTTTGTTGCGGGTCTTGATGCGGTTGGTGATCACGGTGAAGCCTCCGTGGATGTCCACGAGCTCGACGATGGTCATGGCGCCGATCAGGAAGAATAGGGTCTGCGTCACGTCGCCGAGGGTCTCGACGAGACGCACATCGGTCACATAGCCGAGGGCCTGCTTGTGCAGGCTCGCGTTGGCCAGCGAGGGGTGCGAGTCAACGTATGCCTTCAGCGACTCTCCGTCGATGAGCGGAACGATGTATTCCGCTCCGAGGGCATAGATGATCCAGAGCAGCATGCCGAGCATCAGGGCCGTCGCGGTCTTGTCGACCTTGAGGGGATGCTCGAGGGCTATGGCGAGATAGCCGATGAAAAACAAGACAATCAATGAGGTGATCATGGTGTTTGGATGTTTTTTCCGCGCAGCGCGCGCTTTGGTTGGATTTAAGGTGGTTTTTAAGGTATGGTTATTGATTTGGATTTTCAGGTGTTTTTTGTATGGACGGACGCCCGGCTTAGGGGCGTCCGTCTGTATCTATGTGCTGTCAAGGTCTTATCTTCTTTTCTTCTTGCCTTTACCGGACGATTTTGACTTTCCTCCGCTCTTCTTGGACGATGAAGCCTTCGATTTCTTTCTGGAGCTTCCGGAGGCCTTCGCCTTCGAGGGGACCTTCAGGTTGTCGCCGGGGTGGAGTTCGTCGCCCTTGAGGTTGTTGGCCTTCTTGAGCTCGTCGACCGACACGCCGTATTTCTTGGCGATGACGGTGAGGTTCTCGCCGCTCTTCACGCTGTGGCTCGAAGTCCTGGCGGGCTGGGTCTTACGGTTGTTCTTGCCCTTGCCAGTGGAGGCTGTGCCGCTCTTGGTCTTGGCGGGAGAGGTCTTCTTATCGGCCTGTGCGGTGGCCTGGCGCGAGGGCTGCGTCGAGGCCTTTGTCTCGGCGGTGACGCGGAGCATCTGGCCGGTGCGCACCGAGCTGCGGGTCAGGTTGTTCCATTGCTTCAGCTCCTCGACAGTGACGCCGTGCTGGCGGGCGATCGAGGCGAGGGTCTCGCCGGGTTCCACTTTGTGGGTCGATGCCGTGGTCTTTGACGAGGCCTTACGCACGGGGGGCGCCTCTTGCACGGGCGCGGGCTCGAGCGGCGCGTCGTCGGCCGGCTCGTTGGCCATGGCGGTGGCGTCGGCCTCGATCGCGGCGCTGGTGTCGGCGTCGGGCTGGTCGCCGGGGGTGGCGTCGGTGCGGCGCGTGTATTTGTCGGCCTCATAGGCCAGGATGGCGTCCTCGCTCATGATGTAGGCGTGGATCTGCTGCGAGGGGAGCACGAGCGTGTACATCCTCTCGGGGTTGCCGGGGATGATGTCGGCGCGGAACTGCGGGTTGAGCACCCTGAGCTCGTCGACCGGGATGTCGAGCACTTTCGATATCTGGTTGAAGTGCACGCGGTTGGAGATCATCAGCGTGTCGGTCACGAGGGGTTTGGTGGCCAGCACGGGGCTGATGTTGTGGTAGGGGTAGTAGTTCATCACGTAGTTGGCGGCGATGAACATCGGCACGTATCCTCGGGTTTCGGCCGGCAGATAGTAGTAGATCGACCAGAAGTCGTGGCTCGCGGGGTCGCCGCCGGCGCGGCGGATGGCCTTGTTGACCGTGCCGGGGCCGCAGTTGTAAGCGGCGATGGCGAGCGACCAGTCCTTGTAGGTGTCGTAGAGGTCCTTGAGGTATGCGGCGGCCTTCTGAGAGGAGGCGTAGGGGTCACGGCGCTCGTCGACGAGCGAGGAGACCTCGAGGTCGAGGCCCTTGCCGGTGGCGAGCATAAACTGCCAGAGGCCGGTGGCGCCGTGCTTGGAGACGGCGTTGGGGTTGAGGCCCGACTCGATCACCGGCAGGTATTTGAGCTCGAGCGGAAGGCCCTGGGCCTCCAGGGCCTGCTCGAAGATCGGCATGTAATAGATGCTCAGGCCGAGCAGCGTCGACACCGCACCGCGTCCGCGGGCCGTGTAGCGGTCGATATAGCTGCGGACTATCTGGTTGAAGGGCATCTCGATCACCGTGTTGAGCTTCGAGAGACGCTCGCGGATCACGTCGTCGGAGACGTTCGCGTCGCCCTGGTCGCTGTATCGGGTGTCGGTGGCCGTGTAGTTCTTCAGATACCATCCTTCGAGCATCTTGCGGGTGTCAACCTCGTAGCTGTCGGGGTAGACGATGTTCGAATCGGTGATGCTGTGCTTGAGGTCGAGCACGTTCTTGACCTCTTCGGCCCGGGCCTGGGTGGCGGCGGCCAGAACCGACGTGGCGGCGATCGCCATATATATAATGTGCTTCATCATGATGCTTCCGGTCAATTATCAATGATTGATGATTAATTATTATGATTAGAGGTCGACATTCTGCATTCAACATTATCAGAATGTAAGCGCCCAGTTGAGTCCGACGGCGGGACGTCCGCGGCGGTCGGGCTGCTGCATCAGCGTCGGCGCCCAGTCCACCGAGAGGTCGGGCGAGACGTCGAAGTGCGTGAGCGAGGCGTCGACATAGGCGTCGAGCATACAGAGGGCATAGAGCGCCACGAGACCTATGATGCACAGGTCGCGGTTGCGGCGCGCGTAGTCCTTGCGGCTCTTGAAGGTCTGCTCGAGCCAGCTTCGGTCCAGGTCTTCCTCCTTCACGGTGGGAGGGAAGAAGTCCATGTACGATTTGGTCGAGGGGTCGTTGTCGAGCAGGTCTCGGTATCCCTGCATGTAGTCCTGATACTGGTTGTTGTTCCAGTTGGTGGCGTAACCGAGGCCCATGAAGCCGCCGATCACGATGGGCAGCTTCCAATATCTGCGGTTGTATATCTGACCGAGTCCGGGGCAGAGGGCCGAGAGCCAGACGGCTCGGGTCGGCGACGGATTGAAGGGAATCTTTCCGTTCTCGTCATACGCGTAGTCGTCGGCGCGCACCTCGGTGGGAGGCAGCGAGTCGACTGGCAGGGCGACTTCGGTGTCGAGGAATACGGTCTCGCCGGTGTCGCCGGCCGCGGGCTGCGCGGGGCCTGTGGTTTCCGGTTCGGGCTCGGGTTGTTGCGTGGCGGCGTGGGCCGCCGGGGTGAGATAACCTGTGGGGAACGTGAGCAGCACGCAAAGCCACAGCGCGAGGACGCGTTCGCGGATACGGGCGCGCTTTCTGCTGCGGCTGTGCCTGATGTCTGTCGGTCGTTCTGTTGTCATTGTGTTGTCTGGGTGGGTGGGATGAGGCTCAGCCGAGTTCCTTGATGAGGCGGTGCAGCTCGTCGTCGGAAGAGAACCTGATGGTTATCGAGCCCTTGCCGTTGGCGCTGCGGGTGAACTTGACGGGAGTGCTGAATCGCTGCGACAGCTGCGAGGCGAAACCGGCGTAGGGGTCGTCGGCGGCCTCGCGCGACAGTTTCTCCTTGCGTGCCCCCTCGGCCATGTCGCGAGCTATGCGTTCCACGGCGCGCACCGAGAGCTCCTCGCGCAGGATTTTCTTGTACAGCTTGAGCTGGTCCTTGGGGTCGCTGACGGCGAGGATCGCGCGTGCGTGGCCCATGTCGATGTTGCGGTCGCGCAGACCGAGCTGGATTTCGGCCGGGAGCTTGAGCAGGCGCAGGTGGTTGGCTATCGTGGCGCGCTTCTTGCCGAGGCGTTCGGAGAGGCGTTCCTGTGTCAGCGAATATGTGTCGATGAGTTTCTTGAATCCGAGGGCGACCTCAATCGAGTTGAGGTCTTCGCGCTGGATGTTCTCGATGAGGGCCATCTCGGTCATCTCGGAGTCGGAGGCGGTGCGGACGTAAGCGGGCACCGAGGCGAGGCCGGCACGCGAGGCTGCGCGCCAGCGGCGTTCGCCGGCGATGATCTGGTAGTTGCCGGCGTCGGTGAGGCGCAGCGTCAGGGGCTGCACGATGCCGAGCTCACGGATGGAGGCGGCAAGTTCGTCGAGGCTCTCCTCCGAGAACGAACGGCGGGGCTGGTCGGGGTTGGGCACGATGCGGGCGATATCGATTTCGGATATCGCCGAACTGCCGTCGGTGCGCACCTCGCCCAGGCTTATCAGTGAGTCGAGGCCGCGGCCCAATGCGTTTCTTTTTGGAGTCATTTCTTCTTCTTGTTGCGCTGCCTGAGTTCCTTGGCGAGCTGTGTGTAGGCGATTGCCCCGCGCGAGTCGGGGTCGTAGAGTATCACGGGCAGGCCGTGGCTGGGCGATTCCGAAAGCTTGATGTTGCGCGGGATCACAGTGGTGAACACCATGTCGCCGAAGTGGCCCTTGAGTTCCTCGAAGATCTGGTTGGCCAGACGCAGGCGGGCGTCGTACATCGTGAGCAGGAAGCCCTCGATCTCGAGCTGCGGGCGCAGGCGGCTCTTGATGATGCGCACAGTGTTGAGCAGCTGCGCGATGCCCTCGAGCGCGAAATATTCGGCCTGCACCGGTATGAGCACCGAGTCGGCCGCCGTCAGGGCGTTGACGGTGATGATGCCCAGCGAGGGGCTGCAGTCAATGAGTATGTAGTCGTAGTCGTCTTTCACCGGCTCGAGCGTGCGGGCGAGCATGCGTTCGCGGTCGGGCCGCGACATGAGCTCCACCTCGGCTCCAACCAGGTCGATGCGCGAGACTATGATGTCAAGTCCTTTTACCTGTGTGTGCATCACGGCGTCGCGGGCGGGATAGCCGTCGATCAGACACTCGTAGATGCTGGCGTCCGATTCGGTAGGCTCCACGCCGATGCCCGACGTCGCGTTGGCCTGCGGGTCGGCGTCGACCAGAAGAACCTTCTTCCTGTCGAGGGCCAGACACGCGCCGAGATTGAACGCCGTCGTGGTCTTGCCGACGCCTCCTTTCTGGTTTGCTATTGCTATTATCTTTCCCATATGCTGGTTTTCGGGATTACTTTTTTCAACTTGTTAGGTCAATATTTAACCCTAAAGTGAAACGTGAGGCGGCTGTCGCCGCTTCAAAGTGCAAAAATAGCAAAAATATGCCGATTATCCGAATGTTCCACGACAAAACTGAAAAGAGTTAAGAAACTTTAAGGTCTCTGAGGTCTCTAAGGTCTGGGTGGTCTCATTCCGGCTCCGGGATGGCGGTCGCCGGGGGGCGGGGGGAACATGCCGTCGTCGGGAGGCGTGGGCGCGGCTTTCTTCTTCGTCAGCGTGTTGAACTTCCAGGTGACGCCGAACATCACGTAGCGGCCCAGGTCGTTGTATTCGCGGTCGGAGATCATGTTGGCGCTCACCGAGCGGCTCACGTTTTTCCGCTGCCCAAGGAGGTCGCTGGCCCGCACGCTGAATGTCAGCGATTTGTCGCTCAGCACGGAGTAGGAGAGCTGCGCGTTCCAGAGCCACTGCGTGTTGTCGAAGCCCGCCGAGTAGCCCGTCGACTTGGCGAACGACAGGTCGGTCTGCACCTCGAGTCCGAACGGCAGGTAGAGCGACGCGTCGGCGTCGAATCCGTAGCTGTGGGTGTAGCGGTTGTCCTGCAGCGGCAGGGTGCTCGTGGCCATCTGGAACGAATAGGTGGGGTTGACCGTCATCTGGAATATGTCGGACGAGAAGGTCATGCCGGCCGTCGGCGACAGCTGCAGGTTGCCGCTGCGGTTGAACTCGCCGTCGATGTATCCGGCCGCCGACGAGTAGTTGCCGTTGAATCGCGCCATGAGACGCCACTTGCGGTTGCGCAGCGGCTGGTTGAGCATGAACATGCCGAAGACGTTCCAGTTGCCGTTGGCGTTGGCGTAGGTCGTGGTGCGCACGCCGGTCTCAGCGTCGGTCAATGTGCGCGACACGATGGTGTTGAGCGAGAACGATGCGTTGGCCGCGGCGAAGAGCGAGCGTTGCGACGCGGCGTCGTAGTTGTTGAAGTGCATGCCGATGTTCTGCGTGAACGTCGGTTTGAGGTCGGGGTTGCCGACGGTGATGTTGAGGGGATCGGAGACGTCGGCCACCGGCTGCAGCTGTGTCAGCGAGGGCTGCGAGGTGCGGGCGCGGTAGTTGGCCATGAGGCTCGAGGTCTTCGAGAACTTGTAACGGAACCGCAGGTATGGGGCCACGTTGAACACCCAGCGCGTGTCTATGTCGCGGCGCGAGTCAAGCAGGTCCTCGCTGCCCGAGCTCGAGGGCGAGAACGTGATGCCGGCGTTGAGGTTGTATTTGGCTGCGGTCTTCTTGTATCCGACCTGCAGCTCCTGGTTGCTGTATCGGTTGCGGAATCTGTTCGACAGCCGCTCGTCGAGTTCGGCGCCGTCGGGGGCCGAGCTGTAGTCGGGCAGGCGGAAGAGGTCGGGGTCGATGCCGTCGGTCGGGAGGTCGTAGGTGTAGCGGTCGGCGTTGTTGAAGCGCAGCGACGCCTTGTAGGCCACTTCGAGATAGTTGCCGCGCGACGGGTCGCCCAAGGGCTCGGTCCAGGTGAGGCGCGCGCCGAGCGTGTTGCTCCACTGGCGCGAGTCGAGAAACTCATATAGCGTCTCGCTGTCTTCCTGGCGGAGGTAATACTCTATGTCGTTCCACGTAGTGGATTTCTGGCGTGTGTTTGAGAACGAATAGTCGAGCTGGGCCGACAGCGAGCGTCCCGGCCGCGACAGGAACTTGTGGGTGTATATGAGTCGGCCGCCGGTGTTCCAGTCGGTGCCGCGGTTGCCGCGCAGTGCCTTGCTGCTGTTCACCTTCTGGCCGTCGACGGCCCCCGAGCGCAGCAACGAGGAGTCCTCGAGCTCCGAGCGGCGCAGGTTGAGCGAGAAGTCGGGGCGGAAGTCGAGCACATCGGCCTCCGTGATGTTCCAGCGCAGGCGCAGCTGGGCACGCAGGCTGTGGCCGCGGTCGCGCGTCTTCGAGCCGCCGCGCAGGAAGCTCACCGAGTCCGGAAAGAGATACTGCGTGTCGAAACGGCTGCGGGCGTCGCGGTCGCTGTGGGTGTAGAGCACATTGCCGCCCACGCGCAGCTTCTCCTCGTTGCCCACGTTGAAGTTGATGCCGAACTGCTGGGTGCTGTTGATGCCGTTGTTGCCGCCGAAGTCGCGGAATCGTCCGCGGCCCATGTCGGTGAATCCCATCTCGTTGATGTTGTTGCCCCCGGCGACTATCGAGACCTGGTTGCCGTTTCTGAACCAGTTGATGTTCGCGCTCGCCTGATAGCGGTCGTCGGTGCCGTATCCGCCCGACAGGGTGCCGAACCAGCCGTTGTTCATGTTCTTCTTGACGGTGAGGTTGATCACGGTCTCGTCCTCTCCGTCATCGACGCCGGTGAGCCGTGCTGTCTCGCTCTTGCGTTCAACAACCTGCACCTTGTCGACCATGTCCGAGGGGAGGTTCTTGGTCGCCATCTTGGGGTCGTCGGCGAAGAACTCCTTTCCGTCCACCAGAATCTTGCTCACCGTCTTTCCTCCGGAGGTGATCGAGCCGTCGCTGCCTACCTCCACGCCGGGGAGCTTCTTGAGCAGGTCCTCGACCGAGGCGTTGGGGTTGGTGTGGAACGAGCCGGCGTTGAACTCGAGCGTGTCTTCCTTGGCGACGACGGCGGCGCGGACGGCCGTGACCACCGCCTCGTCGAGCATCACGGCGTTCTCGCCAAGGGTCAGCGCGCCGAGGTCGCGGGTCTCCGCGCTGTCGGCCAGTGACACGAGTTTCGTCACCGGGTCCATGCCGGTCATGCTCAGGGTCAGTGAATAGTCTCCCGGGGCGAGGCTCTCGAACTTGAACGAGCCGTCGGTTTCGGTGAGCACATACCCCGCGCGGGTCGAATCTCTCAAGGCGATGAGCTGCGCGGCGACTCCGGGGAGGGACTCTCCGTCGGAGTCGCGCGCCAAGCCCTTGACCGTGGCCGCCACGGCGCTTGCCGCCATGCAGGCCACAATGCCCACGATAATTACAGTGGAACCTTTCATCTCAAAACAATCTTCTTTACCTTTTTGGGTTTACCTTACATCTGTTCAGACAGCCGAACGAGTGAAATGTTTAATCCACGAGCCGAATCGCGGCGAAGATGAAAAAATCGGCCTCCCGCTGTCACAGATGGGGCGCCGGGTGAGTTAAGTGAGTGTAATAACGACGGCCCAGGACATGTACCGGTCTCGCCCTCCGGCCCGCAAAAACCATACGATTCCGATGATACCCACCCCATTCCACACCCCCCGGCCCAAAGGCGCAGCCAACTGTGGCGCGACCGAAGGGAGCGCTCAGAGTTCTCAGAGTTCTCAGATTGCCCGCTTCGCCCGTCTCTTCCTCTCTTCCCTCCCCATCCTCCTGATAATCTCATACCTTTTTATATCAACTCCCGCGTCGCGCGCCGCTGAGGCGACCGACTCGGTCAGGACCGTAACGCCCGCGCCCGAGACCGCCGATACCGACAGTCTCGCCGGCGCCGGCTATACGGAACTCGACGACTTCGTGATTGTGGAGCGCAAGAAGCTCTTGCAGAGCGACGGCGCCAAACTCACATATAATGTCACCGAAGACCCCGAGGCCGGAAGCTCGAACATCCTCGACATCCTCCGCAAGGTGCCCGGCGTCTCGGTCGATGCCGAAGACAACGTCAAGGTCAACGGCCAGTCCAGCTTCAAGATTCTCATGAACGGAACTGAGAATCCGATGCTCAAGGGCGACCTCAAGACAGTGCTCAAGTCTCTGCCGGCGGCCTCGATCAAGAAGATCGAGGTCATATCCGAACCCGGCGCGAAATACGAGGCCGAGGGCGTCGGCGGCATTCTCAACATCGTCACCGACAGGAAGACCGACCTCTCCGGCTTCCTGACCCAGCTCCAGGCGTGGGTCAACGCCTACCAGGTCGGCGGATACGTCAACGGCCGCACCAAGGTCGGCAAGGTGATGCTCGACGCCACCGTCAACTACAACAACGGGAACGTCTGGCCCCGCTCCATAAGCAGCAGCCGCGAGACCGAGGATCTGACCGGCAGCGCCAACCATCTCGAGACCACCCTCCGCAAGATGAAGTCGGGCTGGGACTACGTGGGCGGCAACGCCAGCATGTCGTGGGAGCCCGATACCCTCAACCTCTTCACCCTCAGCGCGCAGTATGGCTACAACACCTGGGGCAACTGGGGTGACGAACGGCGTGAGATGCTCGCCCCCGACCTCACCCGCCGCTGGCTGATCGAGCGTGACCGCGACAACGACGGCCGGTACAACGGCCTCGGCGCCGAGGCCTCCTACCAGCATACCTTCGGAAAGGATGGCCACAACCTCGTGCTCTCGTATATGTATTACTTCTCGCGTATGCACGACGAGTCGAGCTACTCGACCACGCTCTCCGAGGGAAGCGTCGCCGACGCCCCTTACAGCGCGAGCCGCGACGTGACCAACGACAACAACCACGTTTTCCAGATCGATTACGCCAACCCGTTCAGCCCCAAGCATCTGCTTGAGTGCGGCGCAAAGGTCAACCTCGTCAGCACGCGCAACGACTCCCGCTCGTTGGCCGGCCCCGACGCCCCGTCGGCCGTCGTGATGCCCGGCTCGGAGGTCAACATGACGCAGTTCAAGGACATATACGCCGTCTACGCCTCCTACACCGGGACGTTCGACAAGTGGAACGCCAAGGCCGGCGTCCGTTACGAGCACACCGACATGGGCCTCCGCTACCGCACGGCGGGCCACGACGACTTCACCACGCGCCTCAACGACGTCGTGCCCAACGCGGCCCTCAGCTATAACTACACCAACGCCTCCAGTCTGCGCCTCGCCTACCAGATGCGCATCTCGCGTCCCGGCCTCTGGTCGCTCAACCCCTTCGTCAACGACCTGACTCCCGGCTGGCTGCAATACGGCAACCCGGACCTCAAGAGTGAGAAGGGCCACAACGTGTCGCTCGGATACTCCAACTATGAGGGCAAGTTCTCCGGCAGCGCCAAGGTGACTTACCGACACACCGCCAACGGCATCAACGACATAGTCTTCGTCCGCGACGGCGTGATCAACTCCACCTACGCCAACGTCGGCCTCCGCCAGGATGTGGTGTTCGACCTCAGCGGCGACTGGAACATTACCCCCGACCTGCGCTGGTCGCTCTATCTCTCGGCCACCTACCAGTATCTCAAGGCGAACTCCGAGATGCTGAAAGCCAAGAACATCGGCTGGCAGTACTACGCCAACACCAACATCACCTACACGATGCCCTGCAAGGTGCGCCTCAATGCCTACGGCGGTTTCCACACCCCCTGGATCGACCTGCAGAGCCGCGGCTCCAACGGATACTACTACGGTCTGGGCGCCAACCGCTCCTTCCTCAAGGACGACGCGCTGACCGTCTCGGTCTTCGCCGGGAGCTTCGCCCCTGTGAGCCGCCGCAACAAATACACGCAGACCTCCGAGAGCGTCCGCCTCACCAACATCACCGACTACAAGCAGTGGAATGTCGGCATGAGCATATCGTTCAAGTTCGGAGGTCTCAAGGCCGGCGTCAAGAAGACCGCCGCCAACATCGAGAAGGAAGACTCCGGCTCCAAAGGGGGCGGAGGTAACAAATAAGCTGCCCGTCACGTTAAGTTAACATGACAGAAAGGGAATTCCGCGAACGAGTCTTGTCTCTGCGCCGCCTCATGTATGGCGTGGCGCTGAAGATGGGCATACCTCCCGACGATGCGGCCGACGCCGTGCAGGAGGCGCTGGTGAAGCTGTGGCGTCATCGCGACGGAATCCCCGGGAACCCCGGCGAATCGCGCCTCTACTGCATGGCGGCCCTGCGCAACGAGTGCCTCTCTCTGATCAGGCGACGCCCGCCCGCCTCGGCGGCCTCCGCCGGAATCCCTCTCGAGGAGGCCGCGGACGTAAAGGCGCCCCCCGACAACGACACCGGTCTGGTGGCCGAATACAACGACACCCGCCGGCATATAGAGATACTCATCGACACGCTGCCGCCCGGTCAGCGCGACGCCATAAGGATGAGCGGCTTCGGCGGACTCGACAACTCCGAGATAGCCGAAGCCACCGGGCAGACAGAGAATAATGTGCGCCAGCTCCTTTCGCGCGGCCGGCGACGACTCAGGGAATTGCTTGAAATCAACGGATTATAAACCAAATCTTTCCTCAGAAATGAACGACATAAACCAAATAAGAACTCTGCTCGACCGCTGGTACGGCGGCGAGTCGTCGCCCGGCGACGAGAGGATGCTGACCGACTTCTTCGCGTCGGCCGGCGAGCTGCCGCCCGATCTGGAGGCCGACCGCGCCCTCTTCGCCGCCATGAGCGAGGCGGCGGCGGACCTCCCGGAGATTCCGGCCGAGCTTGATGCGCGCATCACGGAAGCCGTCGAGACGGAGATGGCCCGCGAACGACGCGTCGCGAAGCCCGCGCGCTGGCGTCGCATTCTCTGGACTGCCTCCGGAGCGGCTGCCTGCCTGCTCGCCGTCGTAGCCGCCTACAACTACAGCGGCACCCAAGACATCCACGGTCCGTCCCCGAAGCCTCTGATTGCTCAGAGCGTTCCGAGCGCCCGGCCGGCTCCAATCGCCCAACCCGCTCCGACTGCCGAGCCCGCTCCGACTGCTGAGCCGGCTCCAATCGCTCAGTCTGCTCCCAGCTCCGAGCCCTCCCATCGTGGCGCGACCGAAGGGAGCGCACATAAGGCATCTCCCAGAAAGGCATCACAGCCCGCGCCGGAGATTGACACCGAAGTTGATACCGAGGCCCTCATCGCCGCCAACTACCGTGTGATCGAGGACGAACGTGAGGCCGACGCCATACTCAGCTCGATTTTCGGGCGAATGGAGGGAAACCTCGCCCAGGAAACCAACCGCGTCGAGGAAATCAGCCTCGAATATGACGCCGAGGTGAATAAACTTTGCTCTTATTAATCTGTCAAAAATCATTATGGATATGAAATCGAAAAGATATAACAACATACTCAGGCGCGCCGCCTTGACGCTCGCCATGGCGCTTGTCGCGCTCGTTCCCGCGATGGGGGCCGACGATATCTTCGCCGCTCTCGCAGGAATGCCGCAGGTCGAAAGCACATATATTTCGGGCCGCTTCTCCCACAACAAGCGTTATTGGCAGAGCCGAAACGGGGAACACGCGTTCAACATCAGCATGGGTTTCTCCGCCCTCTATTCCTATAATTGCTATTCGGAGGAGTCGGTGAAGAAAGCGCGTCAGATTCTGAAGGATTATATCAAACGGCACCCCGAGATGGAGGTCATGATGAAGACCGTGCAGGGCATGCAGGAATACGTTATATACGAGAGTTTCATCTCTGACAACGTTGTCAGCAAGGTGATAATCTGGAGCAGCGACGCCCCCAACGTGGCCGAAGTCGTGGTGATTGACTGGGACGAAGGTATGAAAAGAGACGAAGGCTCGATAAGGATTATCGAGGGTTCATACCCGGAGTTTGAACTGAACCTTGCCGACCTTGGGAAGGATCTGTCGGAATGGGGCGAGAAGTTTGGCAAGGATTTCGCAGGTAGACTGCTTGAGTCGCTCGGGTCGCTGGAATCTCTCGAGAATCTTGAGAACCTCGAGAACCTTGGGAATCTCGAGAGCCTTGAAAGCCTCGAAAACCTCGACTCGCTGTCCGAATTAAAGGAACTGACAAGATGAGAAGACGCATCGAACGACCCGCGCCCGAGGCCCTCGGCGTGGTGGAGAGGGCGCGACGTGCCGCCGCCGACGAGGGCCGCGCTCCCCGTGTGCTTTTCGTCTGCCTGGGCAATATCTGCCGGAGCCCGGCCGCTCAGGGCATTATGGAGAAGATCGCAGCTGCCAAGGGTCTCGCAGCGGAGTGCGACTCGGCCGGTTTCTATGGCGGACATGCCGGCGACCTGCCCGACCGCCGTATGCGCGAGACCGCATGGCAGCGCGGTTACCGTCTCGAGCACCGCGCGCGCCGCATACGTCTCGGTGACCTCGACGACTTCGATATCGTCGTCGGCATGGACGACAGCAACATCGACTCGCTCCATTCGCTCGCCGATACCGACGTGCGCGACGCCAAGATTGTGCGCATGACTGATTTCGCCGTCGCGCATCCAGATGCCGACTCGGTGCCCGACCCTTACTATGGGGGGGCCGCAGGTTTCCAGTTTGTGCTCGACCTTCTTGAGGACGCCTGCACCGAGCTCGTGGACGAACTTCTGAAAACAGACAATGACTAAGACGTGGGGATTATGAAAAAGATAACAGCATTATTGATAGCTCTGCTCGTCGCCCTCTCTTTTGTCGCCGACACGCAGGCCAAGCGCACGGCGCAGAGGCAGCGCACGCAGCCGACCGAGAGAACGAGCCGCAGCACGAGCACGAGTGTGAGCACGAGCCGCAGCTCGGGTGGTCAGGACAGGCCCGGCAGTGTGCGTCAGTCGATGACCTACTCTGGTCCGGGTGGATTGAAGATTACCAACCACACATGGGTTGACGTGGACATATATTGGACTAAAGACGACCGGGTCAAGGTCGAGGTCTGCGGCGACCAGGACCTACTGGACTATATCGGCGTGAGCCTGTCGGATGGACATCTGCAGATCATGAATGTCGGAGGCGAGAACTATCAGGCGACCTATGCCATGAAAAGACAGAAAGGTCAGGTTCGGGTATATTGCAACTATCTGAATGCCATAAGGCTCTTCGGCTCCGGCAACATCAACGCCGACCGCGTGGACTGTACCGGTCTGCAGCTCGCCACATATGGCGCGGGCGATATCGTGCTTGGCTCGTTGGACAGCACTTCGCTGCGCATCATCACGCAGGGGGCGGGCGATGTGAGGATAGGCACCGCCGACACCACGGCAGTATATGTGCTCGTGCAGGGAGCGGGCGACGTCCGCATCGGTTCGGCCGACTGCACCAGCCTCGAACTCATAAACCAGGGGGCGGGCAACATCGAGGTCCGCGACATTGACGCCACTACCGTAAAGGCCATGAACCAGGGTGTCGGCAACATACTGATAAGGGGCGACGCCACGTCGGGCAACATCACCGTGCAGGGTGTCGGCAATATCGACATATCCGGTTTCAAGGCCGGGCGATGCTCGACTCTCAACCAAGGCCTGGGTGAGATCAAAAACTGACCGCCGGGCGTATCGCGCACTCTTTTTAACACAGGCCGGGATTAAACTTCCCGGCTTTTTTATAATCTCACTGATATCAAATCTCTATGATATGAAGAAGATACTGATGACACTTGCGGCCGCGGTCGGCGTCTCGATGGGCGCATGGGCGCTGACACCCCCGGCTTTTCCGGGCGGCGAGGCCGCCGAGAAGGCATATATAGCCGATAACATGAAATACCCGCAGATGGCCAAGGACAACGGCATCGAGGGTGTGGTGACCGTCGTGTTCACGGTCAAGACCGACGGCACGATAGGCAACATCAAGATCAAACGGATGGTCGACCCCGACCTTGAGGGCGAGGCGATCCGTCTGGTTAAGGGAATGCCCAAATGGACACCCGCCAGCGACAACGGCACGCCTGTCGAGGCCCCGGCGGAAGTCAGCGTGACGTTTGAGCTTTGATGCCTGAGCTTTAGCTCAGGCATCAGCGGAGCTAAAGCTCGCCGCAGTGCAAAATGGCTCCGCGTTCGGCTCCGCAGCTGTCAAAACGCGGAGTCTGGGTGCGTAGCCTTTTTGGCCTGGCCTCTGGCTTTAGCCAGAGAAAAAACGCCCGCGGTCGCGGGTCGTTTTCTTGCGCATGGAGTCTTCGAAGGCCTGCTGGAGGCTGATGCCGGTCTGGTTGGCAAGGCAGGTCAGCACCCACAGCACGTCGGCGATCTCCTCGCGCAGGTTCGCCTGCGGGTCCGTCAGGTCGCCCGGCTTCGCCACCTGGTCGCCGTAGACGCGCGCGATGACACGCGCCAGTTCGCCCGTCTCCTCCGTGAGCAGCGCCATGTTGGTCAATTCCGAGAAATAGCCGTGGCCGATGGTCTCTATCCATCGGTCCACGGCTTTTTGCATTTCGTCAAGTGTCATATCAGTCGCAGGGCACGGAGTTCGTCATAGATCTCGCTGCCCGACAGCGTGCGGCGGCGCGACAGCGTGCGCGCGAACTCCGCGATGGGCTGCTGCAGGCGCGGGTTGGCGAAGATGCGGCGCATCCCGCCCGTGGTCTTGCGGTAGAGGCTGTCGACCTCGTCGGGCTCGAGCGAGCAGATGTCGGCCCCGTCGGCCAGCATCTCGGCGTGTATCCGGTCGAGCACCTCGGCGGGCACGTCCGTCTCGCGGCGCACCATCGAGCGCGCCATCACGTTCGAGACAACCATCGCCGACGTAATGTAGAAGTTGTGGACCATGTTGCTCCACACAGCCTTGGGCGACACCGACGGCGAACTGCTGAAGAAATAGCCTCCGGCGAACTTCACCATCGGGCCTTCGGCGTCGAGCGACACCGAGATCACGCGGTCTATGGCGTCGAGCGCGGCCAGCGAGATCGCCATGCCGGCGAGGCCGTAGGCGCGGTCGTCTTCATTGAGATATGTGAGTGTGAATGTGTCTTTATCGGTTTCCATATTCCTTTCCTTTCGTTGCTTCATAAGTTACAACAAATTCCGGGCCGAAATGTCCGGCCGTCGTCGCTTGTCGCGCTCAGAATCTGAATCCGAGTCCGGCGGCGAGGCGCAGACGCGGTTCCGGCAGACCGGGCAGCGTGTAGTTGCGGCGGCAGAGCAGGTTGTCGGCCTGCGCCCAGACGTCGAAGCTGTCGGTGATGCGGTATGACACCCCGAGTCCGAGCATCGAGAGGTTGGGCAGGCGGTAGGCCTCCTCGCCGTCGGCAAAGGCGAGGGGCATGGTCATCATGCGCATGGCGCGGAGCTTGTATTCGAGGCGTAGCCCCAGGCGCCCGGGATTGCTCTCGATGGCGGCGTCGACGGTCCATTCGGGGCGATCGTAGCCGTTGAAGTATCCGGTCGTGCCGCGCTGACGCTGCCAGCGGCCCTCGGCCGTGACCTTGAAGATGCGCCCGGCGTCATATCCGGCGTTGATTCCGGCCGACCAGCCGTGGAGGTTGAGACGCTGCCCGTCGTCGGCGGCGCAGGTGGCGTACCAGCCTCCGAAATACTGGCCGCGGCTCATGCGCCATGCCACGTCGAAGCCGGCGTGGAAGCCCGAGAAGGGGCCGAACGAGACTCCGGCCTGAGCGTCGACAGGCGTGTAGACCGGCTTGGTGTCGAATATGGCCGGCATCTGGTAGTAGTCGAGTTCGTAGCCGGCGGCTAAGGTGTGCAGTTCGCTGCCTCCCGTGGCGCGGGCGAAGAGCGAGACCGGTCCGGCGTTGTAGTCGAGACGCACGTCGGGGGCGATGTGGAACGTCCGGTAGCGGTCGGCGCCGTCGCGGGCGTTGGCGGCGATGTCTACCTGCGCGCCGATGCGCAGGCTGAGACGCTGCCGTGTGAGCCGGTAGTAGGGCGTCAGCGTCACCATGCCGTATGTGCCCGGTGTCTCAGTGTTGTCGAGGCCGTAGACGCCACGCGGTTCGTAGTCGCCGTAAGCGAGCAGGTCGGCGTCGAGCGTGATGCCCACGGCCGAGCTTGTGGATGTCGGGAAGTCGATTCCGGCGTCGACGACGGCGTGGGTCTCGCGTCCGCCGGTGGAGCGCGCGGGGAGTCCGGCGAGGCCGTTGCCGGTGTCGTAGAGGCTGCGGTAGCCGAAATACCTGACGCGCGCGCCGACGTTCCAGCTCAGGTCGTCGATGGCTGGAGTCGAATGCCAGGCCACGCGGGCCGACACGTCGTTGAGCGTCTGCGTCGGCACGTCGAGCTGCTGGAGCGACGGGGCGCCGTCTATCTCGCCGAAGACGGCGTAGCAGCCATAGTAGTCGAAATTGCCGATATGGTAGTCGAGGGCGGCGTCGAGGCGTCCTTTGCCCTCGAACGTATGGTGTCCGTAGACGCCGAGCGACTCGTCGTAACGCCACATGCGGCTGTCATGGGTAGACGCCGACAGCTTCGGCCGCCACAGCGACGTGGAGTTGTGCTGCAGGCGCACGCCGAGCGCCGAGAGGGGGGTGTCGATGATCCGGTAACCCGCCGAGAGCGTGCTCTGCAGGTACGAGCCGAGGCCGAGCTCGACGTATCCGCGAGTGTCCGACAGTCGCCGCGCCGTGCGCCAGCCCGTGGCCTGCAGGGGGAGGGCCTGCGGGGTGAAGTCGGCGTTGACGCCCCCGAGCGAATAGGATAGCGATGACTTCGCGGCCTCGAACCTGATCGGGCGCGGGAAGATGCCGATGCGGTCGTGCTGTATGTATTCGGGCACGTACTTGCCCTCGACGTTGATGTCCTGGTCGTATTGCGCGGCGGCCGGCAGGGCTGTCGCGGCCGCGAGCAGGAGCAGGGAGGATATATGTCTTGTGTGCATCATTTCCATTTTTTGAGGCGCGAGGAGATCATGGACTTAATGTCGGCTTCGTCGCCGGGATAGTTTTCTTCGAGGCTCGAGAGGTATTCGCGTGCCAGCGAGGTCTGGCCGAGTCCGCGGTAGGCGTCGGCCAGGGCTATGAATCCGCGGGCGAGCCAGTACTGGTGGGGCGTTCCGGCGTCGGTGAACTCCTCCATGCGTGTGCGTGCGGCCTCGTAGTCGCCCTCCTTGATTTCGATTTCGGCGAGCGTTACGGCGGCCTTTGCTCCCGACAGGGCCGAGGGGTTCTCGGCGAGCTGCGAGTATATGGCCATTGCCTCGCGGGCGCGGCCCGTGTTGGCAAGGGCGTCGGCGCGCCACATCGATATGTCGGCGAGTTCGTCGGGCTCGAGGCCTCCGGCGCGGTAGATGCGGTCGGTGACGTCGAGCAGGTCGTCCCAGCGTCCGGCCTCGTTCATGGCCGTGCCCATGCGCAGGAGTTCGTCGATATCGACGTCGGCCGATGCGTCGAGGCGACGGCGGTATGCGTCGGCGGCGAGGTCCTTGCGGCCCATCTCCTCATAGGTCTGGGCGAGTTCGAGCATGGCCTTCGACATCCAGCGCGAGTCCGGATATGTCTCGGCGAGCCGGTTGAGGTCGGCGGTCTTCGCCTTGTTGTCGCCGGCGAGTCCGTGGAGCAGCGCGCGGCGGTAGAGGGCGTAGTCGGCTCCGGCGCCACCCTCGTCGGCGGCACGGCTGAACAGAGCCGAGGCCTCGGCGTATTTGCCTGTATAGTAGAGGCAGTCGGCGCGGCGCGACATGGCGTCGGAGGCGAGCTGCGCGTTGAGCGCGGGGCGCGCCGAGAGAGCCGAGGCGAATGCCGCCGCGGCCGCCGTGTAGTCGCCGAGCTTGTAGTCGGCATACCCGAGGTTGTAATATCCCAAGGCGCGGTTCTCGCGCGAGGTGTCGTCGCGGGTGAAGGCCTCGTAGCTTGTGCGTGCCTCCTTGTAGCGTCCCAACGAGAAGAAGGCGTCGCCGAGCCACAGCGAGGCCTGCGCGGCGAGGTTGCGGTCGTGTCGGCGCAACTGCACGGACTCGCGCAGATACCCGACGGCCTTCTCGGCCTGTCCGTTCGACATCGACTCGACCCCGAGTTCATAGAGTATCTTCTGGCGCGTGCCGAGCTGGTCGGCCGACGGGTTGCGTATCGCGTCGATATATTTCAGCGCCTTCGTGTAGTTGCGGTCGTTGTAGTAGGCGGTGGCGAGATAGGCCTCCACCTCGGGGGTGTACTGCGAGTCGGGATAGCGCGTCACGAACCGCTCGAGCAGTTCGGCGGCCGACGTGAAGGGGGTCTTGCCGCCTCGGGTCAGGGCGGTGACGTAGTTGTAGAGCGCCGTTTCGGTCACCTTCGTGTCGACGCCCATGCGGTATGCCTTCTCGAAGGCGAGCGCGGCCGAGTTCGGGTTGTTCTGCTTCAGCCAGCACTGTCCGGCGTAGAGGCATGCCCCCTGGCCGATCTCGTCGCGGCTGTCCATCAGCGGCTCGAAGCGGGCGAGGGCCCCGGCGTAGTCGCCGTCGGCATACTCGATGGCTCCCATGGCGTATTCGGCGTCGGCCTCGGGTGTCGTGCCGGTGCGGCCTCCGGGACCTGAGAGGTCGAGATAGCGCGACAGGTATCTGCGGGCCGCCTCGTAGTCGCCGAGCTTGAACTCGCTGAGGCCGGCAATGCGCAGGAGTTCCGGCTCGAGCGTCGGCACCGGGTCGTTGTTCAGCAGGTAGTCGGCGCGTTGCGTCACGAGCTCGTACTTGCCGCGCGTGTATTCGATCTGGGCCATGTAGTAGCCGGCGTCGAGACCCTTGATGCCCTGGGGAATCTTGGCGAATCGGGAGTAGGCGTCGTTGAAGCGGCCGTCGATATAGTCGAGATATGCCGTGTAGAAATTGTAGGCGTTGAGATAGTCGGGTGCGCCGCGCAGGGAGGAGATCCAGGGGCGTGCCTCGGCGAAATGGCCGGTGTTCATCAGCGCGTATCCGTTGTGGTAGGCGAACAGCAGGAAGCGGTCGCGGTTGAGGCGGTCGGCGTCGACCAGCGAGTAGGCCTCGGCGGCCCGTGCCCAGTCGCCCTCGTAGAAATAGAAGTCGCCGATGGCCATGGAGGCCTCGGGGGCGAGGGGAGAGGCGGGATATGAATCGCGGAACTGCATCAGCAGCGCGAGGCATTCCGAGTCGCCGCGCTCGTAATAGGCCTCGGCGAGCATCCACGTGTATTCCTCGGCCCGGGCCTCGTCGAGAGCGACGCCCTGGGTATGCAGATGGCGCAGCTGGTCGATCGTTCCCTGGAAATTCCCGCCGCCGCGCATGGCGCGGGCCCGCTCCATATAACCGTCAGGCAGAGGCAGGAAACGTGAGGGCGAGGCCGACACCTGCGCCGACATCGGCAGTCCCGCCCCCAGGACCGCCGCCAGTATAATGGTTTTTGCTATTTTCATACCGCAAAGTTAGCACCAAATTTCGACATACGGAAATTAACAGCGCATATTATGGAGTGTTTTCGGCCCGCGAACGCTTGTGTTAAAAATTTTTTTATTAATTTTGCGGAATTCTTGTTATATAGGTAGCCGGAGGGTCGCGACGGGAGGGTTTCCCGACTGTCCAGGACGCGGCCGCGCCGAGACGCGCCCGGCCATTTATACGCACCGTTTATGAAGAACTTAGTCATTGTCGAGTCGCCCGCCAAGGCGAAAACCATTGAGAAATTTCTGGGGCCGGACTTCAAGGTGATGTCCAGCTTCGGCCATATCCGTGACCTTCAGAAGAAGGGCATGAGCGTCGATATCGAGGGCAACTTCACTCCGAAATATGAAATCCCCGCCGACAAGAAGGATCTTGTCAAGAAGCTGAAATCCGCAGCCAAGGAGGCCGATACGGTGTGGCTCGCGAGCGATGAGGACCGCGAGGGTGAGGCCATAGCCTGGCATCTCTACGAGGTGCTGGGTCTGAAGCCCGAGCAGACACACCGCATCGTGTTCCACGAGATCACCAAGCCGGCCATACTCAACGCCATAGCCAATCCGCGTGACATCGACATTGACCGCGTCAACGCCCAGCAGGCGCGCCGCGTGCTCGACCGCATCGTCGGTTTCGAGCTGAGCCCCGTGCTCTGGAAGAAGATAAAGCCGGCCCTATCGGCCGGACGCGTGCAGAGCGTCGCCCTGCGCCTCGTCTGCGAGCGCGAGAAGGAGGTCGAGGCTTTCACTCCGGCACCATTCTATCGCGTCAACGGCATCTTCGACTCCGGCGACAGCCGGCTCCGCGCCGAGTGCCCGCGCCGCTTCGACACCGAGGCCGACGCCCGGGAGTTCCTCGACGACTGCGCCAAGGCCGCCTTTTTCGTGGCCGACGTCGTCAGCAAACCGACAACACGCAAGCCGGCTCCCCCTTTCACCACCTCCACCCTGCAGCAGGAGGCCGGACGCAAGCTCGGTTTTCCGGTCAACACCACGATGCGCGTCGCCCAGAAACTCTACGAGGACGGTATGATCACTTACATGCGTACTGACTCGACCAACCTCTCAGAACTCGCCCTCAAGGATATAGCCACCGAGATCACCGGCAGCTACGGCGACGCCTATCTGCAGACGCGCCGTTACCACACTCACTCCAAGGGCGCCCAGGAGGCCCACGAGGCCATCCGTCCCACCTACGTCAACCGCCGCACCATCGACGGCACCGCGCAGGAGCAGCGTCTATACGACTTGATATGGAAGCGCGCCGTCGCCTCGCAGATGAGCGAGGCGCGCCTTGAAAAGACCAACATCGACATCGCCCTCTCGAACAGTCAGGAAATCTTCCGCGCCACGGGCGAGACCCTGCTCTTCGAAGGCTTCATGAAGGTCTACGGCGCCAACGTCGACAACGACAGCGAGATTTCTCAAGTGGCCGACGACGTCCTGCTTCCCCCTCTCTCCAAGGGCGCCGGACTCGGCATGGAGTCGGTGACCGCCACCGAACGCTTCACGCAGGCCCCGGCACGCTACACGGAGGCCACGCTCGTGCGCCGCATGGAGGAACTCGGCATCGGACGCCCGTCGACCTACGCCCCCACCATCTCGACCCTGCAGAGCCGCGACTACATAGTTCGCGGCGAGGGCGAGGGAACGCCCCGCGAATACACCGTCTTCACCCTCAGCGAGGGCAAGATAACGTCGCAGATCCTCATCGAGAAAACCGGCTCGACACGCGGCAAGCTCGTGCCCACAGATGTCGGCATGGTGGTCAACGACTTCCTCACCGAGTATTTCCCCGACATCCTCGACTACGGCTTCACGGCGAGAATCGAGGGTAAATTCGACGAGATCGCCGAGGGCAAGCTCCCCTGGCAGACCGAGATGAAGGATTTCTACGAGGGCTTCCATCCCTTCATAGAGAAGGTGGACACCATGCGTCTTGACCATAAGGTTGGCGAGCGCGTGCTCGGCACCGACCCCGCCACCGGCCGCCGCGTGTCGGTGAAGATCGGACGTTTCGGTCCCGTGGTGCAGGTCGGAGAAGTCTCCGACGACGAGAAACCGCAGTTCGCCAGCCTCACAGAGGGCCAGAGCATACAGACCATCACGCTCGAAGAGGCCCTGAAGCTGTTTGAGCTTCCGCGCCGTGTCGGCGAGTTCGAGGGCAAGGAGGTGACAGCCGCCATCGGACGATTCGGTCCCTACATTCGCCACGACGGCGCGTTCGTGTCCATACCCAAGGACCTCGCCCCGCAGACCGTCACCCTCGAGGAGGCCATCGGGTTAATCACCGCCAAGCGCGAGGCCGAGGCAAACAGACTCATCAAGACGTTCGACGAGCTACCCGGCGTCGAGGTATTGCGCGGACGCTTCGGCCCCTACATCGCCTTCAAGCCCGAAGGGGCGAAAAAGGCCGTCAACTACAAGATTCCGAAGACCACAGAACCCGAGACGCTCACCGCCGCCGACGTCAAGGCCCTGATGGAGGCCCAGGACGCCGCGCCCAAGACGCCGCGCCGAAAAACAAGTAAGACCAGTAAGAAGCCATAAGTCACAAGTAAGAAGTAATAAGGGCTCCGCAGTTCCGAAACTGCGGAGCCCTCTTCTTATAGTTGAGAAGCGATTGCTTTTACTGTACGATAATCTTTCGGGTGGTGCCGTCGCCAGTAACGACATATATGCCGGGCTCGAGATCGCATTCGGAAGTCCCGTCCACGCCGCGGAGCACGACGCGGCCATCGACAGAATATATATCGCATCCGCCGTGTTCAGACGCCAAAGATGTCACACATCCTAAATTTTCCGGCTTCTCCAGACGGAACGCTGGCGAAAGTGTCTGGGTCTGCACTGCGCCTCCCTCGCCTTCGACAGTGATGCGGAGGTCGTACCACTTGTCGTCGCTCTTCCGGTCAATTTTGTCGAGTTTCGCCTGGTAATATGTCCCGTAGCCCGGAAGATAGAAGTTCTCCGGCACTTCGGTGAGCGTCAGTTCGGAGAATTCGCTGTCGCCGTGCGGGGCGTATTCGGCCTTGACTCCCGAAGGGGCCTTGAAAGTAAAATTGCGCTGACTGACAAATGAGAATGTCGCGGCAGTCAGTTCGAGAGTGGCGTGCTCGCCTTTATCGAATCTGTCGGTCACGATATCGTTGTCGCGCAGCTGGAGCGATGTCAGTGTCGGGATGAATCCGTCAGCGGCCTTGTATATAAGTGAGGCTGTGTTGGATCCCGGAATCTCGCCGTCTATCAGGACGTTGTTCATCTCCATCTCCATGCCATACGAATTGCCGTGGCCCCAGTTGAGCCATTTCACGAATTTGTCGGGAGAAGTGCATATTTCCGTTCCGTCGCGTGTCACCCTGATGGTGCGGTGATATCCCCCGATCTGCTCGAGTTCGGCGTCGGTCAGAATATCGGTGAAGTTATAGGCGTCAATGCCGAGCTGCTCGCCGTGACGGCCCGTGAAATCATACATGAATCCGTTGTCCCACCCCGTTTCGGCCGTCGAACTGGGAATGCACACGAGCGCCGGGACCGCGTTGGCAAGCTTTGCCCCTTCGGGCAGAGCCTCGCGGAAGCGTGGATGACCTTCGGCAGGGATCATGCCGTTGGTGAGCATCAGGCTGCCCGAGCCCGATAGGTTCAGGCCGCTCGGCATCAGTCCGTCTGCAGTCATCTTGTAGGGCATCGACGACACCGAGGCATCGGCCATCTCTATCAGGTTTTCGCGGAGCACAGGATAATACTCGTAGTATCCGTCGTACCCCTCCGGAACCCAATAATACATCCTGTCGGTGGGTAACTCGTGGTTGTAGTTACCTACACCCACATATGCGTTGCAGTGATGGTCGGCCACTACGAAATACCCCGTCATGTTGAACAGCGGGGGTTCCTGCACGGCTTTCCAGGCATCGCTCATCGGAGTGCCGGCGAAGGAAGCTCCCACTTCGTGCCAGTTTATTTCCGACGGCCCGTTGATCTCATTGCCGAAGTCCACGGGAATGACCATGAACGCCGGCCCTTCCTCCCATGTGTAGGCGTCCATTCTCGTCAGGGTGAAACGCTGGGGGATGAGATTGGTCTGTATGTGGGTGCACACTTTTCTGAAAGCCGCCGTCTCGTCCTGAAGCAGGGTGCCGAAATCATTGTGGCGCAGCATCAGGAGGTGGTCGGCGATCGTGCAGTTGCCCGGGTCTCCGGCCACCGGCAGCGTCAGCTCGATCCCCGTGGGAGATGTCCTGCTTATTGTGGTGGATATCGTGGCGTTGCGCTGGTTGAGCAGTATCCTCTTGTTGGATGTGATATTCTCGTCTTCCTTGAAAAGGAATATCTGTGTGTCCTCGTTGTCAGATTTTATATAGACCACGACGTCATAAAGGCCTGCCTCGACGTCGGCCTCATATACATTGCCCGATTTGGGGACTTCGTACATGACCGGTCTCTGAGGGTCGGCCGATATGGCCAGTACATTCTGCACTTCCTGACCTCTCGCGTTGTCAAGCATCACGCTGACCGTCAGCCGGGCCGTACCTGCCTCGGCGCGTTGCGGAGCGGAACGCATCACCATTGTCTCGACCGGGCATCCGGGGTCCGCGGTCCTTTGTATCAGCGGCGAAAGTTCCGATGCCTGGGCGTGTATCGCAGCCGAACATGCAAGAACCGCGATGGAGGCCCACTGTATTGTTGTCTTGTCCATAGTGTCTTTTTGAAAGAAGCGGGAGGATTAGTCCTCCCGCTTGGTTAATATTCCGGTTATTGTCTGGTTGGGGTCATTATTTTACAGCGATCTTGCGTGTCTCGATACCCTTGGATGTCTGTACGCGCACGATGTAGCAGCCTGAGCCGTCGACGCGGCATACGTTGCCCTTGAAGGTTCCTGCGTTCAGACCGTCTGCGGTGTAGACTGCGGCGTCGGAGAACTCTCCCTCGACATGGATATCATGGCCGAGGGTGTAGATGCGCAGAGAGTCGCCGGTCACTGTCGATATGCCCGACCATGAGTCTTTGACGATACCGTCCTTATTGAAGAGCATCCAGGTAGGCTCGGTGTTCGGAGCCTCGTCGAATCCGCAGACTACAAGTATATAGGTCTTGTCGGAATATACGCCGCCGAAGCCGAAGTTCAGCTCGTCGGTATAGTTCCTCTTGATTCTGCGCTGCATGAACACGTCATACATCCAGTCGTCAACGCGGTTGTCATCGAGATACTCCTCGAAGTCATAGGTGTCTCCGTAATATATGGCATACTGTGCCGTATTGTCTGACGGAACGATGGTCAAGTCGGCTGTATAAGTATCGGGAGATACCGGTGCGTTAGATGTCATGCTGTTGAGCTTGAGCTCGAACGAGGTGTCGGTCACATTGCGAGATGCGGTGGTGAACTCGTCGTAATATACGGGAGATGTGCGGTAGCCGCCTTCGTCCATCAGGTAGCCGTAGACGTAATAGTCTGTTTCCCATTTAAGCGACGATACGCCTGCGATTTCCTTCAGTGTGCCGTCCAGCGGCTGGCGCTTGAGATCCTGACGGGCGAAATATCTCCAGTCGTAATAACCCATTCCGTCGGCTTCCCACAACGGCTTACGGTAATTTTCGTGGATGTTCTCGATACCGCCGTAGAGGTCGGCCGATTCCTTGCTGATGACTCCCATCACGAACGGGCGCACCATGTCGAACGAATAGAGTGTCGCCGAGGCGCCGCTGATGGTCGGATCGTAGGCTTCGACGGTCATTGCCACGAAGTCATCGTCGACGGTGCTGAAGTCGACGATAGTCGCCTTGGTGGTCTCATAGCCCTCGTATCCGAACACTGCCGCCTGCATGATGGCGTCGATTTTGACGTTGTCGAACACGACGGTCTGTTCGCCGGTGTATACGCGGTCGGATGTCACAAGCGGACGGAGCACATTGCGCAGATAGTTCTTGTGTGACGCTTCGTCGGAAAGGTCATACTGGTCTGTGTTGTATTTCTCAAGAATCACCACGGCATACGGGTCGTCGTTGGTCGGAGTCGCTTTGACGGTTACCTTCTTTGTCTCAGGCTCTGTGCCGTTTTCGACTGAAATCACCTCTGCGGTGAATGTGTTGTCCGATACAATCGGGTCGGCGGTGCGCACCTCGATTTTGGTGAGGGGCATATAGAGGTCGCCGTTCGAGTCGAGTCCGAAAGCATAGACCGTGTAGTCGGTCTGCGACACCAGGTCGCCGAATCCCCAGGTGTATTCGCCTTTCTTGGCGGTCATCTGGAAGACGGTCACCCAGTCCATGCCGAATGTCTCGGCTCCGAGCTTGAAGAAGTTGATTGCCGATTCAAGCATCTCGGCGTCGCCGGGATAGCGTGATGTCTCGATGATGTTGGCCCACCAGTAGATGTCGTCTTCCGATGGAACGCCCTTGACTGCAAGCGCCTCGGTCGATACGAAGGTTGTCGACAGGTCGATGTGCGGGCCGACGGGACGGTCCTCGCCGCCGATGATGTTGAACCGAAGCACCACCTCGCCGTTGGTGTGGCCCATCGAGTGGTCGGCGCGCCAGCGGGTGTCGCCGATCGAGCCTTCGGGCAAGGTTATGGTGTACTCTCCGTTGTATACAGGCTGATTGAAGGCGGCGTAGAACGTCGACTTGCCGCTGACCATGCCGGTGAGCGTCTGGAGTTCGCCGCTGCTTTCGAAGTCACCGTTGACTTCCTTGAGGGTGATGACAGGTTTCTGGCCTCCCTTGATCTTGATGTCGGGCATGTCGCAGACGAACATGGCCATCGCGAGGCTCTGGTTTACATTGAGGTTGCCGTCGGCGTCGGGCTTGGGCTGCTGGAAGTCGATCGTCAGGTCGTGTGCCGCCGCTGGCACGACAGTGTAGTAACGGCTCTCGACGTTCGTCTTGTTGGTGTCTGATACGTCGCCTTTCTTGCCGGTCAGTGACCCGGCGGGGAACGTCAGTGTCAGCGTCGCGTCTTCGGTCGATGTGAGTGCTGGTTCGAATGCGACGGTCATTACGTTACCTGTGCCGTCGGCTGTCACGGTGTATGCCGATTTCTCGAGTGCGGTGGCTCCGAGGGTCAGCGCCGCGGCGTCGCCGTCGGCTGTGATGGTGTCGAGGTTCGGGAAGGTCAGCTTGATTTCCGATACCTCCGTCAGCATCATGGAATCCTCATTGGGATCGGTGTTCGCCGGTTCGCTGGAGAACGTGAAGTCAACATTGCTGACCGGGGCGCCCTCTGTGACGACGATTTCCATCAAGGGGTTCTCGCCAAGGGAGTTCTCATTGGCGTCGAGCAGTTCGAACAGTCCCGGCTGGATGGTCAGTTCCCAGCGGTCGTCGGTGCTTGCATCAGCCGACAGGTCGAATGAAATCTCATTGTCGGAGTCTCCAAAAGAGGGGTATATCTCCGTAAGATATTTCTTGCCGTTGATTCTGAACTCGAAGTATTCCGGACGCTGGAGGAATGAGGGTAGGTAGGATGCCGAGACAGCTTTTGGGAAGCGGATATTTACATATCGGAATGTCTCGGCCCCTTCGGCCGGGCTGGTGATTTCATATTCGAAGAGGTTGGAGACGGGACGGTCCTCGCCGCCGGTGATGTTGAACCGAAGCACTACCTCGCCGTTGGTGTGGCCCATCGAGTGGTCGGCGCGCCAGCGGGTGTCGCCGATCGAGCCTTCGGGCAAGGTTATGGTGTACTCTCCGTTGTATACAGGCTGATTGAAGGCGGCGTAGAACGTCGACTTGCCGCTGACCATGCCGGTGAGCGTCTGGAGTTCGCCGCTGCTTTCGAAGTCACCGTTGACTTCCTTGAGGGTGATGACAGGTTTCTGGCCTCCCTTGATCTTGATGTCGGGCATGTCGCAGATGAACATCGCCATAGCAAGGCTCTGGTTTACATTGAGGTTGCCGTCGGCGTCGGGCTTGGGCTGGTGGAAGTCGATCGTCAGGTCGTGTGCCGCCGCTGGCACGAGCTTATAGGCTGCATTTACCGGCGTCTTGTTGGTGTCGGACACGTTTCCCTGTTTCCCGGTCAGAGAGCCTTCGGGGAATGTCACAGTCAATGTCGCGTCTTCTGTCGTGGTCATGGCCGGGTCGAACGTGATGGCGACTGTGTTGTCGCTGCCGGTCGATGACACTGCATACAGAGACTTGTCGAGTGTCGTTCCGCCGAGAGTGACGACCGCGGCGTCGGCGTCGGCCGTCACTGTTTCCAGAGCACCGAATGTCAGAGTCACGGTCTGCAATTCGGTGAGCAGGAGCTTGCCGTCAGGGTCGGCGGGATCGGTCGTGAACGAGAAGTCCACGTTGGCGACCGGCAGGCCCTCGGTCACGACGATTTCCATCAAGGGGTTCTCGCCAAGGGAGTTCTCATTGGCGTCGAGCAGTTTGAAAAGTCCCGGCTGGATTGTCAGTTCCCAGCGGTCTTCTGTGCTTGCCGTCGCGCCGTCTAATCCGTACGTCAGAGTGTTTCCTTCATACGACGGGAAATTGAAATCTCCTGTGGCATATGGCTGTCCGTTCTTTTTGAACGAGAGGTATCCGGGCCTTTCCATAAAGCTCGGAATGAAAGCGATTTCAGCGGCGCCGGGAAACTGGATGGTCACTTCCCTGAATGTCTCCTCGCCTTCGGCCGGGCTTGTGATCACGTACGAGAACAGGCCGTCCGCCGTTTCTCCGGATTGTGCCGGACCGCTGTCTCCCTGGGCCGCATGGGCCAGAATCGGTACGGACAGCATTGCGGACAATGCCAATGCAGTAAATTTTCTCATGAGTCAGATTGTTGGTTATTTGTTATTGTTAGTTAACTCATGCGACAAAGATAGGTATTTGGCTTGACACCCGCAACATCAGCAATTACCCCCCCCGATTTTTAACTAAAATTAAGATTATTTAACTTGTCTGTTACTGCGTGTGATTGAGAGGGTGTTCGATGAGGAATTTTGATATGCTGTTTTCAATCTGGCGGCGGTTGTCGAGGCTGTCGCCGTTGAATCGAATCGAGGCGCGCGAATAGAAGGGCATGCGGGCGGCGAGGCCCTCGGCGACCGCGGCCTCGATCTCGGCGCGGCTTTTGCCGGCCATCAGCGGCCGGCGGCGGCTGTTGGCGCACAGTCGCTCCACGATGCGCCCCTCGGACGCCTCAAGGAAGAGGGTCGTGCCGCGAGAGAGCATATAGTCCATGTTGCCGCGGAAGCAGGGAGTGCCTCCGCCGCAGGCCACGATGACGTCATCGAACTCGCCGGCCTCGCGCAGCATCTCCGCCTCCATGCGGCGGAACTCCTCCTCGCCATCATCGGCGAAGATGCGGCCGATTGGCCGCCGGAAGCGCTGCTCGATATAGAAGTCGAGGTCGATGAACTGCCTCCCCGTGGCGCGAGCCAGCGCACGGCCGAACGTCGTCTTGCCGCAAGCCATATACCCTATGATGAAGATCGGAGCCATTTTAATCTTGATTTTAGCAGGTTTCAGACGAGATTCCTTGCCACTGTCCAGACGAGGATGCCGGCGCCCATGCCGATGATGACCGGCAGCGAGTTGACGCGGCTGTACAGCCGCGGCCAGCGCTCGCGGAACATCGCCGCCCAGGCCATGACGGCCACAAGCGGCGCGACGCAGAGCAGGAAGGCGTTCGCCCTCCAGGCGCCGGCGAGGTCGCCGTGCAGCAGCGCGTGAAGCATCCGCTGGCTGCCGCATCCGGCGCAGTCCCAGCCTGTCACGGCGTGGAACATGCACTTCGGCGCCAGCGCGCTGCGCCCCGGGTCGAAGATGAAATAGAGCGCCAACAGCGCGAGCACCCCCGCGCCTATGGCCACCCTGCCTATTATCCTTCTTTCCACCCCCGTCACGGCATCAGCAGCGTCAGCGGCACGTAGAGGGCGTTCGAGACTATGCCGGCCACTATCGAGACGATGATCCAGATCTCGGCGTTGCGCGACGCCCGGCGGGCGCCCTCGAAGTCGCGGGCGAAATAGCGCGAGCTGACCGACGCCGCGTAGATCGTCGCCACGATTCCGGCCGGGAAGCAGCAGCAGAGCATCGACAGAATCGCCCACACCATATACGTCGGCGGCATGGGAGGCTGCGGCGTCCGTTCGGGCAGTTCCTCGCCCGGCGGCATGACATACATCTTCGAGCTGTCGCGCGCAGCCTGCGGCGTCACGGGAGGCGGACACGCCTGTCCCTCGCCGGGCACCGGCGGAGGTGTCGCCGCGCGCCGGGCGTCGAAATCCATGCCGAGCTTCTCGGCCCATTCCTGCTCCACGTCGAAGCCGTCGGGCCGTGGCGGCTGCTGTCCGTTCGCGGCCTCGTCGTCGGGCCGTCTGTCCTTATCCTCGTTTTCCATAAGGTTATGAATTTAAGTAATAAGTAATAGGTAATAAGTAATAACGACAATGACAAATGGTTAATGATTGATTGTTGACCGTCAACGACATCTCTTATTACTTATTACTTATTACTTGTAAACGTTTAAACCTGCTGCATGTCGACCAGGCGCTTGTAGATGCCCCCGGCCGCTATGAGCGCGTCGTGAGTGCCCGTCTCGACGATCTCGCCGTCGTGGAGCACGCATATCTTGTCGGCGTTGACGATGGTCGAGAGCCGGTGGGCGATCACGATGGTGGTGCGGTCGCGCGTCAGACGCTCCAGGGCGTCCTGCACGAGGCGCTCGCTCTCGGTGTCGAGCGCCGATGTGGCTTCGTCGAGAATGAGTATCGCGGGGTTCTTGAGAATGGCGCGGGCTATGCTGATGCGCTGGCGCTGGCCGCCCGACAGGCGGCAGCCACGGTCGCCCACCACGGTGTCGTAGCCCTGCTCGGTCTCCATGATGAAGTCGTGGGCGTTGGCGATGCGTGCGGCCTCCTCAACCTGCTTGCGCGTCGCCCCCTCGACGCCGAAGGCGATGTTGTTGAAAATCGTGTCGTTGAAGAGTATGGCCTCCTGGTTGACGTTGCCCATCAGCGACCGCAGGTCCTTGACCCGCAGGTCCTTGACGTTGATGCCGTCTACGAGCACCTCGCCCCGCTCGACGTCCCAGAAGCGCGGGATGAGGTCGACGAGCGTCGACTTGCCCGAGCCCGACTGGCCCACAATGGCCACCGTCTGCCCCGGCTCGACGTCGAGCGTCACGTCGCGCAGCACGTCATGCTCGCCGTTGTAGCTGAACGTCACGTGGCGCAGCGACACGCTGCTCTTGCGCGACGCCCCCCGGGGCAGCTCGCGCGGACGCTCCGGGTCGGCTATCGGGTTCACGGCGTTGAGAATCTTGTCGATGCGCACCTTCGCCGCCATGCCCTTGCGCACGGTGTAGGAGGTCTTCGACAGGTCCTTGGCCGGGTTGATCATGCTGTAGAACATCACCATGTAGTAGATGAACGACGGCGCGTCTATGTCGGAATTGTTCGAGAGGATCAGGCTGCCGCCGAACCAGAGGATGATCGCCACGGCCATCGTGCCCAGGAACTCGCTCATTGGGTGGGCGAGGGCCGTGCGCCTGTTGACGCTGTTGTTGATGCGGAAGAAGTCCTGCGTCTCGCGCCCGAAGCGGCGTTCCATCATCTTCTCGGCGTTGAACGCCTTGATGACGCGCAGGCCGCCGATGGTCTCCTCGGTGTTCGACAGGATCTCGCCCCACTTGTTCTGCGACGCCAGCGACTTGGCCTTCAGCTTCTTGCCCACGACGCCCATGATGCCGCCCACGAAGGGTAGCATGATGAAGACGAAAATCGTCAGCTTCCAGCTGATCACGAGCATCATGCCCAGGCACGAGATGATCATGATGGGATATTTCACCAGCGAGAAGAGGCTGGCCATCACCGAGTTCTGCACCTCCTGCACGTCGCCTGAGAGGCGGGCCATTATGTCGCCCTTGCGTTCGGACGTGAAGAATCCGATGGGCAGCGACACGATCTTGTCGTACATCTCGCGGCGAATGTCGCGCACCACTCCGTTCTGCAGCGGGATCGTGAAGTATTCGCTCAGGTATGCCGTCATCACCTTCACCAGACAGGTCACCACCAGCAGCACGCCGAGGAAAGCGAGTGTGAACGAGGCGCCGTGGACGGCGATGAGCCGTGACATGTAGAAGTAGAAGTTGTTGATCACCACGTCCTTGGTCGAGCCGTCGGCCCAGTCCATGTGGTAATAGACCGTGTTGTCCATCCCGAACAGCATCTGCAGGATCGGGATGATGAACGCGAACGAGAAGAGGGTGAAGAAAGCCGTCAGGAAGTTGAAGATGATGCTGAGGGCGATGTCCTTCTTGTATGGAGAGGCGTATTTCTTAAGAAACGTGAAGAGTTCTTTCATCAATTGTGTCTGAGGGGGAAGCGCCCGCCGGGGGGGCGCGGTCCCGGTTTGAAATGCAAATTTAACGAAAGTTACGCAAATTTCCTAATTTTAGCTTCCATACTCGTGCAGGGCGGCCTCGAGGGTGTCGAGGGCGGCTGCGAGGTAAGGGATCTCGTGGACGTATGCGATGCGCACCTGGTTGCGGCCGAGCCGGCGGTCGCTGTAGAACCCAGACGCCGGGGCCATGAACACGGTCGCGCCCCGGTAGGAGAACTCCTCGAGACACCAGCGGCAGAACTCGTCGGCGTCGTCGACCGGCAGCGAGGCAATCGTATAGAACGCCCCCATCGGCATGGGCGAGTGGCAGCCGGGGATACGGTTGAGCCTCTCGATCAGGAAGTCGCGGCGCGCCAGGTATTCGCCGTAGACATTGCGCATGTATTCTTCGGGCGTGTCGACCGACGCCTCGGCCACGATCTGGCCCAGCAGCGGCGGACTCAGGCGCGCCTGGCAGAACTTCATGACGTTGGCGCGCACCTCCGGGTCGCGGCTCACGAGCGCCCCGATGCGGATGCCGCACTCGTTGTATCGCTTCGACACCGAGTCGATCAGCACCGCGTTCTCGCGCACGCCGTCGAGGCTCATCACCGACACGAACGGCTCGTCGCTGTAGCAGAACTCGCGGTATACCTCGTCGCTGAATAGGAAGAGACCGTGGCGTGCGGCCACGTCGGCGATGGCCTCCAGTTCGGCGCGGGTGTAGATATAGCCCGTCGGGTTGTTGGGGTTGCAGATCAGTATACCCTTGGTGCGCGGCGTGATGAGCCGCTCGAACTCCGAGACGTCGGGCAGGCGGAAGCCGGTCTCGATGGTGGTGGTCACGGGCACGATATGCGCGCCGGCCGATATGGCGAACGCCATGTAGTTGGCATACGCCGGTTCGGGCACGATGATCTCGTCGCCCGGGTCGAGGCATGCCATGAACGCGAAGAGCACTGCCTCCGAACCGCCGGCGGTGACGATGATCTCGTCGGGCCGGATGTCGAGGCCGCAGCGACCGTAATATTCGGCGAGTTTGACGCGCAGCGACTCGAGGCCCTCCGACGGGGAGTATTCGAGCACCTTGCGGTCGATGTCGCGCAGGGCCTCGAAAGCCTGCGGGGGTGTGGGCACGTCGGGCTGGCCGATGTTGAGTTTGTAGACCGTGATGCCGCGGCGTTCGGCGGCGCGGGCCGCGCCGGCAAGACGGCGTATGGGCGAGGCGGGCATCTCGAGCCCGCGCTGTGAGACTTTTCCTTTCATAATGCTGATGCAGACAACTGGGTGTGAACGTAAGAGGAGGGATCCGCTGCGGGGCGGTCCCTCCTCTTTCTAACGCGACGAACGCGCGGATGTTTTATCTCGGATTATTTCACCATTACCTTGACGGTCTTGACGACGCTCGCGCCCGAGGCGTCGCGGCCTGTCAGACGGCCGATGTAGACGCCCTGCGGCAGCGAGACGGACACCTGGTCGGCGACGCCGTCGGCGGTCAGGCCCTCGTATAGGCCCATGCAGGCTCCGGTGGTCGAGTAGACGCCGAGTGTCAGCGACTCCGTGCCCTCGGGGGCGGAATAGGTGAAACAGCCGTCGGCATACTCAAGAGTCATCGCGGCGAGGTTCACCTCTCCGACGTTGACGATCTCGCCCTTGTTGCCTATCAGCAGCGCGTAGTTGCGGCGCGGGTCGAGCTTGGGCATACGCACGTAGAGCGTCTCGTTCTCGCGGTCGAGACAAAAGCCTTCGGAATCCTTGTCCTTGATCTTGCCGTTTTCGAATGTCTGGGCATTCTTTATGTCGTCGGCGGAGATTGCTTTCATCGCGTAGCGCTTGGGCCAGATTTCCTTCGGGTCGACGTCGTCTGCCGCTGGCGCGGCGTCGATGGAGTTCTCGGCCTCCGAAGCTGCAGCCGGGCGCGGACCGTAGTCGTGCAGGTTGATCTCGATGTTATTGGCGAGACCGCCGTCGCATTTGATCTTGTGGATGGCCAGCAGGATGTCCTGGCCGTCATACTGTTCGCCTTCGAAATTAGAATCCTCACTGCGCGTCCAACGGTTCTCGCCGTCGGCGCGGCTGTACATACCATCCCAGCCGTCGCCCTCGCGGTCGATGTAGAGCACAACGGCGTGGTTGGTGCCGTTCACGACGCCGTGGCCGTGGAAGTGCGTCAGCAGATAGCTGTTGTCCTTGAGGGGATTGACGGTGGTGTGGTCGTCGTCATACCACTTGCTGCCCGCCGAAAAGTCCTTGTGCGAGTTGTTGCCGCTGTAATCCTGATAGTTGAGGAAGTAGTCGACGGTGATCTTATCGGTCTGTATGTCGGCCGTGCTGGTGAACGAGCTCTCGCGGTAGCGTGTCAGGAACGAGCCCTTGCGCATGAAACGCGCCAGCTTGTTGTAGGGCACGGGGTAATTGTCTATTTTCGAATCGTATACGGTCTTGAAGTCGTTGGCGTCGAGCCATTCGCCCTCGGGCAGGGAGATGGAGCGCGATGTGCCTTCGGAGAGCATCGGGGCCACATAGAGGTCCGGACCCCAGTAGTATGTGTCGATGCTGTTGGCGAGACGCGACTTGTCGGAGTCGTCGAAGTTGGCCGGGCGCGCGATGGGTGTGCCGAATGCCGTATACTGATACGACTGCGAGTAGGTGTAAGGCAGGTACGCATACCTCAGGTTGATCGCCTCGCGGACTTCATTAAGGTAATTGTGCATATACGGCTCGGGGTTGAGCGAGCGTTTGGAGTGGGTGCGCAACATGGGGTAGAACACACCGAGCTGTACCCAACGGAGATAATTGGCATCACCGGGACCCTGGTTATCGGTAAATCCGCCTATGTCGGATCCGAGATAGCCGATACCCGACATAGATGCGCTGACAAGAGCGGGTACCTGAGCCTTGAGGCCGTTCCACGACCGCTGAATGTCGCCGGTCCAGGGGAATGCGCTGTATCGCTGCATACCGGCCGTTCCGGCGCGAGGAAGCAGGAACTGGCGCATGTCGGGATGTTTTTCCTTCAGCACGTCATAGACGCCTGCCATCCAGAGGAGTCCGAACTCGTTGTGTACCTCCTCGAACGTACCTCCGTGATGCTTGGTACTTCCATCCATATCGTGAGTTTCAGGCTCTCCAAGATCAAGCCACCAGCCGGAAAGAGCACCTTGTCCGTCACCCTGAGGGAGATGTTTCTCAAGTTTTTCGCCAAACCATCTTGCAGCCTCCGGGTTGGTCGCATCAATAAGCCCAACGCTGTTGCCGCCGCCAATCCATGACATATTATTATTTCCGGTTATACGCTCGTCAGCAAGAAATCCTTTGTTTTTAAGTTCATTGAAATTGTCAGCACTTTTTCCGGCACTGTTGAAGAAAGGCTCCGCAATCGCAATGGAGTGTACTCCCTGATCGCTGAAGTCCTTCAACATTCTCTTGGGATTGCTGTATTTATCAGTATCCCAGTCGAGATGTCCCATATAGAAACCCTGGTCGGCGGTGTTATCGCTGTTGGTCTGGCCCTGCCAGTGGATGTCGAACACAATGCCGTCAAGCGGAAGATTGGCGTCGTTCGGGTCTTTGGTGCGTCTGACAACAGTCTCCGCCTCGTTCTTGTCTGCGAAAGAGAATTTCGAGGTGATATAGCCTAATGCCCAATATGGCGGAAGTTCCTGTCGTCCGGTGAGAAGCGTATAGTTCTGCATGGCTTTCTCCATTGTGCCGCCGCCAATGAAATAGTAGGCCACCGGTGTGGAGCTGTTGCTATTGTATGTCGTTCCGGATGTCGAAGGCTTTATTTTGGCGTCCATATAGTTCGAGTCGAAGAACAGACCGTAGCCTTTGGAAGACACTATATATGGCACACAGATGTTGTGTTGGAAGTTATCGTATCCGCTGTGCCATCCTCCTGTCTGAGTGTTGTTCATATTGAGACTCTGGTCGTTGAGATCACTCTTCGAGCCGTTGTAGCCGCCACCATAGAAGTGTTCGCTGTCACCGTTGAAAGTCACGGACGACAGGCCGCCTTTAGAGGCGTTGACAAGGGCTGTCTTCTCTGAGAGAAGGGCTTTGCCGTTCTCTTCGAACTCAAGAAGACAAGTCTGTTTTTTGACCGTGACGGTGATTCCGTCAGGTACGCTTATCACAAGGTCTCCATATTGGGAGGTCGTGAAGTCCAATGAACTTAAATCGACAGCCGACTTATTGAACCAGATATCCGGGTCTGAATAATAATTGTCTGGAACCACGGATATCGATTTGCGCGGCTCTTTCTTGACGGCGCTGTTACGCAGGGTGAACACCTTGACAATCTCGGGAGTCCAGAAAGAGAGATATATGGTGCCGTTCTCGCCCGTAATCTCGACTTGTCCGGTTTCGCTGTTTATTTTGTACTCCTTATACGCCCCGAAATTTTCAATTGTCTCTTCGGGAGGAACTGTCGCGAGCGTGATTGTATTCTGTTGGTTGCTTCCTGGACTTTGCTTTTTGCCATCCTTGCTTCGGGCAATGAAATTCAGCTTGTCATAGGTCTTTGAAGCGTTGCCATTGAACCACTCCACGATGGATGGCTCAATCTTAATATAGTAAAGGTTTCTGTTGGCTTCGCTTCTCTTGAACTTGCAGTCGTCGGTGTTGCCGGTGCTGTTCCAGTCCGCTTTTACTGTCCAATTGGTTTTGCCTTGTTCCACAATGCCGATATAGGCATATAGGTCGTCTGGCCAATCTTTGAAGGTGCTGTTTTTGGCGGTATTATACCACAGAGTCACGCCATCGAGCTGCGTGGCGTTCGCCGGTTCGATCCAGAATTCCCTATCGTCGTCCGGATCTGGGTCGGGGTTTGGGTCGGGGTTTGGGTCCGGGTCAGGATCCGGATCTGAACCTGTATATTCGGCATAGGTCTTGCCTGTGTCTTTGCCTCCTTTGGACTGACCGTCCACATTATTGTTTGCCGTTTCCTTGATATAGACATGGTCGGTCACGTAGTCTAAATTCTCGGTCTGAGTTTTATTGGCAGTAGAACCCCCTGCGCTGAATATTATCTTGGTGGTGCCGTCAGGCAAGTAATATTTCCAGATATGGGTGAAACTGGGGACCTGAGTCATCTGTGTTCCAGGCCAGGAGATACCCGTGGTACCACCCCAGTAATAGACAGTCGGGGTTGTCCACCCTGTTTTGCTGTTGTCGTAGTAGACCCAGCCGGCCAGAGAGGGCAGACACGCGAAGATCGTCGCCACGAGAAGGGCGGCGAAACGCGTTGTTGAGTTGTTGTTGTGCATGATGTTTAGATAAATGATTAGGTCGGTTCTGTTGTCTTGTGTCTCCATCAGGAGACGTCGCGGACTGCCGCTTTTCGCATCGCGCGAAATCGACATGCAAAGTTAATAAAAATTCGTGGATTTTCGGCCCTACGGGCCTATAAAAACTCGGCGCCGGAAACTGCTCCTCTCGGAGTTGCTCCCGGCGCGACATCAATATAACCTTCAATTCTTGCAGTTAACCTTCTGCGTGGGCAGATGTCTGTTTAATCATTTATCCAATTTTGTTCATTTACCTTCTTGCTTGCGGCCCTTCGGGATGCGTCCGCATCCCGAAGGGCCTCCTTTGAGTTTTTCCGGTTGGTATCAGATAAGGCACACAGAGAATCGGTGCCGTGCACGAGAGATTTCGCTGTCTCTCAAGCACGCCGCAAAATTACAAACAAATTTCCAAACTTTTTTTGGTCGGTAAATGTATTTGGTAAACTCCGGTTTTGGTCAAGTGTCGCGGTATCAGCGAAATGACCAAAAATGTACCCCCGAATTTGGTAAATAAAAAAATGACTTTTGTGGACTTTCCGACCCCCTTTCCGGGTTTACCAAACGCCGTTTTCGCCTCTCAGTCGAGTCGGCCGAGGGCCTTGACGGCGTCGACGAACTCGTCGCGCGCCACCGTCGATTTCTTGCGGGCGCGCTGGCGCGTGTTGTAGACAGTCTGGATCGAGCAGTGCATGAACTTCGCGATTTTCGCGTTGTCGTCCATGCCGAGCCTCACCAGCGCGTGCACTCGCAGCTCGGTGGTGAGCTGCATCGGGTCCTTCAGTTCGATGCGCTCCTCGGGGCGAAGCAGGGCGTTGAAATTCTCAACGAAGTCGGGGTGGAGTCCGAGGAAGAGGGCGTCGAAGCGCGCGTAGAGGTCGCGCAGGTCTCCGTAGGCATGTTCGGGCGACTGCAGGATGCGCACCGCCTGGGCCGTCTTATTGTCGTTGATGAGCTTCTTGATGAGCGAGCGGAATTCGTCCTGACGGTCGATGTAGTCGCTGCAGATGGTGAATGCCTCGGCGATGTAGGCCTCCTTGGAGTTGGTGTCCTCGCTGAGGTCGTGGACGTTCTGGCGCGCGTCCTCATATTGTGACGAGAGCCGCGAGTTGGCGATGTCGAGTTTCTCGCGGATCGACTGGAGTTCGCTGACGCGGTTGTTGAGCTCGGCGTTGGCGTCGTTGAGAGTGGAGCGCGAGCGGCGCAGCAGTCTGTTCTGGCGCATGATATATATCGTGGCGAGCACGAGCACGCAGAGTATCGCGATTAGGATCGCGAGATATCGGCGGTTGGCGCTCTCCTGGCGCTCGCTGCGGCTATGGATCGAGTCGAGGATCTCGCCCTGGGTCTTCGACAGCTGGTCGAGGCGCACGCGGCTCTTGTAGTTGTTGGCGGCCGCGATACAGTAGTTGATATACGAGTTGGCGCGGTCGAGGTCGCCGTGGTCGTTGAGTATACCGGCCACCTCCTCGAGCGACATTATCTCCTTGTTGCAGGCGCGTATGTCGGCCATAGCGGAGATTATCAGATACTTGAGGTGGTTGGTGTCATCGCCGGTACGGTCATATAGCTTGGCAAGCATACTGGCGTTGACTGCGTCGTTGCGAGAGGTCAGCGGGCTCGAGTCGACGATGCGTTTCAGTTGCGGTATCGACGAGGGGATGTCGGCACCGAGGTTGAGGCAGCTCCAGCCGAGCATCAGGCCGTAGTCTGTGCTGTTGGGGCGCAGGTTGGAACGCATCTCGGTGACGAGGCTGTCGAGAGTCCGCGCGCTCGCGTCCTTATCGCGGGCGACGCCGGTGTACTGGTCGCGGTGGTTGTAGAGAAAGAGCAGACGCTCGAAGTATTTGGTGGCCATGCGCAGCGGCACGGAGTCGGGGGGCACGGCGCTGAGGCAGTTGTCGGCCTCAGCGAGCATGCCTGTGGCCGAGAATAGATAGCAGCGGTTGAGCTCCATGTCGTAGATGAAGTCGTTACGGCCCATGAGGCGGGCGTAGTCGAGGGCGCGTTCGGCATAGAACATGGCCGAGTCCGAGTCGTATGAGCAGTACTCGTCATAGAGTTCGGAGGCTGTCCAGTATCGGCGGTCGGGGTCGGTGGCCGCCTTATAGTTGCGGCGATTGCGTTCGATGCGTTCCTGCTTGGCGCGGTCCAATCGCGGGGCTTCGGCGAGCAGGGAGTCGAGGCTCGCGAGCAGCGTCTTGATTTCGGCCGTGAACTCCGGTCTGGGCCGGGCATGCGACGAGTCGTCGGCACCGAAGGCACCGGCGGGAAGGCACAATGATATAAGCGCCACACAGGCGATTGATATATACTTGCGAATATGACTTGACATAAGGAAGGTCAACTACGTGCGGGTTATGTTGCTGTTCATAGCATAATCGGCAAAATTAATAAAAAATCCGCTCATCTCCAACTCCGCGTGGTTTTTTTAATAACAAACTCCGGATTGGGCTGTCGGACGCTTGCCGGTTTATCGTAAGCAAGAAGCGACAAGTGGCGGGGCACTTGTCGCTTCTTGCATATTGTCTGGTTGCCGTCCGGGTCGGTCGCGGCATGCCGCGACCCGACGGGATGGGGTTGCCGTCCGGGTCAGTGGATCTCCCAGGTCTCGTGGGTGCGCATGATCATGTCGCGCAGACCGGTGTAGCCTTTCTTGGCGTGGATCTCGTTGGTCTGGCGCTCGACTTCCTGATCGTATACGGGGGCGTCGTAGTCGCGGATCACACCGAGTGCCAGCGGCAGTTCGTGGCCGTCCATCATGGCGAGCTGCTGCTGCAGGAAGTTCTCGCGGCAATGGGCGTCGTGTACGAGCACGTCGTCGATCGTGTATCCGTCCTGGCCGATGGTCACGGCCTTGAGGCCGAAGCCTTCCTGCACGAGGCCCTTCTCCTTGTTGGCGCCGAAGAGCATCTTCTCGCCGTGGCGGAGCAGGATGGTGTGGTCGGCGCGGTTCTCCTTGTCGGCGAAATAGCGGTGGATGCCGTCGTTGAAGATCACGCAGTTCTGGAGCACCTCGACCACCGACGCGCCTTCATGTCGGGCGGCGGCCACCATCACCTCGCGGGTGACGTCGAGCGCCATGTCGAAGCTGCGGGCGAAGAAGTTGCCGCGCGCGCCGAAGCAGAGCTCGGCGGGGATGAAGGGATCCTCGACCGTGCCGTAGGGGCTCGACTTCGAGATGGTGCCGCGGTCGGACGTCGGCGAATACTGACCCTTCGTGAGGCCGTAGATCTTATTGTTGAGAATCAACATGTTGATGTTGACGTTGCGGCGCACGGCATGGATGAAGTGGTTGCCGCCGATGGCGAGGCCGTCGCCGTCGCCCGAGATCTGCCATACGGTCATGCGCGGGTTGGCCGTCTTGAGGCCGGTGGCGATAGCGGCCGCGCGGCCATGGATGGTGTGCATGCCGTAGGTGTTCATGTAGTAGGGCAGACGCGAGCTGCAGCCGATGCCCGAGATCACGGCGGTGTCGTGCGGGGCGATGCCGAGTTCGGCCATGGCCTTGTGAAGCACGTTGAGAATGGCGTGGTCGCCGCAGCCCGGACACCAGCGGGCGTTCTGGCTGTTCTTGAAGTCGCTTGCCTGATATGTCTTGTTCTCCATCGCTTAGTCCTCCATAAATTTAGTCACGCCGTCCACTATCTCCTTGACGAGGAAGGGCTGGCCCTCGATCTTGTTGATGCGCAGAATCTCCTGGCCGGGCAGGTGCATCTGCAGGTAGTCGGCAAACATGCCGGTGTTGAGCTCGGCCACGATGATGCGCTTGTAGCGGCGCAGGGTCTCGATTGTGTTCTTGGGCAGCGGGTTGATGTATCTGAACTGCCAGAATGCCAGACGTTTTCCGGCTGCGTTGAGTTCGGTGGCCGCTGTGAGCAGGTGGCCGTAGGTGCCGCCCCATCCGAGCAGGATTGTGTCGGCGTCGGCGTCGAGCATCGGCTTCATCTCGGGGATGTCGTCGGCGATGCGGGCGATTTTCTCGCGGCGGGTCTCGACCATGAGGGCGTGGTTGGCGTCGTTGGTCGAGATGACCGAAGTCTTGTAGTCTTTCTCAAGGCCACCGACGCGGTGCATCGCGCCGGGCATGCCAGGCAGCGCCCAGTAGCGAGCCTTGGTGTTCTCGTCGCGGTCGTAGGGGAGCCAGCCCTGCTCGAGGCGTTCGGCCGAGAGCAGATGGGGATGGATCTCGGGATAGTCGCCGGGCTCGGGGATGCGCCATGCGCTGGAACCGTTGGCGATATACGCGTCGGTCAGAAGGATGACGGGCGTCATGTGCTCCATGGCGATGCGGGCGGCCTCGAAGGCCATGTGGAAGCAGTCGGTGGGGCTGACGGCCGAGACGACGCAGACGGGCGACTCGCCGTTGCGGCCGTAGAGGGCCTGGAGCAGGTCGGTCTGTTCGGTCTTGGTGGGGAGGCCGGTCGAGGGGCCGCCGCGCTGCACGTCGATCACCACCAGAGGCAGCTCGGCCATGACGGCCAGGCCGATGCCTTCCGACTTCAGGGCGAGGCCGGGGCCTGAGGTGCTGGTCACGGCCAGGTGGCCGGCGTAGCTTGCGCCGATTGCCGAGCAGATGCCCGCGATCTCGTCTTCCATCTGCACGGCCTTGACGCCGAGGTCCTTGCGCTTGGCGAGCTCGTGCAGGATGTCGGTGGCGGGGGTGATGGGATATGAGCCGAGGAAGAGGGGGCGACCGCTCTTCTCAGAGGCGAGTATGAGACCCCATGCGGTGGCGGTGTTGCCCGTCACGTCGGTGTATGTGCCGGGAGTGGACTGCGCCGTGTCTATGCGGTAGACGGGCATGGAGCTGTGGGTGTTGTGGCCGTAGTCCCAGCCGGCCTGGAGCACCTTGGCGTTGGCCTCGTAGACGGCGGGTTTCTTGGCGAACTTGTTATGAAGTTTCTTGAGGACGCTTTCGAGCGGACGGTCGAAGAGCCAGCAGATGACGCCGAGGGCGAGCATGTTCTTGCTCTTCATGATGGCCTTCTGGTCGAGGCCGGAGTCGGCGAGCGTGCCTTTGAGCAGCGTGGCCATGGGCACGAGCATGATGCGCCGCGGGTCGATGCCGAGTTCCTTGACCGGGTCGTCGGTCTTGTATTCGGCCTTACGCAGGTTGGCGGCTGTGAAAGAGTCGCCGTCGCAGACGATGATGCCGTCGCGTTTCAGATAGCGCAGGTTGGTCTTGAGGGCGGCCGGGTTCATGGCCACGAGCACGTCGGCCTCGTCGCCGGGGGTGTGCACGCCCTTGCCCACGCTGACCTGATAGCCCGACACGCCGCTGAGCGAGCCCTGCGGGGCGCGGATTTCCGCCGGATAGTCGGGGAATGTCGAGATTTCGTCACCGATTTCGGCCGAAATGTTTGAAAAGATGTTGCCGGCGAGCTGCATACCGTCGCCGGAGTCGCCCGCGAAGCGGACCACCACCTTTTCGATAGGTTTCACATTCGTCTCTTGTAACATAACGAAATGAATTGTGTTTATAATGGTATTTAGGTTGAAGACCGATAGCAATCCGGATTCCTCTCGATCAGTCTCGATTAGTCTCGAGATTCTCGATTTGTCTCGATTTGTCCTGATGAATTAGGACGAATCAGGACGAATCAGGACGAATCAGGATAAATCTTGATGAATCGGGACGAATCGGGATGAATCAGGATTGGATAGGACTTCAGTTAATTATCACTTTCTGCGATCGGCCGGAGCCGGTCACGATATATATGCCGGGGGCGACGCGTCCGCTCGGCACGCGGCGTCCGTTGAGGTCGAAGATCACGGCTCCGTCGGGGGCGATGATCTCGCCGGGGCCGACGCCCACGCTCCAGTCGGAGTCGTCGGGCGCGAGGCCGCGCACGGAGCTCCAGCCGCCGTTCATGTCGACATAGCGGTAGAGGTAGACTCCTCCCTGCGTTGACGAATAGTTGAGGAAGCGGGGCTGGGTCTTGTTGAACTGCAGCGAACCGTCGGCGTCGAACGTGAAGACGAACGTACCGTCGGCCTTTACCTCGGCCTTGCCGGGAGTGTAGGTGGTGTGGTCGAGCCGCATGGCGTTCTTGCCCGCCGTGTTCCACGAGCCGATGTATGTGCCCAGACAGTCGTTGACCATCAGGCGGTGCTTGCCCTGGCCCACGGCCTCGAACTCCACGACGGCGGCGTTGGCCGGAAGCTCGTAGAGTATGCCGTCGTCGTCAAACTCGGCGAATCCGGCGCTTTCCATGAATTTCTTGGTGACGCCGCCTGTGGTCGACATCGGGTGGAGCGTATTGGCCGAGAGTACGAGGCAGGGAGTGTCGTCGAGCGTGAAGCCGTCGAGCGACGTGACGCGCTCCCAGCGGGCGCGCGACCAGTCGGTGCGGCCCGGGTCGCGGGCGTCGATATTGATGCTCGCCACGGCGCTGCGCAGCGTGTATCCGTTGACCTCGCGCTCCACATACGCCTTATAGACATGGCTTTCTGTCGCGTCCATGGCGGGGTCGAGCTGCAGCCAGTCGTCCGAAGGCTCGAAATAGTCGCGGCCGTCGATGCTGAGCATCAGCGTTCCCTCGCCACGGGAGATGGTCTGAGTGTAGCCGTCCCACCAGCGGCGCGCGTAGGTGTCGAATCCCACGGTGCGCGCCCCGTCGAAGACGGGAGCCTCGGGGCGGTCGACAGGCTCGGCCGGAAGTTCCTCGATGAGGCTGAAGGCCGTCTGCGACATGTCGCCCCAGATGTATTCGGCCAGCTGGGGGTAGTCGATGAAGGGGTTGCGGTTTTTCTGCACCTTGAATATCTCCTCGTTGCGGCTCAGCTCGTAGCTGTCGACGGGGTCCTCGCGGTTCCAGCGCAGCAGGAGTTCGACGGCCCAGGGCAGCAGCTCGCCGCCGTCGCCGTAGACGTAGGCGTGCTTGTCGAGCCAGCCTATGTCGCCGTAGGTGGTGAAGATATAGAAATATGCGCGGGCGAAGTCGCCCTTGAACTGGTCGGCGGGTTCGAAGACCTTCTCGGCGCCGCCGCCCTGGCCTTCGGCCGGGTATCCGATCAGCAGCAGGCCGTTGTCGAAGTGGGGAGTGCCCTCCACTTCGCCGGGGGGATAGTTGCTCTTGGTGTTGTTGGCGTTCTGGTCGCTGGGGTTGAGGTGGAACAGGTCGCTGTATGCCTCAAGGCAGCCGTTCTTGCCGCCCCACCACGAGTTGGCCACGGAGTGCTCGATGTTGAGGGCGTCGTGGTCCGGCAGGTAGACGATGTTGTTGCTGTATATGTCGAGCCATGCGTCGCGGCCGTTGACCTGGCGGACGTTGGTCTTCTCGAAAGCCTGCCAGGTCTTGTTGCCGTAGGTGACGCGGCTGTACGATCCGGCCATGGCCTTGACGGCGCCGCGGAGTGTCTGGCCCTGCTTGCCCTCGAGGCTGTCGTAGTATCCGGCGGGGGGAGCGGCCATAGTCGAGGCGGCTCCGGCCGCGGCGATCAGTAGCGTGTATATGCTTCTCATCCGGGGAATTATTGCGCGATTACGATTTTCACAGATTTCTTGAATGTCGGCTTGACGACGATGTAGACGCCGTGCTGAAGGTTCGTGCCCGAGACCTGACGGCCGTTGATGTCGAAGATCACGGCGCCCTCGGGGGCGAGGATGTTGTTGCCCCAGACCTCCACCAGGAAGCTGTCGTCGCTGTCGGTGTCGACCGAGGGGATGCATTCGATGCCGGTGACCTTGTTCTTGACATACAGGCGGCCCTCGTTGATCTCCCAGATGTCGGCACCCGTCTCGTCCGACTCGTATTTGAAGCCGACATGCACCTTGCGGCCGGCGTATGCGGCCAGGTCGATGTCGCCCGAGGGCACGAACGTCCATGAGCCTTTGTTCGGCCATGCGGGGATGTCGATCTCGTCGATGTCGCCCGATTCGGCGTCCTTGACCGCGACCTTGCACAGGGAGCGCAGTGTGGTCTGGAACTTGGCGGCGTGCGAGAACGAGAATCTCGCAATCTCGGCCTTAGTCAGGTCGACCTCGGGACTCCACGCGTATGCCAGGGCGGCGTAAGGGGTGCCCGATATGAACGCGCTGCCGTTGAGATAGTGGTTGCCATTGTACTCACGCCATTTCCATACATCTTTGACTTCGGGGGCGAGTTCGATGTTCTCGACGGTCCAGCCCGCCATGTCGGTGTCGGTCGACGAGAGCCACGAGTAGGTGATCTCGGTTGCCTCGGGATCCTTAGGGTCTTCCGGGCCGCCGCCGCCACCCTCGAGGCTGAAGGGCACCGTCGACTTCGAGCCCCAGATGTGCTCGGCCAGGTCGGGGAGGTCGATGAACGGGTTGCGGTTGCGCTGCTGCGACTGGATGCCGTCGTTTCGGCTGCGTTCCTTGTCGCTGACGGGGTCGTTCTGGCTCCAGCGCAGCAGGAGCTCGCGGGCCCACTGGCGGAACATCAGCTCGGAGTTGATGTCGTACATCCAGGCGGTGTTCGACTTCCAGCTGATGTTGTCGTAGATTGTGAACATATACATGAACACGCGGGCGAAGTCGCCCTTGTACTGGTCGGCGGGCTCGTAGCAGTTGCCGGCGCCGCCGCCCTGTCCGGGCTTGGGGGAGCCGATGAAGGTCACGCCGTTGTTCCACGTGACGCTCTGCAGCTCGGCCAGCGGGTAGTTGCCCTTCTTCGAGTTGGCCTGTGAGTTGGAGGGGTTGAGGTGGACGATGTCGCAGTAGGCGTCGTTCTTGGTCTTGCCCCACCAGGAGTTGGCCACGGAGTGCTCGATGTTCATCACGTTGCTGTCGGGGCGCCCGGCCGATACGGGCACAAGCTCGTTGCTGTACATGTCCCACCAGTATTCCGTGCCGTCTACGACCTTGACGTCGGTGTGTTCGAAGGCCTTCCAGGTGTCGGAGCCGTAGGTAATCTTCTTATGGTTTTGAGCGACGGCCTTGACTGCCCGCATAAGCTCGACGCCGCATTTGCCTTCGAGCGAGTCGTAGTAGCCGTCGGGCCATCCGGCCGCGGCATCGGACGCGCCGAGCGAGGCCATGGCGGCGAGCGCTATGGCCGGGAGGAGTCTTGTCGCTGATATGAAGAGTTCTTTCATGTATGTCGTTGTTGAAAAAGCTGTCGGCAGGGGAGGTGGATTCGGTTCCTCCCGCTGCCGACGGCAAAGTTAGCAATTATTTCCAATACCACAAAATTATTTTGCGGTATAGATGTCAAAGAATGTCAAAGATATGTAAGTTACTAAGTAGCTGCGGAAAATTAATGCACATATAAAACGCCGCTATTTTCGAGCCGATTTGGTTCTGGAGTGAGGGAGCATAGCGGGCTATGCGACTGAGCTCCGGGGCCAAAGCGGCCGAAAAGAGCAAGTTTTATTGTGCAAGATTTAAAAACAATATTCATCGTTTAAATTTTCGCAGCTACTTATCTGACGATGAGTCTGACGGGGCGTCCGCCGGCGGTCGAGACGATGTACAGGCCGGGGGCGAGGGGGATGGTCATGCCGTCGCGGGCGTCGTCGATGTCGGCCACCACGGCGCCCGAGAGGTCGAAGACGGTGATGCGTCCGCTCTCGCCGTCGGCGCGGCTCACGAGTATGCCGCCGCTGACGCCGTAGACCAGGCAGGGGGCGTCGTCGCGCACGTCGTTGATGCCTGTGGCGGCCACGTAGACCGAGTTGGAGACGGGCGACTCGATGCCGAGGCGGTTGTAGGTCACAGTGTAGCTTTCGCCAACGTTGGGGTCGCGGTCGTAGAATGTGTAGCTTGTCTCGCCGGTCTCGTATGTCTCGGCCTCCTCGTTGCCGTCGTAATAACGGACGCGGGTCAGGGTGTAATAGTCGGCTATGCCCGAGGCGGCCTCCCAGTTGGCGGTGTATCCGGTTTCGGAGAGTCCGGTGGGGGGCAGCGCGCGCAGGGCCGTGAGCTGCGGGACTTCGAGCGCCTCGCCGCGCAGGGTGACGGCGATGCTGCCGTCGAGGCCGCCGTCGTAGAGAGTGAGGCGCGCCTCGTGCCGGCCGACGGTCTGAGGCAGGTAGGTGATGGTGAGCAGGTAGCCGCCGTTGCGGTTGATCACCGAGGCCGGGATGCTCGTGGTCTCGGCGATGAAGCTCGCGCGGTCCTTGCCCACGATGCGCAGCGAGAGCGGGCTGGTCATGTTATGCCCCGAGATCTGCAGGGCGCGCGTCTTGGCGTGGCCCGCGGCGGTCTGCCCGAAGTCGAGGCTCTCGCCGTTGACCGGAGCCGTGATCTCCGGGTCGCCCGTGATGGGCGGGTTGGGGTCGCTGCCCGCCTGCTCCGAGACGATGAAGGTCTCCTCGGTGCTGACGCCCCAGATGAACTCGGCCAGATTGGGGAAGTCGATGAACGGGTTGCGGTTGCCCTGATACTGCTCGACATGGTCGTTGCGGTCTATCTCCTTCTGGCTCACGGGGTCCTTGCGCGCCCATTGCAGCAGCATGTTGTAGGCCCAGGGCACGAGCGTGGGGTAGGTGTTGCTGACGAACATGTAGTCGTAGACCCAGCTGAGGTCGTCGTAGACTGTGGCCATATAGAAGATGGCGCGGGCGAAGTCGCCCTTGTATTCGTCGGCGGGCTCGAAAACGTTGGCGCAGCCGCCGCCGTAACCGGCCTTGGGGGCGCCGACCTTGCTGACGCCGTTGTCGAAGGTTGTGGAGCGCGTCTCGCCGAACGGATAGTTGAGTTTGGCCTGGTTGGCCGACGCGTCGCTGGGGTAGAGGTTCCACATGTCGCTGTAGGCGGGAGTGTACTCCACGTCGCCGGCGCGTTTCCACCACGACTTGGGCACGGCGTGCTCGCGCTGCATTCGGTTGGCCGAGAAGCTCTGCTTGCCGGTCTGGCCCGGCTGGATGAGGTAGACGGCGTCGGAATACATCTCCCACCAGCGGCGCAGGCCGTCGGTGAGCTCGGGGTAGACGTCGGAATACTGCCAGTAGTTGGGGAGTTCGTAATACTGCAGGCGGGTGTGCTGCACGACACACTGCTTGGCGGCGCGCTTGAGCTCCTCGCGCTTCTTGCCGTCCATGCGGTCGTAATAGCCCTCGGTGAATCCGGCCGACGCCTGGAGGGCGACGGCGAGCAAGGCGGAGATGGTGAGTAGAATGTTCTTCATATCAGGGTGTTTGAAAGGGCGCGGCGAAGACCTTCGCCGCGCCCTGGAGTTGAAAGGATTGATGTCAGTCGAGCACCTTGACCTCGGTGATGTTGCGCAGGGCGCGCGAGCCGAGCCAGCTGGTGATGCGGCACTTCACCTTGACGCGCTTGCCGTATACGCCCGGGTTGTCCTTGAGCCCGAGCACGGGGCGCGAGGCGGCGGCGAGCTGCGCGGGTACGGAGTTGCTCGTGCCGCACTTCTCGGGCGCCACGGCCGAGAGGATGATGTTGGTCTGGTTGAGGTAGTTGGTCGAGCCCTCCACCTGGTCGGCACCGAAGTGGGCGCCGTCGGCGAAGTCGCCCTGGGCCACATATCCGGCCACATAGCCCTCGACCCAGACGCCGGTGAGGTCTGACGTTGACTGCATGACGAACGACACGTTGTAGGGGTCGGCCTCCGTTCCGCTGCCCGCGGGCGCGGGGGCAGCGCCCTCGCCGGTGATGACCTTGCCGTCGATCATGAACTGCCCCTTGCCTCCCTTGCAGTCGGTCAGGGCGGGCAGGCCGAGGTCACGGCCCAGCGTGCCTTCGACGGTCAGCTTCTTGCCGAGCACGTCGGGATTGTCGATGAGGTTGGCGTACATGCGGAGCATCGAGCCCTGCGGCAGGGCGACGACGGCGCAGCGCGTCACGTCGGTCTCCGAGGCGGAGGCGGCGATCAGCACGTTGTTGTCCATCTCGGCGGCGGCGCCGAAGATCACGTCAGAGGCGCCTGTCACCGTGGTGACGCCCGGCTTGACCGAGCCGACGATGTAGCCCTCGGTCCAGCCGCTCATGCCGGCATACTTGCCCTCGATGATGTCGGTCACTGTGAACGGGTCGTCTTCCTGACCCTTGGTGGTGACCATCACGTCGGAGATGTCGCGCAGCACGATCTGCCACGAGTCGTTGTAGTAGGAGAGGATGCCGCGCACGCGGCCGCGTCCCTCGGGAATCTTCTGGTTGTAGAAGTTGGAATAGCCCGAGTTGCGCACTGTCAGGGTCTTGCCGTTGTCGTCGACGAGCGTGCGGTTGACGCTCTCCTGATAGGGCGCGAACGTCTCCTCGCCCTCGTTGATCTGGAAATGCACGTTGAGGAACTCGACGAGCTGGCTCTGCAGCTGGGGCAGCGTGCCGTCGTTCAGGGCGTCGAAGTCGGAGAACGTGATGCAGTAGCCCTTGCCGAAGGGGTAGGGGTTTTCGACAGTCTCGCCCTCGACCTTCACATCGTGGAACGTCTCGTTGACGAAGTCAGGGTCGGGCAGTCCGTCGCGCTGGGCGTTGGCCTGCCAGTACTCCACGGGCATGAAGCCGAGCTGGGGCTGGCCGTTGTAGGGCTCGCCGGGCGAGCCGACCTGCTGCAGGCCGCGGTAGTAGCCGAGGTAGAGGCCGGTGAGGTCGACCACCATCTCCTGGCCGAGGCGGTATTCGTTGTAGAGGCTTCCCTGATTGATCGAGAAGGCCAGGGCGGCCGTCTCGTCCTGGATTACGAGCGACTTATAGATGTTGCCCGAGGCGTCGCTCGACACGACGCGGCCCTTGATGACGTAATGCCCGTCGGCTACCTTCTTGCCCGAATAGTCGGTGACGGTGCCGTCGGCGTTGAACAGGACTGTCTGGTTCTCGAACTTCTGCTTGAGCTCGAGTATGCTGATATTGGCCTCGATCGTGGCTTCGGGCACCTCGAGCCCCGGATCGTCCATGTCGGCCTGACATGAGGGGAGCAGGGCGGAGGCGGCGAGCAGAAGCGCGATTCCGGTGTATGTTGTCTTTTTCATATCGTGTTCTGGATTATCGGTTTATTTGTTGGCCGTCACCTTGACGTTCTTGACTTCCCAGGTGTCGGCGCCGTCGGTGCTCGACGCGTACTTGAATCCGATCCGGATCTGCTTGCCGTCGAAGTCCGAGAGGCTGATCTTGCCGCTGGAGACGAACTTCCAGCTGTCGGGCTCGGGCCATACGGGGATGGGAAGCTCGGTGTAGTCAGTCTCGCCCTCGACGCGGACCACGAACTTGCAGAGCGAGCGCAGGGTGGTCTGGTACTTGGCGGTGTGGTCGAAAGTCACCTCGGCGTCGGTGGCTCCTGTCAGGGAGATGACGGGCGACCAGGCGATTGACTCGCTGTCGGCCCCGCTACCGGTGAAGACGGTGCCTTTGAGGTAGCCGTTGCCGTCCCATTTCCAGGCGTAGGAGATGCCGGCGGGCAGCAGGATGTTGTCGAACGTCCAGCCATCGGCGTTGGCCGAGAGGCCTTCATAGACTGTGCCGGAGCCGGGTGTCGGCGGCGTGGGCGGGTTGTCGGGCGTGTCGGGAGCGGTTGCGCCGCCGACGCTGATGTTGTCGATGCAGTAGGTCGACGAGTTCCCCTCGCCTCCCTTGGCCGACCAGAAGCGCCAGCCGATGCGGATGGTGCCGCTGAACTGCGAGAGGTCGATCTTGCCCGAGCTTACCCAGTCGCTGTACGGACTGCCGCTCGTGTTGGCCGGCGGCACGGCGATCACGGCCTGCAGGCGCGTGTTGGTCGAGGTTTTCGGGTTGTCGCCGGTCATCGCGTAGACCTCGAGCGTGCAGTCTTCGGCCGGGTATGCGGCCTGGGTCACGAACTCGATCGTCTTCTCGGTGAGCTTGCTGAGGTCGATGGCGGGCGTGATAAGCCAGTTCTCGTACGGACCGCCCGTCGCCGAGCCCTTGTAGGCGGTCGTGGCGATGTAGTTGTTGCCGTTGAAGTTGGTTATGTACCAGCCGGAGAGTCCGCCCGACAGCACGACGTTGCGCCAGCCCGCGTTCTTGTATGGGTCGAAGCTGGTGGAGGCGTCGAAGTTCTCGAAGAACGGGCCGTCGACCGGCTGGATCTCGGCCTCTTCCTTACCCTTGTCTCCCCAGTTGTAGTCGGAGACGTCGCGGATGCCGTAGGCGCCGCAGTATTTTGTTCCGGTGGTGCCGCGCATGGTCACCTGCTTGCCGAGGTTCTCATCGTTGTCGACGAGATTGAGCGCGTCGCGCACGCCCCCCTTGGGGAGCTGGACTGTGGCGCACTTCTCCCAGTCGGTCTCGTCGGGGGTCATGGCTATGAGCAGGTTGGTGTTGGTCTCGAAGGGTGCCTCGAACTGCGCGCAGCGTTCGTTGAGCACGTTGCCGACGTTCGTGTTGACCACGCCGACGATATAGCCCGTCACCCAGGGCTCGGAATACTGCGGGTTGACCGCGCCGATGCGGCACTGCCAGGCGGTCATCGGGCTGTCCCACTTGCCGGTGCCGATGCCCCCCTCGGGCTCGATGATCGGCGGCTGCGACAGGTCGTCGCTGCACGACGCCAGCCCCGCCATCATTATCGCGAATATATATAATAGCGTTTTCTTCATCGTTGTAGGGTTTTAGAATCTGATGCCGAGGTTGAGGAACACGCGGATTCCCTGGGCGTACCAGATCTTGTTGGGGAACTTGTTGACGTTATAGTCGGTGTAGTCGAACTTACCTTCCTGCCAGCCGCCGGTCTGGATGTTGCGGTTGTTGAGCAGGTTGTTGACGTTGAGGTTGATGTTGACCGAGCCGAACTTGGTGTATATCACCTTGCCGACCGAGAGGTTCATCACCCACTCGCTGTTGAGCTTGTCCTGATAGGTGATCTGGTCGCGGCGCTCCTTGTATTCCTCTTCGGTGAAGCAGAATTTCCAGAGGCCGGGCATCTCCTCGTGGCGTGTGGGGGAGATGTCGAAGTAAGCGTCGCCGAACCACTGGGTGTTGACCTCGAAGAACCACTGCTTGACGTTGTAGTTGACGGCGAACGAGACAGCCTGCTGGGGCGTGCCGCCGATGTGGTAGTTCTTGAGGTAGACGCGGCGAACGACGTCGGCCTCCGAGCCGTTCTCGTAGCTGCGCACGCCGATGGGGTCGTTCTTGTACTGGTAGCTGGCCAGTGTTCCGGCGGCCGAAACCGAGAGGTTCGACAGGATCTTGTATTGCATTCCCAGCTCGATGCCCTTGAACTCGGTGTCCATGCGGGTCATGGCGTAGTTCATGAACGAGTTGAGGTCGTAGTCGTAGAATCCGGTGCGCTTCATGCCGTCCCACATCTTGGTGTAGAAGCCGGTGAGCGAGCCGCGGAAGTTCTTATAGTTCCACGTGTAACTGAGGTCGGCGGCGAGATAGCGCTCGCTGCGGAGGTCGCCCATCGGGGTGTCCTTGGTGCGGGGCGAGACGTATGCGTCGTTGGGCATCGGGGCGCGGGTGCCGTAGCCGACGTGTGCCGTGAAGTAGTTGCGTCCGTCGAGCTTGTAGGTGGCTCCGGCCTTGACGCCGAAGTTGGCGAATGTGTGGGTCTCGCCCTTGCCTTTCGACATGGGGAGCTCGCGGCCGTTCTCGTCGACGCCGCCCGGGGCGCGGCCGTTGCGCATCATGCCGTGGCGCCAGAAGCTCGTGACGCTGAACTCGGCGGCGTAGTCAACGTTCCAGTGGCGGGTTACGATCTGGTTCTGCAGCCAGAGGCGGCCGTTGATGTCGCGGATGTAGTAGTCATAGCCGAACTTGTCGCCCTTGCGGACCTTGCGGTCGGGGTTGTCGAGATCGTTCTGCATGATGTTGACGTCGCCGGCGAAGTCACGCTCGGAGAAGTTGTCGATGTCGCGCCAGAACTCGCCGCCGAGCAGGTTGCGGATGGTCTTGTAGTAGTGGGCGTCGGTGAAGTTGACGCTCAGGCCTCCCTGCATGGTCAGGATGTCGCTCAGACGGTGGTCGAGCGTCGAGTTGAGCATATAGGCGTTGAAGTTCGAGTGACGGTTCTCGAGGATGTAGGTCGACTGGCCCACGAGCTCGGGGTCGCGGTCGAACTGCGTGCGGTTGAGCAGGTTGGCCTGGTAGAGGCTGTTCCAGTCGATCTGGCGGTGGTGCTTGTCGCCGCCCCACCAGTCGGCCACATACTGCTGCAGGGCCACCTGCTGGGCGTAGAGCTCGGGGTTCTCCTCTTCGGTGACCGAGGGCTTGAAGTAGGAGGGTAGCTTGCGGTAGTAGTCGGGGCGCGGGTCGGCGGCCTGATACCAGTTGAGCGCCGACGACGAGTAGTTGTTCGAGCGGAAGGCGAGGCCGGTGTTGAGGCGCGTGCCCATCTTGGGCTTCCAGATCCAGTTGAGCATCACCGAGGGGTCGAACGACTCGACGATGCGTGCCGACTTCTTCTTGCCGTCGAGATATCCCCACGACGGGTTGTAGAGGTTGGAGCCGGCCAGGTCGTAGGCCTCCTGCGTGGCGGCTGCGTTGGTGGCGCGTTGCGTGGGGGCTCCCCAGGTGGAGAGGTTGAGCGAGTGCTTGTCGTTGAACACCTTCTGCAGCGACAGGAAGTAGCCGAACGAGTTGTAGAACGTGCCCTCGACGACGCCCTCCGGCGCGTAGCGGCCGATGATCGACGCTGTGAACGCCCAGCCGTGGCGGTTGAGGCCCGTGGCATACTGCAGCATGGCGCGCAGCATGTAGTTGGAGTTGGTGTACGACAGGTTGCCCTTCCATCCCGGCGCGTACTCGGAGGCGTAGGTGGTGACGTTGTTGGAGCCGCCGATCGAGCCGTAGCCATAGGGGGCGGCCGCCTGGCCGATCTCGGTGGTGCGGTTGCGGAAGGCGCTCGATGTCATGCCGCCGAACATCGAGAAGTTGAAGCGGCCGCGCATCGCGTCGTTCATGTTGAAGCCGTTGACGTAGCCCGTCTGCCAGTTCTGGTCATAGCCGCGCATACGGTAGCGCATGATTGAGAAGTTGTAGTTGGCAGCCTGATAGAAGATGTCGTCGGTGGCGCCCTGGATGGTGCCCACCTGCTGGCCTATGCCCTCGTCGTCGAGCAGGTCTTCCTCGTTGAAGAGGAAATTGTCGGAGTCGAGCGTCGACGACTCGAAACCGGCCGGGGTGAGCCTGACCTCGCCGAGGTTGCGGACCATGCCGTCCGAGAGCGTGACGTCGACATAACGTTCGTCATAACCTGAGGCTATGATCTCGAGCACGTCGGCACCGGGGGCGGCGTCGCTGATGGTGAAGACTCCGTCGGAGCCGCTCACCACGAAGATGGCCTGGTCGCGCAGCAGGATGTTGGCACCCTCCACGGCCCGGCCCGTCTGGGCGTCGACCACTGTGCCCTTGATCCCGGTGTCGGCGATGGCCGGCAGCGTGACGCACAGCAGCGTCAGCAGTGTTGTTCCTATTCGCATATTGTTGTTGTTATATTAAGTAGGAAGTATTAAGTAATAAGTAATAAGTAATACTGGCAATCGGAGAGGATAACAAGGCAAGAAGTATAAACTTCTTACTTATAACTTTTTACTTCTTACTTATAACTTTTTACTTCTTACTTTTTACTTATCGCTTATTACTTATTGTTGATTTCTTTTATGAGGAATATCTCGGTGGGGAGATGGTCGGAATATCCGTTGGTCCAGACTCCGGCCGAGAAGGTGCGGAGCGGGTAGCCCTTGTACTGGCCGTCCTGTTGCAGCAGGAAGGGGCGGTTGAGCACCTCGGCGGCGTAGAACTTGAGGCCGCAGCGGCCGTCTACCAGATTGGAGTTGACGATAATCTGGTCGAAGAGGTTCCAGCCTCCGCGGTAGATGTACGAGCCGATGCCCTTGTCGAGCTTCTCCCAGAAGGGGTTGTAGAAACCGCCCTCCTTGACGTCCTTGATGTCGCGGCAAGCGCCGAGGATCTCGGAGCACGACTTGTTGTAGGGGTCGTCGTTCATGTCGCCCATCGTGATGATGCCTATGTCGGGGTATACCTTGAGCAGGGAGTCGGCGATGTGGACATTGAGTCTGGCCGCGGCCTCGCGGAGCCAGCTGCTCTCGGCCTCGCCGCCGCGTCGCGACGGCCAGTGGTTGACGATGACCGCCACGCGCGACCAGCCAGCCTGTCTGTTGCCCATCAGGCCGATGACGCACATCTGGTCGCGGGTCTTGAACTTCGGGAGCTCAGGTACGCTGAGTCGGTGGTTCTCGACCTTGAGCACGCGGAAGAGCTGCGGATTGTAGAGCAGGCCGACGTCGACGCCTCGGGCGTCGGGCGAGTCGTGGTGCACGATGCGCAGGTCACGCTCCTTGATGGCGGGGTCGTTGACCAGGTCCTGGAGCACGGTGATGTTCTCGATCTCGCTGACACCGATCACGGCCGGGCCGGCCGGCGTGGTGCGCGTGGTCATCTGCGAGATGCTGTAGGCCAGGTTGTGGATCTTCGACCAGTATTTCTTGCCGTCCCATTTGCGGCTGCCGCCGGGGGAGAACTCAAGGTCGTACTTGCCGTTGTTGTTGATGGTGTCGAAGAGGTTCTCGAGGTTGTAGAATGCGACGCCGAAAGTCGCCACCTTCCGCTGCTGGGAGCGGCAGGGGGCGGCGAACCCCGTCAGCACTAAGATCGCGGCCAGCAGGGCCGCCGGTATTCGCTTGGTCATTGCAGGTGCGTTTTGGGTGTGAGCGGGGTCAGAAATATTTCACCGGCGAGCCTTCGAGCGAGCTCAGGATGTTGTTGGCCAGCGAGCTGGCGCCGATGCGGAAATGGTCGGCGTCGAGCCATTCCTCGCCGAGCACCTCGCGGACTATCGTGTAGTAGGCCACGGCGTCTTCGGTGGAGCGCACGCCTCCGGCGGCCTTGAAGCCGACACGGCGCCCGGTCGTCTCGTAGTATTCGCGGATGCAGCGGCACATCACGTATGCGGCCTCGAGCGAGGCCCCGCTGTAGATCTTGCCCGTCGAGGTCTTGATGAAGTCGGCGTCGCTGTACATGGCCAGTATCGAGGCGTTCCTGATCAGTTCGGCCGTCTTGAGGCACCCGGTCTCGAGTATCACCTTCAGTTTGGCTCCACGGGCCGTGTGCTTGAGCTCGATGATCTCGTCGCTGAGTTCCTCGTAATTGCCGTCGAGAAGCATCCCGACGTTGAGCACGATGTCGATCTCGTCGGCGCCCGCCTCGCGGGCCAGCGCGACGTCGGCAACCTTGACGGCCTGGAACGTCTGGCTCGACGGGAATCCGGCGGCGACGACACACACATCGACGCCCTCGACGTCGAGGTTCGTGCGGACAACCTCCGCGAAATTGCTGTAGACGCAGATGGCCGCCACATGCGGATACTGCGGGTAATCGTTCTCGAAGTCGTTGACACGTTGTGTGAAACGCGTCACGCTGCTTTCGCTGTCTTCGGTGCTGAGAGTCGTGAGGTCGATGCTGCCTAACAGGAAGCGGTAGACCTCCGGAGTCTCGTATTCACTCTTCTTCTCAAGGATTCGGGCGACTTCAGCCTTCACCTCGGCGTCGTTGACGGTCACTCTGCTCTTGGCTATGACCTCGTGGTATCTGTCCATAACTTTGTGTTTTCGTGGTTACATATGCGTGGTTAAAACAGGGTCTATGTTCCTATATAACCATCCGAACTGCAAATTTATGGATTATTTCCGAATATTAAAAATTTTTATGATTTAGAACATATAAAAATTCGCCCTTCCGGCCGCCTTGACCCCCTGCCTGCCGCCGACGGGGCATGACGCGCCTCGGCTACGAATGCCCGCTCTTTTAAGTCGAACCGAATTATTTTTCTATTAAAACTATTTTTATTTCAGCCTGACCAAGGTCGAACCGGGTGTATTCGAAGGCACCTATTGGGTTCGGAAGGACAGAGAAAGCACGGATCCATTCCCCGACAATCTGCCTCAGTTCCGCTTCTTCTATGAGCTGTTGGGCTGGACCAATACCGCGAGCCTCGGTTCGGCAGAGTGGGATTTCTACTGCGAGCCGATCAATTTGAGCAATGGCCCGGTTGAACTCGACATTTACAACCATGGTCTCGGCAATTGGGGTCCATGCCTAAGCGAGGAGTGTGTCTGGACTCCCGGTTTTGTCAAGATGACGGTCAACGTCAACACGATGAAACTACGTCTTGAGGCTATAGGCGACGGAGGTGTCGACGGCATTCCTGACGATATGGGCGCGCAGACTGAGACTTGGTACAATCTTCAGGGCCTGAAAGTCGACAAGCCCGAATCGGGAGTGTACATCCACGTCATCGACGGCAAGTCGCGCCTCGAGACTGTGAAGTAAACCATCCGCAGGACAGAAACAGCGGGCCATGGCCCGAACCAACGCGAGGTGGCATATCCGGACATGGATATGCCACCTCGCATCGATATCGGAGGGCGCGTGCCCTTATTTTTTCACGCGGTCGGGATTCTTGGCGATGAAATCGGCCCAGGATTTGGGACCTTTGGCCACGGCGGGCTTGCCGGTCTCGTAATAGTGTGTGAGGGCGACGGCGAGCGCGTCGGTGGCGTCGAGCGGGCCCGGAATCTGGTCGGCCGGGATGTGAAGCAGGTGTCGCAGCATGTTCGACACCTGCTCTTTCGAGGCCTGGCCGTTGCCGGTGACGGCCATCTTGACGCTGCGCGGGGCGTATTCCGACACGGGTATGTCGCGTGTCAGCACGGCGGCCATGGCCACGCCCTGGGCGCGCCCCAATTTGAGCATCGACTGTACGTTCTTGCCGAAGAAAGGGGCCTCGAGGGCCACTTCGTCGGGGAGATACTGGGCGGCGAGGCCCGACACGCGCTCGAATATGCGGTGCAGGCGCTTGTAGTGGCTCTCGAACTTGCTGAGCTCGATGACGCCCATCACGATCACCTCCGGTTTGTTGGCGCGCACGCCGAGAATGCCGTAGCCCATCACGTTGGTGCCCGGGTCTATGCCCATGATGATTCGGTCGAATGCCTTCAGGTCCATTTTTTACCTATCTCTTTCAGATTTCCACAGTCTCGAAGATGGAAGTGAAGACCATCGCCTCGGGGCCGAATTTCTCTTCGAATCTCGCTGCCACGGAGGCGAACACATCGGCGCCCCATGCGCGGGCGGCCTCGATAGAGGGGAACTCGCACTGCCAGGCGACGGTCTGGGCCTCGGCCTGACGGTAATCGACGCCGCCGGCCTCGCGCATGGTCGTGACGCGCCAGGGCATCCCGGCGGTGGTTGCGTCGTCGGCGCCGAGGCGTCTCAGCTCCGGGCCGAGCCATGCGAGGAACTCGCGCTCGCGCCCGCGCGCCATCATGAAACTCGCGTTATGAATGAAAATGCTCATCTTGTTTTGCAGGAGGAAAGCCGCAGGCTTTCCCCACGCGACCTAAGCCCCACGCCTGACTTCTCTCCTTTTTCTTATTTTCTTTTTTATTTCTTACTTTTTCTATTTTCTTCTTTTGCTTTTGCTCAGGCGGGGCGGCTTAGGTCGCGTGGCGCGGGCCTGCGGCCCGTGTTAGAGCGGCGTTCCTGGAAAAGAAAAAACGGCATGCTTATCACTAAACACACCGCCAAAACAAAATTATGAAAAACATTGTATCTCTTTCCAGGGCATCCGCGCCCCGGCTTGAGCCTCTTGTCGGATTCGAACCAACGACCCCGAGATTACAAATCACGTGCTCTGGCCAACTGAGCTAAAGAGGCAGGTGGGCGAGCTACCCATATCGCACCGCTCAACCCGCGACCCTTGCTTCGGTCAGGACCTGGGGGATTAACGGGGAGCTGGTCGTATGGGACTCACCCGGTGCAAAATTATAACAATTTTCTCATTCCACCAAATTTTTCGGCCGGAAACATGTTTTTTAACACATTTCCGGCCGAATATATAGATGCAGACGGCGTATCAGCGCACTTTCTCGACCACGACGCGGTCGAGCAGCGCGTGGTTGGTCTTGATGTTCATGTTCTCATCCTCGGGCAGGTATTCGACGGTGAGTGTGTGGCTGCCGGGGGTGAGGTCGACGAGCACGCCGTTCGACAGGCCCCAGTCGTTCCAGTTGGCGACGCCGCGCTGCGGCATCACCAGCGTGCCGGCCTTGCGGCCGTCGACGGTGAGCGTGCGGACGGCGGCCTTGTTCTCGGTGTTGACGGGGCCGTTGCCGTTGGCATATCTTACCCTTACCGACCATACGCCGGCCTCGGGCACGTCGACCGTCAGCGACGCGGGCTCGGTGCGGCTGTCGGTCTCTACGAAGCCGTTGCCTTTCCAGCCATGGTAGCTCTCGGCGGCGGGATAGGAGAGCTCGGCCGATTTCACGTCGGTTCCCTCTCCGGGGAAGTCGGCGGTGAGACGGACGCGGTTGCTGAGCGGTTCGGAGGCGAATCCGGGGGTGCCGTCGGTGGCCACGCCGACCACCTGCCATTCGCCCGGGCCGGGCAGAGGCAGTTCGGTCTGGCGCGTCGTGGCGAAGAGTTTGCCGTCCTTATAGACCTGATACTGGCCTATGTATTCAATAGGGTTCCAGACCAGCAGGTCGCCCTCGGCGCCGCACTCGATGCGGGCCACCGGCGTCAGCGGGGCCTTCAGGTTGGGCACGCGGTTGAGCTTCATCGGGGCGATGGGCTCATCGGCCATAACGACCTTGATCTCGCCACCCTTGGCGAGCGCCTTGGCGGGGATGACCTTAGTCGGGTCGAGTTCCTTGCCGTTGAGCGTCAACGACTTCACGTGGTCGCCATAGCCGCTCACGCTGATCGAGAGGCGCGCGCCGCGATAGGGGAAGTTGTCGAGCGTGCGGTCGGCGGCGAAAGCCTCCGGCACGAAGGGGGCGATGCGGAGTCCGTCCTTCTCGAAATGGATGCCGAAGAGGATGCGCTGGGTCAGGGCGAGGTTGCCGGCGAGGCTCCAGAGCATGTTGCTCGAGTTGAGCTCGGTGTAGTAGTCGCCGTTGTCGAGGTTGAAGTTCTCCTTGTTGGTGGCGAAGAGAGCGGCGGGGCGGAAAATCGCGCCTATGCCCTCGACGACACCCTGCTCGTTGCCGGCCTTGGCCTGTGCGAGAGTCCAGTAGCAGCCCACGAAAGGCCACAGCGCGTTGTTGTGGTAGTTGGGCATGTCGGCGATCTGCGGGTAGAAGATGGCGGGGCCGAAGGGAGTGGTGGGATTGCTCTGCGATATCTCCTTCTGGCGGTCGGCCGGAGCGATGTCGTAGAGGATCGCCAGGGCCTCGCCGAGCGTCTCGGCGCGCGGGTTGAGCATCATGTTGTCGCGGCCGTAGGTATACATGGCGTAATAACCCTTCCCGGGCAGGTAGAACGTGCTGTCGATGGTGGCGGCGAGTTTGGCCGAGCGGGCGGCGTAATCGGCGGCCTCCTTCTTCTTGCCGAGGTCGGCGGCCATGTCGGAGAGGGCCTTGAGGGCGGCGGCATACATCACGTTGGTGCCCATGGCCTCGCTCTGCGAGATGTCGGCGGTCTGCATCCACTTCGGGTGGCTCTGCTCGCGCCAGTCGATGAACGAAGTTTCGCCCTTGACGAGGCCGCGTTCGGAGCGGATGGTGGCGTCGTCCTTGGCGATGCTGCGCACAGCGATGGGGTAGACGGTCTCGAGCCATTTGCGGTCGCCGGTCACCTTATATATCTCATAGGCGGCGAGCACCCACACGATTCGGTCGGTCGAGATGGGCCAGGCACCGCCCGAGCCGGTGTCCTGGATGATCTGGCCCGAGGGGTTCACCTTCTTCATGAGCGAGATCATCGAGGCCTCGGGCTGGAGGGCTGCCATGGAGAGGATGATCGAATAGCTGACGTCGCGGGTCCAGACGCCGGCCCATTCCTTGCCTGTGCGCAGGGTGGTGTCGGGTTCGACGGCGTTGACCATCTCGTCGAGGCCCATGTTGTAGATGGCGCGGTGCAGGAGGTTGCCGCCTTTCAGCACGGGGTATGCCGAGAGGTCGTTGCGGCGCGTCCATTCCTGGCTGACGGGCATGAAATATCCGGGACGTCCCTTATAGGTGCTGCGGATATGGCCGTCGTCCTCGGCCCAGGCCTTGAATTCATTCTGATAGATGGTGTCGCCCTGCCAGCGGTAGGCGTCGGTCTGCACGACGATCCCGTCGGTCGGGGCCGCCTGCGCTGCGATGGAGGCGGCTGCGAAAGCCGCCAGGGTAAAGGTCTTGTTCATTGGTTATATGATGTCACTTGTTTCTGCGTCTCTTGTGCCGGGGTTCGTGGCGTTTGCCGGGCTTGCGGGCCTCAAGCGGACGGTTGGGGTTGCCCTTGTCGTCGATGAGGGCGAAATCAAGCTGCTTGCGGTCGAGGTCGGCGCGGGCCACCTGCACCTTCACCTGATCGCCGAGCGTGTAGCGCACGCCGTGGCGGCGACCGATGAGGCAGTAGTTCTTCTCGTCGAAGTCATAGTAGTCGTCGGCGAGGTCGCGGATGGGCACGAGGCCCTCGCACATGCTTTCGGTGAGCTCGACATAGAACCCCCATTCTGTAACGCCCGAAATCACGCCGTCGTATATCTCGCCGAGGCGGTCGCGCATGAATTCCACCTGTTTGTATCGTATCGAGGCGCGCTCGGCGTTGGCGGCCAGCTGCTCCATCTCGCTGTCGTGCTTGCATTCCTCCTCGGTCTTGAGCTTGTCGGCGCTGCGCGAGCCCTGCGAGGCGTAGCGGGCCAGAAGGCGATGGACCATCATGTCGGGATAGCGGCGGATAGGCGATGTGAAATGCGTGTAATATGGCATGGCGAGGCCGTAGTGGCCCACGTTGTCGGTGGTGTAGATGGCCTTCGCCATAGAGCGGATGGCCAGGATGGAGAGCATGTTTTCCTCGCCCTTGCCCTTGACGTCGCGCAGCAGGCGGTTGACGCTCTTGTTGACCTCGCGGGTGCTGCCGTCGGTCACGAGCTTGTATCCGAAGCGCGAGGCGATGATGGCGAGGTTGCCGATCTTCTCGGGGTCGGGGTTGTCGTGAACGCGATAGACGAAGGTCTTGGCCTTCTTGCCCTTGGGCACCTTGCCCACGGACTCGGCCACGGTGAGGTTGGCGAGAAGCATGAACTCCTCGATGAGCTTGTTGGCGTCTTTCGACTCCTTGAAATACACGCTGACGGGCTTGCCGGTCTCGTCGATCTCGAAGCGCACCTCGGCGCGGTCGAACTCGAGGGCTCCCTGCTGGTAGCGGCGGCGGCGGAGCTCCTTGGCCAGGGTGTTGAGCGTGGTGAGCTCGCGGGCGAAATCGCCCTCGCCCTTCTCGATTATCTCCTGCGCCTCCTCGTAGGTGAACCGGCGGTCGCTGCGGATCACGGTCCGGCCGATGCGGCTGTTGAGCACGTTGGCCTTGGCGTCAAGCTCGAAGATGGCCGAGAAGGTGAGCTTCTCCTCGTCGGGGCGCAGCGAGCAGATGCCGTTGGAGAGGCGTTCGGGCAGCATGGGTATGGTGCGGTCGACGAGATAGACGCTCGTGGCGCGCTTCTGGGCCTCCTTGTCTATGACCGAGCCGGGATGGACGTAATGGGTGACATCGGCGATATGCACGCCGACCTCCCAGTTGCCATTGGCGAGCTGGCGGATCGAGAGGGCGTCGTCGAAGTCCTTGGCGTCGCGCGGGTCGATGGTGAAGGTTGTGACGCCGCGGAAGTCCTCGCGACGGGCCACCTCCTCGGGGGTGATGCCGGCGTCGATGCGGTCGGCGGCCTTCTCGACGTTCTCGGGATAGCGGTAGGGGAGGCCGAACTCGGCCAGGATGGCGTGCATCTCGGCGTTGTTCTCACCTTTGGTGCCCAGGATGTCGATGATCTCGCCACGGGGGTTCATCTCATCGTCCTTCCACTGCGTGATGCGGGCCACGGCCTTGTCGCCGTTCTTGCCCCCCTTGAGCTTTGAGCGCGAGATGATGATGTCGGCGGCCAGGAACTTGGAGTCGGTGACGAGAGCCGCGTAGTTCTTGTCGATCTTGATAGTGCCGACAAACTGCTGGTCCTTGGCCTCGACGATCTCGATGACCCTGGCCTCGGGGTCCTGCCCCTTGCGTGCGGCCGACACGACGACGCGCACCTTGTCGCCGTTGAGGGCGTGCATCGAGTTGCGCTCGGCCACCATGATCATCTCGTCGTCGACCACGACGGCGTTCTTGCCGTTGCTGCGGCGCACGAAATAGCCGACGTTCTCCACGCCTCGGTTGCTCTTGGCCTTGTACTTGCCGAGGTCGACCTCGAGGATGTCGTCGGCGGCCACGAGCTCGTCGAGCGAGTTGAGCACGTCGAACCGGCTGGCCGTGGATTCCAGACCGATGCCGAATGAAATCTGCTTGTAGTTGAAACTCTGTTTATTATGGCTCTGGAGAAACTCCACTATCTTCTGCAGCAGCTCCTGCTTGCGCATCCTCCTGCCGCCTCCGTTTCCTTTTTTCATATCCTTGACTGTAACAGCTGTTTAATAATTTCCCCGCCCATGATCCCCGGGGGCCTGACGTCTCGGCGCCCCTCTTATCAATAAGAACACAAAAGTAATGAATTTGGTCTAAATGCGCAAACGTGAACCGAAATTTTCTTTCCCCTCCGGTCGAGCCGCGCCGTGTCAGCGCCGCAAGGCGTCTGCCGGAAGCGTCGTGTCGGCAATCTCGGCGGCGCGGCGGTTCATGGCCAGACAGCACTCGCGGCCGAAGCCGTGGGGGAAATCGTCGTCGAGCGGCGCGAGTATCAGGAGTTTGCCGGCCGCGCAACGCTCGAAGTTGCGGCCCGAGGGCTTCTCGCGGTCGCGCAGGGGCTCGTTGGTGATGAGTATTATCTTCGCGTCGGAAAGCTCGGCCTCGCGTCGGATTTCGGCTTCGGCCGGGCTTATGAAAGGGGAGACCAGCACGCCGCCGTTGGCGGCCGTGTACAGCCAGCGGTCGTGGTTTTTGCGTCGGGTGTCGGCGCTGTCGGCGCGATGGACTATCACCTGGCTCTTGAACGGGTTGCAGAGCAGGCTGATGTTGCCGTAGGCCTGATAGGGGCGCCCCGCTATGGTCAGGCAGTCGCGGCGGGAGAAGAACTCGGGGTGCCTGAATCTGAGGGCGAGTCGCATGGGGTTCTCACGGATATAGCGGTAGACGGCATCGAGGCTGCGGTCGGCCAGGATGATCTGGTCGTTGAAGCCGCGCTCGAAGACGCCGTCGGTGAGGGCGTAATCGTTGACGCGCACCTTGAACGCCGCTATCTTGCGGCCGAGGATCTCATCGAGTTCGGACTCGACGTGGAGGGCGATATGCAGGTGGTCGGGCATGAGGGCGTACTGGAGGAGGCGGAGCGCGGGATGGATGTCGCGGAGTTCGCGCAGGGCCCGTTTGACGGCGGAGCCGACAGGGGAGGCCTGGAGATAGGGGGTGCCTCGCGTGCCGACGGGGATATCGCAGTCGCCGGCGATGCAGCCGAAGGGAGGGCAGGTCTTCGCCTTGCAGAGAGTCAGATGGTAGAGGCTTCTCGACTTATAGTCGTGCCAGCGGGCGCGAAGCAGGAAATTCATGGGAGTAAAAGCTTTAAAGGTTGATGTTGGGGTTGCGTCTCGCTGAAGCTCGACCCAGGCCAAAATGCGTCTCGCTGAAGCTCGACCCAGGCCAAAATGCGTCTCGCTGAAGCTCGACCCAGGCCAAAATGGCTCCGCGTCGGGCTCCGCGCTTGGCTCCGCGTCGGGCTCCGCGCTGGGTGGGCGCGGAGCCATTTTGGCCTGGCTTGAGCTTCAGCGAAAGTAGAAACCGCGCTTCAGCGAAAGTAGAAACGGAGCTTCAGCGAAAGTAGAGGCCGGGCTTCTGCGGGAGAAGAGAATGCAAATTTAATTGAAATTGGCGGCGGGGCAAGCGTTTTCGCTTCTTTTTTTGCACATGTGTCATTTTTATGTGCAAAAATTGGCGAAAAATTTCCGTATTAGAAATTTTTTCGCTTACTTTGCATTCTGAATTGTTTACTCTATCAGGGCGAATAGGGTCCGCGTGTGAACAATTGACTGAAAATTACGGTGTTCTGACGTCGGTAGGCGTCAGGGCGCAGGTTTGCAGCTTTCGAAAATATTAACAATTTAAAATTGATAGACATGTCTGACATTGAACAGAAAGTAAAAGAGATCATCGTAGACAAGCTCACGGTAGACGAGAACGAGGTAACTCCGACAGCGGAATTCAACAAGGATCTGGGTGCCGACTCTCTCGACACGGTGGAGCTGATCATGGAATTCGAGAAGGCATTCGACCTCCAGATTCCCGATGCAGACGCAGAGAACATCAAGACCGTAGGCGACGCGATCAACTACATCGAGGAGCACACGAAATAATACAAATTCCTCATACTCAATGGAATTAAAAAGAGTAGTAGTAACCGGACTGGGGGCATTGTCGCCTCTTGGCAACGACGTGGCCACGACATGGGAGGCGGCGAAGCGCGGCGAGAGCGGCGCGGGCCCGATCACCCATTTCGACGCCTCGAAGTTCAAGACGCAGTTCGCCTGCGAGGTCAAGGGTTATAACCCCGACGACCACTTCGACCGTCGCCAGAAGCGCCAGCTCGACCTCTACGCGATGTATGCCCTCACGGCAGCCGACGAGGCAATCGCCGACGCCGGTCTCGAGAACGAAGGCATCGACAAGGACCGCGTGGGCGTCGTGTTCGCCGCCGGCATCGGTGGCCTCCACACTTTCGAGGAGGAAGCCGGATACTATGCGGTGCATGGCGAGGAGCAGGGACCCAAATACAATCCCTTCTTCATCCCGAAGATGATTGCCGACATCGCCGCCGGCCACATCTCAATCGCCCATGAGTTCCGCGGCCCCAACTACGCCACTGTGTCGGCCTGCGCGTCGTCGAACAACGCGCTGATCGACGCCTTCAACCTCATCCGTCTCGGCTATGCCGACGCGGTTGTCGCCGGAGGTGCCGAGGCGGCCGTCTTCCCGGCCGGCGTGGGAGGCTTCAACTCGATGAAGGCTCTCTCGACCCGCAACGACGATCCCAAGACGGCCTCGCGTCCCTTCAGCGGCTCGCGCGACGGCTTCGTGATCGGCGAGGGCGCGGCCGCGCTCGTGCTCGAGGAACTTGAGCACGCCAAGGCCCGTGGTGCGAAGATCTATGCCGAGATAGCCGGCGCCGGAATGAGCGCCGACGCCTATCACATCACGGCCACGCACCCCGAGGGTCTCGGAGCGAAGCTCGTGATGGAGAACGCCCTGCGCGACGCCGGCATGAAGCCCGAGGACATCGACTACATCAACCTCCACGGCACGTCGACCCCCGTCGGCGACCGCAGCGAGGCCAAGGCTATCGTCGAGGTGTTCGGTCCCCACGCTTACGAGATGAACCTCAGCAGCACGAAGTCGATGACAGGACACCTCCTCGGCGCCGCAGGCGCTCTCGAGGCTGTGTTCAGCGTCAAGACCATCACCGACGGCATCATCCCCCCGACCATCAACCACGAGGAGGGCGACGACGATCCCGAGGTGGACAACCGTCTGAACTTCACCTTCAACGAGGCTGTGGAAAAGGAAGTCAACACCGTTCTCTCGAACACGTTCGGCTTCGGCGGACACAATGCCGCACTCATCATCAAGAAATACAAGGAATAATCGGGATCATCCCCGACCGGAATCCATAAAAGGCGGTTCTCCAACGAGGAGGGCCGCTTTTTTCAGTCGGTGGCCACAGCCGCCTTGCGCGGCGCGCGTCTGCGGTCGCCCCGTCCGCCTGTAAGCACCGACCAGACGCCGGGCGCGAGGCGTGCTAACAGCGTCCCCATGCCGACAAGCAGCGCGAGGCGCACGGGCACAAGCAGCGTGTAGTAGAGCAGGTCATGCCCCGCCGAACCTTCGGGCAGCCACGGCTCGGCCGCGGCCGAGATGCTCAGGAATATGGCCTCGACCTGAGGCAGCGTGTGGGTGACGTATATGAAGAATGTAAACGGCGCGAGCATGGCGACGGCCGAGAAAAGGCGGCGTCTGCGGGGATGGTCGTCACCGCCGGGCGTGAAGTCGGCGATGCGTGCCGACAATGCTGCCAGAAGCAGGAACGATAGGATGATGTAGCTAAGCTCGAGCGCTACGAATGCATCGGGCGAAATCCGCGACCGGTGGTCCCATGTCGTGAAATGCACGAAAAAGGGAGTGACCGCCAGCCATAGAATGACGGCCGGCGTCAGCAACCGGCCGCATATCGATATGAAATCCACGCGGTTGATGGCCAGGGCCGCGCCGACGAAGAAGGCGAGGAAATCATTGTGGTTCACCCCGGCGCCAGGCACCCGCAGCAGCATCCAGAGCACCAGCGCCAGCGGTATCGCCCAGACCCTGAGAAGTCTGACCGCCATGTACACAAGAGGCGAAAGCAGACAGAGCGCCATGAGCTGGTTGATGTACCACAGCAGACCCATGCCATGGGGGATGCCGTTGAAGCCGGGGAAGAACACTTGGGCAAGATGATACAGAGGGGGATGCTCGGCCGCCGGTTCGGCAATCGCCCGCGCGCACCACGAGATGGCGCACCAGGCGATGTAAGGCACAAGAAGCGTGCGGACCCTCTTGCGAAGGGCCAGCCTGTATTCGTCCGGCCCGAATCGGTCGGCGCGAATGAAGAACAGGTATCCCGAGATAAGGAAAAATCCGGGCATCACCACCAGTTCTGGCATGGTCGAGACAACCGACACCCCGTAGGCCGAGAGTTCGTGTGGCGGCGTTAGCGGCGAATGTGCGCACACCACCATCACGGCGAGGACAGCCTGCATCACGGTCAGGGCCCTCGACGTGCGGTCGGAAAGAGTGTTGGTTCTGTCGGTCGCCATATCGCTTAAAGAAAAAACGGGGGCTTGGCCGCAAAAGTATGCAGGGAGCTGAAAAACAGGTTGCGCATGTCGGAATTTTTTTGTAAATTTGTAGGTTGAAACGCAATAAGAAGAAACGAATGGCAATCGAAGATAATGCATACGAGGCCGGGGGTGCCGAAGCCCCGCAGCCTTCAAAAAAATATCAGGCCGACAATATCCAGGTCCTCGAGGGTCTGGAGGCGGTGCGCAAGCGTCCGTCGATGTATATAGGCGACACGTCGGTGCGCGGACTTCACCATCTTGTCTACGAGGTGGTGGACAACTCGATCGACGAGGCGCTGGCCGGATTCGCCAACCACATCGACGTCACGATCGAGGAGGACAACTCGATTCGCGTCGAGGACAACGGGCGCGGCATCCCCGTCGACATGCACGAGAAGATGCACAAGCCGGCGCTCGAGGTGGTGCTGACCGTGCTCCACGCGGGCGGTAAGTTCGACAAGGGTTCATACAAGGTGTCGGGAGGTCTCCACGGTGTCGGCGTGAGCTGCGTCAACGCCCTGTCGGACTATCTGCGCGCCGAGATCCACCGCGACGGCAAGATCCACATGCAGGAATATGCCTACGGCAAGCCGACATGCGGCCTGCAGGTGATAGGCGAGACCGACCACACGGGCACGACTATCCTCTTCCATCCGGACGCGTCGATATTCAGCGAGACCATATACGACTACGAGACTCTGGCCAACCGTCTGCGCGACCTGGCGTTTCTCAACGCCGGCATCACGCTGACGCTCACCGATATGCGCAACCGCGACGAGCAGGGCAATCCCCGCCGCGAGGTGTATCACAGCGACGAGGGCCTCAAGGAGTTCGTCAAATACATCGACGCCGGCAAGGAGCCGCTGATCGAAGACATCATCCATCTCAACACGGAGAAGAACGGCGTCCCCATCGAGGTGGCGCTGACCTACAACACCGACTATAACGAGAACATCTACTCGTATGTCAACAACATCAACACCATCGAGGGAGGCACGCACCTCACCGGCTTCCGCCGCGGCCTGACGTTCACGCTCAAGAAATATGCCGAAGACAACAAGCTGCTCGAGAAGCTGACCAAGATGAAGATCGAGCTGTCGAAAGAGGACTTCCGCGACGGTCTGACGGCCGTGATCTCGGTCAAGGTGGCCGAGCCTCAGTTCGAGGGTCAGACCAAGACCAAGCTGGGCAACAACGAGGTGATGGGCGTGGTGCAGACCGCCGTGAGCGAGGCCCTGCGCAACTACCTCGAGGAGCATCCCAAGCAGGCGAGGACGATAGTCGACAAGGTGGTTCTCGCCGCCCAGGCGCGTCACGCCGCCCAGAGCGCGCGACTGCGCGTGCAGAACAAATCGGCCTTCTCGGGAGGCGGCGTCGCCAAGCTCGCCCCCTGCAAGAGCCGCGACGCGGCCGAATGCGAGCTCTTCCTCGTCGAGGGTGACTCGGCCGGCGGTTCGGCGAAGCAGGGCCGCAACCCCCACTTCCAGGCCATCCTGCCGCTGCGAGGCAAGATCCTCAACGTCGAGAAGGCGCACGACCAGAAGGTGCTCGCCAGCGAGGAGATCGTCAACATGTACAAGGCCCTCGGCGTCACCATCGGCACCGAAGAAGACTCCAAGGAGCCCAACATGACCAAGCTTCGTTACCACAAGATCGTGATCATGACCGATGCCGATGTCGACGGCGCCCACATCGCGACGCTGCTGATGACATTCTTCTACCGTCGCATGCGTCCCATCATCGACAACGGCTACCTCTACATAGCCACGCCGCCCCTCTACAAGTGCACCACCAAGGGCAAGAACAAGATAGAGGAATACGCCTGGACCGACCAGCAGGTGCAGCGCTTCGTCGACGAGAAATGCGCCGGCGACCGCAACAGGCTTGTGCTGCAGCGATACAAAGGTCTTGGCGAGATGAATCCCGAGCAGCTGTGGGAGACCACCATGGACCCCGAGAACCGCATGCTCAAGCAGGTGACGCTCACCAACGCCGCCGAGGCGGACCGCACGTTCGCCGTGCTGATGGGCGAGAACGTCGCCCCGCGCAAGGAATTCATCGAGAGCCACGCCACATACGCCAACATCGACGCCTGATCCGCGTCGCCGGAATCATACAACGCGGGCGCGCCGTCTGAGAGACAGCGCGCCCGCGTCATGTGTCACCCCGTTGGCTTCACCGGCGCGCGGGCAGCGACTCGAGTAGCCGGATGGCTGGCGCATGGCCCATACGATGCCCTCGGTCAGAGTTCCGGGCAGCGTCTCATAGAGTGAGGTCGACTCCACGGCGTCGTCGTCGAGATACGTCTCGTGAAGTTTCTCCTCGTCGCTGATCCGGACGAGGTGGATGGTCCGGACAACAGTCTGCGAGGCTATCACATATCTTACGAACAACGTCGGGCGCCCCGCACTGATTTTCGAGTATCACCCTGAATGGATAAAAGTCTTGGATAAACTTAAATATATCTATCATAATATCAAACATTTAATACTCTTTTCTTAAAAAAGTTCTAAAAAATTCATGAAATTATTTTGACATATCATCCCAAATCATTATATTTGCAACTGAAAAGGGTTGATAGGCGAGACCTAATGAGGTTCTGTCTCGATATTGCAGTTTGAAAATTAAAATAATAGAACCTCTAATAAAAATTCCCATATTCATATGAAGCGAATATCATCGAAAGTCAAAATCACATGGTCGTACACAATGATGGTAATCATCTGGACGCTCGTCCTCTCCGCATGCACCGCAATGGATGCCCCGGAAGAAAATAATGAGAGTCTGGTCTCAAATATTACTCGTGGGTCTGCAATATGTGCCAATGGCACGATTTCAGAGACAGAGGCTTTGGAGTATGCCAAAGAAGTATTGCATCTTGATGCATCGCAGATTTCCGGATATGGTGTCGAATATGTGCTCGCTCAAAGCGATCAGGCCAAGTCGTCTCTCCCGTCAGACACAATAGCATATGTTGTGACTTTCAATAATGAAGTATCTGTCCTTGTTGCAAACTCGTCATGTTATTCTCCGGTCATAGCGGCTACGAGAACAAAAATTGAGGTCAAAAACGGGAAATTATCCCAATCAGTTTTTAATCAATTGGAGGAATTCTTGGTTGCCAGAAAGAATTATGATTGTCCTGGACGAGCTTCCATAATGGAAAGTGATTGTTGCAAACATTACATGGTGGGAGATCCGGAACTCATAGACGTAAATATAGGCTCTCCTTTTGACAGTACAACTAAAAAGCATTATCCTGACTGCAAGGCGGGAAGTGTACCGACATGCAGCGCATTGGCGTTGGCATACACGCAGAAGATTCTAAGATATAAAAAGAAGGAATATGATTTCCATTCAATAATATATTGTTTTCGCCAAGGTCCAGGTTTTTGGCCGGGTCCCATACCCAATGCATCTACTTATATTGACTATGATAAGTATGCAACGTTCATATATTCTTATGATGGATCGGTATCTGCTTTCAGTAATCTTATCTATGAGCTCGGTGAAGATATGTATACGAGCTATAACAAGGACAACTCAACAACATATCTAACAGACGCATATAGGGCGTTACAGAAATTAGGATGCGAATTGTCCCCTATGAGATCGTCTTTCAACACGCATGATATATGGAATCTTTTGGGCACTAAACACATAGTGGTTCAGGAACTGTTTGATAACAAGTCAGGAAGAAAATCATGTATACTCATTACAGGAGGTGAAAATATCTATCATGACGATCCTTGGGAGGATGGAAGCGTCTTGTTATTTGTTAAGAGCGTGGATGAGACCGATGTTTCTTTATATGCGCTTTCTATTGCAGATTCTTCCTATTTGGGTTATCTTGGATACGAAATGAAACAATATTTTGGAATTAAACGGAAGTCAGATGCTTATCCAAGTAGATATGACAATTGGAAAAATGAATGATTTTGGGGGTGTGCATATGGGGATTGTTTGGGATTGATGTTTCTACTCTTCGATATTGCACAAATACTTTCTGTTTTACCTATAATTACGAAGATTTGTGTCGTTTGCAAATCCTTTATTTCAGAAGTTTGTAAGAATACGCATTGTCGCGCAATCTTTTGTAATTACTCGAATTCAAAAAATATAAATTCAAAAAGGCTTATGATATGATTAAAAGAATGTTGGTGGGGTTGAGTCTGCTTCTTGCTCTTCCGATGGTTGCTCTGGCAGACCATCCGGGTGATCTGGACCCCGAGAATTGGCAGAATATACTCTTTATTGAGCTCGGCACAAGCTGGGAGTCGGAAGTCAAGTCGAATCTCAGTCCTGATGCGCCCGTCATGAAAGTGGTCCAGTCTCTCGACGGCATCGATGAGATAAATGGCAAAACCTATCTTAAACTATGGGTGAGCATCGATGACGGCGAGCCTGTATTCAAGAGCTATATTCGTATAGACCGCCATGAGGTGATTTACGCGCTTGATCCCCAGAGAATCGATGAAGGGGAGAAACTTATCTATAGTTTTTCATCTAAACCGTCTGACGAGCCGATATCCTGGTTGATGTGGGATGGCTCGCTCGCAGAGGACGAAGAGTACGAGTTCGTAAAGACAAGAAACGTGAATGCGGATGTCGAGTACGCTGATTGGAAATGGGCCGCATACAAAGTAAAGCTCTATCCGGTAGGATTCAAGGGTGATGAGGATGCGTGCGTCGGGGCGGTGACATGGTATTGGGGTTTGGGGGCAGCCTCGGGATTCACCAACCAACTCTATTCGGTATACTCGGCATATACCTCGACCCTCAAACGCGTTGTGACCTCCTGCAACGGAGTGGTTTATGACGTCAGCGGAGGTGCTGGTGTCGGCACGGCAATCGAAGACTTCCCTCTGGACGGAACTAAATACAGGATTGACGGCACCCCGTTGTCAGAGGGAGAAAAAGGCATTTATATTATGAATGGCAAGAAATATATTGCCCGTTAAGATATTTATCATTCAATGGCTTGCGCGGTGCGGGGCGAACGGCGCCCTCGCGCCGCGTTGTGGATTGAAGAATATTCCAAGTGCCGCGGCGCGTCAGAGCAGTTGCTCGAAGAGGCCGACGTAGCGGGCGGCCACGACAGGGGCGTCGAAACGCGCCTTCGCCGAGGCGTACATGCGGGCGCGGATGTCGTCGGCGGGCTGGCGCATGGCCCAGACGATGCCCTCGGCTATGCGCGCTGCCGCCGTAGGCAGGTCGTCGCTCCAGGTGGCGATATATCCCGTCTGCATATGGTCGATGATGTCGGCCTGCCCTCCGCGTCCGAACGAGACGGGTATGCAGCCGTAGACCTGGCCCTCGACCAAGGTGCCGGGCAGAGTCTCGTAGAGCGAGGTGGAGACCACGGCGTCACCGCCGAGATACACGTCGCGCAGCCGGTCCTCGCCGCTGACGACGCCCAGATGCCTGTGCGAGACGGCGATGCCGTCGAGCGCCGCCGGGTCCTTGACGTTGCCGAAAGTCACCAGCTCGATGCGGGCGGCCTCGTCGGGCCAGCGGTCGCGGAGCACACGAGTCGCCTCGACAAGAATCGGCAGGCCCTTGACGGGGTCGTCGAGGCGCGCGGCCCCCATCAGCACGTGGAAACGGCCGTTGGCCCGCGCCTCGCGCATAGGCCTGTCCGGCACCGGGAAAGCGTTGGGAATCACCGACAGAGGCATCTCGGACATGAGCGGCGAACCGGCCGCAAGTCCGGCCAGCCAGTTGGAGACGGCCACGAAATGCAACCTCGTTCCCGACACCTGCGCCAGACGCAGGGCCTGGCCATAGACTATCTTTTTGTTGTTCCACACCGAGAGCGATATGTCGTCGGGCGATTTGGCCGAGCCTAAGAAGGGGCAGAGACCGCAAGTCTGCCGCCAGCGGGTGCAAGAGCCGGCGTGGTGGCATATGCCTGTGAAATTCCACATGTCGTGCATAGTCCAGACCACAGGTTTGCCCAGATGGAGCAGTTCGCGAAGGCCCCGGAGCGACAGCATCCCCTGGTTGACCCAGTTGAGGCAGATCACGTCGGCCTCGCGGACCAGCCGGTTGCGGTGCAGCGGCAGACCGTCGGAGGCCGTGTCGACCTTGAAGAGATTGTCGCGGTTGAGACCGTTGGCCAGGAATATCTTGAGACGTTCGGCCAGAAACGACCGCTTGATGCGTGAAGGCGAGGCGGCGAGTTCCACACGGCCGGAGTCATGCAGCTTCTCGCAGACGAGCATATGCGCGTCGACGCCAAGGTTGCAGAGCGCGCGCAGGAGACGCGCGCTGACCACGGCGGCTCCTCCCGTCGAGTCCGATTTATTGATTATTACAACTTTCATAGGTTTCGAACCTGTAGTCCAGGCCTGATTTTGAGGTCATTGTTTCGGAGACTTCCGTGAGAACCCAATGCGCGGAGTCTATCGGAGGGAAAAAAGCGTCCGCGCCGGGGAAGGCGGCGTCGATGCGGGTGACGAATATGCGCCCCACGAGCGGCAGTGCCTGCGCGTAGACCGAAGCGCCGCCGATGATGAACGGCGTGACGTCCTGTCCGCACAAGGCGAGAGCCTTCTCGAGCGACGGGGCCGTCTCGGCGCCCTCGGCCCGGAAGGCCGGGTCGCGGGTCAGCACGATGTTGCGCCGCCCCGGCAGGGGCCTGCGCGGGATAGACAGCCACGTCGCACGTCCCATTATGACGGGATGCCCCATGGTAAGTTGCTTGAAATGACGCAGATCCTCAGGTAGATGCCAGGGCATGTCGCCTTCGAAGCCTATCTCGCGGTTGAGTCCCATGGCCACTACGGCGTCCGGGCGTGTCAAAAATTTTACCTCTTTGGTCTCCATAAATTCTAAATATTTACAAAGATAAGCAAAAAATTTCCTATCTTTGCAGAAAATATGAAATGAAATCGTAAAATAAGCGATGAATTACAGCATACTCGATTTTATCAGCCTGCTGGGAGCCGTCTGTCTGTTCCTATATGGCATGAAAGTAATGAGCGAGGGCCTGCAGAAAGTTGCGGGCGACAGACTTCGCAACATCCTGGGAATCATGACGCGCAACCGGGTCACCGGTGTAATCACCGGTCTGCTGATCACGGCTCTGATCCAGAGCTCGAGCGCCTCGACGGTGATGGTGGTCAGTTTCGTCAACGCGGGCCTGATGAGTCTGGGTCAGGCTATGGCCGTGATATTCGGAGCGAATGTGGGCACGACGATCACGACGTGGATCATCTCGGCGTTCTCGTTCGAGGTCAACATCTCCGACTACAGTGTCCTGCTGCTCGCCGTGGGCGTGCCGATGATGTTTATGAAGAAGAGCACCTACAAGTCGCTGGGCGAGTTCGTCGTGGGCTTCTGCTTCCTCTTCATGGGCCTCGACCTGATCAGCGCCTATGTGCCCAACCTGCAGCAGAATCCCGAGATGCTCAGCTTCGTGCAGGGATACACGTCGCTCGGGTTCGGGTCTGTGCTGATCTTCCTCGGGCTGGGCATCGTGTTCACCATGATAGCGCAGAGTTCGGCGGCGACGTTCGCCATCACGCTGATCATGTGCTCGCAAGGGTGGATATCGTTCTCGCTGGGATGCGCCATCATCCTGGGCGGCAACATCGGAACGACCATCACTCCCGTCCTTGCCTCTCTGAGCGGAAACCTCGCAGCCAAGCGGACGGCGATGGGGCATGTGCTCTTCAACGTGTTGGGCTCGCTGATCGTGCTCGCCCTGTTCCATCCGTTCGTCGAGTTGGTGGCCGACATCACGGCATCTCTCGGAGGCATGAATCCGCTTGACATCGACGAGTCGGCCGAGGCCGGCATGCGCGACACGACCCTCTTCAACGAAAAAGGGGGCATGACCTCGCGGGCGCAGAGCTGCATAGCGTTCGGCCTCGCCATGTTCCCCACCGTGTTCAACGCCCTCAACCTGCTGGTGATGATATGGTTCACCAAGCTGTATGTCAGGATAGTCTGCTGGATCATGCCCGCCCGCCACAAGGACGAGGACGAGGAGTTCACCCTCAAATATATCGGGCGCGGACTTCTGTCGGCCTCCGAGCTCAACATCACGCAGGCGCAGAAGGAGATTCTGGTCTACGGCCAGAGGGTGGAGCGCATGCTCGGCATGGCCAGGAAGATGATACATCTCAAGGAGAAGGACGAGGAATACCAGCCGACGTTCGACCGTATCGAGAAATACGAGGAGATCTCCGACCGCATGGAGATAGAGATCGGGACATTCCTCAACCGCGTGTCGGAAGGCCGTCTGAGTCCCGAGGGCAAGATGCGCGTGGCCGGAATGCTGCGCATCGTCAGCGAGATAGAATCGATAGCCGACGGATGTTTCAACGTGGCCAAGACGCTCAACCGCAAGAACCAGATACACGTCGAGTTCAACGAGAAAGTGCTCAAGGAGATCGACCGTATGTACGACCTGGTGAACGTAGCGATGAAGAACGTGCTGGGGCTGCTTGAGGAACTCGAGACCCCCGAGAACTCGAAGATCGTGGCGGCCTACAACAAAGAGCGCGAGATCAACAACCTGCGCAACAAGTTGCGCGACGGCAACATATTCAACATCAACAACAAGGAATACGATTACCAGGAGGGCATCTTCTTCATGGACCTCATAGGCGAGGCCGAGAAGCTGGGCGACTACATGCTCAACGTGGTGGAAGGCGTCAAGCACCAGTTCCGCACCGTCCCCGAGGCAATCAAATAGACCAACACTCATCTTCGACATGGACAACGACATCGATAGGAAAAGACATTGTTATTGCGTCATAATGTGCGGGGGCGTGGGCTCCCGGTTCTGGCCCTTCAGCCGCAGCGGGCGTCCCAAGCAGTTTCTTGATTTCTTCGGCACGGGCCGAAGCCTTCTGCAGCTCACCTACGACAGGATGCTGCCCATAGCCGACCCCGAGCGCATCATCCTGGTGACCAACAGCGCCTACTATGACATAATCCGCGAGCAGTTGCCCGACGTTCCGGTCGCCAACATCCTGCTTGAGCCGGCGAGGCGCAACACGGCCCCCTGCGTATGCTGGGCCGCCCACCATATCCATGCGCTCGATCCGGAAGCCACGATCGTGACGCTGCCCTCCGACCATCTGATTCTGCGCGAGGCGGAGTTTCACGACGTCATCAGCCGCGGCATCGACTTCGTGGAGGCCGGCGACCGTCTGCTCACGATTGGCCTGAAGCCTACGTCGCCCCATACGGGCTACGGCTACATACAGCGCGGTGAGCGCATTCCGGACGTAGACGGCGAGATCATGAAGGTGAAGTCGTTTACCGAGAAGCCCGATCTCGAGATGGCGAAGGTATTCCTCGAGACCGGCGAGTTCTTCTGGAACAGCGGCATGTTCCTATGGCGGGCCGACGCCATACTGCGGGCTTTCGAAAGATACGCCCCCGAGACGGCCTGCATATTCGATGCCGGGGCCGGATCGTACGGCACGCCGGGAGAGATGGACTTCATCGACGCTGCCTTCCCCAATGCCTCGTCGATCTCAATCGACTACGCCATAATGGAGAAGGCCGACAACGTATATGTCGAGACCGCCGACCTCGGCTGGAGCGACCTGGGGACGTGGAACGCCCTGTATGACTGCTCGCCCAAGAACCAGGACCGCAATGTGACACAGAACTGCAAGGTGCTGGCCCACAACTGCGAGGGCACGCTGTTCGCCTCCGGTCCCGACAAGATTGTGGTGGCCTGTGGGCTCAATGGCTATATCGTGGCCGACAGCGGCAACGCCCTGCTGATATATCCGCTGTCGGAAGAGCAGAAGGTCCGTCAGGTAGTCAACGAGATCAAGGCCCGTTTCGGCGAGGAGTTCGTATGATGCGGCGGCTTGCACAAGGTCTTCGCGCGTCTCTGTCGGCATCGGTGCTGCTGTGGGTGGTAGTGTTGCTGGCGGGCTGCGCCGGCAATGAGTTCAAAGTAGAGTTCGGCCTCGACGGCAATGTCGACGCCGCCTACCGCATGCTCTATTACGCCTCCGACCCACGCAAGGGCTGGGTGGTGGAGAGCGTGGTTTCGGTGCAGAAAGGCAAGGCTGAGACCCGGCTCGTGACCCGCAACCCGTGTCTGGTATACGTGTCTTCGGTCGGCAACGGCGGCCCGTCTACCTTCTTCTACGCGCGGCGCGGCGACGACATCAACATCACAGGCGACGGCCGCGACCCGCTCGGCTGGAGCATAGACGGCAACAAGATCAACAAGCGTCTCACCGAGTGGCGTCTATCGCACCGCGCCGCGCTGTCGGCACGCGGCGCAGGCGCCGTCGCGGCGCTCAACAAGGCCGTGGCCGAGTATGTCGGCGCGAATCCGGAGGATCCGGTCTCGACGCTGATGCTGCTGCTCTATTACGACCGTGGCGCCGACGAACGCGGATTCCGGGCGGCATGGTCGAAACTCCAGGGCGACGCGCTCGACGCGTCATGGCGCGAGCTCGTGTCGCGCAGCGACATGCTCGAGGACGTTCCGGCCGAACAGCCTATGCCCCGCGCCATCGTGTTCAACACTGTGCAGACCGGATGCGACACCGTCACCCCGGGCCGCGTGCCCGCGCTGCTATATTTCTCGCGGACATCCTGCGAGGACTATAAGACCCACATCGACTCGCTGAGGCGACTGTCGCGCGCCTACGCCGACTCGTCGCGGCGCGTCATAGCCAACGTCCAGCTCGAGCCTGACTCGTCGGTGAGATGGCAGAGCGTCCGCGCCGACACACTGACCGGCGTCGTGCAGGCATGGATGCCGCTCGGGGTGTCCGACCCGACGGCCCGCGAGCTCGGCGTCCGTCGGTTCCCCTGGTTCATCGTCATCGGGCGCGACCGAAAGAGCGCCTATTCCGGCCCCGACCCCGCGCCGGCGCTGTCGGCGTTCCGCCGACAGATGGGCAAGTAACATCACAAACAATCGATCCGACATGCTTACAAAGGTACACACCGCCGCCATACATGGCATAGACGCCTTCCCGGTCACAATCGAGACCATCGTCGAGAACGGCACGCAGTTCAATATCGTCGGTATGGCCGACACGGCCGTCAAGGAGAGCCAGCTGCGCATCGAGTCGGCCATGAAATCGAGCGGCTATTCCTTCCCGCATTACAGGGTCACGATCAATCTCGCGCCGGCCGACATAAAGAAAGAGGGGGCGTCGTTCGACCTTCCGCTCGCCATAGGCCTGATGACGGCTTCCGAGATGGTGCGCTGCGCCAACATCGGGGATTACATGATCACGGGGGAGCTGAGCCTCGACGGGTCGGTGCTGCCGGTACGCGGCGCGCTGCCGATGGCCGTCAAGGCGCGCGAGATGGGCTTCAAGCGGCTCATAGTGCCCGAGGCCAACGTCACCGAGGCCGCCGTCGTCAACCGCGTGGAGGTGTATGGTGTCCGCACGCTCGGCGAGGCTATTGAGATAATGGAGGGCAAGGGCGTGCATGAGCCCACGCGCATCAACACGCGCGAGATCTTCGCCGCGGAGGCCGAGAAATTCGACTTCGACTTCTCGGAGGTCAAGGGGCAGGAGACGGTGAAGCGCGCCTTCGAGGTTGCCTGCGCAGGCGGCCACAATATCCTGATGGTAGGCCCTCCGGGAGCGGGCAAGTCGATGATGGCCAAGCGACTCCCCTCGATACTGCCGCCTCTGGGCATGGCCGAGGCTCTGGAGACCACCAAGATACATTCGGTGGCCGGGAAGCTGCAGCGGGGCTCGAAGCTCATGACGCGGCGGCCGTTCCGCACGCCGCACCATACGGTATCGCCAGTCGCGCTCGTCGGCGGCGGGGCGAACCCCATGCCCGGCGAGATATCGCTGGCCCACAACGGCGTGCTCTTCCTCGACGAGTTCCCGGAGTTTCCGAGGCAGGTGCTCGAAGTGCTCAGGCAGCCGATCGAAGACAGGGTCATCACCGTGTCGAGGGCGAAATATACGGTGGATTATCCGGCGAGCTTCATGCTTGTGGCGTCGATGAATCCATGCCCCTGCGGCTATTACGGGCATCCGACCAAGCGGTGCACCTGCGCGCCGGGGCAGGTGACCAAATATATGAACAAGATCTCGGGCCCGCTGCTCGACCGCATCGACCTGCAGGTGGAGATCGAGCCGGTGGCGTTCGACGCGATGGCCGACCGTGCGCCGGGCGAGGATTCGGCGTCGATACGGGCAAGGGTCCAGGCGGCGCGCGCCGTGCAGCAGGAACGCTACAGGCATCTGCCTGGAGTCTACTGCAACGCCCAGATGAACTCACGGCTGCTGCATGAATACGCATGGCCCGACGAGGCGGGGATGCAGAAGCTCAAGGAGCGGATGACGCGGCTCAACATGTCGGCGCGAGCTTTCGACCGCATCCTGCGGGTGGCCCGCACGATCGCCGACCTCGACTACGCCACGCGCCGCAACGAAGACGGCACGCCGGCGATGACCGTGGCCGAGGCCGCCGAGCGGCCCGTTTCGGTGACGCACATCGCCGAAGCGATAGGCTACCGCAGCCTCGACCGCGCCAACTACGGCCAGAACTTCTAAGCTCGGCTGCCGCCTGAAGCTCGGCTGCCGCCTGAAGCTCGGCTGCCGCCTGAAGCTCGGCTGCCGCCTGA
>CAJTXU010000001.1:47159-121075 GCA_910584125.1 uncultured Muribaculaceae bacterium | reverse complement strand
AGCTCGGGTGCCGCCTCGCCCCGGAAAGGAAGCTCGGCTGCCGCCTCGCTCCGGGAAGGCGGATTTCTGACTGTGCTGAGGCGGAAGCCGAAGATAGAAACTGAAGACTCAAGCGAAAACCAAAACTTAAAGGAAATGGAGAAGCAGGACGGGAAAGAAAAGCAGGACGGGAAAAAGGAGGATTATATCCGCAAGTTCGGTGCCAAGGGCTTCCCGGCGCGTAATAACGCGCAGCAGTTCAAGCGGGAGCCTGACAGAAGCCGACCCAGAAGGGCCTGGTTCCATGATTATTGCGCCCCGGGTTATTACCATATCACCGCCACCGAAGAGGATGGCAGGCCCGCTCTTTCTTCGCTCCCCAATCTCTCCCCTGCTGAATTGAAGTCGGGCTCCCTGATTTATCCCGACCTAACCGAACTGGGGAAGAAGATTGAGACCGAACTGAAGTCCATTTCTAAGTTTCATCCCGAGCTTAGAGTCCTGCAATATGTCATCATGCCCGATCACATCCATTTCGCTCTGCAAGTCAGGACGCGGCTCAAACGAAAGCTGGGATATCTGCTGGCCGGTTTTTTCGGTGCCTGTTCGAGTCATTACAACAAAATGGGGGAATTTCCGGAGTTTATGAGCCTGTTCAAGACTTTCCACGACGTCATCATATTCAATCACGACCAGCTGGAGAAGGTGATAGCCTATATCCGTGACAATCCGCGTCGCGCTCTGATAAAGAGGAAAAACCCGGAATTGTTCAGGCGATATCTTCATCTGAACATCGGGGAGCGCGAATATGCCGCGTTCGGAAATATCTTTCTGTTGCGGCACTACAATCTGATGCCGGTCAGAATCCACCGCAGATGGAGCGAGAAGGAGTTTTCAGACTATAAGGATGAATGCCTTCGTAAAGCTGCCTATGGGGCGATACCCATCTCGCCATTCATCCATCCAGCCGAGAAGGAGATCATGAACCTGGCGCTTGAGATGGGCGGATCGGTTATCAAACTGAGGGACTGTGGTTTCGAGGAGCGTTTCAAGCCCAGGGGAAGGGAGTTCGAGATTTGCGCGGAAGGACGCTTGCTGCTGCTCGCACCATGGCCTGAGAATGTCGGCCGTAAATCGACGGCCGGATATACCGAATTTCACACGATGAATGATTTCGCGGCGGCAATCGCAAAGATGCCTGCCGACACAAGATTGGCGATAAAGGGATGATTAAGATGAAGAAGGTTCCTTGTAATGACAATCGACTTGCGTGGAGCGTCAACCTGCTGTGGGTGGCGCTCTTTGCCGTGGGTATGTGGCTGTTCATGTATGCCATGCCGCGCTATGGCGACGATATCGGATACCTGCATCTGTTTCATGACTGGTATGCCGATCGTGGCCTGAACGACACGGACGAAGGCATAGGCTTCACGTCGGGTTTCCCGTGGCGCGAGATTGCCGACACATGGACATTCAGGTATCATGACGACCATGCGCGCCTCGCGATGTTAGTTTCATCTCCATTGCTGCTTGCTCCCAAATGGGTCGGGGCCACGGTCATGACTATCCTACTTATGGTGGCGTTCCGCGCGACGCTGGCCATATCCGGAATAGACTGGCGGCGTTCGGCTCTTGTCCCGCTGCTTGTGGTGCTCATGGCGGCGGTGCTTCCCTGGCGCGACGGTCTGACGGAGCTTGTGTTCCAGCTCAACTACATACCCGGCACGGCGTTCACGATGCTGCTGCTTGTCTGGCTTAGGAAGAGACAGGCCTATGGAGCGGCAGTCTGTATGGCTGCATTCGCGTTCGGGCTTCTGGCCGGCGGCTGGCATGAGGGCATCGCACTGCCCGCGGGATGCGGCCTGCTTGCGGTCTATCTGCTTGAAGGCAAGGGGCGCGACAGGCGAACGCTATGCGCGGCGGCCGGAATGCTGACAGCGACAGCATTGCTTCTGGCCGTGCCCGGCATGAGGGCGCGGATGGCGCGCACCGATGCCCCGGGGCTCGGCCCGGTCGAACTTATATATTTCATTATGGCGGCGTGGCCATGTCTGGCGGTGGTTGTCTGGGGAGCGGTCCGAGCGATACGCGCCCGGCTCCGTAAAGCTCCGATTGACAGGCTGATAGTTTTCGGGCTGGTGGGCATAATGGTCTCGCTCGCGATAGCGCTGCGTTCCGGTCAGTTCCTGCGCGCGGGATGGTGGGCCTACTTCATGGCCTGCGTTATGGCCGTCTACCTGTTGCGGACGGGATATCCGGCGTTCTGGAGCCGGTATACGTGGCGAAACTCGGCGATATGGGCTCCGCTCCTCGCGCTGACATTCGTATGGCTCGGGTATGTGGACTGCTACGCGCTGCGCATCAGGCGAATAGCCGACCGACAGCTGAGCGAATGGCTCGTCGCGCCCGGGCGGTCGCGTTTCGCCGCGATAACCCAATTCAGCGACATCCCGGCTATATGCGGCTATCTGCCCTATTCTGGCTATTATACCGACATATATTACGAGAGTCTCAAATTCTGCGCGGCGGATCCGGATGAATTCGGTGGTTACGACTCGCTGTGGGGCGTCGTCCCCGAGGCGTTGCGCAACGTGGCGGACGCGAGCGGCGAGGCGGTGCCGGGCGGCTCGGGCGTGAGAATCAAGGACGGCTATCTTTTTATGGCCGAGGACGTCGGGATGGAGCGCGAGCTGAGGCGTAACGACTGCTCTGTCTCCGACTGGGAGATGATGGTTGACTACGGCTCGGGCATGCGTCCGATGAGAGTCAAGCAGGTATCGTTCCGCTCGGAGGGAGACGGACGCAGATATTCATATTTCGTCGTCGGCCTCGGATGGAAGGACGCGCATTTCCGGGATGTTCGGGCCATATCGCCCGACATGAAATTCATGGCACCTGACCGATGAGACATATAGATATCGGCGGTAGAATCAAAAGCATATCGTGGCTGACGCCCAACCTCGCGGTGCTCGCGCTGACATGCGTGTGCATGGCATTGTATTTCTGCGCCTTGCCGCATCATCTGGACGATTCGTGGTATAACTACGCCAGCTATCCCTGGCTCAAGGCCCACGGGTATCTGACGCTCGCCGACGGGGTAGACATCTTTCGCGACGGTCTGCCCTGGGATTCGATAGCCGAGACCTGGCGGACGCATTATCAATATGACAATGTGCGCATGGCCGACATATTCCTGCCGGTGATGCTTTTTTTTCCGTCGTGGCTCAACGCCTCGATGCTTTCGGTTTGCTTCGGGCTGACGGTCGTTATGCTGTGTCGTCTTGCGGGCGTCGATCCGTGGAGTTCGCCGCTTATGCCTTTGATGACGTGCATGTTGTGTCTGTCGTTCCCCTGGCGGGAGAATATAGCGGTGTTCGCCTATCAGATCAATTATTTCGGGGCGATGTTCGTGTGCGTGGCCCTGGTGTATTATGTCAGGCGGCATGTGGATGGCAGAGGCTGGCCGACGGCGCTGGGCGCGTTGTTGTTCGGTCTGTTCGCCGGCACATGGCATGAAGGGTTCACGGCTCCTGTGTGCGGGGGGCTGGGACTCGTGTGGCTTATCGTGCGCCGTGCGCGCACGAGGGTGGTGTTTCTGGCCGCGCTGGGGATGTCGGTGGGTTTTCTGCTGCTGATGTCGTCACCCGGAATGCACGACCGGACCGATGTCGTCGCCGGCGCGCCCGACATGGCGGCGGTGAAGTATGTCGCCGAAGGTTCGGCGATATGGTTCGTGGCCCTCATGGCGACTGTGTGGGGTGGTATGCGGATAGGGTGGAAGCGGCTGTTGAGCAATCCTTTCTTTCTTTTCGCCCATATCAGCGCGTTGCTGTCGGTGGCGGTGAGTCTTGCGAGCACGCGCGACATGCGCGCCATGTGGTGGACCTACGTCATGAGCCCGGCTATAATCGTCTACCTGCTCAGGGGCGGCTCCCCCCGGTGGTGGGAGCGTTATTCGCGGCGCAACGTCGCTGTGGCGGCCGTCTCTGTGGCGGTTTTGTCGGTGATGTGGGGCTACGTGACGGCATACGGGTTCAGGATGCGGTCCGAATACCGTCGTCTCCGGTCGGAATGGCAGGCCAACCCGGGGGAGACGCGTTGGAGTCCGCTGGTTGAGCGCCAGGACTTCCCGTTGCCGTGCGCACCCTTCTTCTTCCAGTCGTTCGCCAACTACATATATGCATTCCCAATGTCGTATGAGGCGTATGTGCTTGACGATGACTATCAGTCGCCGTTCGGATACGAATCACTGTGGGGCGTCGTGCCCGAGTCGTTGCGCCACGTGACGGCTGCGTGCGGAAGGGTGGTTCCGGGCGGCTCGGGTGTCCGCGTCGTCGACGGGCACTATTTCATGCCGGCTGGCGGCCCGCTCGACGTGGCGATGAAAGAGGCTGACTCCTCGATGGCGCATATGTCGATCCTGATAGACTTCGGCAAGGGTTATGTGAGCACACTCGCGCAGGTGATAGCCTTCCGGTCGGAGGCCGACGGCCGGCGTTACTTCTTCATTGCCCCAGACAGGAACATGTTCCTTACTTTCGTCAAGAAAATAAGAGGCGTCAGGATGGAGGGCGCCATAATGGTGGCTGACCGATATTTCGTGACCGTCCTCAATCCGGGCGTATATCTGGAAGAGCGCGCCGGGGGCGACGCCGGAAAGCCCATAGGCACACCGATTTTCGTGGCGCCATGATATAATTATCGGCGTCGGGCGACGTTATGCAATTGAATGACTATGGATTATAGCTGGAACGACGGCCGTGGGCCGAGAAAATATGGATTCAGCTGGAACCTGCTGTGGATCTTCCTGTTCGCGGCAGGGCTCGGCGTGTTCCTGATAGGAATGCCGAAATATATCGACGATTACTGGTATATGGTCCATCTCGGGCCGTGGTTCGAGAGCCAGGGGCTGTTCTCGCCCGAGAACGGTGGCGACGTCGCGGCTCACGGCATCCCGTGGGGAATGATACGCGACACGTGGGCCGAACATTGGACAACCGACAACTCCCGGCTCGTCAACTGCATTGTGCCGCTGGTGGAGCTCTTCCCCAAATGGTTCGGCTCCACGATATCGTTGATATGTTGGATATGGGCCATGTTCATGTCATTCAGGCTGGCCGGTGTTGACTGGCGCCGCTCTGCTTTCGTGCCTGTCGCGCTTGCGCTGTGGGGTTTCCTCATGCCGTGGCGCGACTCGATGGGCAGCATCGCCTACAATCTGACCTATCTCTGCGAGTCTGCATACGCGTTGTTGTTGGTCAGCGTATATCTGGCGGGCAGGCCGGGATGGCGCAGGAGTGTCGCTCTCTTCCTGCTCGGGGCGCTGACGGGGTGGTGGCACGAGGGCTTCGGCCTGCCGCTGATCGCCGGTGCGCTGGCGCTGGCGATGCTGTTCAGGAAATACAGGGAGCCGGGCACGTGGTGGGCGGTCGCGGGCCTTGCGTGCGGGGTGGCGGTGGTGTTTCTCGCCCCGGCCATGGCCTACCGCATGAATGAGAATCTGCATCTCGAAGCCAGGCATGTGGTCTCGTCGCTGATCAAGGGCCTGGCGCTCAATGTGCCCTATGTAGTGTCGGCGGCGCTGGTGGCCTTGGCTGTCATGAAGCGGCGAGGCGGAAAGGATCTGCTGCGCGACCCGCTTGTGGTGTTCTCGCTTGTCAGCGGGCTGGCGTCGATGGCGATGATCTTCGTGACGTTCACCAATTCGCGTGTCGTGTGGTGGGCCGACCTGATTTCGATAGTCTGTATCATGAGGGTCGTTGAACTGGCGTGGCCCGGTAGCTGGCGCGTATATCGTCCGTGGAGCGGGGTCATTGGAGGTGTGTTGCTCGGTCTGCTGTACGCGCACCAGTGCGTGGTGGCCTATTACGCGCTTGAATACAGGCGCGAACTCGCTCGGTGTGTCGCCTTCTACGAGGCCAATCCGGGGCGCAGCATCTTCGGACGGGTGCGAACGGGCGAGAATCTTCCGGCCCTCGCGCTCAATCTGCCCGATGTGCTTGAATATCAGAACGGTCTCGCCCCTATGTCGGCCTACTGGCGCGAGCTCGGGCGCGAGGACCATTTCTATATCATACCCGAGGAACTGTGCCGCGTCACGTCAGACTCAGGCCGACCGCTTGAGGGAGACTCCGGCATGAGACAGCTCGGCTGCTGGCTTTTCTACGAGGCCGACGAAAGAATAGAGGGGTATCCGCCGACGGTCGGCGCCGAGGCCGATTACGGCCGGGGATACGTCCCGGTGCAGGCGCGGCTTGCGGAGTTCGTCTCCGAGGCCGACGGCCGGAGATATGTGTATGTCTATCTTTACACCAATTGGATCAACCAGCGATTCGGCACCTTGAGGGGAGTGCGCGACATCCGGTATAGAGCGCTATGAAAACGGAAAGACACGATTTTAAGCCGACAGCGGCGGCTTCGCTTATGCGGAGCGCGCCGGGCATACTTCTGGTCGCGGTCTTCGCAGTGGAGGTAGCCGTCATGATGATGGGCGCGCCCAAGTGTCTCGACGACTGGTGGTATATGTTTCATCTGCGCGACTGGTTCGAGGCCCAGGGCGTTGACAATCCCGAATACGGGGGCTCGTTAGCCGCGGCCGGGATTCCATGGGACGGCCTGAAGGCGACATGGATCGAGCATTTTTACGAAGACAACGCGCGGATAGGCAACATGCTCGCTCCGGTGCTGATGCTCTTTCCGAAGTGGGTAGGGTCGGGGCTTATGGCTGTGGCATGGATTGTGGCGATGGCCTATAGTTTCCGGGCGGCCGGAGTCAGGATGCGCAACGTGACGCTGGTGGGTGTCGGAGTCATCATGTGGGAGGTGTTTCTGCCATGGTCGAACGGCTTCGTGTCGCAGGCCTATCAGCTGAACTATATCCTGCCGGCGTCGGTGGCCATGCCGCTGGCGTATTATCTGGTGGTGCGACGCGGGCGCGGGCTGCCGGTGTGGGGCGCCGCACTGCTCGGACTGGCTGTCGGCGTGGGGCACGAGGGGTTCGCGATTCCGTTCGCATGCGGGCTGGTGGCGCTTGCGGTCTGCGGACGCAGGTGGCGGACGTCGGCCACGTGGGCGGCGCTGGGCTCCATGTGTGTCGGCATCGCGCTGCTCTGCTTTGCGCCGGGCACGGAGCACAGGGCCGCGGGGCTATTGGGCTATGGATTCGGCCGCATCGCGTCGACGCTGGCCAGAGTGGTGGCATATAGCGTGCCTTTCCTGCTGATGGCAGTGCTCTTCGGCTGCCGCCTCAGCACGGGGAAGAACCTCGGCTGCCGCCTCAGCACGGAAAAGAACTTCGGCTGCCGCCTCAGCACGGGGAAGAACTTCGGCTGCCGCCTCAGCACGGAAAAGAACCTCGGCTGCCGCCTCAGCACGGGGAAGAACTTCGGCTGCCGCCTCAGTACGGGGAGGAACAGGCTTCTGCTTCGGGGCGGGGGGCTGGTGGTGTTCGCTATTGTCAATTCGCTGGCTGTCATTGCGATAATGGTGGCGACTTCGGCCGAGCCACGCGTGATGTGGTGGGCGGTGATGATATCGACGGCAGGGCTGATGAGTATGCTGCGAGGATGTCGGTTCTTTGCCGACGGCGCACCGAAGACCCATGTGCTGGCACTGCTCCCGTTGCTTGCTTTCGTCTACGTGCAGTTCGGACTCGCCGATTTCTACACGCTGAGGATGCGCTCGTTGCTCACGGGTTATGTGGAACGGTGGCGGAAGGAGCCGGGGCAGGTGTTTGGCGAGGTGCTTTCGTGCGCGGACTTCAACGTGCTGAGCGGCAAGATGCCGGATGTGCTGATGTTCAACACCAACACCATCTTCATCGATATGTATTATGGCGCAAAGGTTCCGCATTTCGCCATTGTACCCCGGGAGCTGGAGGGCGTGACTCCCGCCGCGGGAAGGCCTGTAGCGGGCGATGCGGGGCTGCGCGAATATGAAGGCCGGCTCTTCAGGGGCGCCGACGTGCCTGACGGCGCGCCGCGTCTCGGGAATCTTGAAGTCGACTACGGCTCGGGACCGTCGCGCCGCACGGTATGGATCGTGCCTTTCGTCTCGCGGGCCGACGGACGGCCGTATGAATATGTCTACGTCTACACCTCATGGACAAACCATCATTTCGGAACTCTGCAAAACGCCTCATTATGAAGAAACTCAACTTGAATGCTCTGTGGCTGTCGCTATATGCCGTGGGAATTGGTCTCTTCATGATTGGTATGCCTAAGTATGTCGAAGATTTCTGGTATATGGAAAAAGTGTCGTCCTGGTTTTTCGACCAGGGGATACCCTATCCAGACGGTGGCGGCAGCTTCCTGAAAGGAGGATTCCCATGGCAGGGAATCGTCGATACCTGGGTGTTTCGCTGGCATAATGACAATATCCGTCTGTGCAATATGGTCGTCATGGTCGCGTTGCTTTTGCCGAAGTGGCTGGGGTCGGGGCTGGTGCTGATGGCGTGGATGTATGCCGTGTTGCGCGGTCTTGCACTTGCGGGTGTCGATTGGCGCCGTTCGGCGCTCGTGCCGTTCGCGCTGTTCATACTGACCTTCCTAATGCCATGGCGCGACAGGATGGGCTCGTTGGTATTCGAGTTCAACTATATAGTCTCGTGCGCGATAGCCGTGGCTGTGTTCTCGGGTCTTCGTCGTTCGGCCGACGGGAAAGCCGGCCGACGGGGCGCCATTGCGTTTCTGATATATGGCTTTCTTCCGGGGTTGGTGCTGGGCTGGTGGCAGGAGGGGTTCTCGGTTCCGTTTCTCGGTGGGCTCGTGGTTCTGGTTGCGTTGTCCCGTCGGTGGCGCAATGGGGCAGTCTATGGGGCGATGACGGGAATCATTGTTGGCTTATGCATCCTGGCTTCTTCGCCTTTCATGCGTATGCGTTTTGACCGGGCATCCTCTTGCCCGATGTTCTCGCCATTCCATCTCGGGGTTGAGGTGGCTCCCTTCATGCTCATGGCTGCCTCAGTGGTTGCGGTTACGGTCTTATCGCGGAGGGCCAGAAGGTTATGGCGGGACGAGACATTCCTTTTCTTTGTCGTCGGCTCGGTGGTCACGGTTGTGGTGTCGATGGTCGCGCGTGAATGTGGGCGCACGCTGACCTGGAGCGTGTTAGGCTCGACAATCGTGCTGATGATGTTGGCGCGCACTCTTTGGCCACGATTCTGGCATCGGTATAATGCTTTCAACGCGACGGCAGGGGTGGTGCTTATGTCATTGTGCGTCATACATCTTGCGATAGTCGATGTCTATTCGTTCCGTTTCCGAGAAATCATGCGGAAGGCGCTTGAGGATCTGGTGGAAAATGACCGGAAGACGGCCTTTGCCGAGGGGTATCTGTTTGAGGAACTTCCGGTGGTTCTGGGTTGTATGCCGGATTATATGTTCTTTATCTATTCGACAGATTATATCAATCAGTTTTATGGAGACGAGACATTGTCGTTCTGCCGCATAACACCTGAAGCGCTGAGGTATGCGACAACGCAAGTTGGCCGGGAGATTGATGCTGTCAGAGGGATACGGGAATACAAGGGATTTTATTACATGCCGTTCGAGAATTTGGATAAGCTGCCCGCCAGAGCGGAGATGGATTACGGCTCCGGATTCAGGCCCTGCAGTTACTTTGTCGGCATATTCTATTCGGATGCGGATGGGCGGAAGTACATATGGCTTTATGTGCATTCCGGTTTTTTCAATACACGTTTCGGGGAATTAAAGGGAGTCAGGTTCATATGAAGGGAGAAATAGAGAAATGCGGCCATGTCTGTGGCCTCAACATATTGTGGGCGGTGCTGTTTGCCGTCGGAATAGGCATATGGCTGATCGGGATGCCGTCGTATCTCGACGACTGGTGTTATATGGAGCCGTTGCGGGGCTGGAACGATGCGCGCGGCATCGACGACCCGACCGTGGGAGGATACTCGCCGGGGGAAGATGTGCCTTGGGAGGAAATCGTGGCGTCGTGGGGGATGCATTACTACGAGACCAACACGCGTCTGGGCAACATGATGGCTCCGTTGCTGCTTATGTTTCCGAAATGGGTCGGTTCGTCGCTTGCGCTGCTGATGATACTTTTCTCATTTTGGGCGGTGCTGAGGCTTGCAGCGATTGACTGGTGCCGGAGTCTGCTTGTGCCTGTGGCGCTGGCGTTGTGGATGTTCATGCTGCCCTGGCGCGACCATCTCGGTTCGCTTGACTTCCAGCTTAACTACCTGTTGCCTACCGGGCTGGCGATGGGTGTGGCCGTCTGCGTATGGCGAGGAGATGGAGGCGCGCTTTCCTGTATCTTCACTTTTCTACTCTCCTTTCTCGCCGGGATGGCCCATGAAGGGATAGCCGGACCGGCGTTCTGCGGGCTTACGGCTCTTATAGTCCTCTATAGGGACTTCCGCCGCCGGCGTGTTTATTCCGCTCTGGGAGGGATGATGTGCGGGCTGCTTGTGCTCGCGAGTTCACCCGGCCTGTGGGGGCGGGTGACGATGTCGGAAGGGCAGGAACGTTTCACGTCCGCGTGGCTGGCGGCGGTCGGACTGATATGTCTGCCCTATGTAGTTGCGGCGGCGTTATGGCTGGTGATAGCTATGCGTGGGAAAAGCCGACGCGCTCTGTTGGACGACAGGTTTCTGACCTTCATGATGGTCGGCGGTCTGGTCTCCTGCCTGCTGGTCTGCATGTCCGACACGACGCCGAGGGCAGGATGGTGGGCGTGTTTCGCGGCCGTGGCGTCGCTGCTGACGATGCTGCGGATTTCGGCAGGCGCGGAATGGCACCGTCCGGGCGCGGTGTCGGTGACCGTATCGGCCGCGTGTCTTATCGCCGTGTTCGCGCACCTTGTCAGTGTGGACGTGGAGACATTGCGCCTGCGCCGAACGTTCGACCCCGGTCTGCGCGAGTGGCTTGACGACGGGCGTGGCGCCCCGGCCGTTTTCGGAAAGATTCCGTTACCGGCCGAGCGGCCCCTTGCGGCTTTGATGCTGCCCGACGATATGTTTTTCAGTCGTGGACTGCGTCCTGTCGGCCGCTATTATGGCTATGACGCGCGCGGTCGTCGCGAGGGAAGGGTGGAGTTCGCGATAGTTCCCGAAGAGTTGCGGCGCGTCACCCGGTGCGAGCAGTCGGACTTGCCTGTGTGCAGGCGCGGTCCTTGGCTGTATGCGCAGGCAGGGACGGTGCCCGAGCCGGATGCAGACGGATATATGACTATGCTCGTGGATTATGGCGCCGGATTCGCGCCCAGACAGGTGATTGCCAATCCGTTCGTCTCGGAGGCAGATGGTCTCAGGTATTACTGGCTCGTGCCCGTGGAGGGCTGGTATGTGAGCCGTTTCAAGACGATAAAGGCCGTGAAAGTCCCCGAATGAGGAATGTACTGACCTCAGTTGTTCCGCAGGGGGGTGGCGCCGTTGAAAGACTCTACGATATAGGGAGGACGGCCTTTGGTCTCGTTGAATATGCGGCCTATGTATTCGCCGATGATGCCGAGGGCGAGAAGCTGAACGCCGCCCAGGAAGAGTATGAGGCAGACCAGTGTGGGATATCCCTGCACATCCTCGCCGTGGATGAAATACTTGATGAGTACGAAGACCAGATAGAGCATCGACATGATCGACACCGATATGCCCAGTATAGAGGCCAGACGCAGCGGCGAGGTGGTATAGCTCGTGAAGCCTTCGATGGCGAGGTTGAAGAGGCGCAGGAAATTGAACGATGACTTCCCTTGTCGACGGTCGCAGCGTTCGAAAGGGATAGCCTTCTTGTTGAAGCCTATCCAGCAGAAGAGGCCCTTGGTGTATCGTTTGGTCTCGCGCAGGCGGGTCAGGGCGTCGACTGCGCGACGGCTCAGCAGTCTGAAGTCGCCGACGTTCTGGAGCACGTCCTCGCGGCTCGTGCTCTGCAGCATGCGGTAGAACGAAAGCGACAGCGTCTTGCGTAGCCAAGACTCTTGGCCACGCTTGGTGCGCTGGCCGTACACGTCGTCATAGCCACAGCGCCACCAGTAGACCATCTCGGGAATCAGTTCGACCGGATCCTGGAGGTCAGCGTCGACAATCACCACGGCGTCGCCCGATGCGAAATCGAGGCCGGCCATCATGGCGATCTCCTTGCCGAAATTGCGGGCGAAGTTGACGACGTTGACTCGGGGGTCTTCCTGCCGCATTTTCATCAGCATTTCGAAAGAGCCGTCGTGGCTGCCGTCGTTGACAAACAGGAATTCCCATTCATAGGCGGAGAGGTCGACGTCGGCCTGCAGACCGTAGTCGGAGACGACGGTGCGCGACGCGGCGATTCGCGTCAGTTCGGCATGAAGCGCCTGCAGGTTGTTCTCTTCATTGAAGACAGGAACAAGGACTGTAATCTTCGGCATTTTTTCAGGTCTTTTTCAGGTCTTTAAGGTCTTAGGTCGGCGCTGATAACTGATCAATGTTCAGACTGAGACTTCTCCTTTGATGGGGGGCCAGGGGTCGTAGCCGGTGAGGGTGAAGTCCGGGTAGTCGAACGCGAAAATGTCTTTGACGTCGGGGTTGATCAGCATCCGGGGCAGCGGGCGCGGCTCGCGGGTAAGCTGCAGATCGACCTGCGGGAGGTGGTTGAGGTAGATGTGGGCGTCGCCGAGGGTGTGGATGAATTCTCCCGGGCGCAGACCGCATACCTGTGCCATCATCTGCGTGAGCAATGCGTAGCTGGCGATGTTGAACGGCACTCCGAGGAAGCAGTCGGCGCTGCGCTGATATAGCTGGCATGATAGACGCCCTTCGGCCACGTAGAACTGGAAGAAGGCATGGCACGGGGGGAGGTTCATTCGGTCGAGGTCGGCGACGTTCCAGGCACTCACGATGATGCGGCGCGAATCGGGATTGTTGCGTATGTCGCTGACGGCCTGCGATATCTGGTCGATCGAACCGCCGTCGTAGTCGGGCCATGACCGCCATTGGAAGCCGTAGATATGGCCCAGGGAGCCGTCGGGGTCGGCCCATTCGTTCCAGATCCTCACGCCGCGCTCCTGCAGCCAGCGGGCGTTGGTGTCGCCGCGCAGGAACCAGAGCAGCTCGTAGATGATGCTCTTCAGGTGCACCTTCTTGGTGGTGAGCAACGGGAAACCCTGCTCGAGGTCGAAGCGCATCTGATAGCCGAACGTCGAGAGAGTGCCGGTGCCGGTGCGGTCGTGCTTTCGGACGCCGTCGGCAAGTATATGGCGCAGGAGGTCTTGGTATTGCTTCATGTCTTTGACGAGTTTTTGACGCGTCTCACCAGCGGAGTGGCGGGACGGTTTCTGTTCCTTTGGTATCTGATTGCCCCGGTGGGACAGTCGGCCACACAGTCGAAGCACATCACGCAGCGGGAGGCGTCGACATAGCGGCTGACTACCTTGACGCATTGCGCGCGGCAGCGCTCCTCGCAGCGTCCGCAGCTGATGCACTTGTCGGGATCGATCTCGATGTGCATCAGCGAATGTTCCTGGACGATGCCGAGGGCGGTGCCGACCGGGCAGATGCGGGTGCAGAACTCACGGCCTCGCCACACCGAAAGTGCGGCGATGATCAGGCCCGAGAGGACACCGGCCAGCATTCCCGCGCCGGCGCCGAGGCTGATGGTGGCCCAGGTGTGGGCCGTGGCCTCGGGATTGACCGCCGACGCCATGTTGCGGGCTATGTTCCAGGGTTCGATGATGAAAGGCACCGCCGCCACCCCCGCGATGAGGCACAGCAGGTATATCCACAGGATATGAATGCCCCAATGCGAGGGATGGCGGTAGCGGAACGGGCGGTTGAGACGCGGCACGGCGCGTCTGAGCCGCAGGAATATGTCGGAGAACGTGCCGATGGGGCACGCCGTCGAGCAGTATACCCTGCCCAACAGGAAGGTCAGCAGCAGCCACACCAGTGCGGCGCCGGCCGTGGCCGACGCCGCCGAGAGGGCAATCTGCGTCCGGGCCGCCGCCCGGGCCATGGGATGCACCTGCGGCCCGATCATGAGGCAGGCCGCCGAGGCTATGAAGAAGAGCACAGCCAGAAGGATCCTTATGGCCCTAAGCTGCTTCATGTCATCTACGCTTGCCCTGTTGCCTCTGCTGTTCGCGCAGCATGGCCTGCTGCTGGCGCTGCATCTCCTCGAGGCGCGCCATGAAGCCTGATTTCTTCTTGGGCTTCTTGGCGTTCTCCTTCATGCGGGCGCGCACGTCCTCGTCTTTGATCACAAAGCGGAAGGCGTAGGTCTGGATGATGGTGATCAGCAGAGACAGGAAGTAATAATACGACAGACCGGCCGCATAGTTGTTGAAGAACACCATGAAGAACACCGGCATCAGATACATCATCCACTTCATGCCGGGCATCGTGTTGGCCTGGTTCTGGGTGTTGAGGTAGGTGTAGATGATGTTGGTGGCGGTCATCAGCAGACAGAACAGCGAGATGTGGTTGCCGAAATACTTGGTGATGAACGGAATGTCGCCGCTCCAGGAGATGATCGCGTCGGGGGCCGAGAGGTCATGGGCCCAGAGGAAGCTCTGGCCGCGCAGCTCGATGCAGGATGGGAAAAACGAGAACATCGCGAAGAGCACGGGCATCTGGAGCAGCATCGGGAGGCATCCCGACATCGGGCTTGCCCCGGCCTGAGAGTAGAGGGCCATCGTCTTCTGCTGGCGTGTCATGGCGTTCTCCGTGCCGGGATACTTGTCGTTGATCGCCTTGATGTCGGGGGCGAGCACGCGCATCACGGCCTGGCTGCGGTAGGACTTGTAGGTCAGCGGGAAGAGCACCAGCTTGATGAAGATGGTGAGCAGCAGGATTATGATGCCGTAATTGGATATGAACTTGCCCAGGAAGTTGAAGACGGGGATCACGACGCCTGTGTTGATCCAGCGGAAGATGCTCCATCCCAGCGGAATGAGGCGCGTGAGCTTGAGGTCCTCGTCGGTCTGGATCTGATGGTCGAGGTCGGAGAGCAGCGGGTAGAGGTTGGGGCCGATGAAGAGAGAGAAGCTGGCGGGGTTGGCCGCGTTCCAGTCATAGTTGTCGCTCGTGGCCTCGGTCTGGAAGTTCTTGAGATAGTCGGAGCCCTGGAGCACGGTCGACTTGAAATCGGCCGTGTTGAACGGCCGGTCGGCCACCATGACTGTCGAGAAGAACTGGTTCTTGAATCCAATCCATTTGATCTTTGCCTTTCGCTCCTCGGTCTTGTCCTTGCTCTCGCTTAGGTTCTCGACCGAACCGCCGGCGAACTTGTAGTAGAGCGCCGAGTTGCGCTCCTCGAACATGCGGCCCTGCTCCTGGCGGTGGAGGTCCTGGGTCCAGCTGAATCCGAGGTTGCGGTTGTTCGACTGCACGAGCGCGGCCATGTTCTTCTGCACGACGCGCATCCTGACGACATACGACTCGCCGCGTGGCAGAGTGTATTCGATACCCCAGTATGCGTCGGGGGCGAGCTGCAGGGCCATGCGCACGGTCGAGTCGTTGAGCTGCGTCGGCGTGAAGTAGAGCTCGGCGGTCTCGATGGGCTGGGGCAGAGGGAGCTGGAAGCTGAAGGTGTTCTTGTCGCCTTCGAACATCACGACCTTTCTCTTGGTCTTCTTGGCTTCGTCTGATGAATATTCGGTGTCGTATTTCTTGAGTTCGGCGCGGGTCACGGAGCCGGACTTAGTGTTTAGCTCGAGGGCGAGCACGTCGTTCTCAAGCTTGATTGTCTGCGGTGTGCCTGCGAGGAACTGGGCGAAGCGTCCGTACTTTCCGAGCGAGGCAGAGGCCACGCGCACCGCCTCTATGGCCTTGCGCTGCTCGGCGACGGTCATCTTCGAGAGGTCGCCTGCCACGACGTCGGCCCATGTGAGGTTGCGGCCGTCGACGGTGACTGTTCCGGTCACGGAGTCGCCGCGGAGGGTGAGGTTCATGCCGTTCTGGTTGAGGGTGTAGACGCGTGCGCTGTCGACGCCGACGGTCATCTTGCCGTTGGCCGCGATGTTCTGCACGAGCCATTCGCGCTCGGTGGCCGAAAGCGAGTCGAGTGTCGTGGCCACCGGTGTCTCGGTCGCCACATCGGGGCCGGCGACATTCTCTTCGGCCGGCTGCTCCTTGGGGGTAAGCCACATCCAGAGTGCGAAGACCGCGATCATGAGCAGCATCGCGTTGAGGGTGTTTTTATCCATCTGAGTTTATAAGTGAGTCTTGTGAATTGGAGTCTATGGGGATTATTGGTCCTTGTGTCTTTCGTCCGAATATGCTATGGCCGCCTTGACGAACGAGATGAAGAGCGGGTTGGGGGCGAGCACGGTCGACTGGTATTCAGGGTGATACTGCGTGCCGATGAACCATCTCTTGCCTGGAATCTCCACCACCTCGACGAGGTGTGAGCCCGGGTTCTCGCCCACGCAGAGCATTCCGGCCTGCTCGAACCGTTCGCGGTAGTCGTCGTTGAACTCGAAGCGGTGGCGGTGGCGTTCGCTGACGCGTGTCTTGCCGTAAGCCTCGGCCACGCGCGAGCCCGGACGCAGGTCGCACTCGTAGGCTCCGAGGCGCATCGTGCCTCCCATGTCGGAGATGGATTTCTGCTCCTCCATGAGGTCGATGACGTTGTGGGGCGTCTTGGTGTCCATCTCGGTCGAGTTGGCGTCTTCGAGTCCCAGTACGTTGCGGGCGAACTCGATCACCATGCACTGCATGCCGAGGCAGATGCCGAAAGTGGGGACGTCATGCTCGCGACACCATCTGAGGGCCGTGAACTTGCCCTCGATGCCGCGCTGGCCGAAGCCGGGGGCTATGACGACGCCGTCCATGTCGCGCAGACGCTCGTCGACGTTCGAGGCGTCGAGTTTCTCGGAATGCACATATACAATCTCCACCTTATGGTCGAGATATGTTGCCGCCTGCATGAGGCTCTCGTTGATCGACTTGTAGGCGTCCTGCAGCTCGACGTATTTGCCGACGAGGCCGATGCGCACCACCTTCCCGGCGTTGGCAAGCTTGTGGAGGAAGAGATTCCAGCGCGACAGGTCGGGCTCGGGACGCGGGTCGGCGCCGGTGAGGCGGATCACGATGTCGTCGAGATGCTGCTCGTGCATGCGCAGGGGCACCTGATAGATCGTGGGCTGGTCGAGGCTCTGGATCACGGCCTCGGGGGCCACGTTGCAGAACTGCGCCACCTTGCGTAACATCCCGGCGGGGATTTCCTTTTCCGTGCGCAGCACGAGCACGTCGGGCTGGATGCCGACGCTCTGCAGCTGCTTGACCGAGTGCTGCGTGGGCTTCGTCTTGAGCTCCTTGGCGGCGTGCAGGAAGGGCACGTATGTCAGGTGCACGAACAGCGCGCTGCGGCCGAGCTCCCATTTCAGTTGGCGCACGGCCTCGAGGAACGGCGTCGACTCGATGTCGCCCACCGTTCCGCCGATCTCTGTTATCACGAAATCGTAGTCGCCCGTCTTGCCCAGCAGCTTGACGTTGCGCTTTATCTCATCGGTGATGTGGGGGATGATCTGCACGGTCTTGCCCAGATAGTCGCCGCGTCGCTCCTTGTCGATCACCGACTGGTAGATGCGGCCGGTGGTGACGTTGTTGGCCCGTGAGGTCCTGATGTCGGTGAATCGCTCATAGTGGCCGAGGTCGAGGTCTGCCTCATGTCCGTCGGCGGTGACATAGCACTCGCCATGCTCGTAGGGGTTCAGTGTCCCGGGATCGATGTTGATATAGGGGTCGAACTTCTGGATGGTGACTCTGTATCCGCGGCTCAGCAGCAAGCGTGCCAGCGAACTTGAGATGATGCCTTTCCCTAACGAGGAAACTACTCCTCCGGTCACAAAAATATACTTTGTATCCACTTGTTGATAAATTAGTTGTCGGGTTATAAACAGGGCTTGGCCGCCGCCGGATGAGGCCTGCGGCGGCATTCTGGGGCCCGGACATAATAAACCGACTGCAAATTTAGTGAGAAATCGCCGATTACGCAAATTAAATTTATGTCGGCGGGGTCGTGGAGGCGCTATTTGTCGCTGACGAACCGCAGCGGAGGCGTCAGACGCCGCACGCGCGCGGCGGCGTTGCCGGGGAGACGCGTCACCGGCTGGAGCCATGAGTATCTGCGGCCGTCGGCCCTGGAGATGAACGACACCTGCACGAACCGCGTCATTTCCGGCCCACGGCCGAGGTCGGCCACAGCCTCGCGGATAGTCACCGAGCGGTCGCGGCGGCGCAGGTCGTCGCCGAGACTTCCGTCTTCTGTCATAAAGAGACACTCGCCGAGGCGTCTCACTCCGGAGCCTCCGGGCAGCTCCACGCCGCTTGAGGCCGTGACTTGGGCGAGAGTCAGCGGCACCGGCTCGCGCATGCAGTCATAGCCACGCGGAGGGAGAGGGCGCCCGGTGACGGGGTCGGTGGTGCCGTACCAATACGAAACCGAACTGAAGAGAAGATTGTCGGGCTCGCCTATCGGTTGGCCGAGACATATGGCGGGTAGACTACCATAGAAAGGCATGTCCCAGAAGCGCATGGAGCATGGCTCGGCCACCCACGCCTCAGCCTGGCGGCGCATTTCCGCGCGATAGCGGAGCGCCCAGTATCCCACGGCGCCCTGATGGGCGTATGTCAGCATGAGCAGCGGCGTGATGACCAGCAGGTTGCGACGCGTATAGCGGCTCCAGAACGCGGGGTGGCACAATTGCAGCATCCGCAGCAGGCAGAGACCCGATGCATAGACTCCCCACCAGCCGCCGCGCATATATACGCCGCTGCGCTGCATTATCGAGAACGACAGCAGCGCCGACGCCACGCAGAACACCGCGAGCGTGTCGCCGCACAGACGCGTGAACCCGAGCCGGGCCGCGAGCCGGAACAATAGCCATGTGGAGAATAGCCACAGCAGGACGCTCGTCACGGCAAACCGCAGGTGGAGCGTGTCGATGCCTCCTGTGGTTCCGCCGCCGTTGACGCGGTTGCGCATACCGGGCGAGAGGCAGAGCAGGGCGACGCCGACGGCCAGTCCGGCAATCGCCGCCCAGAGAACAGGGGTGCGCGTGTCCGGACGTGTCAGGGCCAGAAAGAGGAGGCCACCCCCGACGGGCACGGCGATGCCTTCGTGCCATGCGCCAGTGAGCAGCGCGAGCGGGAACACCACCGCCGTCAGCCACGGCCCGGAGCGACCGCCGCGACCGATCCACAGCAGGATCACACCCGCCAGCAGGGTCGGGGGCAGATAGTTGAGCTGGAAATCGAGCTCGCCCATATAGTCGCCGCACACGTTGAGCAGGGCGAGACAGGCGAGGCTCACAGGCACGAGCGCCGAGCGGCGCCAGTCGGCCCCAGCGAGACGCAGCGTTATGAAGATCAGGACGATGGCGCAGAGCAGTGTCAGCGAACCGCCCACCCATTTGGGGAAGACGAGCAGCAGGGGAGCGAGGGCGTTGCCGATGCGGATGTTGTTGGTGGCGAAGCGGTCGGCCCAGGTGCGGGCCACGGCGTCCCACGGCATGCCGTGGCCGAAGACGTCGCCGCCGTCCTCGGGGTAGAGTATTCCCTGCGCGTCATACCAGGGTTTGAGGAAGGCGGCGAACTGGTAGTCGTCGCCCGTTTTGGGCAAGCCTATATAGAGCAGAGCCAGACCGGTCGCGAAGAGCGCGATCCAGAGCAGGTTGGCGCACAGGAGCTGCGGCCGGGCCGCCGGGCGGTTGTCGGTCGGGGCCTCGCGCAGCCTCATGTGTTGAGATATATTTCGGTGAGTTTGGGTACGAACGACTGCCAGGAGAGGTCGCGCATATAGCGGGCGTATGCGGCGGCGCCCATCTCGGCGCGGAGGGTGGCGTCGGAGGCCAGGCGCCGCATGGCCGTGGCAAGCGCGTGCGCGTCGGCCGGCGGTACGAAGAGGGCCGTCTCTCCGTCGGAGAGATATTCCGACTGCGCGCCGCTCGGAGTGCATATCTGCGGGCGTCCGGCGGCCATGACACGCAGGTTGGGAAGGCCGAAGCCCTCGCGCTCGACCGATGGAAGCACCGCGAAATGCGACTGAGCCAGCAGTTCGTCGGGCACGTCGGGCGAAATCTTCCAGTCTATCATCTCCATGACGTTGCGGGCCATGGCGCGGCGCCGCAGCTCGTCGAGATAGTCGGGGTTGCCCTGGCCGGCTATGCGGAGGCGCAGCTTGAGGTCGCGCAGCGACGCCAGGGCGTCGATCGCCGTCTCGAGTCCCTTGCCGCGCACCAGCGTGCCCTGGTATATGGCGAAGATCGGGCCGCGCTCGGGCTCGGCCACCGGTGATGTGGCGGCGATGTTGATGCTGTTGAGCAGGATATGGACGTTCTTCTCGCGCATCGGCAGCTTGTCGGGCCATGGTGAGCGGAAACGCTCGAAGGCCGTGCGCGACACGAAGATGTGGGCGTTAATCTTGTCGTAGATGCGTCGGAACAGCCATGAGTTGCGCCCGGGTCTCACCTTGTGGCGCGTCGATATCACGCGGATGTCGGGACGCTTGGCGATGCGCTTGGCGAGCAGCACGGTGAAGGCGTCGCGATAGCGGTGGACGTGCACGTACGAGCGGTCGCGCGGCAGGCGGCGCAGCGTGCGGGCCAGAATCCACGACGAGGCCGGGTCGAAGAATCCGTGAAGCGGGGCGTGCAGCAGCGGTATGCCGGCGCGCCTGAAGCGGTCGTCGACGGTCTTGGCGTCACGGGTCATGGCCATGACCTCCCAACCCTCGCCGTGGTAGTGCGTGCAGATGTCCAGAGCGTATCTCTGCGAGCCACCCCAGCGGTTGGACGAGATGAGATGTATCAGCGACGGCTTGCCGTTCATTTTCTTCTGGTAGCTGCTTCTGTAGGAATCAGTTGGAGGTCGAGAGCATCACGCGTATGTCGATGCTCGGCAGGCCCAGGTAAGAGGCTATGAGCTTGTCGACGAGCCTCCCCTCGAAAGTCACCATGCCGCACTGCATTCCGGGCGTTGTGACCATCATGCCGTTGAAGCCGTCTTTTATGGCCATCTCGTCGAAGAAGTTCACCAGCGGGTTCGACAGTGCCATGGCGACCGTTCGGGGCACGGAGACGGAGGGGTGCGACTCGGTGAGGTCGAGCACATAGACCGAGTCCTTTAGCGACGACGAGAGGCTCTTGGGGAACTCGAAGCTGCGGGTGGTGTTGGCGGTGATGATTACGTCGGCCGACTTGACGCGGTTGGTCAGCACGCGGGGATGGATGGCGATGAGCTCCACGACAGGGTGGCAGGCGGGGCGGGCGAGCTGGAGGGCGGAGACGTCATTGTCCATCAGCACGACCTTGGCTCCGACTCCGGCGGCGGCGTTGGCGGCGGCTATGGCGGCCGTGCCGCATCCGATCACGAGCACCTCGCACGGGTTGAGTCCGGCCACACCCGAGAGGAGCACTCCCTTGCCACCGCCTAAGTACGACAGTGACTCCTGGGCATACATTATGGCTGCGCGGCCATCGAGTTCGTCGACTATGTCGGCGAATATCTCCACGTCGTGGTGCGAGACCATGTTGTCGAGACATCCGCAGGCGATCTTCTTGGATAGCAGGGCTTTGATGACAGATTCTTCGAAAAGCTCGCCGCCCATCATGCAGAGCAGTGCGGCGCCCTCGTTCATCTTCTTCACATCCTTTGCGCGCAGAGGCTGGTAGGAGAGCACGAGCCCGCACTTCAGGGCCTCGTCGCGCGAGACGATCCGGACGCCGTATTCGGCGTATTTCTCATCGGTGAAGCTGATGTCGACGCCGGCTCCGGCCTCCATCGAGATGCGGATTCCGGCCGACGTGAGCAGACCGCACGCCTCGGGGGTGAGAAGTATGCGGGTCTCGTCGGTGTCGGCGTAGTTGCCGAGCAGGCCTATGTGAATGCCGGCGGAGGGCTTTTCGAGCACTTCCGTCTCGGCCTGGGGCTCAAGTGTCGTGTTTTTCTTAGTTTCTGTCATATCTTGTACGGTTTTCGGTTTTTGATTCTATGGGGATGCCTTGCATCGGCGTGCATCCTCTGTCAAAAAGCAAAGTTAATAAAAAAATCCAAGAAAACAGCACATCGGCGTGCGATTTCTTTGTATATCTGTACTCCGTGGGCCTTATCTGTACTTGCGGGCGAGCTGCATCAGTTTGGAGGCCATCTGTTTCCCCTCGGGGGTGTATGAGTTGGTGTACTTCCTGAACATGGCGAGCTTGCGGTCGGTGAGTTTGGGCAGCGAGAGGTTTCCCTCGATGATTCGGCCGAGGAAGAGGTTGCTGAAATACACCATGGCCTCCTTGCGGTCCTCGACGTGTATCATGGCGATTATGTCGTTGTCGTCGGGGCGGTTGCGCGAGCTTTTGAGCCGGTATCTGTCGCCGTCGGAAGTTATGAAGCAGTATCCGGCGCTCATGCGGCGGTCGTAGGCGTCCTTGTCGGCGGCGAATTTCTCAGTCACGGCGTCGACGAGTTCGGCCATCGAGTGTGCTTCGGGCAGGCATCCGGTGTGCGAGGCTACGAGGCGTGCGAGCGACCGCACGCTGACTTGGGCGTCATAAGCCGAGGAGTGGAGGCTGCTGTCGTCGACCTCGATGCCGAGTTCTTCGGCCACGCGTTGGTTGCCAATGCCTTGGGTGAGGTCGAGGCCGTGGCTCTGGCCGTAGAGGGTCCAGAACCATTCACGGAGTTCGATTATCCTGACGTGCCGGGGGATGCGCAGGCCTTCGGCCTCGAGTTTGCGGATATCGTTCTCGAGGGCGAATCCGGTGATGTAGGCCGCCCGGGAGATGATGTCGGAGATTTCGGCGATGCAGTCGGCGAATGCCGGAGCGTCGTGCACCATTAGCGGGGTTATGTTGTGGGGATACGCCTGCCAGGTCTTGATTTTCGAGGGCTTGAAGCGGCGGGAATAGACTGTTTTGCCGCGGGCGTCGCATATCGAGAGCTCGAGCATGAAGCGTCCGTCGGCGAATTCGGCGTCGATGCTCAACAGCCGGCCCGGGTCGGCAAGGTCGGGAAATTCTTCCATGTCCATATCCAAATCAAAAAAATTATCATGCAAAATTAATAAAAAATCCGGTATGGGGGAGAAAAACGGCCGCCTATCGTGATAAGCGGCCGACAATCATCTCTGGGAGTTGCCTCAAAATTCGAAGCTGATTTTAAGACGTCCGCCGAGTCCGCGCTCGACAATGTCATAGAGGGTGCGGAGAGTTATATTCTCGCCGTCATTTTCGATTCTGGATATGAACGGACGTTTTTTGTCAACGCGTTCAGCCAGTTGCTCCTGTGTGAGGTTAAGGCTCTCGCGCGCAGTCCTGATTTTGTAGCCTATTCGAAGCGCCTCGAGTTCGTTTTCGAGCCGGTCTCGTTCGGGGGTGCCTATCTCTCCGTAGTATTTGCATTTCAATTGGTCAAGGGTCTGTATGTTGTCCATCGTCTTTGTATTTGTCGTTATAGTATTCAGTCATAATTCTTTGAGCTCGGGCAATTTCCCCAGATGGGGTCTTTTGAGTCTTCTTCTGGAAGCCACTGAAGAGGACTACGATTCTGTCGCCGTCGAAGCAGCAGAATATTCGAAAGATATTGTTGCCTAATTGAACTCGAATTTCAAACAGACCGTTTGCGCCTTCAATGTATTTCAAATTCAATGTATTTCAAATAGGTGGAAGGAATACGATCAACCTGCTCAAGGATGTCAAGCACCTTGATAATCTTGTCCTGTACCTTTCGATTTTGCTCATTGAAGAAATCTTCGAAATAGTTTTTGTAGGTTATTACCTCTCTGACTTTCATGTCGCAAAGGTAATTAATAAAGTACATATACGCAAATGTAACGGAAAAATTCGTCTAAAAGTTCTCTAAAATCCGTAACGGGGGAGAAAAATATGACGGGAGGATTGCCTATGTGGATTGAAAAGTGTATATTTACAGGGCGATTGGGGTTGAAAAGTGTGATTTTTGGCCCTTGAAAAGGATTGAAAAGTGTGGAACGGTAATTTAACAATCAGATAATATGTTGTTTAGAAAAACGGCAACACCCTCTATTATTATGATAACCGCACGCGCGGGGAAGTGGACTTCATGATTGATGACTATCAGCGGCTCACGATCGCTCCGATAGAGGTTAAATCGGGCAAGGACTATAAGCGGCATGTGGCTATAAGCCGTCTTGTGTCGACTGAAGATTACGGAATCCACGAGGGTTACGTCCTCTCGAACGCACGCGAGGTGGAGCGCTCGGGCGGCATAGTGTATATGCCGATATACTATTCGATGTTCTTTGACAACCGTCTCACGCGCCGAGGCCCGGTATACATTTAGCGGCGCCAGAAGGAGGGGATGAAGAGGACGAGGTAGGTGAAGATCTCGAGACGGCCCAGGAGCATGTCGGCTGTCAGCAGCCATTTCACCGTGTCGGGAAGCAGTCCGAAACCGCCCTCTGCACCCGTGGCCCCGAATCCGAGGCCATTGCAGCCGATGCACGACGCCACCATGAAGAGTGAATCCTCCAGAGAGTATCCGACGAAAGTCACAATCACCGCCGAGAGACCGAGGATGAGGAGATAGACGGTGCAGAACGCGGCTACTCGCGACACGAGGCTGTTGTCGAGCGCGCTGCCGTAGAGCCTCACCACGTACATGCGCTTGGGGAAGGCCGTTACGCGCGTCTCGTTGCGGAGGTTCTGCCACATCACCACGAGACGGTCGACCTTGATTCCGCCGGTGGTCGAGCCCGCGCATGCGCCGCATATCATCAGGAAGATGGTGACCGTCTGGGCAGTCGGGCCCCAGTGGTCGGTGCCCGGCACGCCGAAGCCTGTCGAGGTTATGGCCGACATGACGTGGAACAGCGGGTAGGTCAGCCACTCGTCGACGCCCGACTCGCCGCGCGACGCTACGCCTGGCAGCAGCATCACAAAAGCGGTCAGTATGATGCAGAAGTAGGTGTTTGCTACCGTGTTGCGGCCAAGTGCGCTGTAATTGCCGTGCCACGTCTGGAACAGAATCATGAAGTTCAGTCCGGCCACGAGCATCATGACGTTGACTATCCAGTAGACATATTGCGAATTCCACCAGGCCAGGCCGTCGTTGCGTGTCGAGAAGCCGCCCGTGGCGATGGTCGTGAACGTGTGGCAGACGCTGTCGAACAGATCCATCGGTCCGGCCCAGAGCAGAAGCACCGACACCACGGTGAGCGACACGTATACTCCCCAGAGCGAGAGGGCCGTCTGGCGGATGCGGGGATGCAGTTTGTCGTGGGTGATGCCCGTGGCCTCGGCGTTGAACATCGAGATTCCCACGGCCTTGTTGAGCTCAGGCAGCACGGCGAGCATGAAGAGGATGATGCCGAGGCCGCCGATCCACTGCGAGAGGGCGCGCCAGAACAGGATTCCGTGCGACAGCGCCTCGACGTCGCGGATGACGCTCGCCCCGGTGGTGGTGTATCCCGAGATGATCTCGAAGAAGGCGTCGGTGAATCCGAGCGGCGTGGCGCACGTCATGAACGGGATGATGCCGAACAGACCGAACACCACCCATATCAGCGCGGTGATGATGAATCCCTCGCGTGGGCGTATTGCCCCCGTGCAGCGGAGAGTCGCGGCTGTCAGCGCGAATCCGCAGACAGCGGCCGCGCCTGCCGCGACGAGGAAGCAGAGCCAGTCGCTTTCGCCGTAGATTATGCTGACGCACATCGGGATGAGCAGAATGGCCGCGTCGATAATCAGCAGCCGCCCGACGATGCGGGCCATGGATCCTATGCGCAGGGAACTCTTCATTTGAACAGACGTTTGACTTTCGCCAGCGAACCGGTGAGAAAGAACACCACCACCTTGTCGCCAGGCTTGACGAGCGTGCGGCCCTCGACCATGCGGCCCGTGCCGTCGCGCATAAGACCGGCTATGGTGAGCCCCGCGGGGAGCGAGAGCTCGCCGATGGGGCGCGACACGATGCGCGAGCCCTCGGCCGCCACGGTCACCGTGACCTCGGCCTTGTCGGTGGCCAGACACTGTGTGGTGGCCGAGTCGGAGCCCAGCAACATATTCATCACGATGCCGGCGTTGAGCTGTTTCTTATTGACAATCTTGTCGATGGCGAGGCTCTCGGCCTCCTCGACATACTGGAATTCCTCGATGCGGGCTACCGTCTTGCGCACGCCGTGCTCGCGGGCCACCATGCACGAGACGATGTTGGCCTCCGAGCTGCCGGTGAGCGCGAGAAACATGTCGCACTGCTCGACGCCCTCCTCCTTCATGGTGACGACGTCGTTCGAGCGGGCATTTACAATCACAGCGTCGGGAAACCTGAACGCCATCTCGCGGCACCGCTCACGGTCGGGGTCGATCACGGTGATCGAGAGGCCGCTGCCCGAGAGCAGGCGCAGCAGGTTCTCGGTGATGCGTCCGGCTCCGGTCACCATGATGCGTCCGGGGCGTATCGAGCCTCCGCCGCAGAGGTCGTGGAGCTGCTCGATATGATCGGGCAGCGTCGAGATGTATAGCGTGTCGCCGGCCTGCACCTCGTCGTCGCCCCTCGGGATGATGACGCGCTCGCCGCGCTTGATGACCGCGACATGGAAGAAGCGCGGACCCTGCGTCAGGTCGCGGAGACGGCGGCCGGCGAACTGGCTGCCATGCTGCACGCGGACGCCGACGACGACAATCTCGTCGTCCTGCAGCGATATCCAGTCAGACACCCAGTTGTGGTCGATGAACTGCCGGATTGACTCCGCGGCCGAGCCCTCGGGGTAGATGGTGACGTCGACGCCCAGCCTACGGAAGAGCTCGGGGACTCTTCCCTGTGAAAACTCGGGATTGTCGACGCGGGCCACGCACTTGCGCGCGCCGAGGCCCTTGGCCAGCTCGCAGGCCACGAGATTGGCGTTGTCGTCGGGGGTGACGGCTACGAAGAGGTCGGCCAGGGCAGCTCCTCCGCTTTCGAGGTCGGCCGCCGAGACGGGCGAGCCGACGGCTGTCTGGAAGTTGAACGAAGCGTCGAGTTCCTGCAGCCGCGCCCGGTCGGAACCCATCAGGACGACGTCCTGATTCTCCACCGAAAGCATCTTGGCGAGATGTGTCCCGGTCTCTCCGTCGCCGGCAATGAGGATTCTCATGGTCTGAAATCATTTATTGCCCGGGCCACGGCGAGCGCCTCGTCGTCGGTCATCACCGGCGACATGGGCAGCGAGAGTTCGGTGGCGGCGAGCCGTTCGGTGACTGGCAGCGACAGCCCGGCCCATTCTGAATAGCATTCCTGGCGGTGCGGGGGCACGGGATAATGTATCAGCGTCTGCACTCCGCGCTCGGCGAGATGTGCCTGCAACGCGTCGCGGCTGTCGCAGACCACCGGGAAGATGTGGAACACGTTCGCCTCCGGCGACGCTTCCTGGGCGGGGAGGGTGATGAGCGGATTGCCTATTTCCCGCCGGTAGATGCCGGCCACGCGGCGGCGGCGGTCGTTGTCGTCGTCGAGGTGGCGCAGCTTGACGCGGAGCACGGCCGCCTGGATCTCGTCGAGCCGCGAGTTGCGGCCCTTGTAGCGGAACACGTATTTGCGCTGCGAGCCGTAGTTGCCGAGCGCGCGAACGGTCTCGGCCAGCGAGGCGTCGTCGGTGGTCACGGCCCCGGCGTCGCCGAGGGCTCCGAGGTTCTTGCCCGGATAGAAACTGTGGGCGGCGGCCGTGCCGAGGCTGCCGGTGCGGCGGCCGTCGTGCGCGACGCATCCGTGGGCCTGGGCGTTGTCCTCGACGAGAATCAGGTTGTGGCGGCGCACGATTTCCTCGATTGCGGGGGAATACGCGCATCGGCCGTATAGATGCACGAGCAGCATTGCCTTGACGTCGGGCGTGACGGCCTCGGCGGCGCGGCGGGGGTCAATCTGCATCGTGGCCGGGTCGGGCTCGACGAGCACGGGGCGCAGCCCGCATTCGGTGATGGCGAGGATGGAGGCGATATATGTGTTGGCAGGCACGAGCACGCCGTCGCCGCGCCTGAGGCGGCCCGTCTCGATGAGGGCGCGGAAGATGAGGATCAGCGCGTCGAGTCCGTTGGCGCATCCCACGGCGTGTGGCGTGCCGATATATGCGGCGAACTCGCGCTCGAATGCGGCGAGTTTCTCACCCAGCAGATACCATCCCGAGGCGACCGTGCGACGCACGGCCTCGTCGATCTCGGCGCCATGGAGCGCGTTCACTTTCCTGAGGTCTAAAAACTTTATCATCGTCAGATATGCATGGCGTCCGCTCCGGGCGCCCGTTTCTCTCTCTAAAACGCTCCGCAGGCCGAAATAATGCACGCGCCCCGAAAAATTCAGCATCAAAAATCCTGCAAAAGGTTTGTCTATAAAAGAAAATGACGTTACGGGCCTGCGACCGGGCATAATTGTCGACTCTCATGACGTGCCGATTGTCGGCCGCTGCTGAGTTATGACTTATTTTTTCGGCGTTTGCAACTTTTTTGCTAACTTTGCGTAATAATAATTAGGAGGTGCGGCGCGTGGCCGCATCCGAGTTCCCAAACCGGTGTTATAAGACATGGAAACAGAGGATATCAAGGGCGGGCGTCCCGATTCGTCGAAGAGCGTGATCGAGGGCGTCGCCAATTCCGAATATAAATATGGTTTCACGTCCGATATCGACACGGAGATAGTACCTCCGGGTCTCGACGAGGACGTGGTGCGCTTCATATCGCGTACGAAGGGGGAGCCAGACTGGCTGCTCGACTACCGCCTCAAGGCATTCAGATACTGGAAGACGCTCACGCCTCCGACGTGGGCGCATCTCGATATACCCGAGATCGACTTCCAGGCCATAAGCTATTACGCCGCCCCCAGGAAGAAGGAGCTCAAGAAGAGCATGGACGAGGTCGACCCCGAGCTGGTCAAGACCTTCAACAAGCTCGGCATCTCGCTCGAGGAGCAGAAGCACCTCGCGGGCGTGGCCGTCGACGCCGTGCTCGACTCGGTGAGCGTCAAGACCACCCACCGCGAGAAGCTCGCCGAACTCGGCGTCATCTTCTGCTCGATGTCGGAGGCCGTCAAAGACTATCCCGAACTCGTGCGCAAGTATCTCGGAAGCGTGGTCGGATATCGCGACAACTTCTATGCCGCGCTCAACGCGGCCGTCTTCTCCGACGGTTCGTTCGTATACATCCCCAAGGGGGTGCGCTGTCCGATGGAACTCAGCACGTACTTCCGAATCAACGCCTCTGGTACGGGCCAGTTCGAGCGCACGCTGATCGTGGCCGACGACGACGCCTATGTCAGCTATCTCGAAGGGTGCACGGCGCCGATGCGCGACGAGAACCAGCTTCACGCTGCCGTGGTCGAGATTATCGTCGAGGAGAGGGCCGAAGTCAAGTATTCGACGGTCCAGAACTGGTATGCCGGCGACCGCGAGGGCAAGGGCGGAGTGTTCAACTTCGTCACCAAGCGCGGCCTCTGCCGCGGCCACCGCTCGAAGATATCGTGGACGCAGGTCGAGACCGGTTCGGCAATCACCTGGAAATATCCGAGCTGCGTGCTCAAAGGCGACGAGAGCACCGGCGAGTTCTACAGCGTGGCGTTGACCAACAACTTCCAGCAGGCCGACACGGGCACCAAGATGATACATCTGGGTCGCAACACCCGGAGCACCATCGTGAGCAAAGGCATCTCGGCCGGACGCTCTCAGAACTCATACCGCGGCCTTGTGCGCGTCGCTCCGAAAGCCGACAACTGCCGCAACTACACGCAGTGCGACTCGTTGCTCATGGGCGACAGCTGCGGGGCCCACACATTTCCTTATATAGAGGTGGGCAACGACAGCTCGACCGTCGAGCATGAGGCTACGACATCGAAAATCAACGAGGAACAGCTCTTCTACTGCCGTCAGCGCGGCATCCCGACCGAGGAGGCCGTCGCCCTGATTGTGGGCGGCTACGCCCGCGAGGTGATGAACAAACTCCCGATGGAGTTTGCTGTCGAGGCGCAGAAACTGCTCCAGATATCGCTTGAGGGGAGCGTGGGCTGACCCGCGCAAGCCTCTGCCGCTAATACAGATGATAGAAAGAATCATAATAATCGACGGCATTGACCCGCAGACGTTCTACGGGCCCAACAATGCCAACATATCGCTGATCCGCAACCTCTTCCCGAAGCTGCGGGTGGCGGCGCGCGGCAACGTCGTCAAGGTGATAGGCGAGGAGACCGAGACTGCACAGTTCGAGAAGAAGCTGAAGGAGATCGAGGCCTACGCCTCTAAATACAACAGCCTCAACGAGGAGGCGATCATCGACATCGTCCGCGGTGACGCCCCCGCCAAGCGCGACGCCTCGGGCGTCATAATCTATGGCCAGAACGGCAAACCGATCTCGGCCCGCAACGCCAACCAGGCGCGCATGGTGCGCAGCTTCGACGACAACGACCTGACGTTCGCCCTCGGCCCGGCCGGAACGGGAAAGACCTACATAGCGATAGCCCTTGCGGTGAGGGCCTTGAAGAACAAGGAGATCCGTCGCCTGATTCTGTCGCGGCCCGCCGTCGAGGCCGGCGAGAAGCTCGGCTTCCTGCCCGGCGACATGAAAGACAAGATCGACCCCTATCTGCAGCCTCTCTACGACGCTCTCGAGGACATGTTGCCCGCCCTGAAACTCAAGGAATACATGGACGCCGGCACGATACAGATAGCTCCGCTGGCATTCATGCGCGGCCGCACGCTCAACGACGCCGTGATAATACTCGACGAGGCTCAGAACACCACCACCCAGCAGATGAAGATGTTCCTGACGCGTCTGGGCATGAACTCGAAGATGGTGGTGACCGGCGACGTGACGCAGATCGACCTGCCGCGGTCGACGCGCAGCGGACTGCTGAGCGCGCTGCGCATCCTGCGCGACGTCAAGGGCATCGGCGTGATCGAGTATCAGAAGAAAGACATCGTGCGTCACCCGCTCGTGCAGCGCATAGTCGACGCCTACGAGAACCGCAAGGAAGAGGAGGAGGAAGAGAATCAAGACTAATCGGGATAAAACGAGACGAATCGGGATAAATCTCGATAAATCGGAATTTATCAGGATAAACCGGGACAAAACAAGACAAAACAAGACAAAACAGGATAAAGATGATTCAGCCAGGAGATACCGTGAGATTTCTCAACGCCGTGGGTGGCGGCAAGGTCACCCGCGTCGAAGGCCGCATAGCATATGTCGACGACGACGGTTTCGAGACGCCGTTTCAGGTCTCGGACCTTGTGGTCGTGCTGCCTGCGGGCCATGTGCCCGACGGCCCGGGCCACAAGATGTTCGACCAGAAGGCGTTCGACACCGGGCGCACCGACCGTCGCGAGAAGCCGGAGCCGGAACGCCCCGTCGCGTCCGCGCCGTCGGCGCCCGAAGACGATTTTCCCGTGGAGGAGACCGAATATGGCGACGACATGACCGTGGTGCTCGCTTTCGAGCCCCGCGACATCAAGAAGCTTTCCACCACGGAGATCAACGCGTTGCTTGTCAACGATTCGAATTTCTTCCTCGACTATCAGTTGCTGCGTCGCGGCGACGCAGGCTGGGAGACCGTGGCGAGAGGCGTAGCCGCCCCCAACGAACTTGTGGAGCTGGCGGCCTTCACCCAGCAGACCGTGCAGCAGCTCGAGCGGGTCGTTTTCCAGGCCCTGGCATATAAGAAAGACAAGCCCTTCGAAGTGAAGATGCCGCTGAGCGTGTCGCGCAAGCTCGACCTCACTAAGTTTTATAAGGTGCATTGCTTCCGCCCCGGCGTGTATTTTGAGACTCCGGCCCTCGAGATTCCGCTGCTCACTGAGACCAGCCGGCGCAGGGCAAAGAACTGAGCGGTATGGAGGCGAGATGGTGGAGCGCCCCGATGGAGGGCGAGAGCGGGCGCACGGTGATAGTCACCGGGCGCGACGGAATCGACAAGCAGATGACGTCGGGCAAGTATCCCAACCTCATCCGCGTGGCGTGGCGATACAATGCGCTGCCCGACGGAATGCCAGAGGAGGGCGACGCCGAACTGATGGGCCGCGTCAACGACGCATTCGTCGAGACGTTCAGACGCGACAAGGCGGCTTGGCTCGTGGCGATCATCACCGGCGACGGCTGCCGCGACTGGATGTTCTACACCGGCAACCTCGGCATATTCAACAAGATCTTCAACCGCGCTCTCGAGGACATAGAGGAGACCGTGCCGTTCGAGATCGAGGCCGTAGCCGACCCGGAGTGGGAGGAATACCGCTCGATACGCGAGCAGACATACATCCCGCCCGACGAGGAGGAGAGATGATTGGCAAATATCAGATATCAGATATCAGATTTTAGATATCAGATAAAAATATCAATTGTCGGGCTGGGATCCGGCGATGAGAAATTGAAATTAATGGAAAAACTCAAAATAATCGTTTTATGAAGAAATCGTTTTTACTTCTGATTCTAGGAGTGCTAGCCTGCATGCTGCCCGCACGCGCCCAGGTGGTCACCACCGAGCCGACCCCTCTGCAGGAGGATTCGGAAGGCGTCGTGGTGTTCTTCCATGCCGATGAAGGCAACCAGGGGCTGATGAACATGCCCCCCGAGACCCACATCTACGCCCATACGGGAGTCCAGGTCGAGGATGCCGACGGCACCGTGACCGATTGGAAATACGCACCGTCGTGGGAGGAAGACCTCCCCAAGTATCAGCTTGAGTATGTGAGCCCCAACCTCTGGAAGCTCAACATCGGCGACATCCGCACGTACTATGGCGTGGCCGCCACCGAGACAGTCAGGAAGCTATGCTTCGTGTTCCGCAACACGGGCGGCACCAAGGAGGGCAAGGACGTCGGCAACGCCGACATCTTCGTCGATGTGCTCGACAGCGGCTTCCAGCTTGCTTTCCGCAAGAGCATCCTCGCCGACGTGGTGAGCGCCGACACCAAGCCGATCACGTTCACGGCCACCACCACCGAGGAGGCCGACATCAAGATTCTTGTCGGCGACAACGTGATAGGCGAGGGCTCGGGCGTCAAGACGCTCAGGGCCACATATAAGTTCGAGACCATCGGCAACTTCGAGGTCAAGGCCGTAGCCACCAAGAACGGCAAGACGCTCACCAAGACAATCGGCGTGGTCTACGCGCGCGACTCGCAGCCGGCGGCCGACCAGACCGTGCCCCCGATGGGCCTGACCAAGAACGCCGACGGCAGCTATACCTTCTGTCTCGCCGCCCCCGGCAAGGAGAAGTTGATGCTGATCGGTTCGTGGAACGGTTACCGTCCCGACAACGCCAACGTGATGGACTATGTGGACGCCACGATCGACGGCGGCACATTCCGCTATTTCAAGGTCACCATGCCCGCCGCCACGACAGGCACGGCGTTCGGATACTACTATCTGGTTGACCTCTCGAACGCGGTGGGCGATCCCTACTGCCGTCTCGTGCTCGACCCCTATAACGACAAGTACATCTCGGAGGAGGTCTATCCCGACAAACCGGCGTATCCCGAGGGTCTCGTGCCCACCAACACGCTTGTGGCATGGCATGCCGACGGTATGCTCGACTACACCTGGACCACCACCGACTTCCAGCCCGCACCGAAGAACGACCTCGTGATTTACGAGCTTCTGCTCCGTGACTTCACCGGCACCGAGGGTCAGGCGCGCGGCAACGGCAACGTCCGCCTCGCCATGGAGAAGCTGCCCTATCTGAAGAGCCTTGGCATCAATGCCATCGAGCTTCTGCCCATCAACGAGTTCAACGGCAACAACTCCTGGGGCTACAATCCCAACTTCTATTTCGCAATCGACAAGGCCTACGGCACGCCGCAGGACTACAAGGAGTTCATCGACAAGTGCCACGAGCTGGGCATCGCCGTGATACTCGACGTCGTGTTCAACCAGTCCGACGGCCTTCATCCGTGGTATAAGATGTATCCCGTGGCGGAGAATCCGTTCTACAACCAGACGGCTCCTCATGCCTACAGCGTGCTCAACGACTGGAACCAGGGCTATCCCCTCGTGCAGCAGCAGTGGAGAGACATGCTGCAGTTCTGGCTGTCTGAATATAAGGTTGACGGTTTCCGTTTCGACCTCGTGAAGGGACTCGGCGACAACACGTCGTATGCCAACGACAGCGGCAACGCTACCAACGCCTACAACGCGAGCCGCGTGGCCCGCATGAAGGCACTGCACGACGCTATGCGCGAGGTCAATCCCGACGCATATTTCATCAACGAGAATCTGGCCGGCGCCAAGGAGGAGAACGAGATGGCCGAGGACGGCGAGCTCAACTGGGCCAACGTCAACAACTCCGGCTGTCAGTTTGCCATGGGCTGGAACTCGAACTCGAGTCTCAACCGTATGTGGGCGCTGCGCGACAGCCGTACGGCCGGCAGCACCGTGGCATATCTCGAGAGCCATGACGAGGAGCGCCTCGCCTACAAGCAGAACAAGTGGGGCGCCACTGGCGTCAAGGGCAACCTCAAGGTGTCCTGCCAGCGTCTCGGCTCGGCAGCCGCACAGATGATCCTCGTTCCCGGCTCGCACATGATCTGGCAGTTCTCGGAGATGGGCAACGCCCAGAGCACCAAGCAGGCCGACGGCGGCAGCAACAACACGAGCCCGAAGATCGTGAACTGGGCCCTTCTCGACAATCCTGACAACGCGGCCCTCGTGAAGTGCTATTCGGAGATGATCGGCATCCGCCTCGGCCACCCCGACCTCTTCACCGACAACGGCGATTACACGATGAACCTCGGCACATGGAGCACAGGTCGCTACATCGCTACAACCTCCGGATCTAAGGAGCTCTATGTTGTGATCAACCCCAACATCGAGGCCGGAAAGAACGTCACCGTGACGATCAACTTCCTGACCGACAAAAACGCCAACTATCACGTGGCGTCGAAGAGCTTCGACTCCAACCCGAGTTTCGATGCGGCGGCCAAGACCGTTACCGTCGAGCCCAACTGTTACGCCGTGATCTCGACCAAGGACGTCTCGGGCATCGATGACGTCGTGTTCGAGGCTACGGAGGGCACACGCATCTTCGCCGTTCCGGGCGGAGTCCGCGTCGTGAACTGCGAGGGCGCCGTGGAGGTATACTCGCTCGACGGCATTGCCGTAGCGACAGCTGCCGGAGACGCCACGATCGATGTCGAGCCGGGCACATACGTAGTGCGTGCAGCCGGTAAGACGGCGAAAGTCCAGGTGCGATAAGCAACAAATCCTGTAAAATTGCCCCGATTTTAACTTAAAAATGTTAAAATCGGGGTAAAAACAGGAAAAACAAGAAAAAAATCGTTCAAAAACTTGCGCGGATAAAAAAATAAATATTAACTTTGCATCGTTTTTGATAGCAAATACATTGTTTTATTATTTTAAATTTTAACAGAGATGAAGAAAGTATTTTTTTCGCTTGCTGTTCTTTGCAGCGTAGCACTCGTTTCTTGCGGTGGCAAGAAGGCAGCTGAGGCAACAGATTCTGAGAGCGTAGCAATGGAGGTTGTTGAAGAGACAGCCGTAGTTGCCAACGACAGCGAGACAGCCGTTGTAGCTGAGACAGCTGAGGTTGTTGAGGCAGCTCCCGCCGCAGACAGCGCAAAGTAAATCGCGCCCAGCGAACAGCTTGACGAAAGTCAACGTAAGCAGAACGGTCGACCCCGCCGGGGTTTGGCCGTTCTCCCGTTTATGCCTGTTCGAAAACCATTTACGCACGGCGACCCATTGTCGACAAGTTGCGTTTCTGTTGTAGGCAGTTGCCAAAATTCAGCAAGCGCGACCGATTTGGGGTGATGCGCGTCGCGGCAGGCCGCGACCCTACAGGGGGATCTCCTGCACAGATTCCTTCCACGGAAGTTTGGCTTTGCTCCAAATATTCCATTAAAATCCAGAAAGAACATATTTATTTTCGGATTAGGACTCTGAAATTGGAGTTGATTCAAGACATTGTCGCGAGATTGCTTTTTTTAGGCGGCTTATGGCGGCTAATTTCGATTTTTTTTATAACTTTGCAAGTTAATAGGGACGCGAACGTCGGGACGAGCCATGAGGACTCTTAGCGGCGCATGTCTCTTATGAGGCTGAAACTTATAGACAGACAATAGATATGAATCTTTTCGACAGGGTCAGCGAGGACATCAAGAAGGCGATGCTCGCTCGCGAGAAGGTGCGCCTGGAGGCTCTCCGCGGCGCAAAGAAAGAATTCCTTGAGGCCAAGACGGCCAAAGGGGCGAACGGAGAACTTACAGACGAGAACGCCACCAAGATTCTCGTCAAGATGGTGAAGCAGCGCAAGGAAAGCGCGAAGATATATACCGACAACAACCGCCCCGAGCTGGCCGAGAACGAGCTGGCCGAGGCCGCCGTGCTCGAAGAGTACCTCCCCAAGCAGCTGAGCGCCGACGAGCTCGAGGCCGAGCTGCGTGCCGTCATCGCCGAGACCGGCGCCGCCGGACCCCGCGACATGGGCAAGGTGATGGGCGTCGCCTCCAAGCGTCTCGCCGGCCGCGCCGAGGGCCGCGCGATTTCCGAAACCGTCAAGAAACTCCTCAATCAGTAAAGAAATGCTTACATTACAGACCATCAAGGCCGACCCTGAGTTCGTGGTCGCCCGTCTCGCCGTCAAAGGTTTCAACGGCAAGGAGATAATCAAGAAAGTCCTCGACATCGACGCCGAGCGCCGCCGCCTGCAGCAGAAGACCGACTCAGATGCCTCGGAGCTCAAGAAGCTCGCCGCCTCGATCGGTGCCCTAAAGAAGGAGGGCAAGGACGACGAGGCCGAGCGCGCGAAGGCTCGCGTGGCCGAGATCAAGGCCGACACCAAGCGGATGCACGACCGTCTCGAAGAGTGCGAGCGCGAAGTGCACAATCTGCTGCTCACGATACCCAACCTCCCCTGCGCCGCAGTGCCCGAAGGCCTCACGGCCGCCGACAACGTCGTCGAGAAGACAGGCGGCGAGATTCCCGCCCTGCCCGAAGACGCACTGCCTCACTGGGACCTGGCCAAGAAATACAACATCATCGACTTCGAGCTCGGCGTCAAGGTGACAGGCGCAGGCTTCCCATTCTACATCGGCAAGGGCGCCCGCCTGCAGCGCGCCCTGATACAGTTCTTCCTCGACGAGGCCTGGAAGGCAGGATACACAGAGGTCGAGCCCCCCTTCGTGGTCAACGAGGCGTCGGGCTACGGCACCGGCCAGCTCCCCGACAAGGAGGGCCAGATGTATCACGTCAACATCGACAACCTCTACCTGATCCCGACGGCCGAGGTGCCCGTGACCAACATATACCGTGACGTCATCATCCCCGAGGCCGAGCTTCCCAAGAAGAACTGCGCCTATTCGCCCTGCTGGCGCCGCGAGGCCGGCAGCTATGGCAAGGATGTCCGCGGCCTGAACCGTCTCCATCAGTTCGACAAGGTCGAGATCGTGCGCATCGAGAAGCCCGAGAACTCATATGCCGCGCTCGAGGAGATGAAAGACCACGTGCAGGGACTGCTCGAGAAACTCGGACTCCCCTGGCACATCCTGCGTCTCTGCGGCGGCGACATGAGCTTCACGTCGGCCATAACGTTCGACTTCGAGGTGTGGAGCGCGGCCCAGAAGCGCTGGCTCGAGGTGTCGTCGGTATCCAACTTCGAGACCTACCAGGCCAACCGCCTCAAATGCCGTTACCGCGGCGCCGACAGGAAGATTCAGCTCTGCCACACGCTCAACGGCTCGGCGCTCGCCCTGCCGCGCATCATGGCCGCCCTGCTTGAGAACAATCAGACTCCCGAGGGCATTGTAATACCGGAATGCCTGCGCCGCTACTGCGGATTCGACATCATAGACTAATAACCTCAACACCGACCGCCTTGGACCAAAGCAAAGCATACATCAGCAAGGAGGAGAAGAAAATCCCCATCGACGACCCGACCGGAAAATGGTCGGATCTCACGCTGCTCCCCGAATGGAGCGACAAATATTACAACGTGTACACCGTGCGCAAGCATGGCAAGTGGGTGATGCTCAAAGCCCTCAAACCCGAGTATGCCGACAAGCCGGAGTTCCGCGAGATGATCAGCCAGGAGTTCGAGACCCGTTACAATCTGGCGCATCCCAACATCGTTATGGTCAATGACTTCGAGGAAATCCCCGGAGTGGGCATGGCCATAATCACCGATGACGTCTACGGCTATTCGCTGCGGCGCCTCATCGACGAGAAGCGGCTGACGCCCAAGATAGTGCACCGGCTGCAGACGCAGTTGCTCGACGCCATGCAGTATATCCAGGAGAACCATGTGGCGCACGACCCGATCACGCCCGACACGATAATCTTCACCGAATACAACGAGAACCTGAAGCTTATTGACGTCGGCTATGACTCGCAGTCGCGCATGAGCCGCGACGACAGCGCGGCCGACATACGCAGCTACGGCCTCGTGCTGGGCGAGGTGCTCGACCACCTGCCCACGTCGCTGCCGCGTCTGCGCCGCATCTCCGACAAGTGCAAGGCCAACGACAAGTCGATGTCGTCGATAGCCGACGTCCAGCTCGCAGTGGAGCGCCGCAGCTCGGCCCAGATCTACTACCTGCTCATCGCCTTCATCGCGGTGATGCTGGCGCTGCTCATCTGGCTCACGTTAAGATAACCCCGAAGACACCCCCGCCAAATGCTCGAAATAAAGGAAATCCAGCCCACCAAAAAAAATCTCAAGGCCTTCACGAAGTTCCAGATAGACCTCTACGACGGCAACCCGTGGTATGTGCCGCCCCTGATATCCGACGACGTCCAGACGCTCTCGCCGAGCCTGAACCCGGCCCACGACTTCTGCGATCAGGTGCTCTACATGGCCTACCGCGACGGCAAGGTGGTGGGGCGCATCGCCGGCATCATCAACAGGCAGGTCAACGAGAAGGAGCGTGAGCGGGCGGCGAGATTCGGGTTCATCGACTTCGTCGACGACCCCGAGGTGTCGGCCGCGCTGCTCGGCGCGGTCGAGAAGTGGAGCCGCGATAAGGGGATGAACAAGCTCATCGGTCCGCTCGGCTTCACCGACCTCGACCACGAGGGAATGCTCGTGGAGGGATTCGACGAGCTCTCCACCATGGCCACCATCTACAACTATCCCTATTATCCCGAGCATATGGAGCGTCTGGGCTACCGCAAGGAGTCGGACTGGATAGAGTTCCTGATGGAGGTGCCCGAGTCGATTCCCGACCGCTTCAACCGCATAGCCGACATCGTGAAGCGCAAGTTCGAGCTGAGGGTGCTGAAATACAAGAGCCGCAAGAGGGTGAAGAAGGAATACGGCCACGCCCTGTTCCATCTCATCAACGAGTCGTACAAGGACCTCTACCAGTATTCGATGCTCACCGAGCGCCAGATCGACTACTATATCGACCAGTATCTCGACCTTCTCAACCTCGATCTGCTGACGCTCGTCGTCGACCGCAACGACCGGCTCGTGGCCGTGGGCATATCGATGCCCTCCATGAGCCGCGCGCTGCAGAAGTCGAGGGGGCGCATGCTGCCGCTCGGGTGGTGGCATCTGCTCAAGGGCCTCAAGGGAAAGAACGACAGGGTCGACCTCCTGCTCGTGGCAGTGCATCCCGACTACCAGAACAAGGGGGTCAACGCGATACTTTTCCAGGACCTGCTGCCCTACTATATAGCCAAGGGCTACAGATACGCCGAGTCTAATCCGGAGATGGAGACCAACGCCAAGGTGCAGCGTCAGTGGGAGGCCTACAACCCGCGTCAGCATAGGCGTCGGCGCTGCTACTCCAAGAAACTGTGAGCCGCGACATGACCGACAAGGAAAGAGAGACATCGGCCGCCGACGGAGGCGGACTCAGCGGCGCCGAACTGGTGAATCCCTATGACGACCGGCGGGCCAAGGGGGAGCAGGTGGAGGAGATGTTCGACTCGATAGCTCCGGCCTACGATTTCATGAACACCGCGATGACATTCGGGCTGCACCGGCGGTGGCGTTCGCGCGCGCTGGGCGAGGTGGCCCGCGGCGTCGAAGCCGGCTCGGTGCGCGACATACTCGACATAGCCACGGGCACGGGCGACCTGGCCTTCTACATGCGGCGGCTCTTTCCCGCCGCCCGCATCACGGGCGTTGACCTCTCGGCCGGAATGCTCGGCGTGGCCCGGCGCAAGCTCGCCGCCTCGGCCGATGCCGACAAGGCCATGATGCGCTTCGAGCAGGGAGACTCGCTGGCCATGCGCTATGCCGACGACAGCTTCGACATAATCACGGTGGCATACGGCGTGCGCAACTTCAGCCACCTCGGGCAGGGTCTGCGCGAGATGGCCCGCGTGCTCCGGCCCGGCGGGACGCTATGCGTCATCGAGCTGTCGGAGCCGGCGGGAAGGCTGACGCGCGGGCTCTTCCGCGTGTATTCGCGGTGTGTGATCCCGGCCGTGGGGCGTCTTGTGTCGCGCGACAGGCGCGCCTACTCCTATCTGCCCGAGAGCATAGCTGCCGCCCCGCAGCGCGACGACATGACGCGCCTCATGGAGGCCGCCGGGCTGAGCTGCTGTCGCTGGAAGTCGCTGACGTTCGGGGCCGTGACATACTATATAGCCACCAAGGTGGCGCATGAGAAAAGATGAACAGGAAGGATTTTGAGATCATGGCTCCCGTCGGGAGCCGCGAATCGCTGGCGGCCGCGGTCCATGCGGGCGCCGACGCCATATATTTCGGCATCGAGGGCCTGAACATGCGCTCGCGCTCGAGCGCCAACTTCACGGCCGACGACATGGCCGACATCGCCGCCTTCTGCGCGGAGCGCGGCGTCAAGACATACCTCACGGTCAACACCGTGATCTACGACTCCGACATGGAGCTGATGCGCGCCATCATCGACCGCGCCAGGCAGGCCGGCATCTCGGCGATAATCGCGTCGGACATGGCGGCCATACTCTACGCCCGCTCGATAGGGCAGGAGGTGCACATCTCGACGCAGGTAAACGTCACCAACTTCGAGGCCGTGAGGTTCTACGCGCAGTTTGCCGACGTGATGGTGCTGGCGCGCGAGCTCAACCTCGACCAGGTGGCCGAGATTCACCGCCGCATAGAGGAGGAGGGACTCACCGGCCCGGGCGGCCGCCCTATACGGCTTGAGATGTTCTGCCACGGCGCCCTCTGCATGGCCGTGAGCGGCAAGTGCTACCTGAGCCTCCACGAGATGAACTCGTCGGCCAACCGCGGGGCCTGCAACCAGATATGCCGCCGGGCCTACACGGTGACCGACCGCGAGACCGGCGAGCAGCTCGACATCGATAACCAATACATCATGTCGCCCAAAGACCTGAAGACCATCCACTTCCTCGACCGCATGGCCGAGGCCGGCATCCGCGTGTTCAAGATCGAGGGGCGCGCCCGCGGGCCCGAATACGTGGCCGAGACCGTGGCCTGCTATTCCGAGGCCCTGCAGGCCGTTGCCGACGGCACGTTCGGCACAGAAGCCGTGGCCCGGTGGAACGACAGGCTCGCCAAGGTGTTCAACCGCGGGTTCTGGAACGGCTACTATCTGGGCCAGCGCCTCGGCGAATGGAGCTCGAAATACGGTTCGTCGGCCACGCGCGTCAAGCAGTACGCCGCCAAGGCCGTGCGACATTTCTCCAAAATCGGAGTGGGAGAGTTCTTCATGGAGGCCGGCGAGCTCAAGGTCGGCGACGAGATAGTCATCACCGGGCCCACCACCGGCGCGCTCATCATGACCGTGCCCGAGCTCCGCTTCGACCTCAAGCCGGTGGACAAGGTGACCAAGGGGCAGCTCTTCTCGATGCCCGTGCCCGAAAAAGTCAGACCGTCAGACAAACTATACATATGGACAAGAAAAAACAGCAGGTAGTCTACCTGCACGGACTCTCGTCGTCGGGGCAGTCGACCACGGCCCAGCGCCTGCGCCGCACTCTGCCCAAGCACGAGGTGATATCGCCCGACATACCCGTCCAGCCCGAGCTGGCGCTCACCGAACTGCGGCGTCTGGCGTCGCTGCTGCGTCCCGACGCCATCATCGTCGGCACGTCGATGGGGGGCATGTTCGCCCAGTTGTTCCGCGGATTCCGCAGGATACTGATCAACCCGTCGTTCCACCCGTCGAGACATCTGAGCGGGAGTGTCGGCAAACGACTGCCGTTCCACAACCCGCGCGTCGACGGCGCCGTCGATTTCCAGGTCACCGACAAGCTGGTGAAGAAATACGAGAAGCTCGAGGAGCGACAGTTCGACCCGAAGTTCGGCATCCAGGGCAGGAACCCCGACAGCCGCGACCAGGTGTGCGCCTTCTTCGGCACGCGCGACACGGTGGTGAACTGCAAGGAGGAATACCTCGCCCACTATGGCGACGCCCGCGACTTCGACGGCGAGCACCGACTCGACCCCAACACGACGATCACGCTGATCGTGCCCCGCATACTCGAGCTCACCGCGGCCGAGTGAGAGCGGGTCTGCAAGCCCCGAATCACCCTGTTTTTACTGCATACATATTTGTAACTCAAAAGAAAAGAATTTCAGCATTATGATCCAGATTTCGCAAAGAGTCAACAACCTGTCGGCCTCGGCCACACTCGTCATGCTACAGAAGACCAACGAGCTCCGCGCCGCGGGCGTGGACGTGATCGGCATGTCGGCCGGCGAGCCCGACTTCGACACTCCCCTGCATATCAAGGAGGCTGCGAAGAGAGCCATCGACGAGAACTATTCGCGCTATACGGCCGTGGCGGGCTACGAGTCGCTGCGCCGCGAGATATGCGGCAAGCTGAACCGCGAGAACGGGCTTGAGTACACCCCGGCGCAGATCGTGGTGGGCAACGGAGCCAAGCAGGAGCTGGCCAACGCGCTGCTGGCGTGTGTCAATCCGGGCGACGAGGTCGTGATTCCGGTGCCGGCCTGGGTGTCGTATGTCGAGATGGTCAAGCTGGCCGAGGGCGTGCCCGTATTGGTTCGCGCCGAGGCCTCCAACGACTTCAAGATCACGGCCGAGCAGCTTCGCGCCGCGCTGACTCCGCGCACACGCGTCATGATGCTGAACTCTCCCTGCAACCCAACGGGCTCGGTCTACTCCGACGACGAACTCGCCGCTCTGGCCGGGGTTCTGGCCGACTTCCCCGACGTGATCGTGCTCTCCGACGAAATCTACGAGCACATCAATTTCACCGGCGGGGTCAGGAGCATAGCCTGCCAGCCGGGCATGGCCGAACGCGTGATCCTGATCAACGGCGTCTCCAAGGCATATGCAATGACAGGCTGGCGCATAGGCTACCTGGCCGCGCCGCTGCGCGTGGCCAAGGCCGTGACCAAGCTGCAGGGGCAGTACACGTCGGGCGCCTCGTCGATAGCGCAGAAAGGGGCCGAAGCGGCATACGCCGGTCCGCAGCAGTGTGTCGAGGAGATGCGCCGTGCCTTCGAACGCCGCCGCGACCTGATATGCGAGCTCGCCGCCAGCATACCCGGATGGAAATGCAACCGTCCGCAGGGAGCGTTCTATCTCTTCCCCGACGTCACCGCGCTTATAGGCCGCTCGCACGGCGGCCGCACAATCCAGTCGAGCGGCGACTACGTGCTCTATCTGCTCGAAGAGGCCCATGTGGCCTGTGTCGACGGCGCGGCATTCTGCGCCGACGGCTACATCAGGCTCTCGTACGCCACGAGCGACGACAACATCCGCGAGGCTATGCGCCGAATCCGCGAAGCCACTGAAAAACTCAAATAAATCTATGAAGAAAATCGCATTATTATCGACATTCGGACTCTGTGCCCTGCTGGCGCAGGCCGCTCCGCTGACCCCCGAGGCCGCGCTTGAGCGCGCGCTGGGCGACGGGCCGATGCGTGCCCGCGGAGTCACTCGGGCGGAATTCACACTCGCCGACACCCGCGCCTTCGAGGGTACGGACGCCATCTATCTGTTCAGCCGCGGCGACTACGGATTCGCCGTCGTATCGGCCGACGACGCGGTGCCCGCGCTGCTCGGCTACGGCGAGACGCCACTGACTGTGGCCGACGCCGGGATGGCGCCCGGGTTCAGCTACTGGCTCGACTTCATGGCGCGCCGTGTGGCGTATATCGCCGAGAATGGCGAAGGTCGGCCCGTGCTGGCCCCCCGTCCCGAACGCGAGCCGATCGCCCCGCTCTGCACCACCCAGTGGAACCAGAGTGCGCCCTACAACCTGAAGTGTCCGACGGTCGGAAGCGAACTCAGCGTGACCGGCTGTGTGGCCACAGCGATGTCGCAGGCCATGAAATATCACAACTGGCCCGACACCGGCGTCGGCCAGCGGTCTTATGAATGGAACGGCCAGACTCTCTCCATCGACTTTTCCGCGTGCAATTTCAGGTGGGACTTGATGGCCGACTGTTATCAGTTCAACGGGACGGTCACAGAGTCCGACAACGCGGTGGCCGAACTTATGAAGGCCGCGGGATACTCAGTCAGCATGAACTACAGCCCCAGAGCTTCGGGAGCGATGTCGATCAACATAGCGCCGGCGCTTGGGGAATATTTCAAATACGACCGCTCGCTGCAATACCTGATGCGCGACTATTACGGTCTCTTGGAGTGGGAGAATATAATCTACAAGTCATTAAGCGAGGATGGCCCCGTGATCTACGACGGCCAGAGCTACGACGGGGGCCATTCGTTCATATGCGACGGCTATGACAGCGACGGCTATTTCCACTTCAACTGGGGGTGGGGCGGCATGAGCGACGGTTGGTTCCGGCTCGATGCGCTCGACCCGTTGCATCAAGGCATCGGAGGTGCGAGCTCCGGCTTCAATTTCATGCAGGATGCCATCGTCGGCATTCGTCCCGACCGCACGGGCACCTCGACATGGCATTCGGTGTTCATCTGCGACGGCGGCCTTGAGGTAGGATATGACGAGGCCGAGGGCACTCTGAGCGTCGGCAACCTTATCTATAATTCCGGTCCAGGCCCGGTCGAGGCTGGAGGCGCCTCGATAGGCCTGCGTCTGCAGCCTGTGGGCGCCGATGGCGCAGCGGTCGGCGAGCCTGTCTATCTGGCATATGAGATTGAGGAGGACCTGCCGCCCCGTTACGGCTATCGCGGCATGGCGTTCGCGGTGTCAGAAATCGCCGACGGCACGTATAAGGTAGACTGTGTCTACCGCTATGACGACGGGAATTGGGACCGCGTACGTTCTCCTATCAGTGATACCAACAGCTATATGCTTGACAAACAAGGTGCGGACATAACGCTTGAGGCCGTTCTCGCGCCGATGCCTGAACTTCAGAACGGAGTGTTCCAGGAGAAGCTCTATCTCAACGACAACATCAAGATCAGCGGTCGTCTCGTCAATCCCGGCGACCAGCCGTTTGACGGCAATGTTATGGCGTTGTTGCTGACGCGCGACCTCAACAAGGTTATGGGCGAAGGAGATCCGGTGCCGGTCAGTCTGGAAGCCGGAGAGTCGATTGACTTCACTTATGATGAGATGTGGGAGCGTCCCCAGAACTACAGGCGAGGTAAGCATTATATAGCTCTCGCCGTCATCTCCAACAGTCAATATGTTCTGCTCAATGAGCCTGTGGAGATCACCTGCTACGACCGAGTGAACGGAATCGACGGCGTATCCGGCGACGATGACGCCGACATGACCGATATGCGACGCGGTTATTATACCGTGGCTGGCGTGAAGGTGGCCGAGGCTGAGGCCGGTCAGGAGCGTCCCGAACTTCCGGCCGGAGTCTATGTGGTCCGCGCAGGAGAACGCGCCATGAAGATAGTCGTAAGATGAACATTGAATGATAAATGATAAATTATTAATGATTAGGGGGCGTACGCGCGTCAACCCTAATCATTAATAATTTACATTGGCCCGAGAACCAGACCCGCGGAGTTTTTGTTGTGTTAAAGAACTCTGTTTTGCTCTCCACTCTCCCTTTCTCTCCTCTCTCCTGTTGCCCGCTATCCAGATATGACAAACGACACGTTCCGCAAAACAATCATATTGACCCTTGTTGCCTTTCTGGCGTTCGTGCTTCCCGCGGTCCGGCTGCGGGCTGCGCAGCCGCGCCCGCAGGCCCGCAAGGTCACGGGCGTCGTGGTCGATTCGATAAGCGGCGAGAGGCTCTCGTTCGTCAACGTCTATTCGAAGAAGAACAAGAAGGGCACCACCACCGACCTTGACGGCGTCTTCACGCTCTGGCTTCCGGCCGGGGCCGTGGTAGACGTCACGTCGCTGGGCTATACGCCCGCCAGCAAGACAGTCGGCGAGGCGCCCGGCGACACGATGCGCTTCTTCATGTCCCCCTCGGAGACCGAACTGCTCGAGGTCGTGGTCAAGCCCAAGAAGCAGAAATATTCCAAGAAGAACAACCCGGCCGTCGAGCTGATGCGTCGTGTCCGCGCCGACAAGGAGAAGCACGACCCGACGCAGGCCCCCTACTATAGCTACGACCGTTACGACAAGACGGTGCTCGGCCTCAACAACTACAACGGCTACAAGCCGGGCGAGGACGGCAAGGTCAAGGGGAAGTTCAAGGCCATCGCCGAACTCGTGGACACGGCCATATGGACCGGCAAACGCGTGCTCGACCTCTCGCTCAAGGAGAAGACCGCCACGCGTATCACGACGGCCGACGGCGTCGACAAGGAGATTGTGACCGGGCGGCGCAACAACGGCGTCGACAAGTCGCTCGACGAGAGCTACACGCGTGCCGTCATCGAGGACGTGCTGCGCGAGGTCGACGTCTACGCCAACGACATCCCCGTGATGCGTAACCGCTTCGTCAGTCCGCTCTCGGCCATCGGCGCCGACTTCTACAGGTACCATATAGTCGACACGGTGGTGATAGGCCGCGACCGATGCGTCGAGCTGCAGTTCGCGCCGCGCAACGCCGAGTCGATGGGATTCAACGGGTCGCTGTATATTCCGGTCGACGACTCGGTGAAATACGTGAGGCGAGTCATGATGCGCCTGCCCAAGGCCGCCAACGTCAACTATGTGGAGAGCATGCTGCTGAGCCAGAACTTCACCAAGGACTCTCTGGGCTACACCCACAAGACGCTCGACGACATGGTGGTCGAGCTGCATCTCGTGGGGGCGATCGGGCAGGCCTACATGTCGCGTCAGTCGCGATACGTCAACCGTTCGTATGAGAAGCGCGACGATCTGCGGGAGTTCTACGACCGTCTCGGCAGCGATTTCGTCATCGACGAGGCCGACGACCGCGGGCAGGACTACTGGACGTCGGTGCGCATGATTCCGCTGTCGTATGCCGAGAGGCAACTGGCTGTCGACGAGTCACCATTCCGCAAGATGCCCGTGATATACTGGACGGCGAAGGCCGTCGAGCTGCTGGTGAAGGGCTACGTACCGACGGGCAAGAAGAGCAAGTTTGACTTCGGGCCCATCGATACGTTCGTGAGCTACAACGCCACCGAGGGTGTCCGGCTGGCGGTCGGCGGCCTGACCACGGCCAACCTCTTCGACCACGTATTCGGCCGGGGATATGTGGCCTACGGATGCAAGGACCGCAAGTGGAAATACAGCGCGGAGCTCGAATATTCGTTCGTCCGCAAGAAATATCATTCGCGAGAGTTCCCCATAAACGGCATCCGCGCCACCTATGCCTACGACATCAATCAGCTCGGACAGCGGTTCATGGCCAACGCCACCAGCAATCTGCTGAATTCGTGGAAACGTATCGACAGCAATCTCTCGACCTATGAGCGACTGGCGCGTCTGGAATACAACATCGAGTGGCGCAACAATCTGTCGCTTCACGCCTCGGTGGCGCATCAGCGTCAGGAGTCGTCGCGATATGTGTCGTTTGTCAACGGGGCGGGCGAAGTGGTGCCGGCATACACGCAGAACAGCATGAAGCTTCAGCTTCGCTGGGCACCGGGCGAGAAGTTCATGCAGACCTACAACGACCGGCGCAACATCAACCGCGACGCGCTGACGATGACACTCTCGCACACGTTCGGGCCCAAGGGGCTCTTCGGGTCGGAATACACGCTCAACCTCACGGAGTTCTGCCTCCAGAAGCGGTTCTGGTTCTCCGCGTTCGGTTATGCCGACGTAATCTTCAAGGCTGCGAAGCTATGGAATCAGGTGCAATTTCCCGCCCTGTTGTGGCAGAACGCCAACACGGCCTACACGGTGCAGTCGGAGACCTACAGCCTGCTCAACCCGATGGAGTTCGCGATGGACCAGTATGTGTCTCTCGACCTGAACTATAACCTCAACGGGCTCATCTTCAACCGTATCCCGCTCATCAAGAAGCTGAAACTGCGTGAGGTCTTCACGTTCAAGGGCTTCATGGGCAATCTGACGCGCAAGAACAACCCGGCCTACAACGACAACCTGTTCCGTTTTCCGGGTCAGGGCATGACGCAGGAGATGGGCCGGACGCCGTATATGGAGATCGGCGTGGGCATCGACAACATCCTGACGTTCCTGCGGCTCGACTACATATGGCGTCTGAGCTACCGCGACAAGCCCGGGGCGCCCGACTCCGGCCTCCGCTTCTCGCTCCATTTCGCCTTCTGATTAATGATAAATGATCAGAGTGCTGCGCGACAAGTCTTTAAGACCATAGAACCAGAGACCCGGGGGGTACGCGATATGGCTTCAAGGCCAGAGAATCAGCTACACAGGAGATGTCTTTTCGACATTGTGTGCGACGACTCCATATCAGATTGAAATAAAGACTTATCCCGAACTCGCGTTATAAATACTTAAATAATCGGGTTGAGGTGGGGCTTTTGCGCGGTTTGTCAAAAATAATTCGTATCTTTGTGGCGTAATCGCATAACGATGGCAACAATAAATGTAATAAGTAAGAAGTAATATAAGAAGTAATATGGGATAAGCAATAAGTAAGTGGTCAAATTAAATGCATATCAGATGCGAAGCTATTTTTGAGCATATTTGGCTCATGTCTTATTGTGTTCAGCGGTCATTCGCCGATTTTCAATTGGCTGCGGAGTGAGGGAGCATAGCGAGCTATGCGACCGAACGACAAAGCCAAAGATGCCAAAAAGAGCAAGCAGATGATATGCAAGATTATAATCACTTACTATCGGTTTAATTTGAACACTTACTTAAGTATTAAGTAAGAAGTAATACGGGCTATGTAAGTGATAACTTTTGACATATAACTTATAGCTTGTAGGCTTCTAATAAGAATATTACAATATTAGCATCAAAAGCAAAATACTAACATCAAAATAACTCTTATGACTCACAAGCTACTTATCGCGATGGGTGTGATGGCGTCTCCCGCCCTTATGCTCGCATCGACAGTCGGCGACGGTATCCGTTTCGCCGCCAACGAGTTCAAGACGGTGAAGGCCGTCAACAAGACCAGGAATCAGTCGGTTGTCCGCCCTATGAGGCATCTTGACGGCCGCCAGACGGCCGCCGCTTCGTCGCGCCAGACGATCCGCCCCATAAGCCGCGCCGCTTCGCGTCAGGCCGAGGCCGCCGAGGGCATCTCGCTCTTCGAAAGTTTCGAAAACTGCGACCCGAGCCTCGGCACCGACATCCCCGAGGGTTGGTCGCGCATCTCCAACAGCGGCGAAGGCCTTGAGCCGGGAGCCACCTGGGGTGCATCGGTCGCCGACGGTTTCGTTTTCCCCACTCCTCCCGACGGCCAGCTCGCCCTCGCCATCGGTTTCAGCCAGTCGGGCATCCCTCAGGATGAGCGTGTCGTCACCCCCGCGCTGACCATCAAGGAGAACGAGCAGCTGTCGTTCCAGCTCTTCGCGCATCCTTTCTTCTTCTTCGACACCACCAATGTCGATTGGGATTCGATGTCGTGGATCGGAGATCCCACCACTGTCGGCGACCTCACGGTTGAAGTCCGTGTGGACGGCGGAGAGTGGACCCAGATCTGGAGCATGACCGATGTCTATGCCGAGATGACTCCCGAGGAACTCCTCTACGTGGACGGTTACCATGAGTTCATCGTGTCCCTCGCCGAATATGCCGGCAAGAATGTCGAGATCGCCTTCCGCTACGCGGCCACCGATGCCGACACCCTCGCCATCGACTGCGTCACCGTGGGCCTTCCCAACCTTGAGGGCGTATATTACATGGAGCCTATGGACGCGCTCTATTTCGGCTTCCAGGCCGACGAGTCGTGGACGTCGCTCAACAGTCCATTCGCCATCTATCCTGTGCATGCCCCCATCACATTCGAGAACATGAGTTCGGTCGAGGCGACCTATGCGTGGGACTACCATGACCCGGCCACCAACGACTGGGCGACCTCTGACGACCAGTACAGCCTCTCCGTGGAGTACGCCCCTGACTACACGTCTGAATTCACGCGCCGCAACAACATGTATTACATGCCGGTGCTTCGCGCCAGCGCTCCCGGCGCGACCGAGGGCAGTTATGCCGCCCTGCCGAAATACCTGCAGGCCGGCGGCCGCCCTGACTTCGAGATCCAGGGCAATATGTACCACTTCGGCATGCTCCCCTTCAACACCGAGAAGAGCGACATCGGCGTCACCATCGTCGAGGACGAGACCATCGGCGACATGGCCATACCTGTGTTCGGCTACAACGTCAATTCCGACCGTTACTGGCTCAACCTCAAGTCGAACGGTATGGCCGAGGATGGCGATGACGTCAAGGTTGTGGCTCTGATCAACTTCGTCGCGGCCCCCAAGGCTCCGCTCGTAATCGAGGGCGTGCATCTCAACGCCATCGGCAAGATCACGGGCACTCCCGAGTTCAACATCGAGATCATCCCTCTCAACGACGACTTCGAGCCCCTCGAGACTCCGCTGGCATCGGCCAAGTGCACGTCTGAGCAGGTGATCGTCAAGCTCGGCGAGGGTGTCAACGACACGTTCACGATTCCCTTCACGTTCGACGCTCCCGTTGTGATTGATGACAGCCATGTGGGCTACTACCTGCGCTTCACCGGCTTCAACGGCGAGGGTGTGGAATATTTCGCGCCCGTGCAGTCGCAGCATCCCGATGTGGAGCGCGCCTTCGCTTATCTGGAGACGATGAACAAGCTCGGCGGCGACACCGAATACCGCCGCAGCTACACCACGACCGCCATGGTCGAGGGTCCCGAGGGTCCGATCTACAGCTGCTTCGCGTTCACGCTCCACGGCTGCTATCCCTGGCTCGATTGCGCCGACGAGAACGTGACCGTCCCCGTAGACGGCACGCCCGCGCAGGTGGCTCTCGGATCATATTACGACGGCGCCGACATCACGGTCAACGCTCCCGAGACGCTCAACGCGAAGGTCGAGGGCAGATACCACGAGGCCGTGCTGACACTCAGCGCAGCCGAGGGCAAGGAACTGACCGAATGCGAGATCACGCTCACGGCCCCCGGCGTGTCGAAGACGCTTAAGGTCAACCCCGGCGTCGGCAGCATCAAGGACATCACCGACCTTGAGACCTCCGGTCAGGTAGAGGCCATCTACAATCTCGCCGGCGAGAAGGTGGAGGCAGGCCAGCTGACCCACGGCGTCTACATCGTGCGCTACGCCGACGGCAAGAGCCGCAAGCTCGTGCTCTGACCCGCGTCATATTCCTGACAAACAAGGGCGTCCCTTTGCAGGGGCGCCCTTTTTCTCAATATAAATTAGGTGATTTTTCACTTTTTTATGCACATACGGCAAAACCGTGATGGAAATGTCAAAAAGAATTTGTACCTTTGTGGCGGGTCTACATAAACTCAGAGCAGATAACACACAAATATCAACCATTAACAACAAACGGAATGACAAATTTCTACAAGAATTCGGCGGCGGCGCTCTGCGCCGTGCTGATGTCGGCGGGATTCAGCTCCTGCAGCGACAAGGACGACGAACCGGAACTCGAGACGAAGTATTTCTCGATCGAAGGTGCAGAGTATCGCAGTGGCGAACAGCCCGAGGGCGACGCGGCTATCGGCAGCGTGCAGTGCAACGACCGCGCGCTGGCCGGCGGCATGAACTTCATCTCCATCTCCTCGCCCGAGGAGTGCGAGAAGTTCTTCGTCTCGGTCGAGGGCGTCGACGGCTATCTGGAATACGCCTCCCAGCCCGACGAGAACGCGAGCTCGAGTAACCGCTACAGCTACCTTATCCCCGTGATGTATTCGAGCGAGCTCGGCGATGACATCACGATGGTGCTCAGCGCGAGGACAATAAGCGGCATCTACACCGAGGCCGTCGAGAAACACATAGAGTTCGTGGAGAGTATGGAGGGCGACCTCGCCATCAACCTGACGTTCGAGAACGAAAAGGACGTCGATCTGCATCTCATCTGCCCGAACGGCCTGCACATCTACTACGGCAACCGTGGCGGCGATGTCTATGATGAGAACGGCGACCTTCTTGGCTCGTTCGGTCTCGACCACGACTCGAACGCCGCCTGCAGCATCGACGGTCTGAACAACGAGAATATCGTGATCCCGGAGCAGTTCGTCATGAACGGCGAGTATACAGTGGTGGTCGACATGTATCGCAACTGCGACAGCAGCATCCCTACCGACTGGCTGATCGTGGCGCGCTACAAGGGCAACATCATTCCGACGCTTACGGGCCGCAACCCGGCACGCGGAACATATCGCGCAGGGGCCGGTAACGGCGACTACACTGTGGTGATGACATTCAAGATTAACGACGCTGACGGACAGCTTCCCGATCCTACGGTTGACGGCTCGCGTGCGGGCGGCGACTACGAGACGCTTCTGGGCATAGGTCTGGGCAACGAGCGCAGCGTGCGCATCGGCAACGGCATCTTCACGCTCAAAGGAAGCGCCATGAGCGAAAGCGAGGCGGCGAAAGTCCGCAACCACATCAACGAAATCGCCGACTGAGGCTGTAATGGCAAATGGCTAATTATCAGGGGTGTCCGCGCGGACACCCCTGATTTTTTCACTGTAGCCGGAGAAATGGCGTCATAAAGGGCTCTTTCAGTTCCGGTGCTATTTGTCACAGGTGTGAGAGCATCTTGTCGGCGTGCTCGCCCCAGTGCTCGTAGAAGTCGGCTCGGGTGCGCTTCCAGCGGCGGTGGCTCCAGAGCCAGTATTGCGGCGCCTCGCGGATGTTCTTCTCGAGCAGGTCGATGTAGGCGCGCGTGATGTCGAATGTCGCCTCGCGCTTGGGCTCGAGCGTCACGGGCACGAAACGCAGCACGTAATGGCCGCGGCGGTCGCGGCGCATGTGGCAGAACAGCACCTCCGAGTCGAGGAAGCGGGCGATGCGTTCGGGGCCTGTGTAGACGCCCGTGTCGTGGCCCAGAAAGTCGACGAAGAGATGGATGTCGTATTTAGGACACTGGTCGGCGATGAAGCCGGTGACGGTGGGCACGCCCCGGCGCTTGTGGTCTATCAGGAAGCGCATGATGTCGTTCATCTCGATGTTGTGCGAGTCGAAGCGGGTGCGGATCTTCATGAAGATGCGGTCCATGGCCTTGTTGTGGAGGTAATGGTATACCTGGGCGCCGACGGTTCCGGGCGTGAAGCGCATCGGCAGCGAGCTGACCCATTCCCAGTTGCAGTAGTGGCCGAGCAGCAGCGTCACGCTGCGGCCCCGGGCCACGGCGTCGTCGACCATCTCGATGTTCTCCACCGTGAGGCGGCGCATCATCTGGCGGCGGCTCATGGTGAGCATCTTGACGGTTTCGAAGAAGTAGTCGGCGAGGAAGCCGTAGAAGCGGCGCTCGATGTCGCGGAGCTCGCGCTTGGACTTTTCGGGAAACGACGACTCAAGGTTGTCGCGCACCACTCGCAGGCGGTAGCGGGCCACGCGGCGCAGGATCCAGGCCACGGCGTCGGAGATGACATACATGGCGCGGAGCGGCAGCAGCGACAGGCACCAGAGCAGGGAATGGAGCAGGTGGTAGGTGATTCGTTCGGTGAGGTTCATCAGGCGGTCTGACGGTCGGTTTGGGTTTCTTTCGATTGCTTCGGGAGGCCCATGAACCATTTCTGCGCGCAGTATCCGGCGGCGTTCCATGCCACGGCGAGGATCCAGAGCATCAGATACTCATGTCCGACCTGCGAGATCGAGGCGCCGTTGGAGTTCATCTTGACGAAACCCTCGACGGCCCATGACGACGGGCATATGTCGGAGAGAGCCCTCCAGACGGGCGACATGTCGTAGCGGGGCCAGATGAGACCCGAGAGGAGCAGGAAGATCAGCGAGGTGACCACCCAGCTGACGAACACCGACTCGCGCTCGGTGACGAACGCCTGGAACACGAATCCCAGCCCGAAGCAGGCGAACGACATCGGGAGCAGGAAAGCCATCTCCTGCCATATGTCGCCGGCCATAGGGAAGCGGAACATCATCGGCACGTAATGGATCATGAAGATGGAGGGCACAATCAACAGTGTGAAATAACAGAGCGACTTGCCCAGCATCGTCCCCATGACATAACGCGAATTGTTGTGCGGGTTGTATCCGGTGAGGCTTGATTTTTCGCGGCGAGCGCCGCCGATCATTCCGATGGCGAGGACGATGCACTGGTGTAGGATGAGGATCAGGACGCCGGGCATGATGAACGAGTCGAAGCCTCCGCGGATGTTGCCCATGGGTTCGTTCTCGATGGGGAGGAGGTCGCCGGTGACGATCGTGCCGGCCAGGGGGGCCAGCGCGTTTATGTCCTCGGCCAGGAGCTCGCTGCCCATGGCCTGCATCACCTCGGTGGTGGCGACGAGAAAGCCCCGGTATCGCAGCAGCAGCGACATGTCGCAATACATCACGGCGTCGGCCGTCTCCGAGCGTCCTACCTTGCGCTCGAATCCAGAGGGAATCTCGAGTATGGCGAAGCATTTGTGGCTGTCCATGGCGCGACGGGCCTCGGGGAGGTCGGCGGCATATCCGCGCACCCACACCTGGTCGCAGGCGTCGAGGTTGCGCACCAGCTCGCGGCTCAGCGGCGTGCGGTCGTCGTCGATCACCACCATCGGCACCTCCTTGACAATCTCGGGATTGTAGATCAGCGAGTAGATGATGGGGTAGACGAGCGGCAGGAACGTGATGAACAGTATGACGCCCGGGTCGTGGAGCACGAGCTTGAACTCGCGGCAGTACACCCGGAAGAGTCCTAATATGAAGAGCTTGATCTTTTTCATAACGGCGGGATTAGGGTGCGTAGACCGGACGGGCCATCGCGCGGCGCGCCCGCCATAGCATAGTAAGCGGCAGGATCATGTAGCCTATGTAGGCCGCGAACCACACGCGCGAATAGTATATGTCGCGGCCGTTGAGGGCCTGGTCGGCGTAAATCAGGAAGTTGTATCTCACCGGCATCAGCCAGCTGAAGATGCTCATGGCCGGATACATGCTCTCCTCGGGGAACGAGAAGGCCGCGATCGAGAACGAGAGGATGCCCGTCAGCGCGCAGACCGAGAGCGAGAGCCTCAGGTTGGGGAGGATGCAGAACACGAAGAGCGCGAAGCTCTGGGCGGCCATGACGAACATCAGTTCGGAGAGTGCCATCCAGCCCCAGGATCCCTGCATGGTGTAGTGGTTGAACTTGTAGAGCCAGGCGAGCATGAAGATCGCGACAATCCACCAGATGAGGGTCTGGGGCGCGAGCTTGGCGTAGACGGCGCGGACTATCGAGCCTCGGGCCATGCGCAGCAGCTGGGTCGACGTGTGGTATTTGATCTCCTGGCCGAGCGAGAAGACCGTGACGAGCATAATCATCAGCTGGAGCACGGCGGGTATGAACGAGTTGGAGAGGTAGATGCCGTAGTTGAGCTGTGGGTTTCCGATGGGCCGGGCGGCGATGTTGATGGGTTGCAGCAGCGGGGCAGCGGCCTCGGGGTTCTGGCCGGCGGCGCGGGCCACCGACACGGCGACCCCGGCCTTGGTGTAGACGGCCGTGGACTTGAAGGTCTTGAAGAGAAGCGAGCCGGGCACGTAATAGACCATGTTGGTATAGAACGTGATGGTCGGCGCGCGGCCGGCGAGCAGGTCGGACTGGAAATTCTCGGGGATGAGGAAGAAGCCGTAGATCTTGCCCTCCTGCATCAGATGTCGGGCGCGGGTGTATGAGTCGGCCGTCTCGGTGAGGTCGACCATCTGCATGCCGCCGAGGGTCTGCGTGATCTCGCGCGAGAGGGATGTCCCGTCCTTGTCGACGATGGCGGCGGGGATGCGTGTGGGCAGGCCCTGCTCGAACATCGAGGTGATGAAGAGGAACATGAATAGGGGCAGGCCCAGCATAGCGATCCAGTAGATCGGACGGCGCACAATCTGCACCATCGACCGCTCGGCTATCGGCCAAAATCCTGTGCCTGTGATGTTCATAACGGTAATGTTTTAAATTGGGCTGGCTGCTGGAATGCGCAGCCTGCCGGATTGCGCTCCCTTCGGTCGCGCCACGGTGGCTCCGCTCTTACTTCTTACTTTTTTCTTGTCTCGACTCCTTTGTAGACTACCGACATGCCGGGGCGGAAGTTGTCGATGGGCTTGGCGGGACGGCACTTGATCTGGAACGTGCGGGCGTCGTAGTCGCCCGTGGCCTTGGTGGCCTGCCAGTTGGCGTAGGTGCCGAGGTCCTTGATATAGAAGACCTTCATCACCGTGTCCTTGTCGAGGGCGGGGATGTAGACCTTCAGCTCGGAGCCGAGGCGAATGTCCTTGAGCAGTGTCTCGCGGACGTTGAAGACGGCCCAGTGGTCGTCTTTCTGGAGGGTCATGATGGGCGCTCCGGTGGCCACAAGCTCGCTGACGTTGGGGTAGATGACGGTGATCTCGCCGTCGAAGGGGGCTGTGAGATACTGGTCTTCGAGCAGGGCGTTGGCCTTGCTGACGCCGGCGCGGGCGACGCGGACCATCGCCGACGAGGCCTGCTTGTCCTCGGGCTGGGCTCCGGCGCGCGCGAGGTCGTAGGCGCTCTTGGCGGCGGCTTCGCCCGACTTGGCGACGTCGTAGGCGGCCTTGGCCTCGTCGCGTTTCTGCGCGCTGACGACACCCTTCGAGAAGAGGGCCTCCATGCGCTGGTAGGTCTTCAGGGCTATTCCAGAGGCGGCCTGGGCCTGATGCCAGGTGTCTTCGGCGGCCTGGATGATCTGGGCGCGGGTTCCGGCGTCGACCTTGGCGTTGGCCGCCTGGGCGGCCTGCTCCATGGCCTCGGCCTGGTCATACTGGGCGTCGACGATGCTCGACGTGATGTGCACCAGCGTGTCTCCGGCGCTGACGTGCTGGCCCTCCTCCACATATATGTGGCGCACGCGGCCGGGCAACTTGCCCGAGATGCGGATCTCGGTGGCCTCGCCCTGGCCCTGCACCGTGTCGGGCTGGGGCTTGATGCACAGGAAGCCGACGATTGCCAGGGCGGCTATCACCAGCAGGATGACGAGTATGGTCAGAATCAGCGCGCGGTCCTTCTTGGTGACCTCGTCGGGATTCTGTGCGCCGACGGGAGTCTGGACCGGGGCGCCGGCGTTATTATTCTTCTGTAGATCCATGGTAGGGATGTTTAGTCATTGAGTCTGTGGATGATTGGCGGCGGGGCGGTCAGCGTTCCGTCTGTGCCGGGGCGTACGACAGCGTGCCGAGCACCTTCGAGAGGTATGTGCGGCAGAGGCGCACGCCGATCTCGGCGTCGATCTTCTCCGAATTGGCCTTTAGCCAGCCGGTCTGGGCGGTGATGACGTCGTTGGTGGTGAGCACGCCCTCCTTGAAGCCGATCTCGGCGCAGCGGAGGTTCTCCTCGGCGCTGCGCATGTTCGAGAGGGCCATATCGTAGGTCTTGTATGCCTCGGCGATCTTGAACTTGGCCTGGCTCACCTGGAGCTGCACCTTCTCCTCGAGGTCCTCGAGCATGATGCGCTGGGCGTTGGTGGCCGAGCGGGCGGCGCGGTATTTGTTGTAGTTTCCGCCCCAGTGCCAGATGGGGATCGTGATGGCGGCGCCGATGCTGAATCCTCCCTTGAGGTGTCGGCTGAATCCGTCGATGAGGTTTGGGGTCGAGAACGTATATGCGCCGACGAGTCCGAGCTTGGGGAGCATCGAGCCGAGGGCGAGCTTCTCCTGTCCCTTCATGATGCTGATGCCCTTGCGGACGGCCTCAAGGTCCTGGCGGCGGGCGTAGACATCCTCGATATTGTATGCGTAGTCGGGCATTTCGGTGCCGATGCCCTCGGCCTCCTCGTCGGCGAGCGTCATCTCTGTGTCGACGGGCAGGCCGCACGCCTGGGCGAGGGCCATGCGCGAGAGCGAGAGACCGTTCTCGACCTTGGTGAGCATGATACGGGCCTCGTTGAGGCGGACGTCGACCGAGAGCAGGTCGGCGCGGGTGGCGACACCCTCCTCGAGCATGGCGTTGACGTCATAATGGAGCGTGTCGACCAGGGCGACGAAACTGTCGGCGAGTTTCTGCTTGGCGCGGAGCGAGACGACGGTCCAATAGGCCTCGTCGACTCCGTATATGACCTCCTGGGTCATGTTGTTGCGCGAGGCGACGAGAGCCTGCTCGGAATATCGGGCTATGTCGTTGAGGGCCTTGATCTCGCCGCCCATGAAGATGGGCTGGGTGAGGGTGATGGCCCCGGCGAAGACGCTGCGGGTGTCGAAAGTCAGCGCGTCCTTGGGGATGAGGGCCACCATCTCGGGGATGGGCTGGCCCGTGGATGGGTCGAGCACCGGCTTGAGGTCGGGGCCGATCAGCACGTTGTAGTCATACTTCCCGGTCAGAGGGTTGAATATCATCGTGGGGAGCTTGGCGTCCTCGCTGAGCAGGGAAGTCTTGTGCTGGTTGTACATGTAGGTGGCGCTCGCGTCAATCGCGGGGAGATAGGCCGCGGTGGCCGCCTTTTTGGTGTATTGCGCGCCGCGCACGGCCTCGTCGGCCATGCGCAGGCCCTTGTTGGAGCGCAGGGCCATGCTGCGGCAGGAGTCGAGCGAGACGGTCTGCGCCTGCAGCGGCGTGCAGACGGCGAGCGACATGGCGAGCGCGGTGAGCGCGGATGAGATGGATGTTTTCATAACCTTGATGCGAAGCAATATGAGAGGGAGCATGGCCGCCGGGGCGGCCAGCTCCTTTATTCTCAATACAAAATTATGTGGCAAAAGGTTTATGAACGTAAAAAAATGCCAAACCCACCAATTTTGTCACTTATTGACCAATCACTCGCGGTAGTAGATTCGCTTGACGCGGGGGGAGACGGAGGTGAGCACCTCGTAGGGGATTGTGTCGAGCGCGTCGGCCAGACGCTGCAGCGGGGCGTGCGCGCCGAAGATTTCGACCGGGTCGCCGACCTTGCAGTCGATGCCGGTGACGTCGATCATGCAGGCGTCCATGCAGATGTTGCCGACTGTGGGGGCCATATGGCCGTTGATCCACACCGAGACGGCGCCGCGGCCGAAGTGCCGGTTCATGCCGTCGGCGTATCCGATGGGAATCGTCGCCACACGCGATGGGCGCGCCAGGACGCCCCGGCGGCCGTAGCCGATTGTCTCGCCCGCCTCCCAGTCGCGGATGGCGATGATGACCGTGCGCAGGGTCGAGACCACCTCGAGCGGCTTCTCCATCTCGGGGGGAAGGGTGTTGGCTCCGTAGAGGCCGATGCCGAGGCGGGCCATGTCGTAATGGTGCGACGGGTAACGGAGTATCCCGGCCGTGTTGAGCACATGGCGCAGGATCGGTGTGGACGACCGCGACAGCATGTAGTCGGTATACTGCGCGAAGCGCGTGAGCTGCAGCTCGGTGTAGTCGTTCATGTCGGGGCAGTCGGAGGTGGCGAGATGCGAGAAAGTCGATTTGGCCGTCACTTCGGGCGAACTCTCCAGGATGTCCATCAGTTCGGGAAGCTCCTGCCAGATGAAACCCATGCGGTGCATGCCGGTGTCGAGCTTGATGTGAATCGGGTAGCCGGTGATGCCGTTCTTGCGGGCTTCGCGGATTACGTCGCGCAGCATTTCGAATGAGTATATCTCGGGTTCGAGGCGGTTGGCGAACATCGAGCGGTAGTTCACCACCTTCGGATTCATGACCATTATCGGCATCGTGATGCCCTTCTGGCGGAGCTCGATTCCCTCGTCGAGCACGGCGACGGCGAGGTAGGCCGCGCCGCAGTCCTGCAGGGTCTTGGCGATCTCGTAGCTTCCGGCGCCGTAACCCGAGGCCTTGACCATGCAGACCACGCCGGTTCCGGCGGGGAGATGTCGGCGGAAGTAGTTGAAGTTGTTGACCAGTGCGTCGAGGTTGACCTCGAGCACGGTCTCGTGGCGTCGGGTCTCGAGCATCTCGGCCACGTCGTCGAGGCAGAACTCGGGCGAGCCCTTGAGCAGTATCGCCTCGTCAGCGAAGTCGGATGTGGATAGGGCGGCGAGCAGGGCCGGGGTGTCGGGGAAGAAGAGCGACTGCATCGGGAACATAGCGGCATGGGCCGACATGGCCGGGCCGACGCCGATGAGGCGCGTCACGCCGGCGCGGGCCGTGAGGGCGGCGATGTTGCGGTAGAGGGTGTCGGTGTCGGCCGACTCGTGGTGGAGGTCGCTGAGCACGAGCGTCAGCGACTGCCTCGGGGTCTTGCGGCGGCGCATGAAGTCGAGTGCCGGGCGCAGCGACGAGAAGTCGGAGGTGTAGGAGTCGTGGATCACGCTGCAGCCGTTCACGCCCTCGGAGACGTTGAGGCGCGTGCCGATCTTGTGGAGGTGTGCGAAACGGGATGCGATGACGTCGCGGCCGATGCCGCTCAGCAGCATGAAGCAGAGGGCGTTGGCTGCGTTCTCGATGTCGGCGTCGTTGTCGAGCGGCGCGGTGAGCGTCGAGGTCTCGCCCCGGTAGGTGTAGGTGACGCGTGTTTCGCCGGGGGTGCGCTCGGTGGCGATGAGGACGTCGGCCGAGGTGTCGGAGTCCGACCAGGTGAATCTCCGCGCGGCCGGAGCCACGGCGTCGAGGGCCTCGGATATGAGGGTGTAGTCCTTGCGGAAGACCACCGTGCCGACCAACGGCGCGGCGGCGAGGCGGGCCTTCTCGCGGGCCTTGGCGGCGTCGTCGGCGAATCCGTCGGAGTGGGCCTCGCCTATGTTGGTGATTATCACCGTGTCGGGCTGGATGCATGCCGCCAGCGGAGACATTTCGTCGGGACGTGATATGCCGGCCTCAATCACGGCGAGACGGGCCGCGGGCTCGATATCCCACATCGAGAGGGGAACGCCGATCTGCGAATTATAGCTGCGGGGCGAGCGGGAAATGTCGGACAGTGGCTCCATGAGCTGGAAAATCCACTCCTTGAGGGTAGTCTTGCCCCGGCTGCCGGTTATGGCAAGGATGTGGCCGCCGAAATCTGGGCGACGCGCGGCGATGCGTTGCAGGGCCTCGACCGTGTCGGGAACAACGAGGAAATTGGCGTCGATGCAGTGGGCGAACTGACGCGGCACCCGGTTGACGACGAAATTGCGCACGCCGTGCGAATAGAGGTCGGAGATGAAGCGGTGGCCGTCATTACCCTTGGTGGGAATGGCGAAAAAGAGAGAGTCTTCGGCCGATTCGAGCGAACGCGAGTCGGTGAGCAGATGCGAGATGTTACATCCCACAGCCGGGGCCGGAAGACCGAGTGTTCCGGCTATATTCTTGATTGAAAGCGTCATTATATGCTTGCTTACAGGGTGTTCATAAAGGCCATGCGGCCACGGGCGGTCTTAGCGGCCGCCTCTTTTGAGAAAAACGCGTGTCGGCGTGATAAATTGCGGGAAGTGGATGGATAAAGGAGGCCCCGGCGGCCGCTTTCGTAACTTTGCGGCGTGAAACGGAAACAACCACCTAAAAATCACAGCATATGTTCAACTTGAAGAGAAAAAAAGAAAAGGAAGAGATTCTCGAGAATATCGAGAACTCCGAGAGCTCAGAGAACTCCGAGAGCTCAGAGAGCTCAGAGAACTCCGAGAGCTCAGAGAACTCCGAGAGCTCAGAGAACTCAGAGAACTCAGAGAGCTCCGAGAGCTCAGAGAACTCAGAGAGCTCCAAGAACTCAGAGAGCTCCAAGAACTCAGAGAGCTCCGAGAGTCCAGAGAACTCCGCGAGCCCGAACCTCGCCGAGACTTTCGCCGCGTGGCTCGACGCGAACATCGCCGACGAGGAGCGCCGGCAGTCGGCCCTCGACGCCATGGGGATACTCACCGGCTGTCTCGAATCGGGCGAATGGAGCGAGACGCTCTTCGACCTCATCGCCCGCGGCGCCGACTATTCGCGGGCCGTCGCCGAGGCCGAGACGGCGGGAGAGGTGCGTGGCCGCAACGCCAGCATCGACGAACTAACGGAACTCGAATACGCCACCGACGGCGTGCCGCATCCCGGCACCGGTTCCGACACCGGCCGAGGCCCCAGCATCTTCGACATCGCCCGCGACGCCAACTGAATAAGTAAGAAGTAATAAGTAATAAGAAGTAAAAAGTAAAAAGTAAGAAGTAAGAAGTAAAAAGTAAGAAGTAAGAAGTAAAAAGTAAGAAGTAAGAAGTAAAAAGTAAGAAGTGGGCTACGCGTCAACGGTCAATTGAACCGCCAGCCCCTAAACCCTAAACTTTAAACCCTAAACCCTAAACTTTAAACTCAAACCAGATGAGTGACAACAGACCTAAGACTCCCGGCACATCGGGAGCGAAGACAATCGTGCCCGGAGCGGCAGCAACAGTATCGAGCCTCGCCGAGGCCAGCGACGGCATCGCCCCCGGCCATCTTGTGGAGAGCGACATCGACGACGAACTCTTCCGCTTCAACAGCGACGACACTCCGCTGATGAACCTCATGCTCAAAGCCAAGCGCGTCAAGGTGAGCAGTCCGGAGGTGGAGCATTTCATGATCGACGAGGCGCGCGGCAGCGTCACGGTGGCAAGCGACGTCACCGCCACCCGGCAGATGCAGTGCGTGCTGCCCCTCGCGTCGGCCGATCAGAGCGTGCCCCGCCCCTACACCACGCTGCTCGCCAAGGGCGTTGACGGCTTCGACATCGACGGCCGCAACAACACCCCCGGCAAGGACCTGATGCTCTTCGTCACCGGCTACGACACCACTACCAACAACCCCGTCGTGCGCGCCGTCAACGGTCCCAAGCAGAACGTCACCGACGAGTTCTGCGGCATCCCGGCCATCCCCAAGGGCACGGTCTGCGTCATCCTCGCCAACTCACTCTACGAGACGCAGAAGGAGGTCGACCCTGACATGATCGTGCCCCAGCCCACGCGCGTCTACCTGCAGAAGCGCGGCATGAACCAGGTGGTTTCCGACTATTTCGAGAGCCAGCGCAAGCGCATCCCCTTCTCCAAGGCGATCATCGCCGAGCAGGCCATCAGCAACTTCAAGGTGCGCGGCAACCGCACCCTCTGGGCCGGCCGCGCCGGCAAGTTCAAGGTCAACGTGCCCAGAATGGGCATGCAGTACGTCTACTGCACCGAGGGCCTGCGCTGGCAGTTCAAGCGCGAGCTGCAGCACGAGGGCGCCTGGACCGTAGAGCGCATCATCGCCCTGGCCAAGATGTTCTTCACTGGCGAGGACGTGCCCAAGACCGCCCTGCTTCTCGCCGGCAAGAACCTGTTGGAGCAGATCCAGTGCATCGACTTCTCGAAGCATCCCGAGATCCAGATCACCACCAAGGTGAACTCCATCGGCTGGACCGTAACGAATTTCCACACCGTGTTCGGCGACATCGAGATCAAGCGCGAGCCGACTCTCGATCGCCTGGGCTGGAGCAACAGCGGCGCTCTGATCGGCGAGAACCGCCTCGTGCACTACATCTACAGCGCGGAGCACAGCTTCAGCGACCGCGTGGAGGGCGAGGAGGCCACGCGCAACGGCATCCTGATCTGGGACGCGCTCGCGCTCAAGGGGGCATGCCACATCTGGATAGACGGCGAGGGAGAGAACCGCGACACGGCCGCCTTCTCCTTCCGCTTCTGGGAGAGCGACAAGGCCCCCGTGGATCCGCAGGACGGCGCCCTCTATTATCTGGCGTGCGACTGCCCCGGCATCTCACTGTCGGCGCGCACGGGCCAGATCTGGCAGGCGCGCGTCGGCACCGGCACAAACCTGGAGACCGTGGTGAACTGGAGCGAGTATAACGGCGAACTATCGATTGACTGAACACTGACATGGCAGACAACAGAAAGAAAGCGGCCTTCCCGGGCAATCCGGCCCGGGAAGCCGACACCGGGCGAAGCGTCTACGGTGTCTACGGCCTCACGGAGTGGGTGGCGCTCATCTCCGTCGGTACGGCGAAAGTGAGAATACCCTTCAGCGGAGGCTCCATGAGCTCGCTCGGCGTCATACCGGCCGTCTTCGCCACGTGCGACCCCGCCGTGAAGAGCCTCATCGAGCGGAGCTCCTATTTCCGCTCGGGGAGGATAGTGAGAATCAACTGAACATAATGACCACACGAATATGAAATTCAAGATCATGGATATCGTCGGGAAGGTCTACGCCTTTCTCGACGAGAATGAAGAGATAATCCAGGAACTCGTAGACTACGGCGACCCCGGCGTCAACCTCAAGTCGCTCATCATCATGCTGCTGCCCGACGCGGCGTCGGCCGTGCTGAGCACGATGCCGCTGTCGCGCATCGACGAGTGCCGCCACGCCGTCGACGACACTCTGATCGCGGGGCGTCAGGAGCAGCAGGGCGTCGCGCCCGACCTCCCGCTTCAGGAGATCTACGTGCCGGTGGCGCGCCACGAGGAGTGCGGCCGGGCCGTCGTCAGGCTTCCCAAGGACTTCCTGCGTCTGGTCCGCTTCCGCATGTCCGACTGGGAGACGGGCGTCAGCGTTCCGCTTGCCTCGGCGGGCGAGGAGCGCAGGCTCCGCGCCATCCCCTACCGCCGCAGCCGCCGGCGCACGTCGCCTGCCGTTGCCATCGCCGAGCGTGGTGACATCAAGGAGCTCGAGGTGTTCAACACGGCGTCTCCCGCCACGGTGGCCGAGCTCGACTACATCGCCGTCCCTAAGTGCGAGGGCGTCTACATCGACCTGCCGATGCGGGCTGTCTCGGAGATATGCCGTCGCATAGCGGAGCAGGTGGCCGATATTATAAAAGATAAGTAATAAGTAATAAGTAATATGGGAAGAACGGGAATGCAGATGATGGCAGACGGCAGGGCGGCTGTCTGGGCGGCGGTGGGGATGCTCGTCATGGGGTGCGTGCTTCTGCTCGTGTCGCTCGTGCTGCCCCCGCCCGGAGTGATCGACCACTCGGTGCTGGTGGCCTTCGGCGAGATATGCACGTTCTCGGGCGCGTTGCTCGGCATCCGCCGCGTGACACGCAAGGAACAGAATGACAAAGGTGAGAAAAAGGAGATTGAATATGAGAAGGATAGATAAGATCATCGTGCATTGCACGGCCACTCCCGAGGGTCGGGAGGTGACGGTGGACCAGGTGACGCAGTGGCACAGGGCCCGAGGGTTCCGCACCATCGGCTACCACTATCTGGTGTATCTCGACGGCTCGGTCCATGCCGGGCGTCCGGTCGCCGAGGTGGGGGCGCACTGTCTGGGTCAGAACGCGCATTCGGTGGGCGTCTGCTACGTCGGTGGAATCGACCGCGACACGCTTCGGCCCAAGGACACGCGCACGGCCGCTCAGCGCGAGTCGTTGCGCAGGCTCGTGACGGAACTGATGCGCAGGTTCCCCGGGGCGACACTCCACGGCCACCGCGAGTTCGCGGCCAAGGCGTGCCCCTGCTTCGACGTCAGTACGTTGGCGACATCTTGCCGCGCAGACGCGGCGGCAGCGCGCGCCGGTAGTCGCTCCACTGGCGGCGCAGAGTGAGATAACGGTTCATGTGGTAGCGTCCGCGCGCCATCAGCTCGATGCCTTCGGCGTCGAGCTTTTTTCGTGCCGTTTCGGGCAGGTCGGTCCGGGCCGCGACGCGTCTCAACGACTCGCCGCAGCGGGTGAGCAGCGTGGCGAGCTCGCGGCGCACGCTGTAGGCCGAGTCGTTGACGAGGATGCCGCCGTAGGAGTCTGGCGCGTCGCCCATCATAATGTCGGCCTTGCGGGCAAGGTCAACGGCGTCGGCGAGGTGCCCGTGGTCGAGCAGCGTCGCTCCAGCGTTGGTCAGCGCGCCGCGCATCGCGGCCACCTGCATCGACGGGGCGTGGTCCATATACACCTCGCGGCCGAGAGGGTTGGGGGCGACGAACCGCGAGGCGGCCGCCACGAGCAGCGAGTCAGTCTCCCGGGCGTCGGCGAGGCCGAACCGTCGGCCGAATATCCAGGGCGACGTCATGTCGGTCATGCCGAGCCGCTTGTCGGGCGTCAGGGCGCCGAGCCAGTATATGGGCCGCGGACGGTCGGAGGCGGCGTTGGTGGCCACTATGTCGAACATCATCAGCCGCCCGAAGTCTATTGTGTTGCCGCCGCCGCTGACGAGCCGGCGCAGGTCGAACACGGCGGTCGAGTCGGCGCTCACGCGCAGTGTGGCGTATCTCGCCGGCATGGTCTCGTCGGCGGAGTCGCGCAGGCGGCGCAGGGCCTCGACGGCGGGCAGAGTGTCGGTGTTGCCGCTCTCGAGTCGCGCCATGCGGAACGCCTCCCAGATTATGTCGCCGCGGCCGAAAGTAGTCTCGAGCGCGCGCGATTCACGCCAGTCGGCCATGAGGTTGGCCGAATAGCGCGGTGTGGCGAGATAGGCGAGGTTGACGACGCGCACGTCGCGCCGCACGCCCTCGACTTCCTGCGCGTACCAAAGCGGGAAGGTATAGTTGTCGCCGTTGACGAACACTACGGCGTCCCGTTCGAGCGAATTGAGCATGTTGAAGGCGAAGTTGCGCGCCGCATACCGCCCCGAGCGGTCGTGGTCGTCATAATTCTCGGCGCACATCCACACCGGCACGACGAGCGGAATCAGGAACGCCCACGGCGAGCGGAACCTGCGCGCTATCATTATCGCCCCGAAACCGATCCACACCGAGTATGCCAGGAACGAGCCGAGGAACGAATAGTCGCGTTCGCGAGGTTCGCCGGGGTCCTGGTTGAGATAGACCGTGATGGCGAGCCCCGTCATGACGAACAGCACGGCGGTGACGGCGCATGTCTGCATTCCCCGGCGGCGCGACTTCAGCAGCCAGGCCATGCCGAGGATGCCCAGGGCGAGCGGCACGAGCCAGTAGCGGTTGCGCCCCTTGTTTTCCGAGCCCGCCACCGGCGGCAGCGAGTCCTCGGCGCCGAGCATGGCGTTGTCGATCGCCGGGAAACCGGTGATGAAATTGCCGTGCTGCACCTCTCCCTGGGCCGGACGGTCGTTCTGACGGCCCGCGAAGTTCCAGAGCAGGTAGCGCCAGTACATGTACGAAGTCTGGTACATCGCGAACCATTCGAGGTTCTGCATATATGTCGGCCTGAGCCCCGTGGGGTGTCCGCGGCGTCCGGCGGCGTCCATCTTCGCCACGTAATTTCCGGCCGAGTCCACAGCCTCCGAGATCTCGACCTCGACCATCGAGGCCGAGTCCATGCCGATCCAGTCGGCGTAGCTCGCAATGTCGGCGGGGTTGGAGCTCGTGATGCGTGGGAACCACATGTTGAGTTCCGGGGTCTTGACGGGCTGCGACTTCATGCCGCGCACGATGTACGCGTCGCCGTCGCGGTCCATAAGGGCGGCGTTGCGCAGCGAATCTTCGTGCGAGAGTCCCGGCACCGAGTGCCGCAGGCGGCCACCCTCCTCCTTGGGCACGTGGATCGGGCGCGTGTAGTCGAGCGCGAAAAACCGGTAGGTCGGTCTGCCGTCAGGCCCTGTCTTCTCGCGCAGCATCGTGCGGCTGTAAGGGGTCGGGCCATAGAGCAGGGGTTTCGAGCCGTATTGCTCGCGGCTCAGATAGGAGGCGAAGGCGAACGGTTCGCCGGGCATCGCGGCGTTGGCCGGCGAGGGCACGGAGCCCCGCACGGGGATGAGCGCGTAGCTCGAATATCCCGTCAGCAGCATGGCGAGCATCCAGATGGAGAGGTATAGGCGGCGCGCCTTGAAGTTGGAGCCGCACACCAGCAGGGCTGAGACGGCGGCCGACACGACTGCCCCGGCGAGGAAATGCTCGGAGAGGATGAATATGCCCGACAGGAAGACGGCCGGGAAGCATGCGGCGGCCATGACGGCGCGGCTGCGGGCGCGCGAGGTGGCGACGATGGCGCCGAGCAGTGAGACGCCGAGCAGGGCGACGTATATCGCCACGCCCGACAGGGCCGGAAGCCCCAATGAGTTGACGGCCAGCACCTCGAACTCGGCTGCCAGAGCGATGGTCGAGGGCATCATGCCCATCAGCACGCAGGCCACCACGGCGAGCGAGAGCAGGAATATCAGCGCGAGGCGACCGGTGGAGTATATGCCCCGGCGCACGGCCCAGACCATGGCCAGGGCCGGGATGCAGAGCAGGTTGAGCTGGTGGACGCCGATGCTGAGGCCGAACAGGTAGGCTATCAGCACGAGCAGGCGCCATGAGTCTCCCCGGTTTCGCGTGCCGGCCCACTTGGCCATCAGCCACACGCATAGCGAGGTCATGAATATCGACATGGCGTAGACCTCGGCCTCGACGGCCGAATACCATATGGAGTCGCACCATCCGAAGGCGAGGGCTCCGGTCAGCGCGCCTCCGGCGGCGGCCACGGGGGCGGGGATATGTCGCCGGGGCAGCTTGAGAAGCACCCAGAGCGCGACCCGGAAGATGGTCTTGGCCAGGAAGAAGGCTGCGAACGCCGTGAAGAGTCCCGACGACATGTTGACCGCGAGGGCCGCGTATTGCGGCGAGGGGGCGAGCATCGTCACGATGCGCTCCACGAGCATCCATGTCGGGTTGCCCGGCGGATGCCCCACTTCAAGCAGGGCGGCCGCCGACACGTATTCCGGGCAGTCCCAGAACGACACGGTCGGCGCCACGGTGAGCCAGTAGGTGGCGAGCAGGACGAAGAACGCGCCCCACGCCACGGCCGGTTCGGCCCATAGATATCTCTTCTCGCTGTCGGTCATTCCACTTTCGTGTCTGTCTGGTTGTTCGCGTTGGCGAGGCGCTGCAGGTAGAGCAGGGCGAGGGCATAGCCGTCGCGGCCGCAGCCGGCTATGAGGGCGCGGGCGGCGCGGGCCGTCACCGACGTGTGGCGGAACTCCTCGCGGGCGTGGATGTTCGAGATGTGGACCTCGACCACGGGCACGGGGATGGCCTCGATGGCGTCGGCTATCGCTATCGAATAGTGGGCGTAGGCGCCGGGGTTGAGCGCGATGCCTCCGCAGTCGGGGTCGTAGCCCAGACGGTGCAGGGCGTCGATGAGGTCGCCTTCGGAGTTCGACTGGAAGTATTCGATACGTGTGTCGGCGAAATCCGCGCGAATCTCCGCGAGGGTCTCGTCGAAGGTTTTTGTGCCGTAGATTTCGGGCTGACGGCGTCCGAGCAGGTTGAGGTTCGGACCGTTGATGATTGCTAACATAACTGAGGCTCCGCGCTGGGCTCCGCAAGTGGGGGGGTTAATATGGGTGACTAATCGCGTGTGTGAAAAAAGAGCAACAGGAAACCGAAGTTTACACTGTTGCTCTTCCTCTCTCCTCGGCGGTGCGGACGGGACTCGAACCCGCGACCCCATGCGTGACAGGCATGTATTCTAACCAGGCTGAACTACCGCACCTTCAGAGTTTAAAAGTGTCTCTTTCAAGACTCTTTTCAAGGCCTCTGCCTTGGCTCCCGGGGTTTGTTTCCCGTTTGCGAGTGCAAAGTTATAACAAATTTGCGGTTCCACCAAATTTTTCGGCAACTTTTTTCAACTTTTTTCTTCGATATTTTTATAACTTTCATATAATCAGTGTTATAAAATTTTTGCCCATTTGCGAAAAAAACGGGGGAGGCGGCGTGTAGCCGTCTCCCCCGTGTGGTCGGTGTCGTTGAGGGTCATTTCCTGACGAGGCGGATGAGCTCGCCGATCCAGAGCACGAGCGACGTCGAGGCGATGATGATCACCCAGTCCATGAACTTGAGCGGGGTTACGCTGAAGAACTGGCCGCCGAGCTCGACGATTGCGATCTGGCCGATGAGGATGGCGAGCGCGATCAGCACGAAGCCGCCGGCACCCTTGAAGTGGAAGGCCGAGCGTCCCGTCTCGAAGGCGCGGGCGTTGAACATGTTCCAGAACTGCAGGAAGACGAAGATAGTGAAGAAGAGCGACAGCTCGTAGCGCGTCAGGGTCGTTCCCTCGCCGGTCTGCGGGATGAATGCGAACATCTCGGTGAGGCTCGTCACGCTGTAGTGCTCGAAGATGAAGAGCAGCACGAGCAGCAGCAGGAAGAAGATTCCACCCACTCCGATGATCGAGCTCCACATCGGGCGGTTGATGATGAACGCCGTGCGCGAGCGGGGCTTCTCCTTCATCACGGCGTGCGACGGCGGCAGCGAGGCGAGGGCCATGGCCGCGAAGGTGTCCATGATGAGGTTCACCCAGAGCATCTGCGTCACCGTCAGCGGCGACTGCATGCCCATGAAGGCGCCGAAGAGCACGATGAAGCAGGCGGCCACGTTGACCGTCATCTGGAAGAGGATGAACCGCTGGATGTTCTGGTAGAGCGAGCGGCCCCACATCACGGCGCGTCCGATCGACGAGAAGGAGTTGTCGATGATGGTGATGTCGCTGGCCTCCTTGGCCACCGAGGTGCCGTCGCCCATCGAGAGGCCGACGTGGGCCGACTTAAGGGCGGGGGCGTCGTTGGTGCCGTCGCCTGTGACGGCCACCACCTCGTTGTTGGCCTGCAGGGCCTCGACGAGACGCTTCTTGTCCATGGGGCGCGCGCGGGCTATGATCTTGAGGTCGCCGACGCGCTTCTTGAGCTCCTCGTCTGAGAGCTCGGCGAACTCGACGCCGGTGATGATGTTGCGGTCGGTGTCGCGGGCGTCGTTCCAGAGGCCGATCTGACGGCCTATCTCCTTGGCGGTGCCGGGGGTGTCGCCGGTCACGATCTTGACTTTAATCCCGGCGTCGAGCACCTCGTTGACGGCGTCGGGCACGTCCACGCGCACGGGGTCGGAGATTGCCACGATGCCGATGAACGTCAGCTTCCCGGCCACGACGCGGTTGTTCTCGATGGTCTTGTCGCCCGGCTCGATCACCTGGTATGCGAATCCGAGCGTACGCATTGCCTGGTTCTGGTATTCGAGCAGCTGGGCGTCGATCTCGGCCTTGGTCACTCCGGCCGTGTCGCGGCACATGCCGAATATGATCTCGGGCGCGCCCTTGACATAGAGGATGGTCTTGCCCGACGCGGACTTGACGACAGTAGCCATGTACTTGCGCTCGGTGGAGAAGGGAAGCTCCTCGACGCGGGAGGCCTTCTCCTTGAGATCGAGATAGTTGACGCCGCGTTTGTGGAGCCAGAGCAGCAGCGCGCCCTCAGTGGGGTTGCCGAGCACGGCCGGCTTCTCGCCCGACATGTCGAGCTGGGCCGTGGAGTTGACGGCGATGCCCTCGGCGATGATGTCGTCGCCCGGATTGCCGAAGAAGTCGGCCTTGTAGACCTGCATCTGGTTCTGCGTCAGCGTTCCGGTCTTGTCGGTGCATATCACGGTTGTGGCGCCCATCGTCTCGCAGGCGTGCATCTTGCGGACGAGGTTGTTGGTCTTGAGCATACGGCGCATCGAGTAGGCCAGCGAGAGCGTCACGGCCATCGGCAGACCCTCGGGCACGGCCACGACGACGAGCGTCACGGCCACCATCAGTGTCTGCAGGAAGTATGCCAGGAAGCTCACCCAGTCGAAGCCGTCGCCACCCATGTTGATGAAATACATCACGAGGCGGCCCACGACGATGAGTCCGGCGAAGGCATACGATATTTTGGTGATCAGGTCGCCGAGGCCGTCAAGCTGCTCGTTGAGCGGGGTCTTGACGCTGTCGTCGATCTGCGCGGCCTCGAACACCTTGCCGTTCTCGGTCTTGTCGCCGACGGCGAGCACGCGCATCACTCCGTGGCCCTCCATGATCTTCGTGCCGCGCATGGCGTGGTTGGAGGGGAATGTGGCCTCGGGGTCGAAGTCGGCCGGGTCGGTGGTCTTGTGGCAGATGGGCTCGCCGGTGAGCGTCGACTCGTCGATGTTGAGCATCACGGCCTCCAGCAGTTCGCCGTCGGCCGGGACCTCCTCGCCGGTGTTGAGAATCACGATGTCGCCCACCACGACGTCCTTGCGGGGCACCTGCACGGCGTTGCCGTTGCGGATCACCTGCACGGGCTCGTCGTCGTTCACCTGGTTGAGCAGCGCGAACTCCTTGTCGGCCTTCAGCTCGAAGATGAAGGCCAGCCCCGTGGCCAACAGGATGGCGATGAAGATGCCGATGGGTTCGAAGAATACGCCGGCGCCTTCATGCAGGCCCCAGAACTCGTAGCAAGAGATGCCGATCGAGAGCGCGCCGGCGATGAGGAGGATGATGATCAGCGGGTCGCTGAATTTCTCGAGAAACCGCTTCCACAGCGGGTCTTTCTCGGCCGGGGTCAGTATGTTGACCCCGTGCTTTTCCCGGCTTTCCGCCACCTGGGCGTCGGTCAGGCCGGTGTAGTGCTGTTTTTCTGCCATTATACTTTTAACTTTTTACTTTTTACTTTTTACTTTTTACTTATAACTTATTGCTTATTCTCAGTTGTTTACGAGCTGCACGACGACGAGTCTCCCTCCGTCCTCGCCCGAGAGCAGGATTTTGCGGCCGTCGGTCAGCTCGACATACTCGCCGGTCTTGATCTGGCGGCGGGGTTGCTCGGTGACGTCCCACATGTCGGGCAGCGATCGGTTGATGAGGATCCAGCGGCCGTTGTGGAAGTGGAAGTCGCCGACGGGCTTCTTGTCGGCGGCGCTGGTGCGCTCGTTGGGGGTGACGAAGCGGTTGGCGTGCCATTTGTAGAGCGACTGGCGGTCGTAGACCATCAGGCGGTAGTCCTCGGGCAGGAACTTGCCGTGCGACGGCGAGTAGTAGAGGTTGAGCACGGGGAGCTGGCCGTGGTATTCGGCGCCGCAGAAGGGGCAGCGCGGGCGGGTGGAGTTGTCGAAGACGAACCAATGGGCCTGGCAGTCGGGGTTCTGGCAGGGCTGCATGAGGTCGGTGGTCTTCACCAGGGCGAGCTCCCACTCGTCGGCCGTGGGGCGTTTGGAGGGATCGTGCAGGCCGTCGATGAAGGCGCGGTCGAACAGGCGTTTCAGATATGGCCCGCAGATGGTGTAGGGGAGCTTGGTGACGTCGCCCTGCGGCAGCTCGGCCGCGTCGAGGTTCTTGACCTTGGGGCGGTTGCTCGTGTCGGTGGGGTGCTCGATGAAGAGGGCCTTCTCGCCCATCGAGAGTTCCTCGTCGCGGGCTGCGTCGAGGTCGTTGACCTTGCCGCCGCGCAGCGGGTGGCGGTAGAGCAGATACATGTATATCAGCACGGCCAGCGCGTGGCGGTCGGTCAGGATGCTCGGCAGCTTGCGCGCCGGGTCGCCGATCTTGAGGCCGCGCGTCTGCAGCACCTCCGGGGCGATGAAGTCGGGCGTGCCCACCACGTCGGGCGGATACTTGCCCGGCACGACGAGGCCGTCGATGTCGATTACGGCCGCGCTGCCCGTCTGCGGGTCGACCAGAACGTTCTTGTACGACAGGTCCGAGTGCGCCAGCCCCGCGGCGTGCAGACGGCGCACCGCGCGGGCTATCTTGATGCACATGTGGAAGTGGGTCAGCCACGTCCCCTTCTGGTCGGGCTTGAGAAACTTGTTGCGCAACCGGGCCGAGGCGAACCATTTGCCCTCCTTCTCCTTGCCCTTGAACATGCCGTCGCTGAAGAAGAAATGCTTCTGGTAGGCGGGGCAGACGATGCCGAGCTTCCCGTCCCACTCCACGAGCTTCGTGGGCCAGCAGAACAGGTTCTCCCAATAGTCGCCTCCCACCTGGCCGAATATTCGCTCGCGGTATTTGCCGACGATATTGTTGAGACGGTCGCGGGCGTTTGCGTCCTGGGGCTGGCGGAAGAATCCCACCACATAGCTCTTGTCGGGGCTGAAATAGACGTCCTTCATCGCCCCGCTGCCGATCACCTCGTCGACGAACTCCACCGGCGTGCCGTCGGTCGCAGTTAATTTAACAACCATATAATCAATGATTAATTATTAATGATTAATGATTAGAGCTCCGCGTCTTTCAATGATTA
>CAJTXU010000001.1:0-47059 GCA_910584125.1 uncultured Muribaculaceae bacterium | reverse complement strand
AGAGCTCCGCATCTTTCAATGATTAATTATTAATGATTAATGATTAGAGCTCCGCGTCTTTCAATGATTAATTATTAATGATTAATGATTAGAGCTCCGCATCTTTCAATGATTAATTATTAATGATTAATGATTAGAGCTCCGCGTCTTTCAATGATTAATTATTAATGATTAATGATTAGAGCTCCGCATCTTTCAATGATTAATTATTAATGATTAATGATTAGAGCTCCGCATCTTTCAATGATTAATTATTAATGATTAATGATTAGAGCTCCGCATCTTTCAATGATTAATTATTAATGATTAATGATAAGGGCTCTGGTCTGCGGAGCCTCTAATCATTTATCATTTATCATTTATCATTTATCATTTATCATTAATACAGTATCGCGATGGTGCGGTCGTCGTGGTTGCCGGGGCTCCAGAAGTCGAGCCAGCCCAGCAGCTGGTCGGCCGCCTTCTCGTTGTCGTCGTCGAGGTCGACGCCGCCGATGCCGTCGGCCGGGAAACCGTGCGCGAGCCGGTCGAGCAGCTCGCGCCACTTGGCCGGGTCGTTGAGGTTGCGGTCGGTCTCGAACATCGGGTCCGACACGCCGTCGGTCATCAGCAGGAGCTTCTGGAAGTCGGGCTCGATGAGTATCTTGAGGCGGTTGTAGACGTTGCGGTCGCGGAAGATCTCGGGCATCGTCAGGAAGCGCGTCTGGCCCGAGAACTCGCCCTCGTCGGGCGTGCCGAGCAGCTTGATGTCGCCGTTCTCGCTGATGAGGCACATCGCGCCGTCGCCCACCCAGAACGATGCGACAAACCAGCCGAAGTCGAATCTCTTGCAGATGGCGAACATCAGCGTGGTTGCGAAGTCCTTGACGCGGGTGTCTGATTCGAGGTCGGCGAGCTTGGAGACCGCTTTATGGGCGGCCTGCGCGCCGCGGAGCACGATGTCGTAGACGAACTGCGTCAGCGCGTGGCGGCGGTCGGTGTTCGCCCGGTCGGCGGCGTAGTCGCGGATGGCCTGCTCGAAGGGGGGGTTGTCGTCGATGCGCTTCAGGCAGTATTCCACTGCGGTGTCGCAGGCCACCTCCGAACCCTTGCGCGAAAATTTCGCCGAACCGGCTCCGTCGGCCACGGCCAGCACATACCAGTCGGAGCGGTCGCAGTGCTCGACGAGGAAATGGTCGTCGCGCGGGCGGCCCTCCTGGGCGTGGCTGCGGCCGCGCTGGCTGGCGGCCACGATGTCCTTGCGCGGAGTGCCGTCGGGGCCGGCCTCAACCTTGACATAGGCCGTCGCGCTGTCGGGCTTGAAGTAGATCACCTTCGGGTCGGTCGGGATGTTGCGCCACAGCGAGCGCGGGTCGGGATTGAAGGCTATCGGCAGACGCAGTTCCGATTCGGGCTCCCCCTCGACTGTGCGGTAACGCAGCGTCAGCGTGAAGTCGCCCGGCGTGTGCGGGCGGCCTGTGATCTGGCACTTTCCGTCTTCCGGACTATAGACGAGCTCGAGGCCGAGCTCGTCGGCTCCGTCGAGGCGGGGGGCGCTGATCTCGCCGTTGGGCAGCGTGAAGCCGGCAGTATAATCCTTGTTGACCGTGCCGTTAGGCAGACGGATGCCGAGGTTGCGGATGTTGTTCTCGGTTATGATTCGTTGGTTCATACGTTCTTCTTTGATTTCATTCCAGAGGCGTCCGAACGCCTCCGTCAGGAAGGCCTGCCTTCTGTCGGACGGGATTCCGGCCTGTCTCATCGCCTCGCCGAGCATCCGGTCGAGGCCCTCGTGCGGGCCTCGGCGGCGCCGCGTGTGTCTTTGCTGTCTGTCCATCGGTGTCGGGATGTTGTTTATCCGATGCCTCGGGTTATGTCGAATCCTTCACCTCCGCCGTCGCCGAGCTCGCCCTGGAGTCCGCACCAGGGGCAGCCGTTGTTGCCGGCCTCGCCGACGCAGAAGATTTTGCCGCATTCGCAGAGCACGACGCCGTGCTGATTGCCGCAGCAGGGACATGCCGGCACTCCGCGCAGTCGCGAGGTGTTGATGCTCGCGCTCTCGCCCGTGGATAGTTCGGCATAGGTCTTGCCGTCGACGGGGTAGGCGCCGGTGAGCATATATTCCGACTCGTTGTATTTGTCGGGGAGCTCGACGCCGAGGAACGAACGGCCGCGCGTGTACTTGACGAGGTAGTCGCGGCCGGTGGTCTGGCAGCGGCCGTGGAGCACGACGAAGTTGTCGTCGGCGTGCGAGCGGGCGGCCGGCGCGGCGGGGGCCTTCTCGAGGTTGATGCCCGTGGTGGGGGCGAGTTTCACCTCGTCCTGCGCCTGTTCGCTGACGGAGACCGACGTCGTCTTGATCGAGGCCGTGACCCACTTGAAGAAGCGGGTGAACGACTCGCGGTCGGTCTCCTTGAGTATTAGCACGTTCTCCGTGATCTGGGCCAGGGTCAGGGTGTCGGCGTTGTCGCCGAGCGACACGGCCACGATATTGGCGTGGCCACGGTAGCGGTCGTTCCAGCGGCGGAACGCGGTGCGGTAGTCGTCGGTGGGGATGCCGTCGGTGAACAGGAACACGATCGGTTTCCAGTCGCCCTTGGCGTCGGCGGTGGTGCGTGTCACCTCGCGGTCGATGCTGTCCATCAGGAAGTCGAGTCCGGTGCCGAGCGACGTTCCGCCGCCGATAGGGAAGACGGGGGGATAGAACTTATAGAGTTCGGTGAGCGGGGTGAGTGTCGTGGCCTTTCCGGCGAACGCGATGATGGACACGAAGACGGTCTCCAGCGCGTACGGGTCGACGCGGAGTTCCTGGATGATGGTGCGCATGCCCTGCTGCACCTGCTCTATGGGCTCGCCGACCATCGACTCCGACACATCGACAAGAAAATAAATAGGCAACCTTCTCATAATGATTAATGATTAATTATTAATGATTAGGGGCTACGCGCTCCGACAAAGATTAATTATAAGTTATTATTGATTGGGAACTACTTAATCCTGCAATGATTAATGAAAAATTATTAATTATTAGGGAGCGCGCTCCGTTAATGATTTATGATTAGAGGGTAAGCGTCAAAATTTGTCGCGTGGGCCTGACTTTTTGCATATTGTGACTAACATTTTCAATAGCTCTCTGCAATCGGCAAGCATCGAATCTGCCTCTTTAACAGAGAGAATCTCAGATGCGTCGAGTAGTTCCAGCCAGTATTCCGTCTCAGCAGCCTCTTTCTTTGCTATCGAGAATTTTGTCAGAAAATCGGGCTTGCTCTGAGCGAAGATGCCTTCTTTTACATTAGCGCCAATGCTTGTCCCGGACCTCAGGATTTGTTTAGAAATCACATATTCATTCTTGTCATCTCTAAGATACCGGTAGAGTTTAATGCATCTGAGTGCAAATGCAAAACTTTTCTCTTTGACAACATTGTATTTTGACATAACTCGGAGCCTCTAATCATTAATAATTTATCATTTATCATTAGAAGAGGACGTTGATTTCGGCGGGGGGTGGGGGGAGTTCGAGCTCGTCGGTGGCACCCATGCTGCGGTTGCCGACGCCGATCGAGTCGGAGACCCACTTGAAGAACGACTTGAAGGCCGTGCTGTCAATCGTGTCGAGCGAATAGACGCGGTCGGTGAGCTGAAGCAGAGGCTCCGTGTCTGCCTTCATGCCGGCCGCGCAGGCGATTATGGCTCCGAAATTGCGCTTCTTCACCTCGGGTACCATCTCCCTGTAGAGCTTGATGTCCGACGGCTTGCCATCGGTCATCAGGAACAGCAGGGGCATCCAGTCGCCCTTCACCTCGGCCGAGCCGCGGTTGACCTCGCGGTCCACGTTCTCGCAGAGCATCTGCAGCGCGCGGCCCGTGTGCGTCGGCCCGCTCTCGGGAGTCGTGATGTCGGGCATCTGCAAGTTGTCGAGCGGCGTGAGCGGCAACAGCTGCTTCACGTCGCGGTCGAACGTTATGATGCTGATGTTCACTGTCTCCAGCGCATACGGGTCCGAACGCAGACTCGACAGCATCGCCTCCAGACCGACCTTTACCGACTCGATGGGTTCACCCTGCATCGAGCCGGAAGTGTCGATCAGCAGATATACCGGGAGCTTCCTCATATCACGATGTTGACTTCAGGAGGGGGCGGCGGGAGCTCGCTGAGCGAGTTGGCCTCGACGCCTGTCTCCTCGACCTTCATGCTGCCCGAGCTCACGGACGCCGACACCCACTTGAAGAATGCCTTGATTGTTGCGCTGTCGGCCGTGTCGAGCGAGACGACGCACTCCGTTATCTTCTTGAGCGTGTCGGTGTTGGCGCCCGAACCGGCGGCGCAGGCCACCACCATGCCCCACTTGCGCTTGTTGAACTCGGCGATGCCCTTGTTGAGGTCGTCGGTCGGTTCGCCGTCGGTCATGATGAACACCAGTGGCTTCCAGTCGCCCTTCTTCTCGGGCGTTGTCTTCACCACCTCGTTGTCGGCGCACTGCGAGACGAGTGTCAGCGCCTCGCCTAAGGCGGTGCAGCCGCTGGCCTGCAGCGTAGGCTGCTGGAAGGCGGCCAGTTCGGTGAGCGGCGACGCCTGGCGCGCGCTGCTGTCGAACGTGATGATGCTCAGATAGGCTGTCTCGAGCGCGTAGGGGTCCTGACGCAGCGTCGATACGAGCACCTGCACGCCGTTCTTCACGGCCTCGATTGGTTCGCCGAACATCGAGCCGGAGCAGTCGAGCAGCAGGTATACGGGGAGTCTTCTCATATTATTTCGCGTAAGATGTTGCTATTCTTCTGATTGTCTCGCATATGTTGGGGTCGGGGAACGCGTCGCCGATTGCCGAGAACTTCCACTCGCCGTTGCGGCGGTAGAGCTTGCCCATGATGAGGGCAGTCTTGCCGGCGAACTGCGGTGCGGCTGCCACGTCGTAGGACGCGAAGACCTCCTTGACGCGTGTGGGCGTTCCCTCGTACATGCGGATCGACGCGTATGGAATCTGCGAGAAGTCCTCGCGTCCGCAGTTGTTGAGGAAGAAGAAAATCTGGTCAACGTTGGGCGACACGCGGTTGAGGTCGACGGTGATGATCTCGTTGTCGAGGCCGTCGTCACCGCCCTGGTCGCCCTGGAGGTCGTCGCCGCTGTGATGCAGGGCGCGGTCGTTAGAGTCGAGCTTGCCGGCGGGCATGCCGTAGCGGCCCAGGAAGTCCATGCGGTAGAGGGGGGAGTATATGTGGTCGACGAGCTGGCCGTTTGAGTCGAACATCACGCAGCTCAGGTCGAGGTCGACGTCTACGGTCTTTTTGCCGAGGCCGAGGAATCCGCCGGGGGTCACGATTGCGCCCCAGTTGCAGCCCACGCAGAAATCGGTGAGCTTCGAGCCGTTGTTTTTCTCCAGATTGATCTTCTGGCCCTTTTCAAGTCTGATTGCCATAATATTTTTCTAATTATAAATTATTAATTATTAATTATTAGAACCTCCGGACTCTTTGCTGCGGAGCCCCTAATCATTTATCATTTATCATTAATAATTAATCATTTGTTTAGTTGTATTTTTGGAGATATTCTGCCAGACCGCCTTTCATTCCGGAGCCGATGGCCTCGAATTTCCAGGCGCCGTTGCGCTTGTAGAGGCGTCCGAACTCTACGGCCGTCTCGACCGAGAAGTCCTCGTCGAGGTCGTAGCGCAGCGTCTCCTCGCCCGTGGTGGTGTCGTAGATGCGGATGAACGCGTTGCGCACCTGGCCGAAGTTCTGGCGGCGCTCGGCGGCCTGGTGGATGGTCACCACGAAGATGATTTCCTCGGCGCGGGGGTCGATCTTGGAGAGGTCGATCTTGATCGACTCGTCGTCGCCCTCGCCCTCGCCAGTGAGGTTGTCGCCGGTATGCTCCACGGCGCCGTCGGGCGACTTGAGGTTGTTGTAGAACACGAAGTATTCGTCGGCGAGAATCTTGCCGTTCGATCCGAGTATGAACGCCGAGGCGTCGAGGTCGAAGTCGGCGCCTGTGTCAGACGTGTTGGTGTCCCAGCCCAGGCCGATTGTGAACCGGGGGAGTTCGACGGCCACGCGTTGTCCTTTTTCAAGATTGATCATGGTGATGTGTTTTAGTTATGTGGTTGAGTGTATGTTTCTCTGACTACTCTGAGGCAGAGGAGGGCAATCCGGAGGTTAGGCCCGTCATGATGAGAGGCGTTCTCTGCGGATTACGTATGCAAAGATAACAAATACTCTATTAAAACGGAAATATCCTGCAATGTTTCAGTGTCGGCAAGGCAAAAAGATTCGGAAACGCCCTGCAACGTTACAGGCGTGGTCGCTTTGCTGCGGGAGCTTTCAGAATTCTGAGACAATCCATTTGTCGAACTTTGGGGCCAGCATATCGATGTCGCGTTGTGGAAGGCCGAGTTTTCTTGCTTCGCTGCGCCAAGGTCTCATGGCAGTCCTGACTTCCTCGATTATTCTCTGCGCTTTCTCGGGAGCCAACATATAATCTTCGGCTGAGCGCAGCAGTATTTTGAGGTCGGCCTCGCTCGTATCGCGGTTTATAAGCAGGCTTTGGTTGTCTGATAGTGTCGGGTTGATGTCGTAGGCTGGCGATAGTTCCCACCCTTTGCGAGTCAACAGGAAGCCGTGATTACGGAAATGGTCGTCCGAATTCCCGACAATGATATAAAATGCCACGCGACGATATAGTTCCTCAAGGTTTCGCTCAACATCGCTGCCGTGCTGAATTATGAAATCAACGATGTCGGTATACCCATGTCCGGAAGAAGAATTGTCGCTATCCGTCAGGCCGAGCAGAGTCAACGCTGAAGCAAAATGTATCCGCTTGCCATCCGTGGTCCTGTCAAAGCGCTTAGAAAGCAGGATATGGTGTTTCTCGGCGCTGATGGTGCGGGTCTCGGCGACATCCATCCCTGCCTTGCGCCCCATGATATGACAGAAATGTTCCCACTTCGCCACATCATAGTCATCCTTACGGGAAGGGAATTTGGCGACGGTCAGGGCCCCATTCTCATCCATAACGGATGCTTTTGGTCTTGCGCCGCCGAGTGATGTCCCTGAATGCAACAATTGTCTCAGCCATTTTTTAGAGGGTAAAAGATGCTTTTCTTCGCTTGACTCAATCTCAGATGCTGCCTGCATGAGTTGATGGATATCAGCCAAAGGTGGCACACGAAGGCTTGCCTCGGTGTTTATAAATGCTCCTGACGGCATATGCGTAAACCGGAATCCTCCCATACGTGAAGCATCGTCGATGCCTATGAGGTGGTCAAAGGACGTAAGTCGTCGCACGGCTCTTCTTTCGTCATTTGCTGCAATCTGTTCTTGGCGATTGAGCAGTGTTCGTCCCCATCTGTCTGGAAGCGCATCTGAAAAACAGGCGAATATGTCGCGTCCTGGCTGAGTGTATTGTATGCCGGTATAATTCTGTAAATCGTCCCCGAAATACACGTCGCCGAATTTAGCGAGCCAATCCTTGTCGTAAGAGAAACCGTAAGTCTCGTTGCCGCGGACAGAGTCGCATGTCAATTCTCCTATCAATCGGGGGGATCCAAGCCAATCAAAGTCGGCGTATACAAATAGTCTCTGCATGGGTTATTCTTTTTTTGATGCGCGTTGGCGGTGTTTTAGGTTCAGGTCTTGCAGGGTGCGGCCCAATGTGTCTTCTTTCGCAATCAAAAGAAGGTCGTCATCAAGTTGCAGGGCGTAAAGCACGCGGGCATAGATTCCAATCGAGACGGTCGGCGACCCTTTCTCTATTCGGTTTACGGTAAGTGGCGAGCAGGTGGCGCGTTCGGCGACTTGTGCAATCGAAAGGTTGCGACGCAGCCTGGCGAGTTTGATTTGCTCTCCCATAATCGACATTTTCTGTTCCAGTTTCCGGGGCAGCTTGGTCCCCATGGTGTTTTTTGCCATTGCTTAGAGTTGTGAGGCGGTCTGGCCGCAGTCTTGATTGTCAATCTATCATTTGATATCGCAAAGATAGTAAAAATATTTATTATATGATGGGTTGAAAGGTATAAAATTTGAAATGGAGTCAAAATTCGTCGCGGATAAAAGTCAGATGCAACAAAAAAGAGGCGGCCCGGGGGGTCGCCTCTTTGTATGCGGGGGTTGGGTTGATTACTTCATGATCTTGGTGGCCTTGCCGCCCTTGACAACGATGTAGAGACCGCTCTCGGGCTGAGCTACCTTCACACCCTGGAGGTTGTAGTAAACCTCAGCCTCGTTGTTGTCGATTGCGATGTTCTTCACGCCGCTCATCCATTCGTCGTCGGGAACGTAAGTCTTGTCGTTCGAGAGGATGATTGATGCGAAAGCGGGATCGGACTCAAGCTTGAGCCATACGATGCCGTTCCATTCTTCTCCGAGGATGATGTTGCCCGGACCGCCGTTTTCAGTGTAGTTGGCGAGGCCTGTCGGAACTTCGAGAAAGACTTGGTCGATGCCGTCTTCAGGGTTCACGCCGATGTTGTATTTTGTCCAGCCGTCGGTAGAAATCTTGAAGCCATCGCCTGCTGTGACAACCATTTCGTCCGAGCATGTGAGATTCCACATATTGTCATGGCCTTCCACATCGTTAAGTTTCCATGCATCTGCAGGGGCCCAGCCGTTCATGTCGCCCATCATGTAGAGAGTTACTTTGCCGGGATTGGGGGTGTCTGTGTTGAGCGTCACAGTCGAGAGGTCGCCTGCCACAGTGATTGTGTAGTTGCCTTTCCACGGGCATTCGATGTTCTCTGCATTTGAATTTGCGTAGAGTGGGCGTGCAACGCCTACCTCGTTGCCGTAGCCCTCTTCGCCACAGTCATATGCGCCTGCGTTGAAGGAATCCCAGTCGCCAGCTGCAGTCGAAATCTTGAACTGCGTGAGGCTGTCGACCTTGAGGGTGTATACACCATTGGCGTATTCGAACACGTCGGGGGTTGCGGGAACCCACTTGCCACCTGTGAAGTCACCTTCACCTGTTGCGTACAGAGGTGCGCCATTCTGAGCATTGGCTGCGAATGCCATGCATGCTACAGCTGCAAGAGCGTAAATTTTTTTCATAATGAAAAATTGTAGATTTTTTGGTTATTATTTTATTGGTTATTTTGCAAGAACTGTCTTTTACCGGAGGATTGTGCTTCGGTCGAAGCTGAGTCTTTGATTCTAAGGCTTATTCAGTCTAATATCAAACATTCGAGTTCACACGGCTCAAATCCGATGCAAAGTTACTGACTTATTTTCAAATATCCAACTTTTTTAATAAAAAAATTTAAATCAACCGAAAAATCACCTTATGAGACTCCGTTCAGGGATGTTTCGAGATGTCCGCTGCCCCTGTTGCGATTGGTATTTTGGCGGCTTATTCGGTACACCCGGGCCGAAAACGAAACAGGGATGCACTATTGCGTGCATCCCTGTCGTCGGTCTATGGGGTTCGTGAATTATTCGAGTGTCACGGTGTAGGGGAATTTGCTGAAGTCAACGGTCACCTTGTATGTGCCGGGCTTAGCCTGCAGGTTGGCGCCGCCGTCCTGCTTGTTCACCTGATAAACCTGTTTGCCGGTAGCGTCCGGAATCTGGGTTCCGCTGAAGCCGATGGTCCAAGCGCCGTTGGCGTTGATCTTGAACTCGTCGCCTACAACCACGTTCTCGGCTGTCCATGTCTTGAAGTCCTTGGAAGGCTTGAGCTCTGTCGCAGTTTCGAGCGTCCAGTCGTTGCCGCTGCCGATTACGCTCAGCGTGCGGAGGGCCGTCACGGAGTAGGTCTTCTGTACGAGGTTGACCTCAACCCAGTTCAGACCGTTGAACGGCGATAGAAGTTTCTTCGCGTCAGATGCGTCGCTGAGCAGACCTGTCTGCGTGAAGCCGTCCTCGCTTACTTCAGGCGTGTTTTCGGGATCCTGCTTGAAGACTACCGGACCTTTCTTGTCGGGCTGGCCGCAGATGATCCACTGACGGTTGATATGTGTCACACCCGAATAGCTGATGAAGTCGGTTGTGTAGAGAAGCATCGCGTTGGAGGGCTTGGACTCAGTTGCTCCCGAGAGAGGCCAGAGAGTTTCGAACGCGTAGTTGATCGAGTAGGAGTCAACCTCTACATTGACCGTGACGAGCACGGGGCCGTGGAGGGAGATCACGCCGGCCTCGGCGCCCTGGGAGAGCTTGCCGCTCAGACCGCCTTCGGCAGCGATGCAGCCGTATGCCTGGTTGAGGTCGCCGGCTGTTACAGCCGACTGAGACATGAGCTTCCAGCTGAGGTCGGTGTCGGGAACGTCAATCTTGATGGCGAACTCGGGGTTGTCATAGGGAGATACCGAAGAGCCGCTGGTGTTGTTCATGAGTACCTTCTTGCCGAGCTCGGGCTTGCCCGAAGCGTCGCAGGGTACAAGATAATACGCATCCTCGATTACCTTTGCGGGGTTGAGGGTCGTGATGTTGTATTTCATCGTGCCGCCGTAGTAGGCGTCGAGTCCGCCGAGGCGCACACGTGTGTTGTTACGTTGTGCGTATGCGGCGTAACGGGCGTAGATGTCATACGTGCCGGGCTTCTTGGTCATCACTTCCTGGATGGCGCCGTTGAGCACGTCGGGGTTGACGGTCACCATGTTGTCGGTGATGACGGTCGCGATTGTGGTCACATCGCCGAAGTTCTCGTCGCCCGAGACCTCCATATCGACCGAAAGGTCATAGTCGGCGGGGAAGTTGACGAGTTCCGTTACCTTGGCCACGTTTACGAAGACGTTCTGCTCGTTGGCCTCCACGAGGTTTGCCGTCGTGGCTTCCTGGGCGAGCACCAGGCCCGAGTTCTCGAACACGGCGCCCGGCTCGGGGTTGGTCTGACCCGGAGGATTGGGCAGGTCGAAATTCTCGCACGATGCCAGCACCATGGTCAGAGCTATTGCTGATATGAATTTTATCTTTTTCATAAGTCTGAAAATACTGTTTTATTTGGTTGGCTTTCTCCGGAGGAGGCGCCGGGCGTCTCCTCCGGAATTAAAGGCATCAGTTGAATTCGGGATTGCGGCCCACGAACGTGACGTCGTGGAAGCCTTCCTTAACGTAGAGCTTGTTCTGAACGAGGTCGACTACAATCGTCATCGGGGTCTGTTCGGATACCCAGACGCCCCAGTTGCCGAGACCCTGCAGAACGATGTCGCCGTCGAATCCGGCCGCGAACTTGTCGGCGATGGGGAGCACGTAGAAGTCGCCTTCGGCCGAACCGAGCGAAGCGGTGTTGGTCCATCCGAGAAGTTCAGAGAAGAAGCGGAACTGCGACGTGTCGTCCACATTGCCCAGGTCGGGAGCGTCAGACTTGGGATCAAGGTTGAACTTGCCGACGAAGAGCTTGGTGCCGATCTGGTCGTCGGGCTCGATGAGACGGAAGTTGTTGTAGTAGTGCTCGAAGTTGGCCATCGAGGGGCCTTTGAAGCCATCGGCCACCTTGGTGTCGGGATTCGAGACGTCACCGCAGATGTAGATCCATGCGGCCTTCTTCTCGGCGTACATCACGCGGACGGCGTTGTAGCTGACAGTGTTGGCCGAAGCGATCTGCGAGTTGGCGATGCCCTCGATCTCGCAGAGAGCGCGGAAGTAGCACTTCACGGGACCCTTGGCGAAGTCGGAAGCCGCGTATGCGTCGGCGTCGTTGACGATGCCGCCGAGGTTGAGCAGCGCGATGCCGAGGTCATAGGTCTTGAAAGCCATGGCGGCCGACGTCGGATTCTGGTTCTCGAGAACCACCGACTTGCCGGGTATGGCCTGCACGGTCTTGACGCCTGTCTCCTCGTCTACCACCGTCTCGACCGGACACTCCGGGTCGAGCGATACGATAGCCGAGTACTTGCAGATGGCCGAATAGCCGTAGTCGGGCTGTGTGCAGAAGAGGTTGAATGTGGCGGCGTCGGTCTTATCGTTCGCAGTGGCGAACTCAATGTTCTGAAGCGCCGGAGTGCTCACTGTGAAGCTTGTGGGCTCGTGGAACTTGGGTTCGTCCTCCTGCTTGCACGAAGAGAAGCCGAGAGCCACGGCCGACATAGCCAATATAATCGATATTTTTTTCATTTTGGTCTAAAAATTTATTGATTGATATCCTTGACTTCAGATCAATAACCCTTCTGCTGCTGGAGGCTCGAGGATGTGATCACACGTGTCGGTATAGGATAGCTCTTGGTGTATTCGGGGAGGTTCGTACCTGTCTTGAAGTCGCCCTTCCATTCCCAGGTGTAGCCGGTGCACCACTGGTTCCAGCGGATGAGGTCGGTGCGGCGGTTGTTCTCCTGATAGAGCTCGCGGCAACGCTCGTCCTGAAGCTCCGACATGCTGAGCGAAGTCCAGGGAGTGTAGTGCTCGCCGTAAGCGCGCTGGCGCACGTTGTTGACATACTTGAGGGCCTCGGCGTTCGAGCCGCCGCCGCCCTTGAGGATAGACTCTGCGGCCATCAGGTAGACCTCGGCCAGACGGATGGCTGCGTAGTCGCCGCCGTAAGGCGCTGTCATAGGCAGGATAGCGCTGGCCTTGTAGTCGATCTCGCCGTCGTTGTCAAACACCCAGTTGGTATACTTTATGGCGATGTAGCCGTTCTGGCCCCAGTCGTCGCCGACCAGCGACGGGTTGTCGGGCGTGAAGCCCTCGGCCGATGTCGCCCAGAAAGCGACGCGGCTGTCGTTGCTCTTGCTCATCTCGACGTCGAGCCAGTCGAACTTGCGGACGAACGACTTGCGGGCTACCATACACTTCCAGCTCTCGGTCGCGTTGAACCACTCGCCGGCGAGGTGTCCGGTAGCGTCGGGGTCGAACGAATAGGGAACGTCGGCCACCATCTTGCTTACTACCGTCTTCCAAGCGGTCTTGTTAGACTTGTTGGCCTCGTCATACTCGCTCTTCATCTTCTCGAACTCCGCGTCGTCGGTGGTGTACTTGTAGATGTGCTGTACGTCGTTGTCGTCGGTGAAGAGAAGGTCCTCGCCTTTCTTGTCTTTGTAAGCTGCATCCTTGGTCGGGCATGCAATGGTGACGGGAGCGCCGTTCGAGCCGTTCCATGCGGCGATGAGGAACGTCGAGCCCGACCACGAAGTCAGGTTCTCGACCACGTTGCCGCTTTCGTTAACATATTTCGATGCGGGGATGGTCCAGATGATCTCGTTGACTGCGTCAGAACCGCCGATGGCGTATTTCTGGTTGTTGGCTCCGAAGAGGGCCGCGTATGTCGGGGCGAGGCCCGTGCCATACTTACCGCTGTTGCCGAGACGGTCGATGATGGCCTTCGAGTGGGCGTAGCACTTGTCGTATGCGCCCGTGCCCGAGAATACCTCGGCGTTGAGATAGATCTTGGCGAGGATTGCCTCCGCAGCGTCGAGACCTACGAAGCCGTAGTATGTCTGCGTGGGGTTGGCGGTGTAGTAGGACACCACATCCTCAAGGTCGGTTGTGACGAGGCGGTATACCTCGGCGCGGCCCGGCTGAGTGGGCTGTTCGCCCACGTGTGTGGTCTCGTCGGCATAGGGGGGATTCTCGTAGAACGACATCATGTAGTAGTAGCATGCGCCGCGGAGGATGCGCGCCTGACGCACGTATTCCTGAGCGCGTGCCGAGTCACTGTCGGCGAAGACACCGTCCTGCACGTTCTGGATGAACTGGTTGCAGAGCGTGATGTTGATGATCAGACGCGAGTAGAAACCGAACACGCAGGGGAGGTCGGGAGTCACGTAGCCGTAGTTGAGACGGCCGAACTTCTCGGGGTCCCAGATCCAGCTGGCCTCGTCGGTCGGTATTTCCTCTCCGGTGAAGATGGCGCGCTGGAAGGCCGCCATACCGCCGTCGAAATCCTTGACGGGCGAGTCTCCGTTGGCTCCGAAGGTCGCGAAGTTGAGGTAGATGTCGGAGAACACCGCGTCCATGTCTTTGGATACGTCGGTCTTCACATTGGGGTCAACGGGACTCATGTCGAGGTCGTTGACACACGACGAGAAGCCGAGGGCCGTGGCGGCCACACCCAATGTCATGAATATTTTATTGATGGTTTTCATGTTTAATTCCTATTCTGTGATTGATGATAAGGATTAGAATGTGGCCACGATACCGAGTGTCGTCGTGATAGGACGCGGATAGGGGCTGTTCTGCAGACCGCTGAACTCCTCGGGGTCAAGACCGGTGAACTTCGTGATGACGAAGGGATTCTGCACGGCGGCGAAGATGCGCAGCGTGAGGTTGCCCTTGATCAGGTCGCGGAGCGTGTATCCGAGCGTGATGTTGTCGCAACGCAGGAACGACGCGTTCTCGACGAAGTAGCTCGACAGAGGCAGGAGCGTCGCGCTCGTGGCGTTCTCGAACAGAGGACGGTCGGCCAGAAGGTTGCCGAGCTGATACTGTGCGGCTGCCACGTTGTAGATACGGCTGTTGTCGTAGCCGAGCTTGTTGTAGACGTAGTTGCCGAGGCTTGCGCGCAGCGAGATGCCGAGGTCCCAGTTCTTCCACTGGAAGTTGTTGTTCCAGGTCATCGTCACCTTCGGGTCGCGCGAGTGATACATGATCTTGTCGCTCTCGTTGATGACGCCGTCGCCGTTCTGGTCGACATACTGGTTCTCGATCGGGTCGCCGTTGTCGTCATATACCTGCTCGTATACCATGAATGTGTATGCGGGCTGGCCTACGATGTGGTATGCGATGTCATACGAACCCGTTCCGCCTGTCGAGATGGCCACTGTCGAAGTGCCGCCCTGCAGCTCGGTGATCTTGTTGCGGTTCCATGCCACGTTGAACGAGGTGTTCCATGTGAAGTTGTCGGTGATGACGGGTTTCGCGCCGATTGTGGCCTCGATACCGATGTTGCGCATCTTACCGATGTTGCTCCACATCATGTTGGCGGTGTTCATGGCGCCGGTGGGCACGTACGAGAGCAGGTCGGTTGTGTTGCGCAGATACCAGTCGAGGGCCAGTGTGATGCGGTTGTTGAGGAAGCCCATGTCGATTCCGACGTTCCATGTCGTTGTTGTCTCCCACTTCAGGTCGGGGTTGTAGGCCTGGGGATAGAGCGGGTTGATCCATGTGCCTGTGCCGGTCGGGTCGAGATAGTGGTATCCGTTGATGTAGGATTCGAGATATTTGGGCACGTAGGGGAAGTAGTCGTCCATCTCCTGCTGACCTGTCTCACCCCATCCGAGACGGAGCTTGAAGTCGTTGAGCCAGCCCTGGCTTGCCTCCATGAACTTCATGTTGTTGATCTTCCAACCGAGAGCCACGGCGGGGAAGATACCCCAGCGGTTGTCTTTCGAGAAGCGCGACGAACCGTCGCCACGGAGAGTGAAGGTCAGCAGATAGGTGTCGTCGAAGATGTAGTTCAGACGGCCGAAGAACGACACGAGCTGGTTGGCCTGCGCCCATTTTGTCATGGGGGCGTTGGCATATGTCTTGTCGATGTGGTCTGCTGTCGAGGGATCCGGCGTCAGTGTGTATGTGCCGTTGGAGAAGATGTTGGTCCAGTTGTTGTCGAAACCGAGTGTGCTGATCACGGTTTGCTCGCGGCCGTGGTAGTCGAAGCGCTGCCAGTCGTAGCCGACGGTCACGTCGAGGTCGGACTTGGCTGCCTCGAAATACTTCTTATAGTTGATGTAGAAGTCGAGCAGCGTGTTGCGCTGCAGCTCATACCAGTTCTTGCTCGAGCCGGCGCCGTCGTTGCAGTTGCCGCGCCATGCCTGGATCGAGTTCTGGGCGATGTCGGTGTGCGACCAGTTCTTCGAAACCTGATAACCGAGGTTGAGGTTGAAGTGGAGTTCGGGCACCCAGTAGAGGGCGTAGTCGATCTGCAGGTTGCCGACGCTCGAGAGTGTCTTGCCGATGGCCGTTGCGTCCATGAGCTCCTGCACGGGGTTCTGGGATGCGTTGGTCTCCGGGCCACCGTTTGTCTTGGTGATGTTGTAGTAGCCGTTGAACATCGTCATGCCCGTGTCGCCCATAGTGGGATAGTCATACTTGACGGGGTAGAGGGGGCACATTCCGACAGCTCCGCCGAGGCCGCCCTGTGCCTGCTGGCTCTTGACATAAGAACCGCTGGCGTTGGCCGAGATCGAGAGCTGGTCGTTGAAGAACTTGGGAGTCAGCGAGAAACCGACTGTGGTACGCTGCATCGACGAGGTCTTGATGATACCCTTGTTGTCGGTCCAGGAAGCGTTGACACGGTAGGGGACGTTGCCGGCCGAACCGCCTACGCTAAGAGAGTAGTCCTGCGAGAACGATGTGCGGAGCACTTCCTTCTGCCAGTCGGTGTCATAGGATGTGAGCTGGCCGGCCTCGTCGGTGAACTGGAGGTTCTCGATCTGCTGGTTGGCTGCGTCCGTACCATACTTGGCGTAGATGTCGCGGATCTGCGACGCGTTCATCATGTCGAGGGTCTTGCGCGGGGAGTTCACGTGCCAGTTGGCGGCGAAGTTCACCTGCGGGCGCATGCCCTTGCGGCCTTTCTTGGTGGTGATGATGATCACACCGTTGGATGCGCGCGAACCGTAGATGGCGGTCGCCGAGGCATCCTTGAGGATGGTCATCGACTCGATGTTCTGGGGGTTGAGCATCGTGAGGGCGTTCGTGCCTCCGGCGTTGCTCTGGTTGGTCTGGGGCACACCGTCAATCACGATCAGAGGGTTGTTGGAAGCCGACAGCGAAGAACCGCCGCGGATACGGATGTTGGCGTTGCCCGTCGGGTCACCGCCGGATGTCGTCACGACCACACCGGGGCTCGCGCCCACCAGGAGGTCCTGAGCCGATGTCGAGATACCGGCGTCGATATCGTCGGGAGTCACGACGGCCACCGAACCGGTGGCATCGGACTTCTTGACCGAACCGTAACCGATCACCACCGTCTCGGCCAGAAGCGTCGCGTTCTGCTTCATGACGATGTCGAGGTGAGTCTGGCCGTTCACAGGAACGTCCATGGGGTCGTAGCCGACGTAGCTGACGACCAGGGTGGCATTCGCCGGCACACTGATGGTGAAGTTACCGTCAATGTCGGCTGAAGTACCGTTGGTGGTGCCTTTCTCCATTACGGTGGCGCCAATCAGATCTTCTCCCAGCTCATCGGCCACATGTCCGGTGACAGTGATCTTCTGAGCCAGAGAGGGAAACGCAAGTGTCAACAGCATGGCCATCGTCACCCACAGTTTCCTGTTCAGATGAAAACATAAGTTCTTCATGCAAGAATGTGATTAAGTTTTACATTGGGTTATTTTATATATTTTTATTTCATCGGTAAGGACACGCTCCAAGAGGCCCTCCCGGCGGGAGCGCCTCGGCCGGAAGCCGGCTTCGACAAGGGTAATGTCTGAGTTTTTCTCATCTTAAGGCAAACTCAAAACGGCAGAGCCCGGAGGCCCGTTGAGGCACAGGTCGTGTTCTGTTAAACATCTGCTAAGCGATTAGTCTTTAGGTAAATAACGGAAGGTTCATATTGCCCTTAACTCGCCGCGCGCCGTGGCGCGCCGTGGGTTTGCATGGCACTCTTCGTGTTAATTTTTGCAAAGCGTCTACAAAAATAGCTAATTTCAACGACTTTAGCCCTCTCACCCCGGCGTTTAACAATGTTAATTAACAAGTGTTAAAGGTAGGACTTTCATCATATCAGGGCAAGAAAAGCAAAGTTTAGAAGAAGGCGGAGGCGACGCGGCGGCGGATGGCGATGATGTTGAGGGCGATGATGAGGGCTGTCAGTGCCGCGCCCACCACGGGCATCAGCCAGGGCGACGGGGGTGCCGCCCCGAGTCCTTCGATGGCATGGAGATAGTACGCCCGCAGCGCGAAGGCCGCCGCAACCGCCAGCCCGTAGGCTGCCGTCGACGCCCACACGGCCAGCGAGATGTAGGGCCGCGCGATGTCGCGCGCCGGGTAGCCAAGCATCAGAAGCTGGTGGAGCGTGGCGCGGTTCTTCTCCATTATCAGCGAGATGGAGAGCATCAGGATGAAAAGCGACAGAAGCGTGATGATGCCTCCGACCGAGAGCACCACCCCGGTGACGACACGCAGCAGAAACGAAGCCGAACTCGCCGACTTGTCGCCGGCGACCTCCAGGTCGTGCGCGTCGAGATATTTCGTTATGGCCACGTCGCCCGGGCTGCTGACGTCGATGGCCAGACGCGACGGTCGGCGCGCGGCGCCCGTGCCTAACTCGGCGTTGGTCTCGTCGATGAAGGCCTGCGGCACGAGGATGGTGTTCAGCCGGTTGGAGAATCCGGCCACGCGGCCGTGCATCACGCGGCGGCGCGTGCCGTCGTCGCTCGTCAGCGTCAGCGTGAGCGGGATGCTCGACATAAGTCCCTCGGACATCTGCGGCAGCCCCGCCGACGAGGCGAAGCCGAAGTTGTAGAGAGTCAGATAGTCCTTGGAGAGGATGATCGGCACCTCGTCCGATCCGGGACGCCAGGTCCATTGCGAGCGGGGCACGTCGACGAACTCGTCGGGGATGGCCTCGAAAAACATATAGGTCGACATGCCCCGGCCGCCGCTCTGCACGGAGGCCAGCACGCGGTAGTCGCTCGCCGTGAAGGCGCCCGTGCGCCGGCTCCAGGGCTGCGCGGCTATGTCGGCCTCCTCGGACTCAGTGAAGGCCGACGAACCGCCCAAGGTGTTCGACGAGGTCACCTTCTTGTTGACCACGAGCAGGTCGCTGCGGATGAAGGAATCGTCGTCGCTCCATATCGAGCCCGCGTCGCGATAGAACTGCAGGGCGACGAGCACGATGGCGAGGCCGATGAAATTGGAGAGCGTGAAACCGGCGATGCGCGCCGGCGAGGTGTTCTTGCGCAGGAGTTTGGAGATCATAGGCGCAGACGGCGGTTATAATTGAGATGCAGATGGTTGCCGACGGAGGTCGAGATGACTCCGGCACCCTGGCGGGCGGCCTCCTCGGCCACGAGGGCGGCGGCGACGTCGTTGTTGGCGGGGTCGAGGTGGCTCACGGGTTCGTCGAGCAGGATGAAGTCGAAGGGCTGACAAAGGCTGCGGATTATGGCCACGCGCTGCTGCTGGCCCACCGACATGCGTCCGGCCGGCCAGTCGCGGCGGTCGGCGATGCCGAGGCGTTCCATCCACTCGCCGATGCGGCTTTCGGGCACATGTCGGGTGAGGTCGTTCTTCAGCCGGATGTTCTCCATGGCGGTGAGGCCGGGGAAGAGCGACAGTTCCTGAGGCAGATAGGCCAGGGATGTGCGGCGCGTGGCGAGCCATTCGTCCATCGAGAGGGTGCGGATGTCGCGGCCGTCGAAGAGGATGCGGCCCAGGTAGTCCTCGCGCGCGCCGAAGAGGAATGAGCACATCGACGACTTGCCGCCGCCGCTGGCCGCCTCGACGAGGCACACGTCGCCCTTGCGCAGCATGAGGTGGCCGCGCCATACTTCGGAAGGGGGAATGCTGTCGTCGGCGAACACGCGCGGCAGCACGTCAACCAGTGTGATAGTCTGCATTCCGGGCCGGGGGTTTCAGAGAAGACAGAAGAGCAGGTTCTCGTTCTTGTCGGCCGAGACGAGCAGAAGGTTGACGCCGAGGCCCTTGCCCTGACGGTTGAGGGTGAGTGTGACGGTGGCTCCGGCCTTGAACGGGTTGCCGGGGCCGAAATGTGTCGCGATGCCCGCCACGGCGCCGTCGAGTCCGGCCGCGAGCTGCGAGACGGGGGCCATGTCGGCGGCGCGGCCTGTGTCGGCGAACGAGACGCGGAGTTGCTGCCCCTGCTTCTCGACCTTCATTCCGACTTGCGAGAGCATGTTGGAAAGCGCCGACGAGTCCTTGCCGTCGGTGCTGATCACGCCGCGTCCGGTCTGGCCGAGGGCGAAGGCGGCGGTGCCGTCGACGCTGCCCATCGAGCCGAGCACTATGCCGAGCATCGACGGACTCTTGGAGTCGGTCTGCTTCTTGAGCTCGGCCACCATCTTGGCGGGGATGTCGACGGCGGCCAACCAGACGGCGTCGCCGCCGAGGCTGTTGACCGTGTTGACGTCGATCTTGCCGGGGGTGAGCTGGTATTTGGCCACGCCCCCCTTCGAATCGAGCACAGAGGCCTCGGCCTTGAGTTCGTTCTTCTTGATCTCGGCCGAGAACGAGATGCTCTGCGGGTCCTCGAAGAGGGTCTGCAGGGCGATCTGCGCCGTGGCGCGCTCCTGGAACCCGAGGTCGAGTGTGTTGATGATGCCCGAGATGTTGCCCCAGCCCTCGACGTCCTTCTTGACCTCCGACATGCGGTCGGCGAACTTGTTGGAGAGGAAGCTCTGCTGGCGGTCGAGCGAGATGAAATGCCTGATGTCGTTGACGTCGATGGCGTGCTGGTCGAGGTTGATCCAGAACCGCTCGTCGGCGACGGCCACGTTGCCGGCGGTCTCGACGCCTTCGCTGGCTACGAACTTCGCGCCTAACTCGGCCTCGGCCATGGCCTTGAAATCGGCGGGGGTGGAGAGCATTCCGGTCAGGTAGTTGTAATAGCCCTGGCGGAACACGACTGCCACCGACGGGTTGACGCCGCTCTTGCCCGAGAGGACGTTCTGCACGAGTTTGCGGATCTCGGCGTTGCGGATCCGGGCCACGGCGGCAGTCGCCTCATCTGAGGGTGTGATGGCGGCGCCGTCGATCTTGCAGCCGGACTTTTCGAGAATTGCTCCGGTATTGAACACGGCCACGGCCGATGCGTCGGAGGGGATGGTGGCGAGTATGTCGGCGGCGTCAGCGGTCTTGTCGCCCGAGCAGGAGGCGAGCAGGAGGCCGGAGAGCAGCGCGAAGGCCACGAGGACGGGGGAGAAAAGCTTTTTCAAATGATTAATTATTTCAAATGATTAATTATTAATGATTAATGATTAGAGGGCTGCGCGGTAAGGTCTCTAAGGTCTCTAAGGTCTTACTTCTTACTTTTTACTTCTTACTTTCTACTTAACACTTCTTATTTAACGCTTTTTGCTTTTCTTTTTCCTTTCTCCCGAGGGAGAAAGGAAAAAGAAAAGAGCGGCCTTGCTGGGACGCTCTCGTTGTTATTGTTGTTTTATTGAAGTGGGTGGTGATGGATTCGAACCACCGAAGGCGTAAGCCAGCAGATTTACAGTCTGCCCCATTTGGCCACTCTGGTAACCACCCGTTTTGCAGTGCAAAGTTATGCAAAATTTCCGACACTGCAAAATTTTTCAATAAAAAACGTCAGATTGAGAGTCGTCTGAGCGTCGACATCAGTTCCTGATTGATCGGTTTGTCGTTCTTTATGGCCTTTGTGAAAGGCACATAGACTATCTCGTCGTTCTTGATGCCGATCATGACGTTGCGCTGGTCGTCGAGCAGTGCGTCGATAGCGGCGGCGCCCATGCGCGAGGCGAGGATGCGGTCGTGGGCCGAGGGCGAGCCCCCTCGCTGCAGGTGTCCGAGGATCGAGACGCGCACGTCATAGCCGGGGTATTCCTCCTTGACGCGCTGGGCGAGGCCCATGGCGCCGCCGGTGATGGGCGACTCGGCCACGAGCACGATCGATGAGTTCTTCGACTTGCGGAAACCGTTCTTGATGAGTTCCGACAGCTGGTCGACCTGCGTCGAGACCTCGGGGATGATGGCTGCCTCGGCGCCCGAGGCAATGGCTCCGTTGAGGGCTAAGAAACCGGCGTCGCGGCCCATGACCTCGATGAAGAAGAGGCGTTCGTGCGAGGTGGCGGTGTCGCGAATCTTGTCGACGCACTCCATGATGGTGTTGAGCGCCGTGTCATAGCCGATGGTGGTGTCGGTGCCGTAGAGGTCGTTGTCGATCGTGCCGGGGAGGCCGACGATGGGAAACTGGAACTCGTTGGCGAAGATGCGGGCACCGGTCAGCGAGCCGTCGCCGCCGATCACGACGAGGGCGTCGATGCCGTGGCGGCGCAGAACGTCGTAGGCGCACTGGCGCCCCTCGGGCGTCTGGAACTCCTGGCAGCGCGCCGTCTTCAGGATCGTGCCGCCGCGCTGGATGATGTTCGACACGTTCTGGGTCGAGAACTCCTCGATCTCGTCATATATCAGTCCGCGGTAGCCACGGTAGATTCCGTATACCTTGAAACCGGCGTAGATACCGGCGCGCGTCACGGCGCGGATCGCCGCGTTCATTCCGGGGGCGTCGCCTCCCGAAGTCAGTATGCCTATTGATTTGACGTTGCTCATAGTCTTTGATGTGGTGACATTTTTCACAAAATTAGTAAAAATTATTAACTTTGCATCGTGAAATCGATAAAATCAACAATGGAAGGCATAAAAAATATAATCATCGACCTCGGAGGGGTGGTCATCGACCTCGACCGGGAGCGTTGCGTGAGGCATTTCGAGAGCCTCGGTCTGCATGGCGTCGACTCGATGCTGGGCCTCTACCGCCAGGAGGAGCCCTTTCTCTCGGTCGAGACGGGGCGGATAAGCACGGCGGAGTTCTACGACACACTGCGTCGACTCTCGGGCCGCGACGTGGCCGACTCGGAGTTCGAGAAGGCTTTCGAGAGTTTTCTGGAGGGACTTCCCGTGGAGCGTCTCGCCGCGATCCGCCGTCTGCGGGCCGCCGGCTACAGGACATACATGATATCGAACACCAACGCCGTGATGTACGACGGCTGGATCAAGCGGGCCTTCATGCAGGAGGGGCTGCGGGCCGGCGACTATTTCGACGGCATTGTGACGAGTTTCGCAGAGGGCGTGTGCAAGCCCGAGCCGGACATCTTCGAGACGTTGCTGCGTCGCCACGGCCTCGAGCCCGCCGAGTGCCTGCTGCTCGACGACTCCGAGGCCAACTGCGCCGAGGCGCGGCGTCTGGGCATGTCGGCCCTGCGCGTCATCGGCGACACGACGCTCGTCGCCGTGGCCGAACGTCTAACCTCAGAATACCGGGAGTGAATGGACGCCGACAATAAGAGCAATAAGAGACGGAAACGCACGATGGTGAGCGTCGGCACGTTCGACGGGCTGCACCTCGGACACATGACGCTGCTCTGCGACCTGTCGAATCAGGCCGCCGCACGCGGCCTGGAGCCGCTGGTCGTGACGTTCGACCGCCATCCGCTGGAGACGATAGCGCCCGACCGCGCCCCCGGCCTGATCATGGACCCCAAGGAACGCGACGTCGTGCTCAAGGCACTGGTGGACAATCTGGTGGTCGTGCCGTTTGACGAGAGCGTCAGAAACCTCACCGTGTCCGAATGGATGCGCAGGTTGCGCGACGACTACGGCGCCCGGGCCGTCATGATGGGCTACGACAACAGTTTCGGCTGCGACGGCCGAGGAATGTCGCCCGAGGAGTACCGCGCCAAGGGGGCCGAGCTCGGACTCGAGGTGCTCATGGCCCGCGAACTGCCCGGATACAGCTCGACCGAAGTGCGGCGAGCTTTGGCCGCCGGCGATATCGAGAAGGCGGCGGATGTCCTCGGTCGCGCCTTCTCGGTGAAGGGCACCGTGGTGAGAGGACGCGGGCTGGGGCGCACCATCGGCGTGCCCACGGCCAACATCGCCGTCTCCCCGCGCCAGCTGCTTCCCAAGCCCGGCGTCTACGCGGCCACCGTCTGCGATGACTTCAATGACTTCGATGAGTGCAAGGCCGTGGTGAACATCGGCGTCTGCCCGACCGTCACCGACGGGGGCGTCACCACCGTCGAGGCGCACCTGCTCGGTTTCCGCGGAGACCTCTACGGCCGGACGCTCAGGCTCTATTTCGCGAAGCGTCTGCGCGACGAACGCAAATTCGGCGGCATTGACGAGCTTACGTCTCAGATTGCCAAAGATATAGAAGAGGCCGACGCCGTGCTCGAAGAGTGCGGGCGAGACGATTGCGAATAAAAAACAGCGACAAAACCGCGCATAATAGGAAATAATTTATTATCTTTGTTCAAATTATGCGGACGTCTCCCCGAGGAGGCGGCCCGCAGTCATGAAAAACAAGCAAAGAGATGGAAGTTATCAATTTCGCCGACACTCCCAGCATCGTCAACCGCTACATGATGGAGCTGCGCGACGTGAACATACAGCACGACCCTCTGCGTTTCCGCACGAACCTCGACCGCATCGGCCAGATCATGGCCTACGAGATCTCCAAGCGGCTCAGATACAAGGAGACGGAAGTGCGGACACCGCTGGGCCCGTGTACGTGCCGCGAGCCCGACGAGAAGGTGGTGCTCGCCACGATCCTGCGGGCCGGACTGCCGTTCCACCACGGGTTTCTGAACTATTTCGACCATGCGGAGAACGCGTTCGTGAGCGCCTACCGCCGCTATAAGGAGAAGGGCGACTCGTTCGACGTCCTGGTGGAATACATGGCCTCGCCGCGCCTCGACGGCAAGACGCTGATCATCGTCGACCCGATGCTGGCCACGGGCAGCTCGATGGAGCTGGCCTACCGCGCGCTGCTGCGCAAGGGGACGCCCGCCAAGGTCTACGTGGCCAGCGTGATAGCCTCGCGCCAGGGCGTCGACTACGTGCGCGGCTGCTTCCCTGACGACACGGTGCTGTGGTGCGGCGACATCGACGCCGAGGTCAACTCGCACAGCTACATAGTGCCCGGCCTGGGCGACGCCGGCGACCTCGCCTACGGCGAAAAAGACTCATAGCCACTGTGGCGCGACCGAAGGGAGCGCGCAAACAGCCAGAAGATAGATGATATTAGAGCGCATCGACATACTCGACTTCAAGAACATCGCGGAGGCAAAACTCGAGTTCTCCCCCGGTGTGAACTGCCTGCTGGGACGCAACGGCATGGGCAAGAGCAACCTGCTCGAGGCCATCCATTTCCTCAGCATGGCGCGGCCGTTGCGCTCCGTGCCCGAGAGCTCGCTGACGCGCCACGGCGCCGAGATGCTGATGGTCAAGGGCGAATACGCCATGGACTCGGGCACGGCGGAGACCGTGAGCTGCGGCATCGTCAAGGGCAGGGGCAAAACCCTGAGGCGCAACGACAAGGAATACCGCCGCATCTCCGAGCACATCGGCAAGTTTCCCATCGTGACCGTGACTCCGGCCGACACCGACATCGTGACCGGAAGCGGGGAGGTGCGCCGACGCCTGATGGACACGGTGATCTCGCAGGCCGACCCGGCCTATCTGAGCCGGCTGATACGCTACGGCCGCGGACTCGACAACCGCAACAAGATGCTCCGCTCGGGCATCTCCGACCGCCTGCTCTACGAGTCGATAGAGGCGACTATGTGCGAGGCCGCACAGGGCATCCACGACGCCCGCCGCGAATGGACGGCCGCCATAGTGCCCGGCTTCAAGAGGTATTACTCGCGCATATCCGACGACGCCGAGAGCGCCTCGCTCGAATACCGCAGCTCGCTCAACGACCGGCAGCTGCAGGAGGTGCTCGACGCCGAGCGCCCGCGCGACCTCGCCTTGGGGTTCACCTCGGCCGGCGTGCACCGCGACGACATCTCGACCCGCCTCGGCGACTACTCGATGCGCCGCCTCGGCAGCCAGGGCCAGATCAAGACATTCATCATCGCCCTCAAACTCGCCATATTCGACTATCTGCGCGACAAGGGGGGCATCACGCCCATCCTGCTGCTCGACGACATCTTCGACAAGCTCGACGCCTCGCGCGTGGCCCGCATCATCGCCGAGGTGAGCGGCGGCGAGAACTTCGGGCAGATATTCATCACCGACACCAACCGCGAGCATCTCGACGAGACGCTCGCCGGCATAGGCCCGGCCAGCCGCCTCTTCGAGGTGGAGCAGGGCCGCTTCCGCGAAATCGACATCTGATACATCCACACCACAATGACAGAAGGTTATGAAGAGGCAGGATCCCGAACTGATCGGAGACGTGTTGCGGCAGACGCTGCAGCAGCAGGGCATGACCGGGCGTCTCTATGAGACGCGAGCCGTCGCGCTCTGGCCCGCCGTGGTGGGCGAGGAGATCGCCGCCCTGTGCGGGCGCCCCTACGTCAACGACGGCGTCATGACGGTCCACGTGCGCATGGCCTCCCTGCGCCAGGAGCTCAACATGAGCCGCTCGTCGCTGCGCCGCATCATCAACGAGACCCTCGGCCGGGAGACTATCCGCGAGATCTACTTCAGATGAAGCGGCAGGGGATGAAGGCCGCAGGCCTCCACCACGCGACCTAATCCTGACCAATACCCCCCCCCTGATCATTAATAATTAACCATTAATCATTTGGAAGAAAGATGAACCCCGACTCGATAGCTCCTCTCTCCGAGTTCCGACACGCGGTCGACATGCAGCTCCGCTTCAACGACATCGACATATTGGGCCACCTCAACAACACGGTCTATTTCTCGCTTTACGACACCGGCAAGGCCCACTATTTCAACTCGATCATGGGCGGACGCATGGACTGGCGCAAGGTCGAGACAGTGCTCGCCAACGTCGACTGCTGCTATATCTCGCCGATATATTTCGGCGAGGAGATCCAGGTGATGACCCGCGTCATGGCCGTGCACGAGAAGAGTTTCCGCCTGCAGCAGGTGATGGTCGAGAAGCGCACCGGCGAGATCAAGTCGGCCGCCGAGACGGTGATGGTGAGCATAGACACCGAGACCAAACGCGCCGTGGTGATTCCCCCGCACTGGCGCGAGGCGCTCGACAGAGAACTCTCTCAAGTAAGAAGTAATAAGTAATACCCGAAACTATTCACAAGACATAGATGAAAGAATTCGAGAAGATAGATGTGACAGGGCTGATGCGCGACATCCTGAGCAAGGAGGCGCAGGCAGTCAGCGACATCCCGGTGAGCGACGCCTACGCCCGAGCCGTCGACCTGATAGTGGAGCATGTGGCCCGCCGAGGCGGCAAACTCATCACCTCTGGCATGGGCAAGGCCGGTCAGATCGCCATGAACATCGCCACGACGTTCTGCTCGACCGGTACGCCGGCCACCTACCTGCATCCCGCCGAGGCCCAGCACGGCGACCTCGGCATCATACAGCGCGACGACGTGCTGCTGCTGCTCAGCAACAGCGGCAAGACACGCGAGATCGTCGAACTCGTGGATCTGGCCCGCAACCTGAACCCTGACATTCCGATTATCGTTATAACAGGAGACCCCGAAAGCCTGCTGGCCAAGGGGGGCAACGTGACCCTCTTCACCGGCGGCGCCCCCGAGGTGTGCCCGCTCGGCCTGACCCCCACCGTGTCGACCACGATGATGACCGTCATGGGCGACGTGCTCGTCGTGGCGGTCATGAAGACGATCGGTTTCACCAAGGCCGAATATGCCAAGAGGCATCACGGCGGTTACCTCGGCGTCAAATCGCGCCAGTGACCCCGCGCCCTTACCATTGCAAATCATAATACATCAACAAGATGACACTCAAAGAGATACCCGTCAAAATCAAGAATCTTCCCGATATCGCGACCGACCGCGAGGCCGTCGACGCCGCCCTCGACCTGCGCCGCGAGGCCCTCGCCCTCTACGGGGAGGAAAAATATGAGGAAGCCCTCGGCAAGGTGGTCGAGGCCCTGAGGCGTCTGCGCGACTTCTCCGACTTCTCCCACAAGGAGTTCCGCGCCCTGCTCGCCTCCCTGCTCTTCGACCTGGCCGAGACGCATTTCGCCCTCAAGGACTACAAGCAGAGCGAGAAGGAGCTCGAGATGCTCTTCAAGGTGCTCGAGCAGCTTCTCAAGGAGGATTCCGAGCGTTTCGGCGAATGGCACGTGCTGGCCATGGAGCTGTCGACACGCATCCTGCGCTCGCGCAAGAAGACCCTCGACCTGCTGGCCAAGCAGCAGATCAACACCGGCGTACTCTACGAGAAGGTCAACGCCGGCGTGGCCGCCGCCACCGACAAACTGGTGGAGTCGCTGCGCAAGGGGGCCGAGATGATGGCCCAGACGGGCGACTACCGTAGCGCCGTGAGGTTCTACATGGAGGCCATAAAGCTCGCCAAGAAGCGCACCGGCCGCGTGACGCGCCGCGAGGTGAAGATGACCATCGAGATGGCCCGTGTCATGATGCACAGCCGCAGCGAGATGCCCCGCGCCAAGAGGCTGCTCACGGCCGTGCTGCCACACGCCGTGTCGCTCGAGAACCTCGATCTCGAGCAGGAGATCCTCGGCCTGACGGCCCGCATCGACGAGGAGATGGACCATGAGCCGATGTGGCGCTCGTTCGTCGACCGCATCCAGCGCGCCGCCAAGTCGCGCCTCGGCCGCGGCCGCAAGGAGAACGCCCCCGAGAACGAAGAAAACAAGGCCGACGACTCTCAGAAATAAGCGCGGGATATGTCAACGATACTCAACACCAACGGCGCGGAACTCGAGATTCCGTGCCTTCTGGAGCCCGACGGGTTCAGATGCGCGATCTTCACCGCCGAGTGGAATCCCGCCATAACCGGAGCGCTGCGCGACGGCGCACTCGACGTGCTGCGCCGCGCCGGAGTTCCCGACAACGCCGTCTTCATGCACGACGTGCCCGGCACGGTCGAACTCGTCAACGCCGCGGCCATGGCCCTCAACTATATGCCCGACGTCAGGGCCGTCATCATCATCGGCTGCGTCATCAGGGGCGAAACGCCGCATTTCGACTATGTGTGCGACATAGTGTCGCAGGGCACGGCCGCGCTCAACGCCCAGGGGAAGACGCCGGTGATATTCGGCGTGCTGACCGTCGACAACCAGCAGCAGGCGCTCGACCGCGCCGGCGGCGCGCTCGGCAACAAGGGCGCGGAGGCCGCCGTGGCCGCGATCAAGATGGCCAACATGCACACTGCCGCCGCCGGACTACGATATACAGCCTTTAGGCAATAAGGGTCTGAGGTCTGAGGCTTAGGGATTGGTCTAAAGTCAAAGGTCTGAGGCTTAGATATTAGCTTTATATTTTGAAGTCTAATATCTAAGCCTCAGACCTTTGTCCTAAGACTATATCAATGGCAGCAGCCTTCGCCGCAGCCACCGCCTTCGTCGCAGCCGCCGCCTTCGCCGCAGCCACCGCCGCAACCTCCGCAGCCGCCTCCGCAGCCGTGGGTGGGGGTGAGTTCGTCGGGCGTGGCTTCGCGCACGGTCTCGACCTTGCCGTCATAGCGCACGGTCATCCCGGCGAAGGGATGGTTGAAGTCCATCTTCACCGTGTCGCCGATCTCGAGCACGGTCCCGGCGATGCGATAGCCTTCGGCCGTCATCATTGGCAGCGTGGCTCCGACCTTCACCTCTTCGGCGAGTTCGCCGTCGCGCTCGAAGATGTCGCGCGGAAGTTCCATCACTTCCTCGGGGTGACGCTCGCCGAACGCGGCGGCCGGAGGAAGCGTCACGCCGAAACGGTCGCCGGCCTTCAGGCCCTGCAGCGCGGCGATCAGGCCGGGCACGACCTCCTGCGACACGCCGTAGACCATCATGTCGGGCTCGCCCGCCGGGGTCTTGAACAGCAGCGAGTCGTCGGCGGCGTTATATAGCTTGTAGGAATACTCGACGTACATGCCGGGTCCTATTTTTGTTTCCATAGAGTTGAGTGTTTGAGATTTATCTTGTTTTGTCTTGTTTTTATTCGGCGGGGAGGTCGTCGGGGTCGATCTCCTGCTTCTCGATGTCGGGTTCGTCGATCACGGTGCCGGTGTCTTCGGGATGCTTCAGCTCATACTGTTGCTGGGGAACCATCACGTTGAAATAGAACCCCTTGGCAGACTTGTCGCGCCGACGCGTGTCGGACTCGTCGGGCTGCACGGCCAGATAGTCATAGCCCGGCTCGATAAACTGCGCGTCGACCGCCTCGTAGCCCAACAGCTGCACCATGTCGTACTCATGCACCGGATACATCACATACCAGGCGTTCTCGACCGAGTCGCCCGTGCCGGTGCTCTTTATGGCCCCGAGCAGGTTCTCCAGACGGTATTCCCATATTTTGGCGCGCATGTCCTTGCGCTTCTCCTTAAGCACATGGACCAGGAACGACATCTGGCGCAGGTCGAACGGATTGTCCTCCAGGGCGAGCTGGGCGTATTTGGTGATCGTGTCGATCTCCTCCTTGGTGTGGGTCGGCTTCTGACGGAGCTCATCGGTGACGTTCGAGTATGGCGACACGCGGTAGGGGTCGAAATCCTCCTGGAACATGTAGCCTAAGTAGAAATTGCGGAACTCCTCGGGGGTCATCGTCGTGTCGTTCTTCTCGTATTTCGCCTTGAGCTTCGGGAAGTAGAACTTGCTCGACGGGTCGAGCGTCATCTGGCGGATGACGTCGAGGTCGGGTTTCTCGACCTTGATCTTCTTGCGGTTGTCGACGCGTGCGGGGGTCGTGACGCGCGGGCGCGGTTCGGCGTCGCGGTTCTCGGCGGGTTCGACGGTAACGCTGCGCACGGTGGTTCGCGACACGCGGCGCGAGCCGGAGCCGTATGTGCGGCGGCGTGCCGAGGTGTAGCGTTTCTTCTTCTTGCCAGAGCTCTTCGAAGTCGAGCTGCGGGTCGATTTCTTCTTTTTCGACGACGACTTGCGCGAGCTGGTCTGCTCGGTGCGCGCCTTCGAGCCGCGGCGGCTCTTCTTCTTGGCCTCGGCCGGAGAGGCGGCCAGCAGGACGCATATCGTGAGGAGGAGGAATATCCGGAATATCTTCTTTACTGACTTCATATGCTATAGGAGTTGTTGATGGCGATGGCGAGCACCAGAGCGATGCCCGGGTTCATCAGCGTGATGGCCGAGGGGAAGCCCTTGGCCAGCAGGTAGCGGAAGAAATGGCCCGACCCGGGACGGACCGCATTGCCGTCGGGGGTGTTGGTATAGAGAAGGAACCCCATGAAGATGCCGGCCACGACGCCGAGCATCATGCAGGCGTAGAGCAGGCTGAGGCCCGCGGTGAACGTGAACCCGAGCAGACCCACGGCCAGACCGGCGATGCCGCCGCCGATGATGTACGACATGCCGCGCGTCTGGCGGCGCACCGGCTCGGGCTGGAGCACGGCGATGAAGATCACCACCACAGTCATGCAGAGCCACCAGGTGAGTATCGCCCCGTTGAGGGGCAGCAGCGGCATGCCGTCGCGCGAGGCGAACGACAGCAGCACCAGCGCCGTATAGGAGAGGGCCGGGGCGATGGCCTGGCGCCCGTAGAGACACCACACCGACGCCAGCCACAGCAGCGAGCTCAATATGATAAGAAAGACAGCCATAACGATTCCTTTTATGTTTAAACGCCCGAACCGTGAAAAATATTTTTCCCGCGGGCCGCGGCGTCGGTCACTTCGGCTTGCCTCCCTTCAGCTCGGGGTATGCCACGCGCGAATGGTAGATGGTGGAGAGACGCTTCTTGAAGGTCTCCTTGACCGTCTGGATGTCGCGGAAGCTGATGGGCGACTCGTTGAAGAGCCCTTCTTTCTCCTGGTTGTCTATGATGCGGTCCACAAGGCTGTTGATCGCCTCGGGGGTATACTCGGGGAGGCTGCGCGAGGCGGCCTCGACGGCGTCGGCCATCATGAGGATTGCCGTCTCGCGGCTCTGCGGGTTAGGGCCGGGGTAGGTGAACTTCGACTTGTCGACCACGGTGCCCTCGGGGGCGTTGTTTACGGCCGTGTTGTAGAAATAGCGGGCCACGGAGCGGCCGTGGTGCTCGGAGATGAAGTTGCGGATCACGGTCGGCAGCTTCTCGCGCTGCGCTATGGCGAGGCCAGACGTGACGTGCGAGATGATCTTGTGGGCGCTCGTCTCGGGGTTGAGGCCGGTGTGGGGGTTGATGCCGTGCTGGTTCTCGGTGAAGAATATCGGCCCGTCGAGCTTGCCAATGTCATGGTAGAGGGCGCCGGTGCGGACCAGCTGGGTGTTGGCCCCCACGGCGCGGGCGGCCTCGGCGGCCAGCGTCGAGACCTGCATCGAGTGCTGGAACGTGCCCGGGGCCTCCTCGGCCAGGCGGCGCAGCAGCGGGTTGTTGATGTCCGACAGCTCCACGAGCGTCACCGTCGAGGTGAAGCCGTAGATCTTCTCCATGATGAGCACCAGGAAGTAGGCGAACGAGAGGATCACGGCGTTGATGCCGAACGCGCCGATGATGTGCCATTGGAATGTCACCAGCGTGCCCTCGGCGATGAGCGTCGTGATGACGTAGGCCACCAGATAGGCCAGGAACGAGAAGAGGGCCGTGCGCAGCAGCTGCGAGCGCTTCTCGAGCGTGTGGATGGTGAACGCCGCCGTGAGGCCCGCTGCCAGCTCCATGAAGATGAACTGGAACTGGTAGACGGCCACCAGCGCGGCCAGCATCACCGTGACCAGCAGCGAGAAGATCGCCGTCCGCGAATCGAAGAAGACGAGTATCACCACCGGCACCGCCGCGAACGGCACGAAATATATGCCGTTGGCCACGTATTCGAACATCAGGATGGCGAAGATCTCGAACGCCGTGATGAACGATATGAGGAACACCATGTTCTTGGTAGAGCTCAGGAAGCGGCTGCGGAAGATGTAGAGGAACACGTAGAGGGTCAGGAAGCAGACCAGGATGTAGAGGCCCTGGCCCACCAGGAAGTAGGAGGTCGAGGTGTCGTCGTGGTGGTTCTGCTCGGCGATCTCCATGTAGGTGTTGAGGTTGGTGAATATCTGCGGGGTGACGATCTCGCCGCGGTCCACGATGCGCTGGCCCTTCTTGATGACACCGAGGGCGCCGTTGACGGTGAGGTATTCCTGCTGCCGGAACTTGAAGTCGGCAGCCGAGTCGACCACGATGTTGGGCGAGAGCACCGTGCCGAGCATCCGGGCGACGTCCTTGTCGAGGGTCTCGCCCGCCTCGGGGCCGGCGAGGCCGGCGTGATAGGCCGAGTCGATGTATTCGAACGCCTTCGGGGGCGAGAGCATGGCGCGGGCGTCGATGGTCTGCACGGCGTTGGCGCCGTCCTGGATGTCGGCCACGCGCAGCTGGCCGCGGGCGCCGCCGTGCACGCTCTTGTAGACCTTGGTGTCGATGATGCCCCGGCTGTAGGCCTGGGCCAGAAGGTCGGAGAGGTAGCGGGCGCGGGCCGGCGGCAGCTGCTGGCCCACCGCCTTGCGGAAGCGCGCTATGTTGTTCTCGGCCACCGACGGGTCGCGCTTCACGAACGGTATGAAGGCCCGGTCGATGCTGTCGCGCATCTGTCGCGCCGACGCCGAGTCGCGCAGGATCGGCATGTCGAAGTCGGCCGTCAGCAACTGGTAGCGCCACGGCTGGTTGAGCTCGTAGTTGTACGACTGCTTGTCGTCGTGTGGCAGCAGCACGAGTATCACCGCGATCGCCGCGGCCACGAGGCCTATGTTGGCCCATATCAGTCTTGCGTTCAGTCTCATGAGATTCGCTTGGCGCTCTTGACGCCCTTTATGCCCTTGAGGGCGTTGATTATGTTGGAGAGAGTGTCGGTGGAGTCGACGGTCATCGACAGCTCACAATTGAAAACCTCGTTGCGGGTCGTGATGTTCAGGCTGCGGATGTTGACGGCGAGCTTGCGCGACAGGGTGGTGGTGATGTCGTCGAGGATGCCGAGTCGGTCGATGCCCTCGAGGGCGACGCGGGCGATGAACCTGTCGGCCAGGCCTCCCCAGCGCGTGGCGACGAGCCTCGAGCCGTAGCTGCTCTTGAGGCGGGCGGCGTTGGGGCAGCTGACCTTGTGGACCACGACCTCCTCGCGCTCGTTGACGAATCCGAGCACGTCGTCGCCCGGGATGGGCGAGCAGCAGTCCTCGAGGCGGTAGTTGGGCCGCTGGTCGTCAGGGTGCAGGATGTAAGTCACCTTGCGGTTGACGGGCACGGGGGCCGCGCGGCGCGCCTCGTCGTCGTCAGCGTCGTCGGGGCGGCGCGGGGCGAAGGGGTTGCGCAGCAGCTTGCGCACCATCGAGAGGCGCTTGCGCCGGGCGGCGCGCAGCTGCTCGGGCGAGAGGCTGATCTCGTCGCCGGCCAGCATGACATAGAAGTCGTCGGCCGACGCCAGACCGTAGTTCTTCAGCATCCTGTCGAGCAGCTGGTCGGTGGGCGTGATGCCCTCGTGCAGCAGGAAGTCCTCATAGAGCCGGCGGCCGTGCTCCTTGAGCGCGCCGCGGTCCTTGCGCAGCAGGGTGCGCAGGCAGTTCTTGGCCTTGGCCGAGTGGCAGAAGTCCATCCACTCGTGGCGCGGGGTCTGCGTCTGCGAGGTGATGATCTCCACCTGGTCGCCCGACTCGAGGGGGTGGTTGAGCGGCACGAGCCGGTGGTTGACCTTGCCGGCGATGCAGTGCATGCCCAGCTCGGTGTGGATGGTGAAGGCCATGTCGAGCACCGTCGCGCCCGACGGCAGGGTGAGCAGGTCCCCCCGGGGCGTGAACACGTAGATCTCCGACGAGAAGAGGTTTAGCTTGATCGTGTCGAGGAAGTCGATGGCGTTGGGCTCGGGGTTGGCCAGGATGTCCTTGATGGTGTTCATCCACTTGTCGAGCTCGGTGTCGTCGTCGGTGACGCCGGTCTTGTATTTCCAATGGGCGGCATATCCGAGTTCGGCGATCTCGTCCATCTTGCGCGAGCGGATCTGGACCTCGATCCAGCGTCCGTCGGGGCCCATGGCCGTGAGGTGCAGGGCGCGGTAACCGTTGGCCTTGGGCACGGAGGTCCAGTCGCGCGTGCGGTCGGGGTGCACCTTGTGGCCGTCGGTGAAGATGGTGTATATCTGCCAGCAGCGCATGCGCTCCAGGTCGTCGTCGTCGTTGTCGAAGATGACGCGCACGGCATAAATATCGTATATCTCCTCGAATGGTATCTTCTTGGTCTCCATCTTGTTGAAGATGGAATACGCGCTCTTGACGCGGGCCTTGATCTCGTATTTGAATCCGGCGGCGTCGAGCTTGGCGCGCACCGGGGCCACGAACTCCGAGACGACGCGGCGGCGGTAGTCCTCGCTCTCGTTTACCTTGCCGACGATCTCGGCGTATTTCTGCGGGTGCTCGTAGCGGAAGGCGAGGTCCTCGAGCTCGGTCTTGATTTTGAAGAGGCCGAGCCGGTGGGCGAGCGGGGCGTAGACGTAGAGGGTCTCGCCGGCGATCTTGAACTGCTTCTCGGGGCGCATGCTGCCCAGCGTGCGCATGTTGTGCAGACGGTCGGCCATCTTGATGAGCACGACGCGTATGTCGGCCGACATCGAGAGCAGCAGTTTGCGGAAGTTCTCGGCCTGGAGCGAGGCCTTGTCGCCGAAGATGCCGCCCGAGATCTTGGTGAGTCCCTCGACTATGTCGGCGATCTTGGGGCCGAAATTGGCCTCTATGTCCTCGCGGGTGAACTCGGTGTCCTCGACGACGTCGTGGAGCAGGGCGGCGCATATCGAGGTCGAGCCGAGGCCCAGCTCGGAGATCACGATGCGGGCCACGGCGATGGGGTGCAGGATGTAGGGCTCGCCGCTGCGGCGGCGCACCCCCTTATGGGCGGCCTTGGCAAACCGGTAGGCACGCTCGATGATCTCTACCTTCTTGCGGTGGTTGGACGCAAGATAGGCTGACAGGACATCGCGGAACGCGGCCTCGACCATTCGGTCTTCCTCTTCGGCCGGCAGGGGCTTGTATTCGTTCATGATAGCAGACGTTTTCCGGAAAAACCAAGGATTTTCACAATATAATGCAAAAGTAAGAAAAAAAGTGAGAAAACGCAACCCGTAGAAATAAAAAAATCCGTGCGTCTCCCGACGACCGGATCTTTCCGCTTCTCGCGGGCTCTGATTTCGGTATCAGCCCGCGCGAATTGCGGACGATAGAAATTACTAATGTATATAACCCAAAATTTAGACAATAGAGTCTTCCATAGCGGCTCAGATCAAGGTTGTTGTTGAAACATATCTAAGTCATGAAAAAGTATTGTCGAGGCGGGCGCGGAGCCTTGCGGGCTTCGTGTCCGTGGATGGTTCAAGCTGTCTGAAAGGGTGGGGGAGGGTTATCGTCTCATTGATGTCCCGGGATGCCGCGGCCGGTGCCCGCGCGGGGCGTGGCCGTTCCCTTTATTGTCGCTCGTAGGTAATCATGCCCGGTCTGCACACTGGTCAGTGTCCAGTCGGCACACTCGGATTATGGGTTTTCTTTGATTTTATAGATAAACGAGTCCCGATATGTGAATATTGGAGTCAAAATGTTAAAAAACGCGCCGAAAATTGTTAATTTCCAGCGCGTCTTGCGACCTTAACGACCTTAGAGACCTTAAGACCTTACCCCCGCCGCCGAGTCCACAATAAGCTCGGCGGCATATTCGGCGGCCACCGAGTTGCCGAGGCGCCGCTGCATGTTGCGGTATCCCTGCAGCATGAAGTCGCGGCGAGGCGACGGCTGCAGCAGCGGCGACAGCTCGCGGGCTATCGAGTCGGCCGTGCACTTGTGCACCAGCAGCTCAGGCACGATCTCGTTGCCGACGATCAGGTTGGGCAGCGAGACATACTTCACCTTCAGCAGGCGCTCCATGATCTTGTATGAGATGGCCATGCCGTTGGCGCGGTAGACCACCACCTGCGGCGTGCCGACGAGCGCCGTCTCGAGCGTGGCCGTGCCCGAGGTCACTATGGCCGCCTGAGAATATTTGAGCAGCGTCGGCGTGCAGCCGAACACGAGCTTCAGCCCCGGGTCCTGCGCCACCTCGCGGTAGAACTTCTCGCTCACCGACGGCGCCGCGCCGACGACATACTGGAACTCCGGGAATCGCTTCACGGCCTCGAGCATCAGCGGCAGGTTGTTGCGGATCTCGCCCCGGCGCGAGCCGGGCAGCAGCGCGATGATCGGGCGCGCGTCGTCGAGCCCCTGGCGCTCCATGAAATGCTTCTTGGGCGGGATGTGGCCCATATGGTGGGCAATCTCCTGCACCGACGGATTGCCCACGTAGGTCACCTCGTAGCCGTGCTTGCGGTAGAACCCCACCTCGAACGGCAGGATCGAATACATCCGGTCGACGTTGCGCCGGATGCGCTTGACGCGGTATTCCTTCCACGCCCACACCTTGGGCGAGATGAAGTAGTGGGTCCGGATACCCAGGCGGTGGGCATACTTCGCCATCTGCAGGTTGAAGCCCGGATAGTCCACGAGGATCAGCGCGTCCGGACGGTACTCGCGCAGAAGTCGGCGCGCCTGGCGCAGGTTGCGCCACAGCGACGGCAGCCGTCGCAGCACCTCGCTGAAGCCCATCACGTTCATCCTGTCGTAATGGAGGTCGGGACTGCGGCGCGCCTCGGCGGCCATGAGGTCGCCGCCGAAAAACCGGAACTCCGCCTCGCTGTCGAAGTTCCTGATCCACTTTATGAGATGCGAGGCGTGTAGGTCGCCCGACGCCTCGCCGGCTATTAGCATGTATTTCATTTCTATCTACCCGTGTTAGTTAGGATGCCTGCTCCAGGCAGCGCGAGCCTTGATGTCTTCGTCTGAAATAAAAACGGCCTCTCGAACGTTTTTAGCATATATGAAGACAATGCGCTTTTTTATAATGACACTCATCGGGCTGATGGGTTTAATCACGGTGTCGTGTATCGACGACGGGATGACGACCTCGTCGGCCGACGTGCTCGCCTTCTCGCGCGACACGGTGAACTTCGACACTGTGTTCACTGACCTCGGCACGCCCACGGCCCGGCTCATAGTGAAGAACCCGGCCAAAAAGGGCATCAACATAAGCTCGATCCGCTTCAAGGACCCCGACACGCGCTTCACACTCAACGTCGACGGCGTGAGCGGCAGCGAGTTCCATGACGTCGAGATCCGCGGACGCGACTCGATATTCGTGTTCATCGAGTGCTACATCCCCGAGACGCAGGGGGCCTCGCCCGGCCTCGTGGCCGACGACCTTGAGTTCATCACCAACGGCGTGACGCAGAACGTTCGCGTCGAGGCCTACGGCCAGAATGTGACCCGGCTGCGTAACCTGCTCATTATGAACGACATGAAGCTCACGGCCGAGCGGCCATACGTGATATTCGACTCGCTCGTCGTCACCAAGGGGGCGACGCTCACCGTCGAGCCCGGCGCCCAGCTGCTCTTCCACGACGGTGCCGGCATCGTCGTGGAGGGGCGTCTCGACGCCCGCGGCACAGCCGACCGCAAGATCGACATGCGCGGCGACCGCCTCGACAACGTGCTCCCCGACGTGGAATACGACATCATGGCCGGACAGTGGAAGGGCATACGCATCGCCGCCGGGTCGTTCGACAACCGCCTCGAATACGTCGACATGCGCAGCACGACCGCCGGACTGCGCGTCGACTCCTGCTCCGACCTGTCGCGTCAGAAGCTGACCCTGGTCAACTCCTGGCTCCACAACTCGCAGGGCAACGTGCTGCGCTCGGTCCACGCCCGGGTCGACGCCTACGGCTGCTGCTTCTCCGAGGCCGCCGACGCCGTGGTGAGCCTGCGCGGCGGCGAGCACGAGTTCCTGCAGTGCACGTTCGCCAACAACTATCTCTTCTCGGCCATACGCGGCCCGCTGGTGGAGCTCTCGCACCTCACGGCCGAAGACGCCGAGGCCGTGCCCCTGCCGCTGATGAAGGCCACGTTCGCCAACTCAATCCTCTACGGCCTCTGCGACGACCTCAATGTCGGCGACCTCGCTGACACCGGCGTCTGGTTCCGCTACACCTCGTTCAAGGCCGCCGGCGAGGACGACGAGCATTTCGTCTCCTGCCTGTGGGACACCGACCCGATGTTCTACACCGACAGGCCGATATATTATTTCAACTACCGCCTTAAGGACGACTCGCCCGTCAAGGCCGCCGGCGACAAGGCGCTGGTGACCGGCGTCGTGCGCCTCGACATGGACGGCGTAGACCGACTGCGCGACGGCGCCCCGTCGCTCGGAGCCTACCAGTTCGTGCCCGCGCCGCCCGACGACGCCCCCAAGGCGCGCAGGCGCTGACGGCGTGATTTAAGTAGCTGCGAAAAATTAAACGATGAATATTGTTTTTAAATCTTGCACAATAAAACTTGCTCTTTTCGGCCGCTTTGGCCCCGGAGCTCAGTCGCATAGCCCGCTATGCTCCCTCACTCCAGAACCAAATCGGCTCGAAAATAGCGGCGTTTTATATGTGCATTAATTTTCCGCAGCTACTTATAAAATGACCTGCGATTTGCACAATTCGGCAAAAATGTGTATATTTGCCGATTGGAACAATCAACGCCTCCCGGAGGCCATGAAAAAGTGAAGATACACCGCGAAGGAACCAACATACTCATACTGCTTTTCATAGTGCTCGTGGCGCTCAACGTGCCCGTGTGGCTCTTCATGCCGCCCGTGGTGATACCGGCTTTCCTGTCGGCGTTGTCGCTCGTGGTCTACATGTTCGTATTCAACTTCTTCCGCTGCCCCAAGCGGCATTACCGGGGGCGGCGGCCCGACCATGTGGTCAGCTCGGTCGACGGCCGCGTCGTGGCCGTGGAGCGCGTCATGGAGCGCGAGTGGCTCGGCCACGAGGCCGTGATGGTCTCGGTGTTCATGTCGCCGCTCAACGTGCATGCCAACTGGTTTCCGGCCGACGGACGCGTCGATTATGTGGCCCACCACCGCGGCCGTTTCCTGTCGGCCTACCTGCCCAAGGCCAGCACCGACAACGAGCGCAGCACGATAGGCATCGTCATGAACAATGGGCGCCGCATCGTGGTTAGACAGATAGCGGGCGCCATGGCCCGGCGCATCGTCACATACGCCTCCCCGGGGCAGAAAGCCGACATCGACGACCATCTCGGATTCATCAAGTTCGGGTCGCGCGTCGACATCTACCTCCCCGTGGACGCCCATATATTGCTGAAAATCGGCGACATCACCCGCGGCGGCGTCACTCCGCTCGCCATCGTGAGGAGCGTCGGCAAAACCGAACCGAAATGAACGTCATCGTCAAGAACATCCCCAACACCATCACGTGCCTCAACCTGGCGGCCGGCGTGATGGCCATAATCTGCGCCTCGGCCGGCGACGCCACCCTCTGGGGCATGGCGGCCTACAACTGGGCCTACGTCTTCGTGGGCATAGCGGCCGTGGCCGACTTCCTCGACGGCTTCGCCGCCCGGCTGCTGCACGCCTATTCCGACCTGGGCAAGGAGCTCGACTCGCTCTGCGACCTGGTGAGCTTCGGCGTCGCCCCGGCCATGATCATGTATAACTGCCTCGACGCCATGTCGACGGCAGAGTGGGTGAAGTGGCTCGTGCTGCTCATCCCGGTCTGCGGCGCGCTGCGTCTGGCGCGGTTCAACATCGACACGCGCCAGACCACCTCGTTCATCGGCCTGCCCATTCCGGCCAACGCCATATTCTGGATCGGATACTCGGCGCTCTGCTATGGCGGCGCGGAGTTCCTGACCCAGTGGTGGATGGCCGCTCTCGCCATTGTGCTTGAGAGCTGGCTGATGGTCTCGCCGCTGCGCCTCTTCTCGCTCAAGTTCAAGACGTGGGGCTGGAAGGGCAACATGTGGCGCTGGATGCTCGTGGTCACGGCGGTCGTGCTCGTGTTCTGCATGGGCGTGCCGGGGCTGATGTGGCTCATCGTGGCCTATGTGCTCTACGGAGTCTTCGACAACGCCAAATAAGTAATAAGTTGTAAGTAATAAGTAATAAGTTGTAAGTAATAAGTAATAAGTTACAAGTAATAAGTGATAAGTGATATGGGAGGATTTTGGAGATCGGTCAACGCGCTTTCTATATTGGTTTCGCATTGCCCGTATTACTTTTTACTTGATACTTGTCGCTTACTTAAAAAGTAGAAGGGGTGGGATTATTCTGGATAATACTGCTTGTGGCGGTCTGCGTGTGCTGGCCCTGGATCTCGCGCTGGATTCGCCAGCGCGCGGCTGAGTTCGCCGCCCGTCGCGCCGAGGACTACATGCGCCGCATGATGGGCATGCCCTCGCGTAAGGAGGAGGAGCGCGCCCGTCGCCAGTCGCGCAACACGGGCCGCGCGTCCGAGCGCAAGGACAAGGCAGGCTGGGCCGACCAGTCATATTCACGTCGTGGGCGGCGTCACCGCCCGGCGCGCTATCGCGCCGCCGACCTGATGCGCGCCGTGGCCGTGGATGTCGAGTACACCGAGATCCGCGAATACTCATCGGCAACGATCGCCGCCGACGGCGCGCGCGTCCGCGTCGAGACCGAGGAACAGGTGACCGACGTCAAATTCACTGAACTCAAGATATGAAGACACTGTATGTCAGCGATCTCGACGGCACGCTGATGCAGCCCGACGCGCGGCTGTCGCCGCGCACGGTCGCTCTGCTCAACGGGGCCGTGGCCGACGGGAAGCTGTTCACCGTTGCCACCGCGCGCACGCCGGCCACAGTGGCCGGGATACTCCGCGACGTCGACATGCGTCTACCCGCCGTGGTGATGACCGGGGCCGCGCTCTGGAATCCGCGCGACGGCCGCTATTCGCGCGAGTGCCATTTCGACCCCCGCGCGGCCGAACGCCTTGTCGACATCTACCGCGAGACGGGGACTCCGACGTTCCTCTTCACGCTCGACGGGGATATGATCGACATATACCACATCGGAGGCCGGCTCAATGAGATCCAGCGTCAGTTCGTGGCCGAACGCGAGGAGTCGCCCTACAAGCGGTTTCATCTCGCCGCCGACGGCGCCGACACGCTGCCCGCCGACCTGAGCCACGTCATACTGCTCTACACGATGCTGCCCGACGCCAAGGCGTTCGCGACCTATGGCCGGACCCGCGACGTGCCGGGGATCCGCGCGCAATATTACCACGACATCTACGGGCCCGAGGTCGGAATCCTCGAGGCATTCTCCGACCGGGCCACCAAGGCCCTGGCCGTGCGGGCGCTCGCCGACAGCGTCGGCGCCGACCGGGTGGTCTGTTTCGGCGACAACATCAACGACCTGCCCATGATGGGCGTGGCCGACCTCGCCGTGGCCGTCGAGAACGCCCTGCCCGAAGTCAAGGAAGCCGCCGACATAGTAATCGGCCCCAACACCGCCGACTCCGTCGCCGAGTTCATCGCCGCAGACAGTGGAGAGTAAGGTCATTAAGGTCGACATTCCAGACACGAAGTGAGAAGTAAGGACCTACGCGCGTAAGTCCCTAATCATTAATCATTAATAATTAATAATTGTCGTTGATACTCGACCGCCTTCGCACCGGACGCCTGCTCGTGATTCTCGCCGCCGCCGTGGCGATCATAGCTTTCCTGCTCGTCTCCAACAACCTCGTCAAGGAGCTCGCACGTCAGGAACGCGAGCGCATGGACATATGGGCCAACGCCACCGCCCGCCTCGCCAAGGCCGGAGTCGACTCCGACTTCGAGTTCCTGCTCGCCATCATCTCGCAGAACAACACCATCCCCGTGCTGATCAGCGACTCCAATTTCAATATCTCGGAGTTCCGCAATTTCTCGCTCCCCGACAAGCAGGACGCCGACAAGTCGCTCTATTCCGAACTGTCGCCGCGCAACCAGGAATACCTGCTCAAGCGGCTGCGCCGCCCCGGCGGCGACACTCCGCTCTCGGAGATGGCCCGCCGCAACGACCATTTCATCGAGGTCGACCTCTTCGACGGCGAACGCCAGTATATCTACTACGAGGACTCGACGCTGCTGCGCCGCCTCAGCCTATACCCCTATATCCAGCTCGGCGTGATGATCATACTCGTGCTCATACTCTACATGGCCGTGGTCAACACCAAACGCGCCGAGCAGAACCGCGTCTGGGTCGGCCTGTCAAAGGAGACGGCCCACCAGCTCGGCACGCCCATATCTTCGTTGATGGCATGGGTCGAATACCTGCAGGCCACCGGCGTTGAACCCGAGGTGACCGGCGAGCTCGACAAGGACGTCAAGCGCCTCTCGACCATCGCCGACCGCTTCTCAAAGATCGGTTCGCGCCCCGACATGGAGCTGGAATACCTCAACGAGACCATCAGCACTTCGCTCGAATACATGAAGAGCCGCGTCTCCGAGCGTGTCACTATCACGATGCACCTCTCCGACGACGACCACGGAGTGCGGCTGTCGCGCTCGCTCTTCGAGTGGGTGATGGAGAACCTCACCAAGAACGCCGTGGACGCCATGCAGGGCGAAGGCCGCATCGACATATCGACCGGCGCGGAGAAGAACGTCGTCTGGATCGAGGTCAGCGACACCGGCAAGGGCATAGCGCGCAAGAACTTCAAGAACGTCTTCAAGCCCGGCTACACCACCAAGAAGCGAGGCTGGGGACTGGGGCTGACGCTCGTGAAGCGCATCGTCGAGGAATACCACGGCGGCCGCATCTACGTCAAGGAGTCGGAGCCGGGCGTCGGCACCACCTTCCGCGTCGAGTTTCCCGCCCAAACCTGACAATAGAATGATTTGGGTCGGATTTTGTTAAGTAGGTGGTCAGATTAAACGCATACCATCTGCTTGCTGTTTTGGAGCCGAAGCGGCCCAAAACAGCAAGCAGATGGTATGCGAGATATCAACAATTATTATTCTATCGGTTTAATCTGACCACCTACTTAAACATATCGCCGATTATTGCGGGTGCGGAGAAAATCAATGATCAGGCTGACGCGAGCGATACTCGGGAAATGCAGACGTCAGCCCGATCATTATTTCAAGTTTTTTATGTCGGTCACCGAATGATTTTGGTTCCGTCATCGAAGACAACGACTCCGGCGTGGTTGTCACCGGGAGCTACTCTTATGCCGTTCAGGGTATAGGCCGCTCGGGGAGTCTCGCTGTCGCCTACAGTCACCTGTTCGACTCCGACGGTGTTCTCGACCATCTTGAAGTTTATCACAGCTTCGGGATTGGCGCGTCCGAACTCCGGGTTTTGGAGACGCAGCGCGTCCTTAACGGCATTGGCGGACACCACAATGCAGTAGTCGCCGATTGCAGTCGGCGCCTGCTCCACTTCGAAATAGAAGTAGCTCACGTTCTCGGCCGTCCCGTATGCCTGATTCAGTTTAGCCTCGGCATGGTAGCCTTCCGGTCCGGAGACGGTCACATTCGGAACTTCCGTCTCGATTGTCAGAATATCCGGAGCTTCCGTCTTGAGATAGAAACGATTGTAGGTGCGCTCGACGCCGTCAACGACAAAGCCGAGTTCTCCTTGTGCGTTCGGTTCCGTGACGGATGCGAGTGACAGTGTCACATCGTCCTTGGCTTCGGGTGCCACGGTATACGTCAGTCTGATGGGAGTGTCGTTGGATACGGCTTCCGATTCCCAGTTCTCCGTAAGCCATACGCATCCGGGATTGAGAAGAATGGTGAGTTCGGTGGGGACGTCGGCCTTGAGAGGAGAGGAGAAACTCACGCCGAAGTAAGCGTCGCGACCGTCGGTCAACAACAGTTCGTATTCGCCGAGTGTGAGTTTTCTGTCGCCGAACGACACGTCGCACGACTCGTGATTGACGGAGACGGAACAGAATCCGGGGAAGCGGTAACCTATGTCATTGATCTCTGACACGACAGCCCTTGAAGGGATGTCGCTGGTGAACACGATGTCGTCTGTCGCGGCCTTAGACTGCGTCAAGACAGCGGCCATAGTCATGGCAGCGAAAACCGCATACGCTCTGATAAATTTGCTCATAATAATTGGTTTAATAGGTTATTTTTTTCGATTCCAATAGTTTGGTATTACACAAAAGGCTTATTATCTCTACATTACCCTTTTTGTTGCTGGAGTAGTGTGGCCCATTTGTCGTATAGATGTAGTTGCCCGGGACTACGTTGATTTCCAAAGTGAACGAGGAATAGGGGTTGCTTAACACGATTTTAACGTCATTCAGACTATTCTTTATGATGTCATCAATCTTGTTGGAGAGTTTTATAGTAAATGTGTTTCCGGTTACTTTAATGGATGAGAAATATGAGTCGTCCGTTTCACCACCAGGCTTGGAGGCCGCATTTAAATTACTGCGCCTGAAAGTCTGACACCCATGTCTTGATACGGCGATATAAACAGAGTCCGTGGCATTGCAGTTGAAATTAGCGGCTATTCCCCGATAACGCCTTGTTTCACCTGTCGTTGAGTTAAAAAATGATATATTGACCTCTTTGGACGAGGTTACGGAATAACCGTCGCTATCTTTTGTTATATCGGCTATGTCAGACAGGTTTACGCTGGAATCGAAGTATATGTCAAGACTCGGATCTCCGAGAATTTGGTATTCTTCGAAGTGGTTTGCAGTATATATATCGTTCATAGGATTCCCGAAGACTTCGGACACCCTGGCAAGCCCTGCCCTCGCCATGTCACCGATACACTCGACAGGTTCGTTCGTATTTTCATTCCAATTGCTGTGTAAGGCCGTAGTGTACTCTAATCCAGGATTCGGCCACGCAGCGTCAATCATTCCAATTAGATAAGCGTCATTCCGGTTTGTCCAGGACACTTCCTGTGACGCGAGGATTGAAGCGCATCCGGCGTTCTTGAGACTGAGTAGTTTTCGTGCGAAGTTGTTGGATTCGGTAAATTTGCCTGTCAGGCAGTTTACGCTGAACACAATGGGATAGGTTTTGTTGTCAAGTTGCGACATGTCGTTTATAGTGAAGCTCGGACTGCTCCATCCCGATATTGCTCCGTGATCGCGGTGGACAATGAAATTGCAGCCGCTGTTAAAAGCAGAAATGATGTCGCTTTTATTGCCATTCCAAGCAAAGCCGGGTCTACGCAGGAAGTCAGGAATCATTTCTCCTGTTCCATAAACATAAGACCATTTCGACGGATTCACATAACCGGACGCGTAGTATATCCGTGAAACGTCTGAGAATTGTGAAGAAAGATAATCTGCCACTTTCTCTGTATTGCAAACAAATCCCCTGTCTTCGATGCCATCCCGATTGTCATCCTGGAAATAGCTGGCAAACATGGCTTTGGATGAGTTGTCTGAGAAAGAATACTTGCTGTATCTGATTATTTTGTTCAATATGTTCGTGGCTTCGGCAGTGGAACTTACTGGAATTCTACCAAGACACACGTCCGGGACAAAATCATTTTCTCCGTCAAGGCAGGAATACGCGAAATCCGACACAAAATGCCTGTTGTCATACTTATGTGCGAACCGACTTGTATTGGAAGGCATTATTGTGGTATCGCCTACGAGCAGTACGTAATATAGATTTTTGTTTCTTACTATTGAATTCGAGATTTCCTGATGGATCATATCGGAAGTCCAATTGTCATGAGAAATGATTTCCACGGAATAACCGTCCTTCCTCTTGGCTCCAGCAAATGAGTTTACCGGTTTGATAAATGCCGGTGAGGTCAATATCAGGTAATGTCTATTGGCGGCCACATAGAGTTCCTTAAGTGGCTTGACAATCTTCGCGCTTTCCGAAAGATGGGTGATTGAATTGCTCCAGAAATAGTCATCTCCTGTTATGTTGCACGGACTGAGAGGAAGAGAGGTCGCGTCAATTTCTACCGGAGATATGTACAGAACTATTTTGTTGTAGATGCGGACTTTTTTCTGTGCGGAATTGTACATGATTGGATTTAGGCGCATATTCAGAATAGAGTGGCCTCTGTAGAAACTTGTGCTCTCCTTGACCACAGGGTTTTCAGGAGAAAAACTGTCTTTTTCGACAATGGCATCAGGAATAGGAGTTGAATTTGAGTTGTTGGCCACGGGAGTCCGTCCTGGAGTATAAACGAAGCTGTAGTCTTTATATTGCGTTTTGCTGACTGTTACCTCATATTCAGTCTGGGAGTCGAGCGTGAACTGTTCGAACTTAAGCGGTGTTGAGGCATATCCAGCCCTTTCCGACAGAGAGAATCCTGGAATCCGGAAGAACGAGGTTCCCGTCACTTCCGGGTCTTCATAGACGAGGAGTGAGTCGAAACTGTACGTCACCTTGTACATGCTTTCGATCTGTTCGATTTCTCTGGTCGGTGACGGAATCTTGTTTGATTCCGTGATGTTACCTGTCTTCACATCGAATACTTTGTATGCGAAGGACGAGGTAGCGCTGAGTAGCATGCCGATCAGACAGAGCGTCATAGTCGCTATTGTTTTGTACATTGTTGTAGTATATTATGACATATAACAAATTGTGCCTTATGTCGGTTTACATTGGTTTGATTTCTCGGAAAGGTTTCGTCGAGCATTGATGTTGTGCCGGCTGTTAAGTCGCCGAATATTCCGATTCTGCGGCGACACCGGCGTGATGTCAGGTTTTCATGGTGGTAGGATTTTAGTTGTTGATACTGTTGTTTCTGGTTGTCACGGTTCGATTGTCGTTTCAAACTCTATGCCCGCGTCGGTGATGCAGGAGATGGTGTAGACGGTTCCGTCGCTGACGGTGG